>CAMMTN010000006.1 GCA_946499885.1 uncultured Clostridium sp. | reverse complement strand
AACTGAGGCAGAAAACTTTCAAAGTTTTCCACCCCAACTATTGACATTGAGCCACAAAAATAACGTATTAACTTGTTTTGAAAATTGAAACAAGTTAATACGTTACTATTATTTTTTTATAATTTAATCTTTATTTATATCTTTTATTAATTCTAATTGCGAAATTAGTAATGATTCCATTTTAGCTTTATATACATCAAACTTTTTTTGTAATTCGTCTAATTCTTTAGTCTTTAATGTAATTTGTTGTTCTAATTCTTTTGCTTGTTCCCTTGCTGAGCCTTGTGCATCTTTTATAATTTGCTCTGCTTGTTGTTGAGCTACTTTTTTTATTTCATCAGCTGTACTTTGAGCCATTACTAAAGTATTTTGAAGTGTTGATTCTAAATTCTTATATTTAACAAGACTTTCTTCTAATTCAGCTATTTTATTCTTATTTTCATTTGATTCTTTATATAGTTTTTCATAGTCTAGTGTTAGTTCATCTAAAAAATTATCTACTTCATCTACACTATAGCCATTCATCATTTGTTTGGCAAATTTTTTATTTTCTATATCTAATGGTGTGTACATATATCTCCTCCTAAACTTTTAACTATATTATATACTAATTATTTGAATTATTTTTTAGCCATGATACTGATAATTTGTTTTTTATTTCTTCTCTTGCCATTTCATTTGTAATATCGTAATTGTATGGTGCTACTAAGAATATAGAATTAGATACTTTTTGTAAATTCCCATCTAAAGCATGAACTGCTCCACTAACAACATCAACTATTCTTCTAGCAACATCTTTATTAACATATTCTAGATTTACAATAATTGATTTTTTTTCTTTTAATAAATTACAAATACTTTCTGATTGTTCAAAAGTTGTTGGTTGACAAATAACCATCTTAACTTGTTGAGTTTGTGGCATATTTACAACTTTATTACTTCTTCTTCCCCATATTTTTCTATCTTCTTCATCTTCATCTTCGTCTTCTTGGTCTTCTATATCTATATTTTTTGCATAGTTTATTTCTTCTGTTTCCTCTTCATCTCTTTCTGGTAATCCTAACATTCCCCATACTTTTTCCATAATAGCTCCTGACATTTTAATAACCTCCCATATAAATATTCGTCATTCGTTTTGCTATTGTATAGTATCTATCATTTTTTTCATATTGTCAATACCTTTTATGATTTTGTAACAAAATTTTAATATAATTGTAATATAATTGTAATATTTCTAAATTAATAGATTAATATTTCATCATATATTGTAATATTTGGAAAGTTTCTTATCTCTGCCGATGAATATCCTATTTCTAATAATTCTTCCGTGGTATAATTAGTAACTATCGAATATTTTTCATTTGACTTTAATATCTTAACTAAAATTTTATCTTCATATCCTATTCTAGTTCTAGTTACATACGATATTTCATCTTCATTTTTCATTTCTTTTTGCAAAGCTGTATTAGGTACTTTTAATCCTGATTCACTCCACCATATAATACTAAAAGAAATTTTTCTATAACTTATTAATTCTTCTACTCCTTTTTGTATTTTGAAAGTTATAGTATAATTATCATCTTCTACTGTTATATATTCTATTGTTGCTTCAACTTCTTGTCCATTTGGTAATCTTAGCTTTATTTTATCTCCAACTTCTACATTTTTTGCATAATTTGAAGTTAAAGTTGTTACTATATAACAATAATAATTATCTATTATTTTTCCGCTTTCAGTATTTGTAGGAATAATTTGACCTGTTTTTAGTTTCAAACTTTCTAAAAATTCTTTATTATATTTGCTAAAATCATCTACTGTTAGTATTTCTTCATAGCCATCTACTCTATACGATACCACTCCGCTTCTAGTAGCATTTATGTACTCTGTACCAGAATTTAATTTATTTTCATATTCTTTTCTTTCGTCAATTAACTTTTTCAAATATGATCCTGATGGACTTTGTTCACCAGCTATTTTAGCTTTTTTAGCCATATTATTATTTATTTCTTGCTTATAATTTTGTATTATTTTTAAATTATTTTCTTCATATAATTGGTTTATCTTAGAGTCTATTTGTTCTTCTAGCACTTTAGTATCTGACGAAAGCGGATTTTCGGCAAGCATTGCTTCATCAATTTTTACATCAAGAGCTTTTATTTTTTCTACTAAATCTTCTTCATCATTAGAATAATATCTAAATATAGCTTCTCCTTTTGCAACTTTCTCTCCTTCTGTTTTTTTCTGTTCAATTCCATTTTTGTAGTTTTCACCTTTAAGTACAATTTCATCCCTTATAACATATCCAACTGTTGTTTCTTCTTCTTCTATTTGTCCCATTTCCACATATACCGTATCTGCTGGATTTTTTATTAATTTCACTACAGAATAGATAATATATATTAAACCACATAGTAATAATAGCATAACTATTATTTTTTTATGCTTTTTTATTTTTTCTATTAATTTAATCTGCTTTTTTTTCTGTTTCTGAGATACTTTTTCCACTATATTCCTCCAAAACAATTCTTATGTTATCTTCAATATTTGCTAATCCTTCTATCCAAATTATATTTTTATATTTTCTAAACCAAGTAAGTTGCCTTTTAGCATACCTTCTAGTTTCCATTTTTATTTTTTCTATCATTTTTTCTTTAGTAGTTTCTCCTTTTATGTATTGTACAACTTCTTTATATCCTAATCCTTGCATAGCAGTTGGAAATTTTTTATATTTGTTTAACAATTTTTTTACTTCTTCTATTAATCCATTTTCAATCATTATATCTACGCGTTTATTTATTCTTTCATATAGCTTTTCTCTTTCCATATTTATTCCAAACAAAATAAAATCAAAGTCTGGACCTTTTTTTCTAGATTCTATTTCAAGCTCTGTTTTAGTTTTCCCTGTTGAATGATATATTTCTAAAATTCTGCAAATTCTTTTACTATCATTTGGACTAATTTTCTTAATTGCTTCTTGATCTATTTTAGAAGCCATTTCATATAGTTTTTCTAAACCTTCAATTTTTTCAATTTCTTCTAATTTTTTTCTATATTCTAAATCTGTTTCAATTTCAGGATATTCTATTCCATATATTAATGCTTCTACATATAATCCTGTTCCACCTACTACAATAGGAACTTTTCCTTTATTTATTATAGTATGAATTGCATCTATCGCTGCTTTTTTATAATCTGCTACACTATATCTTTCTTCTGGTGATACAAAATCTATCAAATAGTGCTTAATTCCTTGCATTTCATCTATAGTTGGTTTTGCTGTTCCTATTGTCATATCTTTATATATTTGCATAGAATCACAAGATACTATCTCTCCATTTATTTTTTTAGCAAGTTCTATAGAAAAACTAGTTTTTCCTGATGCTGTTGGACCACATATTACTATAACTTTTTCTTTACTCATCTTATAATTCATTCCTTCTTGTATAGCATAATTTTATTCATTAATATCATTTATTATAGTATTTTGTAATACATCATTAGTTTGTACTAAATTTTGACTTATACTATTATTTAATACATTTGCACTAACTTCGTTTTCTAAGTTTTCATTTATATAGTTAAGACTATTATTATTTTTCTCACTGGTTTGTGCATTTTGTTTTATTAAATTAACTACTCCCTCTTGTATATTTTTAAAGTAATTACATTCTATTATAAAAACAACTAAAAGTAATATTCCCAGTACAATTCCTCTTTTTATAAATACATCTGATTTGAGACTTCCAAATTTAGTTTTTGAATACGATTTTGCAAGTATTGGAAGTACTAATATTGCGTTTACAGGTACAAATAAAAATGTTATTAGATTTTTTCCAGTTTCAGATACTTCTGTAATTTCTATACCATTGGTACTAATCCAGTAAACAATTGAAGTTAATATATACATTATTCCAGTTCCTACTGCTATAAATATAAATTTTTCCTTTTTAGCTAAATCTCCTAAACAATAATACATAAGTACTATTGAAATCACATTAAAAAATAATATAAATAAAAGTAATAGTGCTAACATAGTTATATCATAATTAAAATATTAAAATATCTTAATTATTTCTCCTTTCATAATTTATCTTCTTGAAAATTTCTTTTCTATATCTATTTTAGTCATCCTTATAGCTGTTGGTCTTCCGTGTGGACATGTAAATGGATTTGGTAGTATCAATAATTGTTTCATTAAATTATCCACTTCTTCTTTAGTTAATGCCATATTAGCCTTTACAGCAGCCTTACATGCAACTGTTGCTATAAATTTTTCTTCTATCTCCTGTTTTGCTGTTCTTGCAACTGTATTTATTTCATCTAAAGTTTCTAAAAATAATTCTTTAGTGTCTAAATCTAAACATACAGTAGGAACTCCACTTAATTTTATAGTATTTTCTCCAAATTCTTCTAACATAAATCCAGCTTTTTCAAATATTTCCATATTATCTTTTGCAATTTGCATATCTTTATGACTTAAATTTATAATATCTGGAAGTAGCATTAATTGAGAATCCTTATTTCCATCACTATAGTAATTTGCTTTAATTTTTTCATACATAATTCTTTCATGTGCAGCATGCTGATCTATAATATAAAGTTCTCCATTCATTTCAATAATTATATATGTTGAAAATGCAATTCCTATATATTTGTAATTTGGAATTTCTTGCTTTGGTAATTTTTCAAAAATAGATACATTTTGAACTGTTTTTAAATCTTTATCTGTAACTGTATACTCTTTAGCATCTTCTTCTAATTTTGGCTCATCTTTTATAGTTTTGCCAAAAGTTAAAGCATACATTTCTTCAAAATCTTTATAATCTGGTTCAATTTTTAATTTATCCAATTCTTTTATTTTTTCATTAACTTCTGATAAATCAATTTTTTTTGTTTCTTCTAAATTTTCTTCTAATTTCTTTTCTTCTTTTCTTTCATATATCTGTGCCACAAAATTTTTTGTTTCATCAATTTGTTCATTTTCTTTTTTCTTATTAGTAAATTTATTAAATAATTCTTCTAATTTTGATACATGACCTTCTTCTTTTTTCTCTTCATTTGATTCTTTAAAGTTATTATTAATATCATCTTTTTTATCTATATTTTCTTTATCGTTTTTTTGCTCATCTTCTTTTTGTATAATTTCTGATAAATTTGGAATAGGCGCATTTTGCATCTTATTTATTTCCGCTAAAATATCTATTTTTGGTTCTTCACATTTTAGCTCTTCTTTTTTATTCGTTTCTACTTTTGGAGATAGATTATTTTCATTTATTTTCCATGTATTATTTTGAGCTTGTTTATCCAATTCAATTTTTGTTTTATTTGGAATTAAATCTTCTTTTAAAAGGCTATCTTTAATAGCATGATATATAGCTTTAAAAACTTTGCTTTCATCTTCAAATCTAACCTCTAATTTTGCTGGATGCACATTTACATCCACTTTTTGTGGATTCATTTCCATATTCAATACTAAAAATCCGTATTTTCCTATTGTTAGAAGTCCTTTATATCCTTGTTCTGCAGCACTTGTTAGTGTTTTATCTTTTATATATCTCTTATTTACAAAGAATAATTGATTTGCTCTATTTGAACGTGCAATTACTGGTTTCCCAATAACTCCATTTATCTTAATATCTTCATATTCATAATTTACATCAACTATATTTTCAGCTACATCTCTTCCGTAAATGCTATATATAACTGATTTCATATCTCCATTTCCTGAAGTTTGAATTATTACCTTTCCTGAATTTATAAGTTTTATTGAGATTTCTGGATGTACTAAAGCTATTCTTATAACTACATCTTCAATATATCCTGCTTCTGTAAAATCTTTTTTCAAAAATTTATATCTAACAGGAGTATTATAAAATAAATCTGTAACAGTAATTGTACTTCCTTTTGGGCAACCTGCATCTTCTATATTTATTACATTTCCGCCTTTTACTTCAATTTTCTTTCCAATTTCATTGCTTTCTGTTTTAGATATAAGTTCAATATGGCTAATGGCTGCAATGCTTGCCAAAGCCTCACCTCTAAACCCCATTGAAGTAACTGTTTCTAAATCCTGTGCTTCTCTTATTTTACTTGTTGCATGTCTTTCAAAAGCTATTTCCAAATCATCTGGCAAAAATCCCTTGCCATTATCTGTAATTCTTATATAAGTTATTCCACCATTTTTTGTTTCAATTGTTATTTTATCTGCTCCTGCATCTATTGAATTTTCTACTAATTCCTTTACAACTGATGCTGGTCTTTCAATAACCTCACCTGCTGCAATTTTATTTATTGTTAAATCATCTAATAATACTATATTTCCCATTATTTATTTGTTCCTCTCCTTATTAAAGCTCTTTTGAAATTTTAATTTATTACTCCATAGAATTATATCATTAATATATGTTTTTTGTATAGTTTTTTAGAAATTTTTTTAATTTTTGTGTAAGTTATTGTTACTATTTATAAATTATTAAATTTATGTTATGAAAACCAGAAATAATAATTAAAAAAACGAATCCATATTATTATTTTCTAATAATATGAATTCTATTTATATCCATTATTTAGTTATTTTTAATTATTCATACTAAATGTATCTATCTCTTCTACTAATTTTGCTATAAATTCATCAATTAGCATAGCACCTATATCTCCATCTTTTCTTGAACGTACACCAACTGAATTTGTTTCTCTTTCTTTATCTCCTAGAACTAACATATATGGAATTTTTTGAAGTTGAGCTTCTCTTATTTTATATCCTATCTTTTCATTTCTATCATCTAACTCTACTCTTATTCCTACATCATCTAGTTGTTCTTTTACTTTTAACGCATATTCTTTATGGCTATCAGCAATTGGAAGTATTTTTACTTGCACTGGAGCAAGCCATGTTGGAAAAGCTCCTGCATAATTTTCAATAAGTACACCTATAAATCTTTCGATACTTCCAAATATAACTCTATGAAGCATAACAGGTCTATGTTTTTCTCCATCTTCACCAATATATGTTAAATCAAATCTTTCTGGCATTTGGAAATCTAATTGTATTGTTCCACATTGCCACTCACGTCCTATAGAATCTTTAATATGGAAGTCTATCTTTGGTCCATAGAAAGCTCCATCTCCTTCATTTAATTCATAAGGAACATTTAAGTCTTTTAATACTTTTTTCAATGCTCCTTCTGCCATCTCCCATTGTTCGTCTGATCCCATAGAATCTTCTGGTCTTGTAGATAATTCTACTGTATATTGGAATCCAAATATTTTATATACTTCATTTACTAATTTCATAATACCTGCTATTTCTTCTTCTATTTGAGATGGTAAGCAGAATATATGAGCATCATCTTGGGTAAAGCATCTTACCCTAAATAATCCATTTAATTCTCCTGATTTTTCATGTCTATGAACTAATCCTAATTCTCCTGCTCTTATTGGTAAATCCTTATATGAGTGCATCTTACTCTTATATACAATCATTCCACCTGGACAATTCATTGGTTTAATTCCAAAATCTGTATCATCTATTTTGGTTGTATACATATTCTCTTTATAGTGATCCCAGTGTCCAGATCTATGCCACAACTCTTCATTTAAAATCATAGGAGTTTTAATTTCAACATATCCATTCTTTCTATGAATATTTCTCCAAAAATCTTCAAGTACATTTCTTAAAACCATTCCTTTTGGTAAGAAGAATGGAAATCCTGGTCCTTCTGGAGCTATCATAAATAATTCTAATTCTTTACCTAATTTTTTATGATCACGCTTTTTTGCTTCTTCTAACATATTTAAATATTCTTCAAGCTGGCTTGCCTTAGGGAAAGATATTCCATAAAATCTTTGAAGCATTTTATTTTTTTCATTGCCTCTCCAATAAGCACCTGATGAAGATAAAATCTTAACTGCTTTTACTTTTCCTGTACTCATTAAATGTGGGCCTGCACATAAATCTGTAAAATCTCCTTGTTTATAGAAAGAAATCTCTTCTCCTTCTGGTAATTCCTCTATTAGTTCTACTTTATAATCTTCTCCTTGCTCTCTCATAAATTTAATTGCTTCATCTCTTGTAAGAGTAAATCTTTCTATTGGTAAATCTTCTTTAATTATTTTCTTCATTTCATTTTCTATTTTTTCGAAATCATCTGAAGATATATTTTCTTTTACATCAAAGTCATAATAAAAACCTTTATCTATTGATGGACCTATTGTTAACTTTACACTATCTCCATAAATTCTTTTTATTGCTTGAGCCATGATGTGAGAAGTTGTATGCCAATACGCTTTTTTTCCATCTTCACTATTATCAAAAGTTAGTATTTCCACTTCTGAATCTTCTTCTATTTTGTATCTTAAATCTTTTACTTCTCCATTTACTTTTCCAGCTGTTGCATTTCTTGCTAATCCTTCACTTATTTCTTTTGCTAATTCTAATACAGTAATTCCTTTTTGAACCTCTTTACTAGAGCCATCTTTTAATGTAATTTTCATAAAATCATCCTTTCTTTGAACTTTAGGGACGTTCCTTAAAGTTCATTTTTAAATTATATCCAGAGAATGAAACTCTTAAATCTTTTTTGAACTTTAAGGAACGTCCCTAATGTTCAAAAAAGCACTCCTCTAGCAATATTACTATTGCCAGAGGGGTGCTTATATATAAACACGGTTCCACCCTTTGTTTTACTTAAAATTACTTTTAACGCAAGTTTACGTCTAGTTTTGCTAGAAACAATGAGGTAGTTTTTCAAATATGTTTATCTAAAATAGCTTTCAGCCTATGACTATTTTTCTCTTTTAACAACCTTTATTTTACTTTGTCTCATTTATGTTTTTTATTTTTTAATCTTTTTTTATTATATACTTTTAATTTTTTTATGTCAATACATATTATTTATTTTTTTACATTTAAAAACATTTATATATATTAATTATTCTTTATTAAATTTTCTATAAATTTTTCTATCCACTTAGTAGTTCTTTCTATTGAAGCTATTTCTACTTTTTCACTTATAGTATGTGCACCTTGTATATTTGGAGAAATAATTGCTACTTGTAAATCGGGCATTTTTTCTTTTATAATACCTATTTCTACTGTAATGTGTACTGCTTGAATATTTAATTTTCTATCTTTGTTTTCTTTTACTTGATGAAACGAATCCTTCAAAATTTCTACAATTTTATCTGTTCCATTTGTTTGAAAACCTGGTTGATGCCCTAATATTTCAAATTCTAAGCTATTCCTTTTTGCATATTCTTTTAATTTTTCTATGCAATTTTCTTCTTCATTTTTTCTAGAACTTCTCATTCCAATTTTTAATATATTTTCTCTTAAGTTTACTACTCCTAGATTTACAGATGTAGTAGTTTCATTTTGCTCATTTACATTTATTACTCCATGTTGAAAATTTATAATACTATTTATAAATTTTTTAGTTTGCTCTTTTGAAAGTACTTTTTGTTTATCCATCATAGACATTTTTTCTTTATTATTTTTTTCTATATTAACAATTAATTCTTTTCTTCTTATTTTTTCCAATTTTATTTTTACAATATTCTTCAAATCATCTTCTTGTAAATTTGTCTTAATTACCGCTTCTGCTTCTGACGGAATAACATTGAACTTTGTTCCGCCTATAAATGATATAATTTCAACATCTTTAACTTCTTTTAAGATTTCAGCTAATAATATTGATGAATTGCCTACATCTTTATTTATATCAAATCCAGAATGTCCACCTTTTAAGCCGGATAATTTTAGTTTATATTCATATTCATTTTGTGAGTTTACAAATTTATAGTTTGATTTAAAAATAATATCATAAAATGCAGCACTTTCTACAATTATAGTATCTTCTTTAAATCCATCCAAGTTTAAAAGCATTTTTCCATCTAATTTATTAGTATCTAATTTAAATGCGCCATTCATTGTAGTTTCTTCTGATACTGTAAAAACAGCTTCAATATTGCATTTTATATCACTATCTAATATATATAATATTTGCGCAACTCCTATTCCATTATCAGCTCCAAGCGTAGTTCCATTTGCTTTTAAAAATCCATTTTCTTCAATTACTTCTATTGAATCTTTTTCAAAATTGAAATTAATATTTGGATCTTTTTCACATACCATATCCGTATGCGCTTGCAATATTAATGGTTTAACATCCAATGTTTTCTTTTTTATTATAACATTATTATATTTATCTCTATAATACTTCAAATTTCTTTTTTGAGCAAATTGACATAAATAATCTGCAATTTTTTCTTCATTTTCTGTTTCTCTTGGAATTGATGCAATTTCTTTAAATATATCTATAACTGTCATTTATTTTTTTACCTTTCTTCATCTTCTAATGATATAGTTACTTTTGGCATTGGACCTACAAATTTATCTATATTTCTTTTAGGAATCCTTTTAGAACCTACTTCTTCTGTACTATTTGTTTTAAGTCTCATTTTATCTATTCCTATCTCAGAATCTGAAAAATCTATATAATCTACATATCCAGTTCCTTCATCAAGATTTCTTATTCTCGGTACTTTTTCATTTTTTTGTATATCTTGTAATATTTTATTAGCAATTTTATAACCTTTATTTACTTGTAACTTCATTTGCTTTTCTTGTTTTGTTCTATAAATTCTTAAGATTATGCTATGTTTTAATCCACTATATATTCTATGCCTTGGATAAGTTGCTTTTGGTTTAACATAATTAAATTCTATTGTATCACTATTCCTATCTTCTCTATTTTCGTCATTAGTATTATCTTTAAAATATTGTTCTCTTAAGTTACTTTCTATAACAAATGTAGGTGCTTCTAATAGTCTTTTTGTTGTTTCATCTCTTACTACATATATTCCTCCTAGATTTAGTTGCATTTTTTTACCTTTCCCCAATAAACCTCTAGAATTTATATTATTCATCGCATTTTGTGCGGCATATAGACTTTTTAGATTTGTACAATCTATAACTGCATTTAGTCTGTAATTTTCATTTGGATGCATATTAGCATATTGTTGCAATCCTAAAAAACATACTTCATACATGCCTGTACCTAATCCTTTATTACTCATATTGCTTCTTTGTTTAATTATTACACCTGTTACTTCAAAATATTTTGCATCCGTTTTTGGATAATATGGATTTACTTTTTCTTTTTCATTCTCATAATATTTTACAGTTGTTACACCTTCTAATTCTCCTGTTTCTGTATCTACAATTCCAACTACAATATTATCTTTAAAGTTTTCTAACATTTGCTGAATATCTGGAATATGAATATATTCTTCATTTCCTTCATATTCGTCATAAAGTTGTGCAGCCTTTCTTACAATATCAGGTCCTCCATATAATTTTTGGATATTATCTTCTAATTGTAACACAATAAATCTTACACTATTTTTTCCTGTCTGCTCATGATATCCTTGTGTAACTTTTTCACATGCTTCTTGCAATCTTTTTAATATTTCAATTCTTTGATTTTCTTGCATATATATCACCCTATAATTAAAATTTGTTTTATAAAAATTCGATTATCATTTTTGTATTATTTTAACAAAAATAGATTTGTGCATAGCAACAAACCCATAAAAAATAATTATTCATCTTTTATTTGTTTTGACAGCACTCCATAGTTTATTTCTATGACAGTATAATACATATTCTGCATTATCCCAACCTAAAAGTTACAGATATTCTTTTAGATTTCGGCAATTTTTCCTTTCATATTTACAATAATCTGATTTTATTAAATATTACTATTAAAAACTGCAACCTCTCTCAAACTTAACGTAATATCTATTATACAAGCAAAATATATATTTGTCAACATAAAGTTATAAATATTTTTTTTTATTTATCCTTGAATTATCACGTTTTTTTTTATATAATATCTGTATTACTTTTTATGAGGAGGTCACTTATGAGTTATATTTTAATTAAACAATTATACAGAAATTTAGAAGATTATACTGGCAAAACAATAAGACTTGCTGGTTGGATTAGAACTTTAAGAGATTCTAAAAACTTTGGATTTATTGAATTAAATGATGGTTCATTTTTTAATAATGTTCAAATAGTATTTGATAATTCCTTAGATAATTTTGAAGAAGTTAAAAAATTATCTATCAGCTCATCTATTGAAGTTGAAGGTGAAGTTATAAAAACAGAAAATGCAAAACAGCCATTTGAATTAAAAGCTACTAATATAAAAATAGTAAATTTAGCAGACTTAGATTATCCACTTCAAAAGAAAAGACATTCTTTTGAATATTTAAGAACAGTTGCTCATCTAAGACCAAGAACAAATACATTTAACGCTGTATTTAGAGTAAGATCTGTTCTTTCTTATGCAATTCATAAATTTTTCCAAGAAAAAGGATTTGTTTATGTCCATACTCCATTAATTACTGGCAGTGATTGTGAAGGTGCTGGAGAAATGTTTAGAGTAACTACTATGGATATGAATAATCCTCCTAAATTAGAAGATGGAGAAATAGATTTTTCACAAGATTTTTTTGGCAAATCTTCTCATTTAACAGTTAGTGGACAATTAAATGGTGAAACATTTGCTCATGCATTTAGAAATATTTATACTTTTGGTCCTACATTTAGAGCAGAGAATTCAAATACAGTAAAGCATGCTGCTGAATTTTGGATGATTGAACCAGAAATATGTTTTGCTGATTTAACAGATTATATGGATTTAGCTGAAGAAATGATAAAATATATTATAACTTATGTTAGAGAAAATGCACCAGAAGAAATGGAATTCTTCAATAAGTTTATTGACACTTCTTTATTCGAGAAATTAGATACTGTTGTAAATTCTGATTTTGGACGAATTACTTATACTGATGCAATTAAAGAATTAGAGAAAGTAAATGATAAGTTTGAATATCCTGTACATTGGGGAACTGATATACAAACAGAACATGAAAGATATTTAAGTGAAGTTATATTTAAAAAGCCTGTGTTTGTTACTGATTATCCAAAAGATATTAAAGCATTTTATATGAAATTAAATCCAGATGGAAAAACAGTTGCTGCTGCTGATTTGTTAGTAGCTGGAATTGGTGAAATAATTGGTGGTAGCCAAAGAGAAGATGATTTTGAAAAACTTTCTGAAAGAATGAAAGAATTAAATTTATCTAAGGAAGATTACTGGTGGTACTTAGATTTAAGACGTTATGGAAGTTGTCCTCATGCAGGATATGGACTTGGATTTGAAAGAATGATGATGTATTTAACTGGTATACAAAACATACGTGATGTACTTCCTTTCCCTAGAACTCCAAAAAATTGTGAATTTTAATTGCTCTATAGTAACTTAGCCATGTGCTACATAATATTTTGTCTTAACTTGAATTTTTTTACGATTAATGTTATAATATATATGTTACACTTGTTGTAATATAACAGATTAGAAATGAGGTATCCTAATGGAAAATTACACAATTTATTTGCCTCTATATGAAGAACCTTCTGCTCACTTCAAAAATTTTGTGAACAAAATGCAAGGCTCTTCGTATTTGCCGCACTACTTGGCTTTGTTTAGCCAAAATCGGTTAACTTTTTTCCCGTCAGTTGCTACTGATAAGGAAAGTCCTTTGCGGAAAGCTTCTACCGCTATAATTCCGACCTCCAGTAAAAGAGCAAAGGAGATCAGCAAGTTCGTTACGCAGTTCAATATGCTCAGCATCGTTACTGGCCGTCATAGTGGTAAATGCACTTTAGACATTTCTTTTTCTGAAATGCCTGAGAAATTTCCTAAATCAACGAATGTGTTGGTTGTAAATCTTTCCACAAATGATTTGGCCGTTTCCATGGCCATAGACAATCTGTTTAAAGTGCTTTAATTTAAGCACTAAACACCCCATACCTAAAAAGTATGGGGTGTACTATTTTATTTATTATTCTGCTGAATTTGTTTCAGCTTCTGGAGCTTCATAAGCTTCTAATATAGCTTTTTGAATTTTCTCTCTTGTCTCTGGATTTATTGGATGAGCTATATCTTTAAATTCTCCGTTTGGAGTTTTTCTACTTGGCATAGCTATAAATAATCCATCTTGACTTTCGATAACTTTTATATCGTGTACAACGAATTCATTATCGAATGTTACAGAAGCAACAGCTTTCATTCTGTTCTCTGAATTTACTTTTCTTAAACGTACATCTGTTATTTGCATCTTGTGCACCTGCCTTCCAAAAGTTTTATATATTTTGTACATTATGTATTTTAATTTACTATGTACAATTATATTATTCGCCAAAAGATTCTTTATTCCTTCTTTATTTTTACATTTTCTACAAATTTATTTTCAGATATAACACTATTCACTAAACCTATATTTTTATCATATATTATATTGAAAAATTATAAAAAAGAGTATATAATAGTTGTGATTTAAGCATAATTTAAATAGTTAAATATACTTTTGTCTGGAGGTAATTTACAAAATGGCAAATATAGAAGAATTAAAACAATATAAACATATACATTTGATAGGAATTGGAGGAGTTAGCATGAGTGGAATTGCAGAAATTTTACACTCATGGGGATTTATTGTAACAGGATCAGATAGAACTCGGGTCTGAAATCACAGATAAATTAATAGCTAATCATATACCTGTAAAAATTGGCCATGATATAGAAAATGTTGAAAAATCTAATTTAGTTGTATTTAGTGCAGCTGTAAAGCAAGATGATCCTGAACTTGTTAGAGCTAAAGAATTAAATATTCCTATAATAGAAAGAGGTACTTTTTTAGGAATACTTACAAAAGCTTTTAAAAATACAATTTGCATATCTGGAACACATGGTAAAACAACAACCACTTCTATGATATCTCTTTGCTTTTTAGAAGCTTGCAAAGATCCTTCAATTCAGGTTGGTGCATACTTAAAACAATTAAACGGAAATTACAGAGTTGGAAATAGTGAATATTTTATAATAGAAGCTTGTGAATATGTTGAAAGCTATTTAAAATTATTTCCTAAGACAGAGGTTATATTAAATATTGATAATGACCATTTAGATTATTTTGGTACACTTGAAAATATTGTTAAATCTTTTGCAAACTATGTAAAACTTATTCCTGAAGAGGGTCTTTTAGTTATTAATTGGGATGATCCTAATTGCAGATTATTGACTAGAAATACACTTGCAAAAGTAGTAACTTATGGAATTCAAAATGAAAATGCTAATTTTGTAGCAAGAAATATTACTTTTAATAGCAATGGTTTCCCTACTTTTGATGTATATCATAATAATAATTTTTATAAAACAATATCTCTTTCTGTTCCAGGAAAGCATAATGTAATGAACGCTCTTGCCACAATTGCAGTATGCTATGAATATGGATTAGAAAAAGAAGATATTAAAAATGCTTTATTAAAATACACTGGAGCACATAGAAGATTTGAATATAAAGGTACAGTAAATAGTGCTTTTATATACGACGACTATGGTCATCACCCTACTGAAATTTTAGCAACAGCAAATGCTTTAAAGCAAAAGAAATATAATAAGTCTTGGGTTATTTTCCAACCGCATACATATAGTAGAACTAAAAATTTACTAGATGATTTTGCAAATGTTTTAACTAATTTTGACAATATTATAGTTACAGATATTTATGCTGCAAGGGAAAATAATACTTACAACATTTCTTCCAAAGATTTAGTTAATAAAATAAATGAACTTGGATATAAGGCAATGTATATATCTGATTTTAATGAAATTGTAAAATATATAAAAGAAAATGTAAAACCTAATGACATAGTGCTTACTTTAGGCGCTGGTACAGTAACTAATATAGGTCCAATGCTTGTAGAATAATTTTCTTAACCATTAATATTAATAAAATATTAATGGTTTTTTCATATTTCTATGATATAATTATTTACAAGAGGTGATTTACTTGAAAATATTAAGAAATATTTTATTAGTAATATTATTAATTATATTTATAACTGGAATAGTATTTTTTATACTAGGTAATAACCTATATAAAACTGCTTTGGACGGCAATTCTTTAGAAGAAATAATTAGTGAAATACAAGCTTCTCCAAATTATATTGAATATGAGGATTTACCACAAAATTATATAAATGCTGTAATTGCTGTTGAAGATCATAGATTTAGAGAGCATGGAGCTATTGATTTATTTGCTATAGGTAGAGCAATATATGTTAACATTACAAATTTTGAGTTTCGTGAAGGTGGCAGCACAATTACCCAGCAATTAGCTAAAAATATATTTTATATAACTGAAGACCAAGTAGCAATAAGAAAAGCTGCAGAAATAATTACTTCTTTTGATTTAGAAAACAAATATGATAAAAACGAAATTTTAGAATTATATGTAAATACAATTTATTTTGGTGATGGATATTACGGTATTGCAGAAGCTTGCAACGGATATTTAAATAAAGATGTAAGCGAAATGACTTTGGAAGATTGTACAATGCTTGCAGGAATTCCTAATGCTCCTAGTGTTTATGCTCCTACTGTAAATTCTGATTTAACTAGAAGTCGTCAAGAAAAGGTGATTTCTTCAATGATTGAATATGGCTATTTAAGCAAAAATGATGAAAGTAAGCTTTTAGATAATTTAGACGAATATTATGAGCAATTTGAATGAAACAACAATGGGAGGAGTGAACAAAAGGGACGTTCCTTAAAGTTCAAAATAAATGAACTTTAAGGAACGTCCCTTTTGTTCACGAGTTTTTACACAAACTCTTTCCATACTAAATTAGCTAAATCTAGTCCTTTATTTGTTAATCTTATATTATCTCCATCTATCTCAATCAATTCATTCTTTGCTAATTTATTTAATTCTTTTCTATAGATATAAATCGGATTTGCTCCAAATTTGTTTTTGAAGTCTTTAATATGTATTCCATCTATTTTTCTTAATCCTAGAATCATAAATTCTTTCATTTTTCCTTCTTTGTTTTGTTTTTCGTGAAATATAAAATTATCTGTTTCTCTATTATTCTTAAGATTATTAATATATTCTTCTATATTATCTATATTTGAATATCTTACATTGTTCGTATATGAATGTGCTGATGCTCCAAAACCAATATATTCTTCTTGATTCCAGCATGCTAAATTATGCCTAGACTCAAAACCTTTTTTAGCAAAATTTGAAATCTCATAATGTATGTAACCATGATTTTCCAACTCTTTCTTTACATTCCAGTACATTTTTCTTTCTATATCATCATCTGGTAAGTTTAATTCATTGGCCTGTAATTTGCTATAAAAAGGTGTACCTTCTTCTACAATTAATGAATATACTGAAATATGTTCTGGCTCTAAATTTATTAATTCTTTTACACTTTGTTTTAAATCTTCTATTGCTTGTTCTGGAAGGCCTAGCATTAAATCAACATTTATATTTGTAAAGCCTACTTTTCTTGCTAGCATAAATGTATTTAAAAAATCATCATAACTATGTATTCTACCAAGTTTTTTTAATAATCTATCATGTGTTGATTGTAATCCTATACTTAATCTATTTATTCCACTTTTTTTATACTGCTCCAGTTTGCCCTCATTTACTGTACCCGGATTTACTTCTATTGTAATTTCTACATTATCAGTTAAAGTATAATACTCTTTTATAATCTCTAAAATTTCATATATATATTTGCTATCTATTAATGATGGTGTTCCACCGCCAATATATATAGTATTTACAATAGCTAGTTTGTCTAAATTATTTTCATAATCTAATTTATTTCCTTCCCCCACCTCTTTTAGTTCATATTTTAAGTATTTTATATACTCGTCTATTAGTTCTTCTTTACCAGCATAAGACTTAAAGTCACAATATTCACATTTTTTCTTGCAAAAGGGTATATGTATATATAATCCTATATTTTTTGTATTCATTGCTCCTCTCCTAATTCTAAAATTTTTTTCATTCTATAATTTACTCCAGATTTTCCTATTGGCTCTTTTAACATTTTTCCAAGCTCAATAAGTGAACTTTCTGGATTTTTTAGTCTTAGATCTGCAAGTTCTTTTAAATTATCTGGCAAACTATTAAATTTTCCTGTTTTCTTTAATTTATTTATTACACTTACTTGCTTTACTCCTGCATCAACAGTTTTAGCTAAATTTGCTGTCTCACAATTAACCAATCTATTAACATTATTTCTCATATCTCTATATACTCTTATTTCTTCAAATTTTAGTACAGCTGAATTTGCTCCAATGAAAGCTAAAAATTTTGAAATTTCTTCTCCATCTTTTGAATATATAGAACATTTTAAATTTTCTTCATTTTGATTTAGTTTTTTTAAATTTATGTCATATCTTTTTAAAATATTTAGCACATTATCTGCTTTTTCACTATTTTTTAATATCATTTCTAGATGGTACTTATTCTTTGGATTATTAATTGAACCACTACCTAAAAAAGCTCCTCTTATATATGCTTTTTCTTCACCTTCATTTTCACCAATTTTGTAGCTTAAGTACAATTCATTTAATCTCATACTTTCTGTTTTATCTAGTTTTATTACAAATTTTTTTCCTACAATACTTATATCATACTTATTTATATCTAAATTTTTTAAAAGTTTAGCAAATCTATTAATATTATACTGATTAGCAGTTGAATATTTTATACATTTCCTACTTTCAGATATATTATTTGTAATTAAATATCCAATCATTTCAGCTTTTACGCATGATTTATTAGCTAAATTGTTTATTTTACTTAGTTCTTCTTTTACATCTGTTGAAAAAGACATCTAACCCACTCTTTTCTGATTAATACTATTTTAAAATTAACTTTCTATATTAGTATAAATTTTAGAACTCTATCATTATTTGATAAATCTTTTATACAGCTAATACAAAAATACTTTTTTGTATATTCAAATACTTTCATTACACTTTCTTTTTGATTATACCCTATTTCTAATAATAACTGTCCTTTTTCTTTTAGAAATTTATTTGCATTTTGAGCTATTATTTTGTAAAACTTTAGCCCATCTTCTCCTCCGTCTAATGCTATATGTGGTTCATTTTGAACTTCCTTAGATAAAGTGGAAATAGTTTTGCTTTCTATATATGGAGGATTTGAAACTATAATATCAAACTCACTTTCTTTTATATTTTCAAACATATCGGATAAGATAAAATTTACTTTTGCACCATTTTTTTTAGCATTTTTCTTAGCTATTTTTATTGCCGCTTCACTTATATCTGTAGCATATACTTCTACCTCTTTATTAATTTCATTTGCATATTTTTTTATAGCAATTGCAATTGCTCCACTTCCAGTACACATGTCTAATACTTTTATAGTTTTTTCTTTTTTTATTTCATTTATCTTTTTTATTGCTTCTTCTACTAATATTTCTGTATCAGGTTGTGGAATTAATACATTTTCATCTACATAAAATTTCAAATTCATAAATTCTTGAGTTTTTGTAATATATTGAATTGGCTTTCCATTAATAATTTCTTCTATACATTTTAAATATTTATTTTCAATTACTCTACTTATTTCTTTTTCTTGATTTACGATTAATTCTGTTTTGTTCATTTTAAGTAAATACTGTAATAAAATATCTATTTTAATAAATACATCTTCTATATTCTTTTCCACTAATTTATTTCTTCCAATATTTCTAAGTTCTTGTATTTTCAAAAAGGTCTCTCCTTAAACAATAAAACCCCACATTAGCCGTAAGTTGAATGAAATTTTAAGAGCCTGCTTTCACAGGTGGGTGTCTTGTTGAATGCTTCTGGGTTTCTTACATAAATGCAAGCCTACACGCCACATCCAAAGGCGGACTCCCTTTAATCTATTGTTGGTTCTAAAATTCCAGTCTACACGCACTACGCAGGGAATGTTTTTATTTATTTTCTTAATGTACTTATATAATATCATATATATTATTTTTTTTCAACTATTATTTCTGATTTTAAACACTTTTTAAAACAATTGCATTTAACTTTTCACTTGACGATACTATTTTTTTTATTTTTACAATACTTTTTTGAAAAAATTTTTAATCAAACATAAAAATAATACTGTACACATTTTTTATTAATCTATTAACTCTTCAAAGTGTTGCTACTTAACACGTCGGAGAATTTTACTTTTTAAGAGTGTTTAAGTTTATATTATATTATTTTTTCAACTATTATTTCTCTTTTTAATAAATTATTTTTTATACTTCCTATTCCTATAAATTCATTTTTATCATTATATATTCTATATTCTCCATCTTTTAAACTATATGATAATTTTACACCATTTAAGAATAATGTTAATTTTTTTGTATTTAAAATAATTTTATTATTCTCTTCATTTAGTTTTATAAACAAATCTTCAACTGATATTATATGTTTTTCTAAATACTGTTTATCATTTATATTATTCTCTAATTCCTCTATTCTTATACTATCTTCTATATTAAATATACCTACTTTGGTTCTATTTAACTCCTTCATATAACCTATTGTTCCCATCTTTTTTGCTATATCTTCACATAAACTCCTGATGTATGTTCCTTTAGAACAATGTACAGTAAAGTTAATCGTTTTTTCATTTTGATTAATTTCTTTGAGACTAATATTATATATTTCTATTTTTCTTGGTTTTATTTCCACTTTAATATTTTTTCTTGCATACTCATATAGTTTTTTTCCATTAACTTTAATTGCTGAATACATTGGAGGAACTTGCTCTTGTTTTCCTATAAAAGACTTTAATGTATTTTCAATATTTCCTACATTTATAATACTGTTATCCACATTTTGCTCTTCTATTATATTTCCTTCTGAATCAGCGGTATCTGTTTTTATTCCTAATTTTAAAGTAACTTCATATTCTTTATCATGATTAATTAAATAGTATGATAATTTTGTTCCTTGTCCAATTAAAATTGGAAGCAAACCTGTTGCATTTGGATCCAATGTTCCTGTATGACCAACTTTTTCATTTAACAAATGTTTTATTTTGTTTACTACATCATGTGATGTACAACCTTTTGTTTTATTTATTAATATTATTCCATCCATTTTTCACACTACTTTCTTTATTCGAGATTGTTATTTTATATTTTAATTCATTATTTTTAATAATCCATAAGTTGACAAATTACATAATATAGTTTATTATAATTACGCCTACTTGCTTAGTGGCAGGAAGGAGGTTTCTTACTTGAACAATATCATAAAAATTTTAGTTCTTATATTAATTTATTCTATACTAGATAAACTTGATAAAGACTAAAATTAAAAGACTAGGTATTGGTGTTACCTAGTCTTTTTTTGTTTCTTACTTGAACATTTTGCTTAAGCTATTATTATTATAGCTTATTTTTTATTATATGTCAAATTTTTAAGTTTATACCTTCACACAATTGAAACAAATTATAATATTAAAAATATTTATTTTTCCTCTCATATAAGTTTGACATACTTATTCTAAAAAACTACATTACACTTTTTAATTGCCTTAATATTTTTTCCTTAGCTTGTTCTATTGTGCATTGGAGTGTTGCTCCTGCTGCATGCACATGTCCGCCACCGCCTAGTAAAAGACAAACATCTGATACATTAACATATTCATTCGATCTCATAGAAACTTTGCATCCTTTTTCTGTCTGGCGAATAAATATAGATACCTCTACTCCTTCTATATCTCTTCCATTTTCTACAATTCCTTCGTGGTCACCACTTTCAGAATTTACTTTTTCTTCATCTTCTTTAGTAATATATGTAAATGCTACTTTTCCATCTTCAAAAAATTCTAATCTATTGGTTGCTATTCTATTTAATTCAAAATTAGCTTTTGTTTTTGTTTGAAGTACTCTTCTATAAATTTTTGAAACATTAATTCCTTTTTCTAACAATTCTGCAACAAATTTAAAAGTTTCTGCTGTTACACCTGAATATTTAAAACCACCTGTATCTGTAATTATTCCTGTTAATATACATGTTCCTATATCTTTTGTTATTTCCACTTTAAAATATTCTAATACTACTAAAAGAATTTGTGCACATGCTGGTGCATCTGGGCTTATATAATTAAAATCTCCAAACATAGTATTTGTACTATGATGATCTATTGAAACTTTTACTTTTGCATCTTCAAAATAATTTGCAAAACCATTTAACATTTTTATTGTTGCACAGTCTACTGATATTGCTAAATCATATTTTTTTATATCTGATTCCTTCTTTATTTCCGCAGTTCCTGGTAAAAATTCAAATATTCTTGGATATTCTGGAATAATTATGTCTGGATTTTTTCCAATTTGTTTTAATGCATTATATAAAGCAAGCCCAGTACCTATAGCATCACCATCTGGATTTTCATGTGTTAGTATAACTATTGATTCTGCTTTATTTATTTCTTCTAAAATACTATCTAAAGTACTCATCTATCTTCCTCTTTCATTTTACTTAATATTTATTTTCTAGCTCTTTTTTAGTTTTCTTCACTAGAGTTATCTTTACTTATATTTAAATCTTTTAATATAGAATCAATTCTTGCACCATATTCTAATGAATCATCTATCTCAAAAACTAATTCAGGTGTTATTCTTAAATTAATTGTTTTAGCAATTCTTGACCTTATAAAACCAGATGATTCTTTAAGTCCTTCCATAGTCTTTTTAATATTTTTTGAATTTAATATACTTACATATACTTTAGCATATTTGAAATCTGGAGTTATTTTTACTCTTGTTACACTAAGCATTCCTGTAACATTTGAATTCTTAAGCTCATAATTTATAACCTGACTAAGTTCTTTTTTTAACTCCTCATTTATTCTATTTAATCTAGCTTCGTTCTTTGGCATGCTTTTTCCTCCTTTTTTCAAAAACGAATTTAAAGTAGTATATTGCTAGGAAAGCAAGTAAAAATTTTTGAGATATTATATGTGTACACCTAAAAAAATTTTTATGAAGCTTGATGACGCAAGATGCTGCTTTTTACTTTTTCTTCATTTAGTTTTGAAAAGAATTGATTTTTGGCTAGGCGCACAAGTTTGAAATTTATGAGGTGTACTCCTTGTACATTGATTAAATTTCAAATGAAGTGCAACGACGCCAAAAACAATTATCTTCAAAACTAACTATCTTTTTACTTCTTCCATAACATATACCTCTATTATGTCTCCTTCTTTGATGTCATTGTATTTTTCAATTTGAATGCCACATTCAAAGCCCTTTGTAACTTCTTTTACATCATCTTTGAAACGTTTTAATGAAGCAAGTTTACCCTCATGTATTACAACATTTTCACGTATTACTCTTACCCCTGCATTTCTTTCAACTTTTCCATCTAATACGTAAGCACCTGCTATTGTTCCTATGCTTGATACTTTAAATGTTTGTCTTACTTCAACATTTCCTATTACTTTTTCTTCATATACTGGATCTAGCATTCCTTTCATAGCAGCTTCAACATCTTCTATTGCATTGTATATTACTGAATATTGTTTTATTTCTACTCCGTCTTTTTCTGCCATATCTTTTGCAGATATACTTGGTCTTACATTAAATGCTATAATTATTGCCTTTGCTGCTTTTGCAAGTTGCACATCTGATTCTGTTACAGCTCCTACTGCAGAATGTATTGCTCTTACTTTAACTTCTTCATTAGATAATTTTTCTAATGATTGTTTTAATGCTTGTGCTGTACCTTGAACATCTGCTTTTACAA
This sequence comes from uncultured Clostridium sp., assembly GCA_946499885.1. Lineage (GTDB taxonomy): Bacteria > Bacillota > Clostridia > TANB77 > CAG-508 > CALXVA01. Next base: position 50,883 of record CAMMTN010000006.1, on the reverse strand, counting down.
TTATATCTAATTGTTTTAGATTTTCGCTTTCCATTTTTTCAAATAAATTGCTTAATGTAACTTTACTTTGTTCTGCTAATTCTTTTTCTCTTTCTTGACGTTTTCTTCTTTCTATTAAATGTTTTGCCATTTTTTCATCTTTTACTTCATAGAAAGTATCTCCTGCTTGTGGTACATTTGTAAGTCCCATAATTTCAACTGGTGTAGAAGGTCCTGCTTTTTTAATTTTTTGTCCTTTATCATTTTTCATAGCTCTTATTCTACCAATTGAAGTTCCAACAACAATAGTATCACCTACATCTAAAGTTCCTCTTTGAACTAACATTGATGCAATAGGTCCTTTTGATTTGTCTAATCTTGCCTCTATTACAGTTCCTTTTGCTTGTTTTCTTGGATTTGCCTTAAGTTCTTTCATATCTGCAACTAAAAGTACCATTTCCAATAGATTTTCTATATTTATATGTTTTTTAGCTGAAATTGGAACAAAGATAGTATCTCCACCCCATTCTTCTGGTACTAATTCATATTCCATTAATTCTTGTTTTATTTTATCTACATTAGCACCTGGTAAATCTATTTTATTTACTGCTACTATAATTGGTATCTCTGCAGCTTTAGCATGATTTATAGCTTCTACTGTTTGTGGCATAACACCATCATCAGCTGCAACAACTAAAATAGCTATATCTGTAATTTGAGCACCTCTTGCTCTCATACTTGTAAATGCTTCATGTCCTGGTGTATCTAAGAATGTAATTTCTCTTCCATTAACATTTACTTTGTATGCACCTATATGTTGTGTAATTCCTCCAGCTTCTCCTTCAATTACATTTGTGCTTCTTACAGCATCTAATAATGATGTTTTACCATGGTCAACGTGTCCCATAACAACAACTACTGGTGGTCTTGGCTCTAATTCGTCAGGTGAATCTTCTGTATCGTCAAATAAAATATCTTCTTCTTTTACTTCATTTTTCTTATTAGCTGTAATTCCAAATTCACTTGCAACCAAATATGCTGTATCAAAATCTACAGTATTATTTATTGTTGCCATTATTCCTAAGCTAAATAATTTTTTTATAACTTCTGCTGTTGTCTTTTTCATTTCTTGAGCTAAATCTTTTACAGTAATATTCTCTGGTATAGTAATTTCTTTAAGTTCAAATATTTTTTGCTTATTTCTTTCTTCTTCATCTTTTTGAAGTTTCCTTTTATTTTTCTTTCCACGAGCTGTTGTTAAATCATAATATTCAAGCATTCCACCATCTTGCTCTGTAAACATATTTGATAATTTATCAACTTGTTTTAAATCCTTCAATTTACCACTATCAAACTCGTCAAACTGACTATTTCTTCTTGACTTATTTGCTTTTTTATTTGTTTTATTTTCCTCATATCTATTATTTGCCTTTTGTTTATCAATAGCTCTAGAACTATAATCTCTTTGATTTTCCTTTTCTGGAATGCTATCTGTCATTATATTCTTAATGTTTTTATCTATTCCTTTTTCATCTAATGGTCTTCTATTATTAAATCTTCCATTTTGGTTATTATTTCTATAACTATTTTGTCCATTTCTATTATTTCTGTCACCGTTTTGATTATTCCTATAATTATTGTTTCTATCACCATTTCTGTTATCATTATTCCTGAAATTATTGTTTCTTTGACCATTTCTATTATCGTTATTTCTAAAGTTATTATTTCTGTCACCATTTCTATTGTCATTATTCCTAAAATTATTATTTCTGTTGTCGTTATTTCTAAAATTATTATTTTTTTGGTTAAAATCTCTATTATTATTTCTGTTATCTAAATTTTTATTCTGTAAATCTTCTTTAATATTTTTTTCTTCTTGATTTACTTCTACATCTACATCTTCTTTTACAGTCTCTTGCTTTATTTCTTCTTTTTCTTTATTTTGAACTTCTCCTTTTTGGCTAGTTTCTTCTTCCTTAGGCTTAAGTCCAAATAATTCGCTAACAGTTAATGGTTTTGTTTGTTTGTTTCTATATACAATATTATAGTTTTTATTGTTATTTCTTTCTACAAATCCAACTTTGTTTCTAGATTCTTTATTTTCTTGCTTCTTTTCTTCTTTTTTTGTTTCATCTTCTGAAATTATAACTTCTCTTCTTATTATAACAGGAGTTTCGTTTTTCTTTGAATTAGAAGTAGTTTCTTTACTAGATGTTTTTTCTTCTTTCTTAGGCTGTTTATTATTTCCAATGTTTTCTCTTATTTTGCTAGCTTGTTCATCATCAACAGCACTTAGATGACTTGTTACTCCTATTCCTAAGCTATTTGCTATATTTAATATTTCTTTACTTGTTAAACCTACTTCTTTTGCTATTTCATGTATTTTTATCTTACCCAATAGCTTCACCCCCATTAATAATTTTGATAATTTCGTTTGAAAAATTTATATCTTTTATACCTATTATTGCTTTGTTACTTTTTCCAATAGCTTTACTAATTTCATCAATTTTTAAATACTCTATTATAGGTACATTTTTGTCATTACAAATATTCTTAAATTTCATTTTCGTCCTTTCTGATGCATCTGTTGCAATTATTATAAGTTTTACTTTATTTTTTTCAATTTCTTTAAGCACAGCTTCTGTTCCAAATACTACTTTGCCTGCTCTTGTAGCTAATCCTATTAGTCCACACACTTTGTTATTTATCAATAATTACACCTCTTAGATTTTCATAAATTTCATTTGATATAGTTGTTTCAAATATTTTGTTTAACCTTTTTGATTTTATAGCTTTTTCTAAACAATCTATACTGTCGCAAATGTAAGCACCTCTACCATTAGCTTTGCCAGTTCTATCTATACTAATATCCCCATCTTTGTTTTTTACTATACGTATAAGTTCATTTTTGTTTTTTTGAGAATTACAACCTATGCAAGTTCTTTGTGGTAACTTTTTCAACTTAAAATTTCCTCTCCTTCTCATTTTATTCAGCTTGTTTTATATTATTCTTCACTTGATTCTTCTACTTCTTGTGAACTTTCTTCTTGTAATTTAGCAAGCATTTCTCTAAATTGAGATTCACTCTTTATATCTATTTTCCAATTTGTAAGTTTTGCTGCTAACCTCGCATTTTGTCCTGCTTTTCCTATTGCTAAAGATAATTGGTCATCTCTTACAATTACTTGAGCAAATTTTTCTTCTTCTTTTATATCTACTGCCATAACTTCTGCTGGAAGTAACGCCGCTGAAATATATGTTGCAGGATCATTTGACCATTCTATTACATCAATTTTTTCTCCATTTAGTTCATTTATTATATTTTGTATACGTATACCTTTTTGTCCAACACAAGAACCTACTGGATCTATATTTTCATTTGGAGAATATACCGCAACTTTACATCTACTTCCTGGATCTCTTGAAACACTTTTTATTTCTATAACTCCTTCATATATTTCAGGAATTTCTAATTCAAATAACTTTCTTACAAAGTCCACATGTGCTCTCGAAACAATTACTTGTGGAGCTCCTTTTGCTCCTCTTTCTACATCTAAAATATAACCTCTTATTTTATCATTTACTTTATATTTTTCTGTTGGAATTTGTTCTTTTACTGGCATAATTCCTTCTATTCTACCTAGATCCATAACAACAATTCCTCTATCTGCTTTTTGAACTATTCCAGATACGATTTCTCCTTTTCTTTCATTAAATTCATCAAATAAGAAATTTCTTGATTCTTCCCTTATCTTTTGAACAATTACTTGTTTTGCTGTTTGAGCTGCAATTCTTCCAAAATTTTTAGGTACTTGCTCTATTTCTACTTTATCTCCAACTTCTAATTTTTTATTTATTTTTCTTGCATCATCCAAACAAATTTGAATTTTATCATTTTCTACTTCTTCTGGTTTTTCTACTACATCTTTTTCTGCATAAACATGTATTTCTCCAGTTTCTCTATCCATAGTTATCTTTACATTTTCTGCTGAATCAAAGTTTCTTTTATATGCTGTAACTAATGCTGTTTCTATTGCTTCTAATAATATATCTTTTTTTATTCCTTGTTCCTTTTCTAATTCATTCATTGCAATTATTAATTCACTACTATCAATTGCTGGTCCATTTGTTTTAGCTGATTTCTTCATTTTCTAATTCCTCCTCTAAATTTATATACTATTCCAATCAAAAACGGTTTTGATTAACGAAATATTTTTTCTTTCTAATTTTACTAAATTTTCATTATCTAATTTCAAAGTTATTTCATTTTCATTTGCATCTTCCAAAATTCCTTGCACTTCTTTTGCCTTCTTTTTGTTTTCTAAAATTTCAATTGGTTTAAATAAGTTTACTTGCACTTCTTTTCCAAGATTATCTTTTAAGTGTTTATCTTTTCTTAATACTTTTTCTAAACCTGTAGAAGATACTTCTAAAAAATATTGCTCATTTATGTAATTTGCTTTATCTAGAATATCATTTATAGCGTCATTTACTTTTTCGCAGTCATTTAAATCTATACTACCTTCCTTTTTTTCTATAAATATGCGCAAGAAATAATTTGGTCCTTCTTTTACATATTGCACATCATATAGCATATATCCTAAATTTTTGATAGTATCTTTTAAAAGATTTTCAACTTTTTCTTCTATATTTGCCATGTTTGGTTTTATTTTCCTTCCTAATTTTCAAATTTGGTTGGAAAATAATTAAATTTTGACTAGGAAAACAAATTTGAAATTTATGAGGCGTACTTTTTGTACGTTGATTAAATTTCAAATGAAGTTTGACAACGTCAAAATTGTAATTATTTTTCAACCCTTTCTCCTTTTTTCTTTCTTTACATATAGAAGAGTGGAATTTGCTTCCACTCTTCTTTTCTCCTTATGTCTATTCTATTTTACACTTTTTTTTCAATAAATGCAATAGTTTTTTGAATTTTTTTCCATACATTTCTTGAATAATTATAGTTTATATTATAAAATATATTATATTATTTTTTAGGGAGTGTGTCTTATATGAGTAAATATAAAAGTAAGTTATATGATGCTGATAAAATGCAGGACTTTAGAGATTTAGTTGCTAGATATTCTTCTTTATATTCTAATGAAATTGCTTTTGAATATAAAGAAACCCCTCGGTTCTAAGGAACATATAAAAATTACATATGGAGAATTTGCGAATGATATAAAATCTTTAGGTACTGCACTTATAAATCTTGGTTTATCTAAGAAAAGAGTAGCTATAATTGCACCAAATAGGTATGAATGGTGTGTAAGTTATCTTGCAATAACTACTTCTGATATGGTTGTAGTTCCTCTTGATAAGTCATTGCCTAATAATGAAATAGAAGATTTAATTATTAGAAGTAAGGTTGAAGCTGTTATTTTTGATGAACAATATAATGAAGTTTTTCAAAAAATTGCTGATGAAAAAAAATCTAATCTTTCATTTTATATTTGCATGCATACCTCTAATAAATTCACTACTTACTCAAGTTTAATTGAAAAAGGAAATTTGCTATTATCTCAAGGCAATAACAATTATGATAATGTTAAAATCAACAATAAAGAAATGTCTATCATGCTTTTTACCTCTGGAACAACATCAATTTCAAAAGCTGTAGCATTATCACAAGCAAATATTTGTGAAGATATTTACTCTTTAGCACAAATGACTGATATTAGAAAAGAAGATACTTTTCTTTCTTTTCTACCTTTGCACCATACCTTTGAATCAACTTGTACTTTCCTTTATGGAACTTTTTCCGGTATAACAGTTGCTTTTTGCGATGGAATAAAATATGTACAAAAAAACTTAGCTGAATTTAAGGTTACAGGATTTGTTTGTGTTCCTCTAATGCTTGAAATTATGTATAAAAAAATAATGAAAGGCATTGAAGAAATAGGGAAAACAAAATTAGTAAAAAATATGTCAAAAATATGTAATGGATTATTACATGTTGGTATAGATATTAGAAGAAAAGTATTTAAAGAAATTCTTGATAATTTAGGAGGAAAACTTAGAATACTAATTGCAGGTGGTGCCGCCATGAGCAAAGAAGCAATTCAAGGATTTTTAGATTTAGGCATCAACTTGCTTCAAGGTTATGGCCTTACAGAAACGTCTCCTGTTGTAGCTGGTGAAAATGATAAATTTAAAAGATGCGGTTCTGTTGGTTTTCCTTTGCCTGGAATTAGTGTAAAGATTGATCACCCTAATGAAGAAGGTATTGGTGAGATTGCTGTAAAATCACCTACTGTAATGCTAGGATATGTTGAAAATGAAAGTGCAACTAAAGAAGTTCTTAAAGATAATTGGTTCTATACCGGTGATTTAGGTTATTTTGATAAAGATGGATTTTTATTTGTTACAGGTAGAAAAAAAGATGTTATTGTTCTAAAAAATGGAAAGAATATTTTTCCTGAAGAACTTGAAATTTTAATTAATAAACTACCTTATGTTTCTGAAAGTATGGTTTTTGGTAGACCTTGTGAAGATGGAGATTACAAAATAAGTGCTAAAATTGTATATAACAAAGATGTACTAGATGAAACTTACCCTAATATACCTAATCATGATTTATTAAATTTGGTATGGAATGATATAAAGGAAAATGTAAATCATAAGATGCCTGCCTATAAATATATAAGAGAAATTATATTAACAGATAAGCCATTAATAAAAACCACAACCCAAAAAGTAAAAAGACATGAAGAGTTAAAATTGATTTTAGGAAATGGATAATACAACTTGTTTTAAAGGACGGATTCAAAAAACAGTTCAAAAATTTTTTATTGATAGCTAAATAATTTTTGAACTGTTTTTTGAATGTATTAACCTGTTTTTTTGCTTTTTCCCTTAAAACAGGTTATTTATTAATCATTGCTACAAATATGCTTACGTGTCATTTCCAATAAATTCAATTTAGAAAAGCCTACTATTTGAGTTTTAGATCTATCTTTCTTTAACTGCTCTTCAAATAATTCTATTATTTTTTCTTCATTTTCTTTGTTTTGCATATCTATATAATCTATAATTATTATTCCACCGATATCCCTTAATCTTAGTTGCTTTGCTATTTCTATTGTAGCTTCCCTGTTTACAGTAAATATAGTTTGTTCTAAATCTTTTTTGCCAGTATATTTTCCAGAATTAACATCTATAGCTGTTAATGCTTCTGTCTTATCTATTGTAATAAATCCTCCGCATTTAAGCCATACTTTTCTATTTTCTGTTTCTTCTAATTGTTTTTCTAAATTGTACATATTTAAAACATTTTCTTGTAGTTCAAGTTTTATATTTATTCCTGACTCTAATATTTTATTGCTAATAATATCATAAACACTTTTATCATTAGTAATAATTCTTTGTAAATCTCTATCCATTAAATCTGTAATTAATTTTAAAATTATATCTTCGCTCTCAAAGATTAGGCATGGTTTTATATTTTTACCTTTTTCTAACGCTTTTTCATATTTTTTCCTTATATCTTCATATTTTTTTATTGTTAGCTTTATATCTTCTACTAATTTTGCTTCATCTTTATTTATAGCTGAAGTTCTAATAATAGCACCATATCCTTCTGGAACACTATTTTTAAAGATTTCTTTTAATCTTCTTCTTTCTTCTTCTCCATCTATTTTCTGAGATATTGTTATAAAATTTTCATTAGGCATTATAACAGAAAATCTTCCTGGTATGCTTAAATGAGTAGAAATTCTAGCACCTTTCTTATCTGTGCCATCTTTTTTTATTTGAACCAAAATTGGCATTTTGCATTTTAGATAGTCTTTTATATTATATTTTGAAAAATCTTCATCTTTATTTCCAGTTTCTTCACTTACTTTTGGTATTATATCTCTAATATGTATGAATGTATTTTTTTCTTTTCCTATGTCTACAAAAGCTGCTTGCATTCCTGGTAAAATATTTTCTACAATTCCTAAATATATATTTCCTTCAATTCTTTCTTGATTTTGTTTTTCAAAATATTTTTCTATTAGCTTTCCATTTTCTACTAATAATATTTGTTTTTCGCTCTTAGTAGTATTAATCAATAATTCTTGCATAGTATTCCTTTCTTGCTTATACTTATTCTATTTTATATTAAACTTATTCATTGCATTATCTATTCCATTTTTTATCCAATATTCTACTGCCTCTGCTCCTAAGTTTGCTCCTTTTTGAAGCCTAATATATTCTTCTACACCAATATTTCCTATAACATAATTTATTCTATCAAATTCGTCTAATGGTCTATCAATGCCTATTCTAATACGTGGAAAATCTTCTGAGTTTAATTCTTTTACAATAGATTTCATTCCATTATGAGAACCTGCTCCACCTTTAGCTCTAATTCTGATTTTTCCTATATCTGTATCCATATCATCATAGATAACTATCATATTATTTAGATTTTCTTTATAAAACCTAACAAACTCTGCAACCGCTTCTCCACTATTATTCATATATGTTTGTGGTTTTATTAATATTACTTTTTCATTTTCTATAATTCCAGTACCATATATAGCATTAAATTTACTTCTATTTAGATCTATATTATTTTTTTTTGCTAATATGTTTATAACATCAAATCCCATATTATGCCTTGTTCTTGAATATTCTGGCTCTGGATTTCCTAAACCTACTATTATGTACATTTTATCTTCCTCTTATATCTTTTTTTAATTTATCCCATAACTCGTTAACCTTAATATATTCTTCATAATGTTTTTGTACATCTTTATCATATTTATTTAATTCTTTTATTAAACATGAAAAATCACAAGTTATAAATTCTGTATTTATTTTTTTTACACTTTTTTTAAGTTTATCTCTTGCTTCTTCAATAATCTTTTCATAATTTTTTCTATCTTTAATATAATATAGCAATGGCTTATATCTTGTCCATCCTATTGTTGCTCTTAAAAATCTTTGCTCCACCTCATTATCTACAAAAGAAATTTTATTAAGATTTTTAGGATATTTTTCTTTCATTATTCCTGTAAATTGTAAAAATGAATCATGAAAATGATAAGTTGGTATTTTTAATACTCTTGCATTTTTATTTCTTAAAGCACAAGAAAAAAAAGTATCTTCTCCTCTAGCATTTGGTGGATTATAAAAGGCTGGTATACTGTCTATATTGTTTAGATTAATACAAATTCCTGAGCCTAAAACAAAATTTTCTTTTCCAACTTTCTCTACATATTCTGGTTTAGTCTTCCCTTCAGCAATATCTAAATTAGCATATTCAATACAACTTGGATTTTCTCTAATTTTTTTTATTTTTTCCCATGAAACAACTTCATTTTCTAGCGCATCTATAAAATTTTTATAATCTTCTTCTTTTATTTCATTTGTGTATTCTATATATGGTATAGGATTCATCATGCCACATCTGTATCCTACGGTAACTTCTGCATTATCTATATTTTTTATATGTTGTAATACATTTTCTTGTTTTATCCATTGAATTTGATTATTACTCATAACATTTGCTACTGGATATTCATCATCATCCCAAAATAAGATATAATCCATATTATGTTGCATTGCACAATACAATATGGTATTTCTTGATTTGGCATATCCATTTCCGATAAATAATTTTGCATCCTCTTTTGACAATTCATATCTTGACATTAGTATTTTCTCATATTCTAATATGTTTTCTGGAGTAATATATTTTATTCTCATATTTTTATAAGCTTTTGGCAAAATTCCATAAAAATCTGTTCGTATTGTATGTTGATAATTTAAATCATATAATATATATATTGTTATATTTACTTCAATTCCTAATTTTTCTAATTGTTCTTCTATAAATTGTTCATAGCTATTTATAATTTTACAAACATTTGGCCTTCCACTTATAAAACCTATACCCACATTTATCTTATTTTTCATAAAATCCTCACTTTACTACTATAAATATACTTTATGTAATTTCGTAAAAACACTATTTTATTATATCATATATTTTATTATCTTGTCACTTTTTATATTTTTAAGTATAAATTTATATTATTTATTATTCTCTATTCTTACTAAAATTTGTTTTTCATAATTTTCATCATTTATGTCTTGAATATTATTTTCTCCTCCACGTACTTCTGTAACATATTTGGTTTCTATTTTTATTTTTTCTGTTGCCTTTCTTAAAAACCATTCATATTCAATATCAACATGTCCTATATCTATTGCTCTATAACCCAATTTAAATAAATCGTATGCTAAAACTGTAGCAGTAGGCCCTAATGCTAGTAAAATCATTTTTGATTTATTTATTTTTTGAGCTTCTTCAAATATTTTTTGATATACTGTAAATGCATTTTCTGATGGGCAAATAATTCTTTCAATTGATTTTGCATTATCAAATAAATTATTTCCTATTCCTAATCTGCTATATTCACCTTCAATAATTACTATTTCTTGATTTTCCCAAATTTTTCTCAATTTTTTAACATACTCAGCTATATTTGTTTTATCTTTGTAATCTATATAAAATCTAGTAATATTAGATGAATAGTACTGTTTATTTTTAGATAATAGTTTTAATAACTTAAATTTATTATCATGTAACCATCCCTTCCAAAAATTATTTGCAAAATCATTATAATTTTTAGAATAATCTAAATCTATAACATTATTAATTCCTATTAATAGTCCTTTTTCATTACTATCAAGAACTTGTTTTAATCTTTTTGCTAATACTTTATCAAAAATTTGATATTTCATTCCATTTCCACAAATCATATCAAATTCGCCATCTCCAAATCTGGCAATGGAGTATTTATTGTCAATAAGTATTCTTATCGTTTCTTCCGGACTTTTTATATTAAAACCTTTCAATATATCTTTTGTCCTTGCCACATATTTTTGTTTTTTGTGACTTACTATCATATTTATCTCTTCTTTCATTTTCTATAAGTATTTTTCAAATTCTTTTATTAATTCTCCAAATTCTAACTTTTCTAATTTTTCAAAAAAATCTTTTCTTCTCTCATTATATTTTACAGATTCAATCATACATGAATTATCTAAAATCACATTGTTTAAATCTGTTTTTTCATATTTCATATATTTTTTTATATTTTCAAATATTTCTTGTCCTTTTTTTGTATTAATAATAACGGCAGAAACTCCTAATTCATCATTTAATTTTGGTAAAAAATTATTAATTCCCCAAAAATCTGCAATTGTAATATCTGATTTTCTATTTTTCTTTTTAAAACTACAGTTATAGCAAGATTCTCTTAAATCTAAGTTATTTAAAAATAGTTTCATATATATATCTTCATCATGATGAAAATTTTCCTCTAATTTAGAATATTTATAATTTACTTGAAAATTGCTCCAACCTAATATATCTTTTCTCCTAAAATTAACTTCTAGAGGATATTCTCCTTTTTCTTTCTTTTTATATTCAATATACTTTCTCCATACTTTTGGAGATGGCACTCCATGACATATGATATCTTGTGTATATAAGTTCTCATATTCTCTACCTAAATATCCTAATAAACCTTCTATTTGACATGGTGTTCCTGTAAATAATACTTTTCTTCCTTGCATAAGTATTTCTTTTGCTTTTTTATAAGTATCACCTATATTGCTTTGTACATATTTTGAGCGTCTAAATAATTCAATATCTTCTTCTTTTTCTATATAATCGTGAATTACTTCTAATTTCTCATTGAATTTAGCTCCAAAGACAACGCCTTTATTGTCTATTATATATTTTGCAATTAAAGTGAATATTCCTCCAGAAGAACTTTTTAAACGTATATCTTTTTCTTTATTTATTGATGCATATACGCTTATTTTGTATTGGTTTTCACTTAGTTTATTTATAACAGGACATACTTTTTTGCATAGTCCACATTTAATACATTTTTCTTCATCTATTTTTGGATATTTAAAACCATCTTGTTCCTCATATATTGTAATTGCATTTTTTGGACAAATATTTTTACATGCCATACAGCCTGTACACTTATTTCTTTCTATTACATCATTTTTCTTCATACTTCTCCTTTTATGCAAAAGCGTTATTTATAAATTCATCGGCTTTTATTCTTTCTTCTTTTAATATTTCATAAGCTCTTGAATAATCATTATTTAAAATATCTTTTGTAATTTCATTGCTAAATATTCTGTTTTTCATTTCAAATTTTTCTAATAGAGTTTCAATTCTAGAATACATACTTTCTAGTTCATTATCTTGCCTTTTAAATACAACAAATGGTGTAGAAAATAATATTGAAAATACACATGAATGAAATGAATCTGTTGCTACTAAAAAAGCATTTTTCTCTAAATATAAAAATTCAGCAGGTCCCATGTCATAGTATGGACTATTTTTGTCCGATATATCTATTATTTCACAATTATTTTCTTGTGCTATTCTTCTTAATTCACTCCAAGTTTTATCCGAAACATTTCCCAAAAAGCTTTTTAAAATAAACTTATCAGTACTTAATTTTTCTGGCTTTTTCATTACTGTTTCCCATTCCTTATTTTCAAGCATCATTGTTGGGTCTATCAATACTGTTATATCGTCTCTACCAGTTAATTCTTTTACAATATCTCTACCTGCAAACTCTCTTACAGATATAGCTTTCATATTTTGTAAATTATTTTTACATATATTATATAAATCACTATCTTTTTCAGGTACATAATTCACCCCAAAACTAGCTGAAAATGATACTCTCTTGTTTTCTGGAACAAATGATCCTAACGCTTTATCTGAAAAAATTTTATCAAAAGTAAAATTCCATATTTGATCACTTCCCATAACTATATAGTCATAATTTTCACAAAATATTTTTGGTGCTTCATATTCCTTATACATAATTTCATTTGCAAATTTTATGTATTCGTTAAATTTTTTAAATCTTATTAATCTAATTTCATCTCTTTCATTTTTGACAACAGGAACATCATCTTCTAATCCTATATATTTTATAGTTTCCACATCTAATCCATGTTTCTTTAGTATTTGTTGTACTGCATAATTTTGCAATCTATTTCCAAAATTATATTCTCCAAAAAGAGTTACGATTCCTGCTCTTTTCATAATTCCTCCCTTCTAAAAAACAATACTTAATTGTTCTATCTAAAAATTTCTACTGTTTTATATTATATCATAATTTGATTTAAAAGGCAATGTTTTATCATTTTATGGCATATAGCAAAGTTTTGTATAATAATAGTTCACATTTTATGTTTGTCTTTATCTTTAAAATTTATAGTAACAGTAATTATGTTTTTCCTTATAATTCAATATTTTTTCTACACAATATATTTCTTACAAAATAATAAAAGGATATTTAATTGTCATATCCTTTTATTATTTCAAAATATCAATTATAATTTCAAAATAACTTTTCCATTTTATATTCTTTATCTAGCTTCTCGTTTAAAAATATTTTAGCTATAATTTCAAGTTCTTTTATACTTTCTTCTGACAGATTAAATGAAAATAGTTTTTTAGGTGGTGCCATTACAATATATTTTATGGCATTTCGTGTTGCTTCTAAAATTTGTATTGCTCCCTTATCTTGTCTTGCGCAACTTTCACACTTAAATCCATTATCTTTAAAACTAAAAAAGTTCAAATTAATATTTTCATTTTTCTTGCAATTTGCACATTTATCTATAATTGGAGTAAAGCCTAGAAAACACATTAGTTTTAATTTAAAAGTTGCTAACACTAAATCCATATTTTTATCTGTTTCTGAAAGTACATACAAAGTATTTAAAAATAGCTGTAATATCTTATATGTATTTTGATTTTCATCTGTAACATCATTAATTATTTTAGTAATATGTGATGCATATTGAAGCTTGTCCAAATCTATCCTTAAGTTATAAAATACTTCATTTATTTCACACGAATTTATATTATATGAACTTACTCCTTTGTATATTAAGTAATCTCCAAAACATAAAAATTGTGTGCCTGCCATAAGAGTACTCTTAGGCCTTCTTGCACCTTTAGCAGCACACCCAATTTTTCCGGTTTGGAGTTAGTATTGTAACCATCTTATCGTAATCACCCATATTATGTTCTGATATTACTATTCCCTTTACCTTTATTATTCCCATTTTGTTTTTCCGCCTCTGCCATATTTTTTTCTATATTTTCCACTTCTACTAATTCTAGATAAGTATTTATATCTCCAGTATTTTTAAAAGTATTCCATGCCATTTGTTTTATCATGCTAACATCATCTCCATTTCATAAAGCAAATGTATTTTATCCTTTATACATTACTTTATCTTATCATTTGCATTTTTTTTAATTTTATACACTATAACAAAATTTTGAGATAGTACATTTGTACATCGAAAAATTTTTATGCGAAGTTTGACAACGCAATACGTAGCTTATTTTTAATTTAATCGGAAGTAGTTGAGAAATCTATCCTTATTAATCCAATCCTCTCTAACCTTGACCCATAATTTCAAATTTATTTTTATTCCAAGCATTTTTTCTAAATCTTCTCTTGCATAAGTTCCAATTTTTTTTAGCATACTGCCATTTTTTCCTATAATAATTCCCTTATGTGATTCTCTTAAGCAATAAATAGTAGCTTCTATATTGTAAATTGGCTCATTTTGCATTGTCTTTTTCTTTTTCATTTTTTCTACTTCTACTAAAATTCCGTGAGGAACTTCATCTTGCAATAATTTTAAAGCTTTTTCCCTTATAGTTTCTTCTACAAGTTGTCTTGTTGTTTGGTCTGTATATTCCTCTATATCATAATATGCAGGACCTTCATTTAAGTTCTTTTCTATTTCATCTAATATTACATCTAGATTAATATTTTTTACTGTAGAAACAGGTATTATACTAGAAAAATTGTATTCATTTTTATAAATTTCAATTAATTTTGCAATCTTTGCTTTATCTACTAAATCAATTTTATTTATAACCAATATAGTTTTTTTATTTGCTTCTTTTATTTTTTCTAAAATTAGCTTGTCTCCTTTTCCTATTTCTTCCGAAGTAGCTTCAATAACAAAAACTATAACATCAGCATCTTTTGTTACTCCAAAAGCATTTTCGACCATTACATCTCCAAGTTTCGATTTTGGTTTATGTATTCCTGGTGTATCTATAAAAATAATTTGAGAATTTTGTCTATTTACAATTGCCCTAATTACAGTTCTTGTAGTTTGAGTTTTATTTGCAACAGCTGCAACTTTTTCTCCAACTAAGCTATTTATTATACTTGATTTTCCAACATTTGTCCTTCCTAATATTGATACAAATCCTGATTTCATTTATTTACTCCTTTTGAACTTATAGTTATTATAATCTCTTTAATGTAATTTTTTTGTAGAATTATGTAAATATATTTGTCTATATTTTCGTCATTTTATGCTTGACATTTTATGTTATATCATATTTTAGGTTAATTTTCAATAGCGAGAAAGCTGTCCTCAAAGACAGCTTTCTTGCTAAATTCTATATTCTTCCATCTCATTATAATGTGTATGTAATAATTCATGTGCTTTATGTTCTCCTGGATTTCCTATATATTCTTTATATATTTCTTTTAATATAGGATTTTCGTGTGATTTTCTAATGGTACTCCTTTCATCTATTGAATACATTGCCTCAGCCCTTTTTCCTGCTACATCTACTGTCATTCTAGTTTTAGAATTTTTTATTGGTTGACCTCCACCCATTATGCAACCTCCTGGACATGCCATAACTTCCACAAA
This sequence comes from uncultured Clostridium sp., assembly GCA_946499885.1. Lineage (GTDB taxonomy): Bacteria > Bacillota > Clostridia > TANB77 > CAG-508 > CALXVA01. The sequence continues at coordinate 35,163 of CAMMTN010000006.1, read as the reverse complement.
GCTGTAATCTGCTGTTCCATTTTTTATTTCTTCCATAATTTTTCTGGCATTGCTAAGTCCATGTGCTACTGCTACTTTAATTTCTTTATCTCCTATTTGCACACTTGCTTTCTTTATTCCTTTTGTACCTCTTACACTTTCAAATTCTAATTTTTTTAGTTCTTCTCCTGTAATTAGTTCATAAGCTGTACGAAGTGCAGCCTCCATAACTCCACCTGTTACACCAAAAATTGCTGCTGCTCCTGTAGCTTCTCCCATTGGATTATCAAATGTGTTATCTTCTAATTTATCAAATTCTATATTGGCTTGTTTTATCATTCTTGCAAGTTCACGTGTTGTTATAACTGCGTCAACATCTCTTATTCCCTTTACTTCCATTTCATCTCTTTTTGCTTCATATTTTTTTGCAATACAAGGCATTACAGATACAACATATATTTTATTTGGATCTATATTATTTTTCTCTGCATAATATGATTTTATAATTGCTCCAAACATTTGATGTGGAGATTTACAGCTTGATAAATGACTTAAGTTTTCTGGATATTCCATTTCTGCAAAACGTACCCATCCTGGACAACATGATGTTGTCATTGGAAGATTATCGTTTTCTTTAAATCTTTTTACAAATTCTGTTGCTTCTTCCATAATAGTAAAATCAGCTCCTGTATTTGTATCAAATACTTTATCAAATCCTAAATTTTTTAATGCTGATACCATTTTACCTGTAACATTTGTGCCTATCTCCATTCCAAATTCTTCTCCTAGTGCAACTCTCACAGATGGAGCAGTTTGAACTACTACAAAATAATCTGGATCTTTTAATTTTGCCCATACATCATTTATATTTTCTTTTTCATGTAGTGCTCCTGTTGGGCAAGATTCTATACATTGTCCACAGAATGTGCAATTTACATCATTCAAGCTATGGTCATAAGTTGTAGAAATACATGAATCAAAACCTCTTTCTATGCAATCAATAGCTCCTATATTTTGTACATTTTTACATGTTGCTACACATCTTCTACACAATATGCATTTATTAAAATCTCTAACTATTGATGGAGACTTATCGTCTATTTTGTGTTCTGTTCTTTCTCCTTTAAAATCAATATCTAAGACATTAAACTTTATTGCTAAATCTTGAAGTTCACAATTTCCGTGAGCGTGTACAGGTTAAGCAATCTTTAGAATGGTTAGAAATAATTAGGTCTAATATTGTGTGCCTTGCTTCTAAAACATTTGGAGTATGAGTATGAACCACCATACCTTCTTCTACTTTTTGTATACATGAAGTTGCAAAACCTTTCCTTCCTTCAACTTCAACAATGCACATTCTGCAATCTCCAACTTCATTTATATCTTTTAAAAAGCATAATGTTGGTATATCTATTCCTGCTTGTTTTGCTGCATCTAAAATTGTTGTACCTTCTGGTACACAAACCTTTTTATCATCAATCTTTAAATTAACCATTTATTCCTCCTTGTTACTTAACTTTCTGGCTTCAATTAACAATTTATCAAAATCTGACACTATTTTCTGTTTTTTATTAAATTCTTTATACTCCAATTCTGCTTTTTCTTCTGCCATCTTTTTAGAAATTTTTCCATTATCCTTTAGTACATCATATTTTCTAAATTCTAAAAATTCATTAACACTTTCTGAAAATTCTTTCATTGTAAAGGTATTTTCTCTTTCTACTAAATCTTCTATGTAGTCAAAATAACCAGTAACTGCTCTTTCTAACCTTTTTATTTGTTTTTCATCTAAATAATTTTTAGCAATCATCACATCAGATTTTAAAATTCTTCCATCTGGAGAATTTCTCCAAGTAGTTAACCCCATATTTTCTTTGTTATAGTCTGCGTTTTGATATATAATTTCTGCAGCTGTATTTCCTGTAATTGCATAATGAAATTTGTTTTGAATCATAGCATAAAATTGCTGAGTTATTTCAGAATTTTTATCATAATCTATGCTACATTCTGCAAATATATCTGTTATTTGTTGCCATATTCTACGTTCACTTGCTCTAATTGAACGAATACGTTCTAAAAGCTCTCTAAAATAATCTTTACCAAATTTTGGACCATTCTTTAGGAATTCATCATTCAAAATAAAACCTTTTTTTATATATTCCTTTAAAGTTTTAGTTGCCCAAATTCTAAAATCTGTTGCTTCTTTAGAATTCACTCTATAGCCCACTGATATAATTGCATCCAAACTATAAAAATTTGTATTATAATTTTTTCCATCATTTGCAGTTGTTCGAATTTTTCGAATAACTGATTCTTCAGTTAATTCTTTTGCTTTAAAGATTTCTTTCAAATGATAATTTATCGTATTTACTTCTACATTAAATAGTTTTGACATTGTCTTTTGTGTTAACCAAAAATCTTCGTTATGATATAAAACTTCTACTGAAATATTTTCGTTATTTTGACTTTGATATATGATTAAATCTCTTAAATCTTCTATTTTATTCATATAACCTCCTAACTTCAACAATGTTATACTATTAGCCTATTGATTTAATTTATAATTCAAAATTGCTAGGTAGTTTTTTTTAATTAATCAAAAGCGAGTATTTTGACTATTCTCTACGGTTTGCAAAAGAAACGAGTAGTGCTAGGAAAAATTTAGTAAAAAACCGGAGGCGTACTTTGTGTACGCCAAAGGATTTTCTATCCAAATTTTGACAACGTAAGACAAAGTTTATCTTTAAAATTCTACCCAATTGCATGGAATGGACAAGACCTTATACAAGTAGTACATTTAATACATTTATCTTGATTTATGTGCCTTTTTTCTCTTCCTTCTCCCTCTATTGCATTTGTAGGGCAATTTCTTTGGCATAATCCACAAGCTTTGCACTTTTCTTCATCTATCTCTATTTTTGCTAGAGCCTTACATTCCATTGCTTTACATTCTTTTTCTATTGCATGTTGTCTAAATTCTTCTCTAAAGTATTTTAAGGTACTTATTACTGGATTTGGTGCACTTTGTCCAAGTCCACATATACTTGCCTTCTTTATATTTACAGCTAATTTTTCCAATCTATAAATATCATATTCTGTGCCTTCTCCACTGCATAGTTTTTCTAATATTTCTAACATTCTTTTGGTTCCAATTCTACATGGTGTGCATTTTCCGCAACTTTCACTTACTGTAAATTCCAAATAGAATTTTGCTAAACATACCATACATTTTGTATCATCCATTACAATAAGTCCGCCTGACCCCATCATTGAACCAATTTCTTTTAATGATTCATAATCTATTGGGGTATCTAAATGTTCTTTTGGTATGCATCCTCCTGATGGACCTCCTGTTTGAGCTGCTTTAAAATCTCTTCCATTTGGTATTCCTCCACCAATATCATACACTATTTCTCTTAAAGTTGTACCCATTGGTACTTCTACTAATCCAACATTATTTACATTTCCACCTAAGGCAAATACCTTTGTACCCTTAGATGTAGCAGTTCCAATTGATGAATACCATTCTGCTCCTTTTAATATTATTTGTGCAATATTTGAATATGTTTCAACATTGTTTATTAATGTTGGACATCCCCATAAACCAGATGTAGCTGGATATGGTGGTTTTACTCTTGGTTGACCACGTCTACCTTCTATTGATTCTAACAATGCTGTTTCCTCTCCACATACAAAAGCTCCTGCTCCAAGCCTTATTTCTATATCAAAATCAAAATTTGTACCAAATATATTTTTTCCAAGTATTCCGTATTCTCTTGCTTGCTCTATTGCAATTTTTAATCTTTGTACTGCTATTGGATATTCTGCCCTTACATATATGTAACCTTTATTAGCACCTATTGCAAATCCTGCAATCTCCATTGCTTCTAATACGCTATGTGGGTCCCCTTCTAAAATACTTCTATCCATAAATGCTCCTGGATCTCCCTCATCTGCATTGCATACCACATATTTTGTTTCTCCTTTTGCTTCTTTTGTAATTTTCCACTTCTTACCTGTTGGAAATCCTGCTCCACCTCTACCACGTAATCCAGATTTATCAATAGTTTCTATTACTTCATCTTGAGACATTTCTATTAATACTCTTGCTAAGGCTCTATATCCATCAAAAGCTATGTATTCATCTATATCTTCTGGATTTATAACTCCACAATTTTTAAGTGCTATTCTTTTTTGCTTTTTATAAAAAGTTAAATCATCAAGTTTTGTAACTTTTGTTCCATCTATATCTTTGCAAAGTAATCTTTCTACAACTTCACCTTGGATTATGTGCGACTCAATAATTTCTTCGCAATCTTCTGGTTTTACCATTGCATAAAAAGTGTCTTCTGGACGAATTATAACTATTGGTCCCTTTGCACATAAACCAAAACATCCCGTTTTTATAACACGTACATTGGTTAGTCCTTTTTCTTTAATTATTTTATTAAAATTTTCTAAAATCAAAGGAGATTTTGAAGATGTACAACCTGTTCCATTACATACTAAGATATGTTTTTCCCTAGTATCTGCATTGGTATTTTTTCTTAAATCTAATTCAACTCTTTTTTCCACTCTAATTTTATTTAATTCTTCAATTGATTTCATTTACAGCCTCCTTTTGTTTTCTTAACTCTTTTAGTAACTTGAAAAAGAATTAGTATATTACTAAGCGAAATTTAATAAAAAACATGAATCGTACTTTGTGTACGCCAAAGGATTTTTTATTAAATTTCAACAACTCAAGATGCTTATTCTTTTTCAAGTTCATCTAATATCTCATCCAATTTCTTTACTGTAGCATTTCCATACACTTCATCATTAACAGTAAAAACTGGTGCAATACCACAAGCTCCAACACATCTTGTAGTATCTATTGAAAATTTACCATCTTCACTTGTTTTTCCCTCTTCCAATTTTAATCTTTCCTTTAATCTATCTAAAATTGCTTGTGATCCCTTTACAAAACAAGCTGTTCCTAAACATACTGAAATATTGTATTTTCCTTTTGGTTCTAATGTAAATCTTGAATAAAATGTGATAACACCAAAAATTTCCGCCATTGGTATATTTAAATACTTTGACACTTCCAATTGTGCTAATTTAGGAATATATCCATATTTTTCTTGTATTTCATTTAATATAGGAATTAAATTATCTTTTTCTTCTTTGTATGGAGTCATTATTTCTTTTACTTCTTGCTTTATTTTATTTTCTATACATTCGCACATAGCATTTCCTCCTTGTATTTTTATATTTTGTATTATATCAAATAGACTAATTTTATACAATGTATTTTTATACAATTATTTTATATTTGATTACTGAATAATGGTTTTTATGGAATAATACATATATCCTGTTTTCTTGATTAAAATTTTTAGTAAACTATTATCCTGTAATTATATTTCTTTATTACTATTCACAAACAGATTTAAAATCATGTTACGAAAACCAGAAAAATAGTAATTAAAAAATTATGAAAATATGTTATTTAAGCTATGCACCGTAGCATTTCTTCATCTGTAATTTTTCCATTATTACCTATAAGCCCTGTTACACATATACCATCTTTTTTAATTTTCTCTTTTATTTTCTGAATATTATTTCTTATTAGCATGCTTTCATATAATTTTACCAAATCAAACTCTTCACCGATTTGTTCCAATGTTTCTTGTAATTCATCTGAGCACTTTATTTCAAAATAATTTATATTTATTCCATCAAAATTTGTATTATCATATTTTACAAATTCTTGTACATTTATTATAACAGCATTTCTATTTATATTATATTTACATAGTTCATCTTTGTTTAAATTTATATTTAATATATATTTTGCTCTTTTTAATGCTTTTCTTTTATTATTTGATATAGAAATTAATACTCCTTCATTTTCTAATAGATCCTCTTGTATATTTTTTAGTCGTTCTATATCGTTTGTAACTACATTTGTCATTTTAAAATTTTCAATAAATTCTTCCAGGAAATTCAAATCTAATTTTGAATCTTTTTTAAAAATAATATAAATATTTTCCTCTTTCGTATCTTTACTTTGTTTATTAATTATATATTTTACTATTTCAAATTTCATAAAATCCATTAATTGTTTTCCATTTAATACACCTACATCTTTAAATAAATTTTTTTCTTTATATTCCTCATCTAACTCTTTTGAAAATACTAATGTATGTATATTTAGCTTCTTTATATATTTTGTAAGTTTTCTTTGAATCTTCGGTTTTTCTATATTATCAACTGTAAAAATATAATTTTCATTATATTTTCTTATATCTATTTTTCTAAAGATATTCTTATTTAATTTTTCTTTTTTAATATATCCTATACTCAAAAAAATCACCTCATACAACTTAAAACTTCTTGTCTTAAATTATATGAAGTGTATTTTATTTTAATTCTATTTTACATTCAAAGCTTCTGAAATTAAATTCCATATTGAATCAGTTTCCATATCTTTTGTCCAATAAGCTGCTCCTGCTAAATTGTATTCCTCTATTAAAGATAATTTTGCCTTAATGGACTCTTCATCTTCAACCCATATTTTATATGTAATTCCATCTTTTTCAAATTCTACATAATATTGCTTTAAATCATCATCCCATATTTTAGAAACATCCTCAGGTAAAAATTCTTCTATTTTTTTCATATTTATTGGTGTTTTGCTTATTAGTTTTTCATTTTCTTCTTCCCAAACTCTTGCAAAAAATGGTATGCCTAATACTAATTTATCTGGCTCAACCCCTTCTTGTCCTAAAAATTTTTCAATATTTGCTTTAACCCAGTTATACCCTGCTGTTGTACCTGCTGAAGTCGAAGAATTTCCATATTGATCATATGCCATAAATACAATATAATCTGCAACTTTTCCTATTACATATCTATCATAGCACATTGACCATTCTTCACTTCCGTCTGGAGCTGTAACATCTACAGAAAGCACTGCTCCTATTTCATTTAATCTAGGTTTAAGTTCTATTATAAAACGGGAAAATAAATCCTTATCTTCATCATGCATATATTCAAAATCTATATTAATTCCATCTAAATCGTATTTTATAACCAAACTTACAATGTTTTCTATTAAATTATGCCTTAAATTATAGTCTCTCATTATTTCTGAAGTTGTTTCTATATATGTATTGTTTGATATACTAGGCCAAACTTTATAGCCATTATCATGTGCCCATTTTATATAATTTTCTCCGTCCTCTCCGACGTTTGCGTGTATTTTGCCTTTTCCTTCATCTACTAATGTAAATAAAGTAGGACTTACTACATTAATCCCTTTTATAGTTGTTCCGCTTCTATCTGGCACATATGCATATTCATATACATAATCCCATACCATGCTAACATTTCCATCTATCTGTTTTTCTGTTTCTAACACATCTCTGTAAACATATTCATTTGCTAAAGTATTTGTCTTTACATAGCCTATTTTCCCTGTATCTGTTCTTATTTTTGTCCAATTATCTATTACTTCATTTACATTTTCTTTAGTTTGAACTATTGTTACAGTTTCGCCCTCATTTATTTCATCTACATTTCTAGAAAATATAGTAGGATAAGCCTTAACATTATTTTCCTTTGTATTTGTAGCTACTACATACCTTCTATTTTTTGAATCTACAGTTATAGTATTAGTAGATTCTATATAATTTATTTCTACATTATATACATTTTTAAAATCATTAAATGGTAAATAATATGTATCATCTTTTTTTATTATTGTACCAGAAGTTTCTGTTCTAGAACCATTATTTATTAATTCCTTTTCTCCTACTACCATGCTTGCAACTTGCTTTTCTGATGTAGTAATTATTTGATTATATTTTTCATCATAATATATGTATGGATCAAAGAAATTCGAAATATCTTCTTTTGCAATATACATTATGCCATTTTCTATAATTATTTCTTTTTTCAAACTTTTTGTTACATTACTATTATTTATTATTAAATTAGTTTTATTAGTTATTTCTTCATTAACATAATTTGGTGCTACTTTTAGAGCTCCAAAAATGCATCCTAAAAAAAATGCCACAATTATTAATTTGCTTATAACTTTATTTTTTACTTTTTCTTCTCTTTTTTCTCTTCTTGACATATTTATCTCCTGATTTTATTTTTTTAATACTATATCACAAAGAAGTAATTAATACAATAAATCTTATTTAAAAATAAACTATTAGTGCACCTATTATTGCTATAATAAATCCTAATATTTTCATTCCCCAAGCTGCTTGATTTTGGTCTCCAAATCCAAATAATTTTCTTGTAATTTTTCTTGCATCATAGACCATTACTACTCCTAGCAATGCCATAATTATTCCTAAAAAATTTATGATATATTCCATTTTAAATTTCATTCCTTTCTTTGTTTCGAAAGTACACATGGGCTTATTTTTTGCTATTCTTTAAAAAATTCTACTGTATATTTACATTCAAAAGTTTCACCAGGTTTTAAGGAGATAATATCTTGTTTTTGAATAAATACACCTGTACTTTTTATAGTATCTGCTGTTGAATACCATGGCTCTATACAGATAAATGGTGCATTAGGTTTTGACCATAATGCAAGATAAGGAAATCCTGTAAAATCAAGAGTAAGTAGTTTTTTTCCAGTTTCTTTATTTTTTAAACTAATTTTATTTGATGTAATTCCTTTCATTATCAAAGCATCATTATTAAAAGTATCTGGCCCTATAGCTATTATTCTTTTATCAAGCATTGTATTTCTTGCATATTCTGTACCAACTAATCCATCTACTAAATATAAAAAATGAATTTTATCTTCGTCTTCTTCAAATTCTAGATAGTAGTTGCCTTTTTTTAATTCTTCTTGATCAATTTTAAATGCTGGATGACCACCTATTCCAAAAGGAAGGGTAATATCACCTGTATTTATTACTTTATATATTGTTGTTATTTTATTTTCATCTAATCTATATGTTGTATATAACTCAAAATCATATGGATATCTATTTTTAGATATTTTATTACTCTTTAACACATATGAATGGAAATTATCTAGCTTGGTTATAGGTTCAAATTCCAAATCTCTTGCTAGGCCATGTTGTGGCATTTCATAAATTCTTCCATTAATAATTGTTTGATTTTTCTTTAGCTTACCTACTACAGGAAACAATACAGGCCAATGTCTTTTCCAATATACTTTTCCATTTTCGTCTACACAATCTAGTCCTTGGTGGATTCTTTCTTCTCCATCTAGTTTAAAACTTACTAATTCTCCACCTAATTTTGAGGTTAGCATTTTAGTATACATTTATTTTTTCTCTCCATTCTACAAAAATCTACAAATTACATATATATAATATTGTTTTTTTATGTAAATGTCAATAGATTTGAAGGAATTATCTTAATTATTTTAAGCTTATTTAGTTAACTTTTTAGGTACTATAAAATTAATCTCTTGCTTTTATTTAGTATATATTATAAAATAAATATCATAATAAACTAAGGAGGTAATTTATGTCTATACATTGTAATGCAAAAAAAGAAGATATTAAAAAAACTGTGCTTATGCCTGGTGATCCATTAAGGGCAAAATACATTGCTGAAAATTTTTTAGAAAATGCAAAACTTGTAAATACAGTTAGAAATATGCTTGCATATACTGGAACATATAAAGGAAAAGATGTTACTGTATTTTCTTCAGGAATGGGAATGCCAAGTATGGGAATTTATTCTTATGAATTATTCAAATTCTATGATGTTGAAAAAATTATTAGAATTGGCTCTTGCGGAGCATATAATGAAAGTTTAAATTTATTTGATACGATTTTAGTTGATAAAAGTTATACAGAAGGAAATTTTGCTTATGAATGGAGCGAAAAAGAGTGCCATATTGTTGAAGCAGATAACGAATTAAATTCAAAATTAGAAGAGACAGCAAAAAGAATTGGTATTCCATATATTAAAGGAAATACACTATGTAATGACTGCTTTGATGGATATTTAGATGATATTGAAGCTTTCATATCTAGATTTCCTAAAGACTTAAATATCATTGCTTGCGAAATGGAAGCTTTTGCTTTATTCTATATAGCAAAATATTTTAATAGAAAAGCTGCTTGTTTGCTAACAATAGTTGATTCTCATTACAAAAACCAAGAAAGTACTTCAGAAGAAAGAGAGCGTTCTTTAAATGATATGATTGAGCTTGCTTTAGAAAGTATATAAATAAAATAAGCCAATGGGGACAGACACATTTGGCTTAAAAATAAATATACGAATAAACCGCGATAAAATTAATTTTTATCGCGATTTATATTTGATATTTTATGCCAAATGTGTCTGTCCCCATTGGCTTTTTATACCCATTCACCATATTTCTTAATATATCTTTTTTTTACAAAACTCGCTAAGAAACAATATAAAATAGGCACGCATAAAATTACACTAAAATATTTAAATGGTATTGCTGTTAACCCTATATATCTTCCTATAAAAGTAAACGGTATTACTATTGCAACTATGCTTAAGATTATTGAAGTAGCATAAACTGCTTTTGATGCATTACTTTGTACAAATGGTGTTTTTGCAGTTCTTATTATGTGTAGTCCAACTAAATTTGAAACAACGCCATATGAAAACCATATTGATTGAAATAATGCAGCATCTGGCATTCTTAATCCAAAAACAAACCATAATGAGGCAAATACTATTAAGTCAAATATTGAGCTTGTAGGTCCCATATATAGCATAAACCTTTTTAAATTTTTTATATTCCATACTCTTGGCTTTTCTAAATATTCCTTATCAACATTGTCATATGGAATAGATAATTGTCCAATATCATATATTAAACTTTGTACCAAAAGTTGTATTGGTGTGATGGGAAAAAATGGTAATAACACACTTGCAATTAATACTGATAAAACTTCTCCAAAGTTAAAGCTTACAGCCATTTTTATATATTTTAAAAGATTGCCAAAAGTCTTTCTTCCTTCAATTACTCCATCTGTTAAAACATCTAAATCCTTTTCAAGAAGTATTATATCTGCTGTTTCCTTTGTTATATCAACTGCTGTATCTACTGAAATTCCAACTTCTGCATTATGCATTGATGGTGCATCATTAATTCCATCTCCCATATATCCTACTACATTTCCCGCTTCTTTTAGCACTCTTACAATTCTTGCTTTTTGTATAGGAGATAGCTTTGCATAAACATTAGTTTTTTTCAAATGCCTTTTTAATGCTGTATCTGATAATTTTTCTATTTTGCTTCCTAATATAATTTTATCTGTATTTATATTTACCTTTTCGCATATTGCTTTTGTTACATACTCATTATCCCCAGTTAAAACTATAACTCTTATTCCATCTCTATTTAATCTTGCTATTGCATCTTTGGCACTTTCTTTTGGTGGATCTAAAAATCCTATGAATCCCATAAGTACCATTTTACATTCATCTTTAACAGAAAAACTTTCTATTCCTTCTATATCATTCTTTTGACAAACTGCAACAACTCTTAATCCTTGTTTGTTTAGTTCTTTTGTTATTTTTAATATGTTTTGTTTAATTTCTCTTGTTATTTCTGAAACTTCGCCTTTATAGTCAACTAATGTACAAATACTTAATATCTCTTCTACTGCACCTTTTGTGATTAATTGTTTCTTTTTTCCATCTGATACTACAACAGATAATCTTCTCCTTGAGAAATCAAACGGTATCTCATCTATTTTTTCGTAATTTTCTTCTATTCCATTTAGTTCAGTTTTAGCTGTTCTTGCAATAACCGCTTCATCTATATTTCCCTTTAGTCCTGTTTGGAAATATGAATTTAAAAATGCATGTTTTAATACTCTTGTGTCTTCCTCACCTTTTATATCCAAATATTTTTCAAGAACAATTTTATCCTCTGTAAGAGTTCCTGTTTTATCTGTACATAAAATATTCATTGCACCAAAACTCTGAATGCTGTCTAACTTCTTTACAATAGTTTTTTTCTTAGACATTCTAGTTGCACCTTTTGCCAAACTAGAAGATAATATAACTGGCAATAGAAGTGGTGTTATACCTATAGCAATAGCTACTGCAAAAGTAAATGCAGTAATAGTTCCATGTTTTGCAGCATTTGCTATAAAAGTTATTGGTATTAGAACCGCCATAAATCTTATTAACAATTTACTAACATTTTCTATTCCTTGTTGAAAAGAAGTTTTAGGTTTTTCATCTGTAATATTGTCTGCAATTTTTCCAAAATAAGTGTCATCACCTACTCTAAAAACAATTCCCTTAGCAGACCCACTCATTACATTTGTCCCCATAAAACAAATTGTATCTAAATCTGTTATATCTTCTATCTTTCCGTTCTGCTCAGACTCAGCAACCTTTTTTACTGAATCACTTTCGCCAGTTAGTGAAGATTGCACCACATACAAATCTTTAGCTTCAATTATTCTTAAATCTGCTGGTATTAAATCCCCTGCAGATAAGACTACCACATCGCCTACTGTTACTTCAGAAGATTGTACTTTTGTAACCTTACCATTTCTTATTACAGCAGTTTTAACTGAAACTAAATTTTTTAACTTTTCCGCTGCTTTATTAGATCTATACACTTCAAAAAATTCAAGCATTGTACTTGCCAAAATCAAAATTAATATTACTATAATATTAGCATAACTTGGTGGCTCTGACAAAATAACATCTGTATAAAATAAAACCACTACAATTCCTAATAAAATTAAATTAAAAGTACTAAACAAACTTTCAAACAAATAATTGTACCATTGTTTTGGTTTCTTCTGTTTCATCATATTTTTGCCATACTTTGCCAAATTATTTCTTGCTTCAGTTGTTGTTAAACCTCTTTTCTTAAAATTATTCTCCTTAACAAACTCTTCTACGCTACTTATACATTCCTTTTCATACATACCACATACCTTCTTTCGTTTTGTCAGAAAAGGGACAGGCCTTTTTCTGTACTTTTGTCTAAATTAGGGACACCCCTTCAAAATATATTTTTTATATTCTTCGAAATTATATCACATATTTTTTATTTGTTAATATTTTTTAACTAAAATATTTAATTTCATTTTCCGGAAAGTATTTGTTTAAAAGTTTTCTTATATACTCTTCTCCCACTTTTCTCTGTTCTTGTTTGTACGTATATTTTCCCTTGCCCCTGCCTGTCATTAAATCTGTATCATACAAATTTATTGCACTTGGAAAAGCTTCTTCATTTATTTTTCTATGCACGTAACTATATGTCATAAGTATCACTTCAAAAAATACTTCTTTTTTTACTTCATCACTCAAATTTTCTTTTAAATATATTATAAGTTCCTCATATAATTTTTCCCAATTCTCCACAAAAATTACTGGCGCAATCAATATTCCCACTTTATATCCAGCTTCTTTTAACTTATTTATTGCTTTGACTCTTTCTTCTAACTGAGATGTTCCCATTTCAACCTTGCTAATAATCTCTTTTGGATTTACACTCATTCTTATTATTACTCGTTCTTTTCCTTTTACATCTAATATATCTTCTACCATATCAAATTTCGTTGGAAAAGTAATATATCCCTTTTCTGCTTTACTAAAATTTTCTATAGTCCATTTTAAATTTCCAGTAATTAAATTTTCAAGTATTAAATCACTATTACTTCCTATTTCAAATACTAATTCTTCTTTACTTTCGTTAGCTGTTTTTAGAATTTTGTTTAACATTTCTTCTCTATTTACAAACAATCTCAAATATGCACATTTGTTATAATTACAAACCAAATAACAATACAAACACATTGCTGTACAACCTGATGAAGTATATGGTACTAAATAATTAGATATTTTATTGTTTGGTACAAACTTATGAGTTTTTCTAATTCCTATAATTAAGTTTCTTTTCATTTTAGGAAATTCTTTATTCTCTTTCTTTCTCATTTCTTCTATATTATTATGATTCTCTATAATAAATTTTGGAACACTTTTATACTTTTCAAGCAAATATTTTCCTAACTCGTACTGTGTTATATTTTCTTCATAATATATTGCATCTGGAATAAAATTTCTCATTTAATCTCTCCATAATAGATATATTTTATTAATTTATTATGCAAATATTTGTACTTTTTATTCATGTCTTTATCATCTTATTAAATTTACTTTTTTAAAATGGCACAAAAAGGCCTGTCCCAAACGCGCCAAACTCATTTTCTTTTTTTTTGTGCATATCTATATTATTAGGTGAAGTTTATGAAGTTTGTTATTTTATCTTTTAAACGAAATATTGTACCTTTCATCTTTGTAATTACTGCAATTTGTTTAGTTGTGTTTTCTAAGACTAATCTTTCTGCTGCAAGTAATGGACTTTCCCTGTGGGCTACTTGTGTTGTGCCCTCGCTTTTTCCTTTTTTTGTTATTACTAATCTGCTTTCTTATACAAATGTAGTTTCATTTATTGGCAAGTTATTAGATAAATTTATGAGACCATTTTTTAATGTTCCGGGTATTAGTGGATTTGCTTTTATTATGGGACTTATTAGTGGTTATCCAGTAGGTGCAAAAATAGTTTCTGATTTTAGAGAAAAAGGATTAGTTAGTAAAGATGAAGGTGAACGTCTTCTTGCTTTTACTAATAATTCAGGACCTTTGTTTATATTAAGTAGTGTTGGCATAAGTTTATTTGGAGATACAAAAACTGGTCTATTGTTATTATGTACACATGTTCTATCTTGCATTACAGTTGGAATTATTTTAGGTAAATTTTCTTATAAAATAAAAGATAACTATACTTCTAGTAAAACCATTTTAAAGACTAATAATGTTACATTAAAAAATCTTGGTGAAGTTCTTGGAACTAGTATAAATAGTGCAATTTCTACAATCCTTTTGATAGGTGGATTTGTGGTTATCTTTTCAGTAATTATTTCTATTTTAAATAGCACGTATGCTTTGGATTTTTTAAGTAAGTTTCTAAATCCTATACTTAGCTTTTTAAATTTTGATTTAGATTTTTCTAAGCCACTATTATCTGGAATTATAGAACTTACAAATGGAGTTAAGTCTGTTAGCAATATTCATATAAAAGCCATCTCACAAAATATAATACTTTGTGCTTTTTTACTTGGATTTGGAGGTTTTTCAGTTTTATTTCAGGTATTTAGTATCGTAGCTAAAACTGATTTATCTATAAAAAAATATTTCTTTGGAAAATTATTACAAGGTTCTATCGCTAGCATTTATACTTTTTTAGCACTGAAATTCATTCCTTTTATTAATCTAGATATTGTTGAAACTTCAGCTACAAATACTACTCAATTAGAAGTTTTTAATACATCATATAACTTTCTTTATTCATACTTTTATAATTTTGGAATATTTGTAATTTCAATTTCTATTTTATTTATTATATTTAATATTTTTAAGAAAATATATAGTAAATTTGCTTAAAATTTTGCATATATCTCATATGCTTCTGCATATATTTTTATAAATGATTTATTTTAGGAGTGATTTTTATATGGATAGAAATGATAATATGAATAATTTTTATGGAATGCCACCATATAATTATGATACAAATTTTGATGCAAATATTGGAGATAATCCTATGTTTAATCCTATAGCCCAGTATGAACAAGCATATATGTATTATAGATATATGACACAAGTGATGGAATATAAAATAAAATGTAAAGAATACGATAAACTTTGCAATAGTTCTGGAAAAGGTGAAAGTTCTAGAAATTCTAGAGAATAAATTTTGAGCAATTACTCTTTTCGTCACTTTTCACATAGGCATAAAAATAAGCAAATCCCGAGAGATTTGCTATTTTTGGTAGCGAGAAATGGATTCGAACCATCGACCCACTGGGTATGAATGTGTTTAAGTGTTTATTTTTAAATGTCTTAATTTGTTTCAAAGTATTGTAAAATATGCATTTTATTGATTTTGATTATCTTTAAATATTTTAAAAATATCTTGTCTCTTTTTATTTTCGTCACCTTTTCGTCACTTATTTATACACTTATTATCAGGACAATTTATATTACTACATTTGTCACAATAATAAAATTTATAAATAGTATTTTTACATTTTCTGGGTGTAATTCCTTCAAAATTTTCAATTTCTAGTTTTATATATTCCTTTGCGTAGTATATTTCCTCTTTACTTAATAGAACTTGTACTCTTTTTAAAATTTCTAAAATTACATTTTTTTCTATCATACTATTTCCTCTTTTCGTAAATACTAAAAAATGTTATAAACATTTTTAAACATAGTAAGTCTATAAAAATTGTTTTTTATAGTTTCGGAAAATATGAAAAAACATATTTTCATACATTTCTCAATTTCTTCTCGCGTTAAATTTATAAATTTCTCTTGCTTCGTTCTGGCTTCAATTATTATTTTTCTCTTTGTTCATTTAAAAAATGTACTTTCTATACTCCTTTTTACAGTATGGAAAAACTATACTTTTCATGGTTTCTTCATGGTTTAGATGAAAAATAATATACTCCCCCCTCACGTAAAAAAACTGTGAATTTTTTGAAGGCTTACTCCCCGTTCTATTAAATGTTTAAAACTCATTTCAATGTGGGGGATTATTATTTATCTAGTTTTGACAAGTTCATTTATTAAATAATAAGTATATGCTATCTTTGAAACCGCTTCTATATGCTTGTTTTAATTGAATTTCATACATATCTATTTTTATTTTTTCATATTCTTCAATTATTTTCTTTTCTTCAATATTTTCGGTTAATTTTTTAAATATTAGTTCGTAATCTTTTTCTAATCTTATGTATTCCCTATTACCCTTTAAATCACTATAACTTTGGTTTAGCCTTTCCTCAATAAAATCTTCCACATTTTCTAACAAAATTCTATCTTTATACATATTCCACCTCTTTTTATAATCTTGTTATTATTATATTGGTTATATAGCCAATAGTCAAGTATCCATCGAAACTTTTATAATAAAAAAATGGAGGAAGTTATGAATAAGATATATAAATTAAAAGTAGATAATGGTTACTACTTATTTAAATTAGGTAAGTTATTAGCTGACAATAATATAAGTATTAATCAGTTAATGCGTGATACAAATACAGATTTTAAAGTTCTAAAAAGATTAATGACTGGAGAATTAGTTAGAATTGATATTTTTGTAATTGCTAGATTATGTGATTACTTTAATTGTAAAATTGAAGATATAATTGAATATGTGCATAAATAAAACTCGTATATTTTTAAATATGTTTAAATTTTTTTACTATATATAAAATTTTATGATAGATAATAATAGGAGATGGAAATAATAATTTATCTATATAGATACTTCTTATATTCCCTTCCCCTATTAATTATGTTTAATTATTTTTAGTTATTCATTAAAAAATATTATATTTACCTTTGAATTTTAAAATCATTATTTCTTGATAGTAAATTATATCTTAATTATTATATCATTTTTAAAATAATATGTTTTTCTAATGATTTTTGTATTAAAAATACTATTTTCTTTGCCCTATCAAGATTGGTCTTGATAGTACTTGCGTAATGCTCCTTTTATCCTTAAAAGGTATTTCCCATTTTGCTCCACTAATTTTCTTTTTTGTATAATATATTTTTGTTGGATTTCCTATCTTAGTTAATAATCTTTCATATACTGACTTTTGACAAGTATATACTATGACCTTACTTTCAAAATAATCTATATTAATTATTGTTTCTTGTTCTTCTGGTAATGTATTATAAAATTTTTCCATAATCCTTTTTCTCCTTTATTTGATTTAAAAAAACAAACTTGAACGGAACTTATTTTAATTTTAAATTTTCTCTAGGTTCACTCACGGTTCGCTTATTATTTTTTTAATAAAAGTTACATTGCAATATATATTTTTTTAAGTAAAAACAATTTTGGTAAATAACTTTTATACATCTATGTCTATAATTTTTATATATCTACAAAGTTATTTTGATATTTTATGTAATCTTAGGTATTTAATTTTTATAGATTTCTAAAATTTCAATTTTATTTGCATTGTAAACACTTCTGTTTATTTTTTTACGATAATTACTTCACTTTTTAGTTCTATATTTTTTATAGGCAATATTATATATTACCATACCAGCTTTTTTATAATTCCATTTATTCTTTATAATATTGCCATTTATTTGAGAATTTATATCTATTAGGTTTATGTCCTCCTCCATTAGAAAAATAAATTCTTTCTATAAATCCTTTTTGTATTAATTCTCTCGTTGATGATATTACAGTTGCTTGGCTTACAATATTGCTTCCCAAAGATATAGAATAATCAAACTCCTCATTTCCACAAGCCCATAACTTCATATACATATATAATACTTTTGAATTTGGTTTTAAGCTTTTAAAACTAGTACTATTTAGCATATCTTTGGTTAGTCTAATATGCTTGTCTCTTTCTTTTTTGCCCTCATATTGTTTGAAAGGTGCTTTTGTTCCTCTACTCATATTACCACCTTCTTATTATTGCTTTTAAGCTTAAAACATGGTAAAATAAGTATAAATAGCTTGTCTAAGTTATTTAATAGAAGCGGGATTTTAATTGCTTTTAGAAGGTCAAAAAAATCTTGCTTCTCTTTTTTTATATTCATTCCTTACCTCCATTCAAAGGCTCTTTACCTTATTTGAATAGTTTGCCTGTTGCATATTCTGTATTTCTTGATTTCTTATCCATTGGTCTACCGCTTCTTTATTAAAATTTAGCTTACTACCTATTCTAAAAAATGGTATTTGTTTATTTCTTACTAATGTTCTTATACAAGATACAGAACAATTTAAATAGTCTGAAACTTCTTTTACTGTAAATATTTGCATTTGTTTTCCTCCTAACTATTATGAAATTTTATTATTCTTAAAATGTACTCTTTTTCATCTACAGATAATTCTTTTCTTAACTTTCTAACCAATGTTGCCTCTGATATATTTAATAAATCTGCCACCTGCCAATGCTTTAAGTTAGCATTTTTTATAGCATTACGTATATCTAAGTTAGCCATATTCTCACCTTCTTTCATAAACATATTGACATCATCGCCACGATTGTATATAATGTTTGTAATAATAATTATGATGATGTTTGCTTAAATATAACAAAATTGTGTTTATATGTCAATACAGATACACAATGTTGTAGTTTAAGATAAAATTAAGTAAAAAAAAATAAGGAGGTATTTATGAAATTTAGTGAAAAAATAAAACAATTGAGAACTGAAAAAGGACTAACACAGGAGCAAGTTTGCAAAGAATTAGATATTGCTATATCTTCATTAAGGAACTACGAAAATGGTAGACTTCCAGATACTTATCAATTAAAAAAAATTAAAAATTTTTATGATGTGAGCTATGAATATTTACTTGAAGATGATTGTAATAACTTAACTAATACCAATCTTAATATTGGTAAAAAGTTAAAATTATCTGATAAGTCTATAGAAAAAATAGAAGAAACTATTGAGTGGAATTTATCTAGCGAATTTAATTACTGTATAGAAAATATGAATTATTATTCTCTAACTAGTTTAAAAATTTTAAAAAAATTATACACCATAAAAACTGAATATATAGACTTTTTCATTACTTTATATGCTCTAAGTGAATACATAACAAGTAATATCAATAATGTAATGCTAATAAACAACTTGTTATCAATTTATGAAAGTAAACTTCACTCTATTATGAACTCTAGCATACTTTCATCTTTAGAGGATATTATAGAGTTTCCTATAAAAAATGATATTGTTATAATAGATGAAGCATTAAGTAAAATTATAAATTTGATTAAAAATAAAAAGGCAAAAACTTCTGATTACATCACATATGTAGATAATATACTTGAGATTTCTAATAAATTTAATACATATCTTAGTTTCTACAAATATAACTTTACCAATTCATTAGATATTATACTAGATAAAATTAGTCCATTAATACAAGATGTGTATAATATTTATTATAAAGATTTAGACAAATATTATGATGATATAATAGACCTTAATTGTGACTATGGTTTTGGTAAAGATGTTATTAAAAAAGCTAGGACAGTTTTAAAAAAGACAAATTCCAACTATGTAAATGTATCAACATTATCTGGAGGTGTAAAAAATGGCAGTACAAGAAATAATAAAAAATAAGAAATACAAAATTGATATTCCAATAGGTTATAACGGTAGTAAAAGAATAAGACATATAGAAACCTTTCTCGGTGGTAAAAAAGACGCTATATTGCGTGAAAATGAATTGAAAATACAATTAAAAAATAATACCTATGTAAAGAAAAATAATATAACAATGGCAGTTCTAGTTGATGAATGGCTAAAATATAAAAAGCCTAATATAAGCTTAAAAACATATCAAGAATATGAGCGAATTTGTAACACAATAAAAAATTACATTGGTCATATAAAAGTAAAAGACATAAACGTTAAGATTTTAGAAGATTTTTATAATACTTTAAGGACTTGCAAAGGTATAGGAAAAAATAAAAATGGATATTCTGAGAAAACATTAAAACATCACTATACATTAGTATCAGAAATTTTGAATACTGCTATAAAATGGGAATACCTACATAATAACCCTAATCAAAGTGTTACACCTATAAAAGTGCATAAAAAAGATATTGCTTGTTATTCTCCAGAAGAAGTGCAACAATTAATTGAAGCAATAAGTCATGAGCCTATAAAATATCAAGCAATTATATTATTAGCATTAGATAGTGGTTGTAGACGTGGAGAATTAACAGGTCTTACATGGAATGATATTGACTTTAATAAATCTTTTATTAATATAAATAAAGCTACTCAATATCTTCCTCATTATGGGAGCTTCGAAAAATCCACAAAATCTGATACAAGTAATAGAATTGTATATATTGCACCTACTACACTGCAAATTTTAAAAAGATATAAAACTGAACAAGATAAACAAAAACTATTACTTGGCAGTAAATGGCAAAATTCTGAAAGAGTATTTACTACTAATTATGGAGCAGATATGCACCCAGATACACCTTCAAAGATTTTGGATAAAATAATAAAAAAATACAACTTAAAAAGAATTACATTTCACGGTCTTAGACATACAAGTATATCACTTCAAATATCTAGTGGAGTACAAGCACAAATAATAAGTAAACGAGCTGGTCACTCTAGTGTATCAGTAACTCATAATATTTATTCTCATTTCTTTGACAATGGCTTTAAAGAAGTTGCAGATAAAATGGAAAATTTTTTACATACGAAATCAGTTTAAGAAGCGGAAAATTAACCGCTTCTTTTTGTTTTCTAACAAGTATTTTTTATATTCGTCACTTTTTCGTCACTTTTTTGCATAAGCATAAAAATAAGCAAGTCCCGAAAGACTTGCTATTCTTGGTAGCGAGAGGGAGATTCGAACTCTCGACCCACTGGGTATGAACCAGTTGCTCTAGCCAACTGAGCTATCTCGCCAAATGCTTTTTGTTTAACGCATTTAAAATTATAAATGTTTTTTTATAGTTTGTCAAGTAAATTTATAAAAATTTAATTATTTACCCTGTATTATTTACACATCCTCTTGTTCTAAATATTTTGTTCCTAACATTTTGTCTGGTAAATATTGTTGTTCCACCCAATGTCCAGGATAGTCATGTGGATATTTATATCCTTCATGATAACCAAATTCACTCATTTCTTGTACTGGTGCATTTCTTATATGCATTGGTATTTCTCCTGTATCTTTGCTTGATACATCCTCTAATGCTTTATTTATGGCCATATATGATGCATTAGATTTTTTTGCAAGAGCCACATAAATTGCTGCTTCTGATAATATTATTCTTGCCTCTGGCATTCCTATCATTGTAACTGCCTGCATTGCAGATGTCGCTAATACTAGCGCATTCGTATCTGCAAGTCCAACGTCTTCTGATGCTGCAATTACTATTCTTCTTGCAAGAAACACAGGGTCCTCCCCTCCATCTATTGCTCTTGCTAAATAAAATACTGTTGCATCTGGGTCGCTTCCTCTCATTGATTTTATAAAAGCACTTATGTTATCGTAATGGCTATCTCCATTTTTATCAAACACCGCTTTTCTTCTTTGCACACATTCTTTAGCAATTTCATTAGTTATATGTATATACCCATCTGAATCCATTGTTGTTGTAAGTACTGCTACTTCCAATCCATTTAGTGCCGTTCTTACATCTCCATTTGATACTTTAGCAATTTTTCTTAAAGTTTCATCCTCTATTTTTATGTTATAACTAGCTAGACCTTCTTCTGCTATTAAAGCTCTTTTTAATACTTTGTAAATATCTTCTTCTGTAAGTGGATTTAATTTACATACCATTGATCTCGAAATTAGAGCTTTATTTACTTCAAAATATGGATTTTCTGTTGTAGCTCCTATTAATATGACTGTTCCATTTTCTACATAAGGAAGAAGCGCATCTTGTTGTAACTTATTAAATCTATGTATTTCATCTATGAATAAAATACATTTTCCACTTGGATTTAAAAGCATATTTTTTGCTTCTTCTATTGCTTTTTTTATATCTCCAATTCCAGCTGTTACAGCATTTATTCTTGTAAATTTATATTTTGTTGTATTACTTATTACTCTTGCTAGAGAAGTTTTTCCGCATCCAGGAGGTCCCCAAAGGATTATACTAGATAATCTATCTGCTTTTATTGTTCTATATAAAATTTTATCCCTGCCAAGAATATGTTCTTGTCCTACATATTCTTCTAACGTTTTTGGCTTCATTCTAAATGCCAGCGGCTGACTTAAGTCCATATTTTCACTCCTTTTTTACATTCCTAAAAATTTTAAACCTTGCTTAATAATTTCTTCAACTGTTAATTCATTTGTATCTATTTTTGAAATTATTTGTTCTATATCTTTTCTTGCATATCCTAATACTTGTAAAGCTTCTATAGCATCTCTTGCCTTATCATTTTTTACAACATTTTTTATTGGAACATATTCCGTTTCAATTGCATCTTGTGTCTTAAGTTTATCTTTTAATTCTAAAATCATTCTTTGTGCAGATTTTGCTCCTATTCCTGGTAAGCTTTTTAATGAATTTACATCTCCTGAAATTATTGCTAATGCAAAACTTGAAGGAGAAATATTAGCTAAAATTGTTAAAGCAGATTTCGCCCCGACTCCACTTACTCCTATAAGTTGTTCAAACATTCTTAATTCTTCATTTGTGCAAAATCCATATAAACTTATATCATCTTCTCTTACTCGCATATATGTATGCACTTTTACTGCATTTCCAACTTCTCCTATTTTTTTTATAGAATTAGAAGACATATATATTTTATATCCTATACCTCCTACATCTAAAACTACGCTATCTATATTTTTATTTTCTAAATTACCTTTTATATATGAAATCATTTTTATTCTTTCCTTTCCTTTTTTGTACATTTATTTTATCACAATCTTATAAAAAATCAATAGATTTACAAACAAGTTTTTGTTTTTCTTTTAATAGTTATAATTCATAGCTAAATTTAAAATCATATTATAAAAGTCATCAATAGAAAAAAATTTTTTTAATATGTCAGTTAATCTATTAATTGTAACTTCAAAACACAACAACTCTAGTATTTTTTTCATTTTTCCTTGACTTTTTCAATATTTTATTATAAAATATTATAGCATTATATTGAATATGACCAAGTTTATAGCTTCTCCCCGGTAGCTTATTACTATGGTTTCATATATATTTAAAATTTATTTATGAAATGGAGGATTTAAATTACCATGAATAATACAACATATAGTATTAAAAAAAGTGAAATAGAAAGAAAATGGTACATAATTGATGCTGCTGAAAGACCTCTAGGAAGAGTTGCTGCACAAGCTGCATTAATTTTAAGAGGAAAACATAAACCAACTTACACTCCAAATTTAGATACTGGAGATCATGTTATTATATTAAATTGTAACAAAGTTGTTTTAACAGGAAAAAAATTGGATCAAAAAATATACAGACATCATTCTGGATATATTGGTGGTTTAAAAGAAATTAAAGCAAGAGATTTATTAAATAAAAGTCCTGAAAAAATGATGATGCTTGCTGTAAAAGGTATGCTTCCACACAATAGTTTAGGAAGACAAATGCTTAAAAAATTAAGAGTATATGCTGGTAGTGAACATGAAAATGCAGCTCAAAAACCAGAAGTTTGGAAATTTTAATTAAAGGAGGATATTTAAAATGCCTAAAGCAAAAACAGATAAAATAATGTTTTATGGTACAGGAAGAAGAAAAAGTTCTATTGCTAGAGTTAGATTATTAGAAGGCAAAGGAACAATTACTATAAATGGTAAAAATATAGATGAATATTTAGGAACAGATACTTTAAAAGTTATAGTTAGACAACCATTAACTGCAACTAATACAGTTGATAAATATGATGTAATTTGTTCAGTACAAGGTGGAGGATTTACAGGTCAAGCTGGTGCAATTCGTTTAGGTATTGCAAGAGCATTATTAGAAGCAAATAGCGAATACAGACCTACTTTAAAATCTGCTGGATTCTTAACAAGAGATCCACGTATGAAAGAAAGAAAGAAATATGGTCTTAAAAAAGCAAGACGTGCTCCACAATTCTCAAAGAGATAATCAAACAAAACTCGGAAATTTATACTTCCGAGTTTTTTGTTATTCTAATTTTCCTTCTCCTTATACATTTTCACAATATCTTTAAAGCTCATTTTAGTTCCATAATTTAATATAGCATTTGAATAAATTTTTATAGCTACTTTTGCAATAACCAATATTGTAATTACTAAAATTGCAATAGAAATTGCCACATCTACTCCACTTGCTAGTCCCATCATTATTCTAAATGGCATACAGAATGGTGATGATATTGGAAATAAAGATGCAAATGTATTAAGCTCACTTGTTGGATTCATCATTGTAAAGTATGATAGGTAAAAGCCAATTACTGTAATTATTGCAACAGGACC
The DNA here is from genome assembly GCA_946499885.1 of uncultured Clostridium sp. Taxonomy (GTDB): domain Bacteria; phylum Bacillota; class Clostridia; order TANB77; family CAG-508; genus CALXVA01. The sequence goes on along the minus strand of CAMMTN010000006.1, from coordinate 10,163 downwards.
ATTTGCTGATTGTATATCTTCTGGTTTGCTTACTGTTGAACCTGTTAAAGCATACATTAATGCATAAGCAAAATATCCTAATATAAAATATATAATTGTAATTATAGCTAGATATGGTGTAAAGCTAGACATATCTAATAATGAGTTTAATAATTCTGGATCTAAGAACATTTTAGCACTTATTAGAGCTGTTCCTACTATTAAAATCATTTGTAATAATCCTACTAGTCCTATTCCTATTGTTTTTCCTAATACTATAGTTCTTGGACTTGTAGATGTTACTAATGTTTCCATTATTTTTGAAGTTTTTTCTGTAGTTATTGAACTTGATACTTGGTATGCACAGAAGTATATTGCATAGAATAATACTAAAGACATCATCATCATTGCAAATATATTTCCATTTACGTGTTCTTCTTCTGTTTGCTCTATATTAAACTGAAAATTTGGAGTTATGGATTGAATTTGCTTATCAGTTAATCCTAATTTTCCAATTTGCATATTTGTATATAATGAATTAATTGCATTTACTATATTTTCTGGAACTGATTCCATCATTGCCATGTTTTTTACAATGTATCTTATATTCACATTATTATCTTTTCTTTCTATTACTATGGCTTCCACAATTTCATCATTATTTATTTTTGATTTAATTTCGTCAAAAGTAGCTTCTCCTACTTCTATTTCATAACCTAGATTTGCATTTTTTAGCATTTCTAAATTACCTTCAAATATATTATCATTATCTACTATTAAAAGTTTAGCTCCAGTATCTTCCCCATTAAAGCTTTTTATAATATTTGGTACATTAAATCCAATTACTATTATTATTAAAATTATAAGTGTTGATATTAAAAATGATTTTCTTTTTAGCATATCTTTCATTGTAAATTTAGCTACTATAAATAAATCTTTCATTATTCTTCACCTACCTTTTCTATAAAAATATCATTTAATGTAGGTTTCTTAATTTCAAATTTATCAATAACTATATTTTCTGAAACTAATCTATTTAATAACTTATGTGCTTTTTCTTCGCTTGATATTTTTATAACATAATTATTATTTGCCTCTGTTTCTACTTCAAACTCAAATTCTTTTATGTAATTTCTAATATCTTGATTTACATTTATTTCTACTCTATTTGCTGGATATGTTTCTTTTATCTTTTTTAAATTTCCTTGTAAAACTGTTTTTCCTTTATTTAATATTAAAATATCACTACAAAATTCTTCTATTGTAGCCATTTGATGTGCTGACATTATTACATACTTTCCTTGTCTTATTAAGTTTATAATAATGTTTTTTAGTATTTCAGTATTTACTGGATCTAACCCACTAAATGGCTCATCCAATACTACTAATTCTGGATTATGTATTATTGCTATCATAAATTGTATTTTTTGTTGATTTCCTTTTGATAGCTTTTCTACCGGCATTTGTAAATATTCTTCCACTTTTAATTCTTTTGCCCATTTATTAATTGACTCAATTGATTCTTCTTTTTGCATTCCTTTTAATTCTGCAAAATACATTAGTTGGTCAAATATTTTTGTTTTAGGATACAATCCTCTTTCTTCTGGTAAATATCCAAAGTTTACACTTTTTCTATCTACTGCTTTTCCTTTCCAAGTAATTTCTCCACTATCTTTTTTAATGATTCCAAGTAACATTCTTATAGTCGTTGTTTTTCCTGCTCCATTTGTACCTAAAAGTCCATATACACCAGGTTCTTTTAAACTAAAAGAAATGTTATCTACAGCTTTTTTTCCTACAAATGATTTTGATACATTTTTTAGTTCTAAACTCATTGTAATTCCCCTTTCATTGTTTTTAATATATTTTTTTATTAATATATTCATTTATATTATTTTCTATTTTTTCCATTACCTCTTTATTTTCTTCTGTTTTTATTTTATTTATGAGTTTTTGTATATATTGTTTTTGTTTTACAATTTCTAGTCCTTTTGCAAAATTATAGTCAAATACAAATGCAATAGCTGAAACATATCTATCAATATTGGTTTTTGTATATTTTCTATCTACTAATTCATTTTTTTCAATATAATTTATAACTTCATCACTAATTATTTCCTTTGATAAATTATCATAATTAAAAATCTCATTTTCATTATTTTTCATGTCTTCTAAATAAATTTCATATATGTCTGTTTTATCTGCATCTCTTATAATCTTAGCATGCAATAATTCTTTTTTATTTAATCCTTCTTCAATGTTATACTTGTTATGATTCTTTATAGCTTTATATATTATCTCATCATACTCATTCTCTTCTATAAATTTTCGTATAAAATTATCTTTAAAAAGAATTTCTACTCCTAGATTTGCATGATCTATACTATCTCTATCTGAAAATGTATTATATATTCTTATTTGTTCAAATCTTCCTATATCGTGTAATAATCCTATTAATTTTGCAAGTTCTACATCTTCACTACTTATTTTCAAAGATTTAGCTATAGTTTCTGATACATCTACTACTCTATATGAGTGATTTATTTTCCTCTTTATTTTAATATTTTTACTATCATATTTATCTACATATTTTTCAAATTCTTTTTTTGATTTTTCTAAATCTATCATTATATGCCTCCGTTGCTTTTCATTATACCATAAATTCTTTTTTTACAATATATTTTTTAATTATTTTTATATAAAAGGCACACAGAAGTTTTTTCCTTCTGTGTGCCTTTATGCTGTTACCGCAGTTCAATTGTGAAATGCGCTTTGTCTGTAAATTTTACGCAAAAGTTAGGATTTTCTCTGAAAGCCTCCTCAATATTATTTTGAAGAGCACTATAAAAACGTTCTATAAACTCTTTAAACCAAGCAGTACGATATACTTCATTAGTATTGCAATCCTTTATAATAATTGGTTCAACATAATACATTTTTCTTTGGAAGAAAAAATCTTTCGATGTAGCAATAACTCTTGCTCCACATCTAATTTCTATTATACCGTTTGGAACAGCATAATACTCTATATCATATTCCATATTATTTAGTGGATTTTCGCATGGAATAGAAATAGTTCGTGTTTTGTATCTAAAAGCTATTCCACTCTTCACGTTAATGGCTAATTGTTGTTGATTTTCATCAACAAATTTCCTTAATTTTTCCACCATCATTCTAGCTTGTTCTTCAATGTATTTGCTAGGTTCTTCCAAGCTTTCCCTTCCTTTTATGCAATTTTCTAATTCCATGAGTAAATCCTCATATTCTTTTTTCGCTTCATAATAAGGTACTCTTACTTTTTCAACTCTTCTACTAATCGTTTCTAAAGCTTCTGTTGTAATCTGTGCATAGCACTTTTTAAGTGCCACTTGCTTGGCTAAAAGTTCTAGGTATAATTTTTCTATTTTTTCAAATCTTACTTTCTTCCTTTCTAATCTTCTCCGTAAAGACCTTTCCCTTCTTATGAAAGAATAATACTCATTTTTTACAGACATCTTTTATCCCCCATATAACAAAATTTTGTTTAAGTTACTTATGCCTTCGCCTTTTGCAATATAAAAATTATATCACATTATTATGTCTATTGCAATATATATACTTTCTATTCTATTACTTCCATCATTTGCTCACTATTTAACCCTTCTAAATTGTAATACGTATTTGGAATATTTCCAATAATTACTCCTTCTGTTAGAAGTACTTGATTTGTTATTGTTTCAGTGATAGTATCATAAGGTGTAAGTATATTAACATTGCATTTCACTTCTAAATAAATTCTATGCATTGTTTGGTTTATCCCTGCATCTTTAAATTCAGATTTCAAATCAGTTTCTACTGTTCCCTCTGTCATCATCTTAATTTTTATATCTGGACCAAGTCCTGAAAAAAACTTACTTCCCGTAAAACTTCCGAAGCTTTATATTAAAAGTATTATTCTCTTCTTTATCTAATTCTTCTTGTATTAAAATAGGTATATCTGATATTATTTTATTTATTGTAATCATGTTAACATTTATCATTTTTATATTATCATCATTATCTTTTACTACTGTGCAAAAATCTTCATATTCATATCCTTCCATTACTTTAGTTGCCTGCTCATTTGATATTCTTGTTGCAATAGCTTTAGCCATTCCTCTACATTGTTCATCTATAATTGGTGTAATTGCCTTAAGCATCATTTCTACAACAATAATCGCAATTAATATTATTGCGATTATCATTATAATTTTTCCTAGTTTTTTCCTTTTATCTAAATCCATATATTTAATATTTGGTAGTTTTATTCTTGTTCTACTAAATATTTTTTCTTGCCTTTTATCCATTATATCTAGGAATAAATAGTTGCTGTGCTACATTTAGTTTATTCTCATTCTCAATTCCATTAATCCTTGCTATTTCCTCCACTGTGCTTCCAAATTTTTTTGCTATTTTCCACAAAGTATCCCCACTTTTTACATAATATACAACTAAGCTACATGTACACATACTTCTATTTTCACCTTCTACAATGTCATCAATTATATTTATTTTAGCATTTTTTGTTACTGATAAATTAAATACAATATCAACTTTTACATCAATAGTTCCATTATCTGTAATAACGAAATCTTGCATTCCAATGTCCACCGAAGTTTCTACTTTAGAATTTTGGTTAATTCCTTGAAAATCCATATTATATGTGAATGGAATTGAAGTTTGTTTTGTTTCTACACCATTATTTGAAGAATATATATAGTTTAATGTTAGTTCTCCTTCAAACAAAACTCTATCGTTTAAAATAGTTTGTTTTTTTATATCAACTGATGTTGCTACATCATATATTTTATTTCCACCTATTTCATGAACAACTTGTTTCTCCCTTATATTATATGTGCCTTGCATAGTTTCAATTTTTTGCATTATATTAACTTGTTTTTGTGTAAATGTTACATTTGTTTTTGGACTATATAAGTCTTGAATAATATTTATTTCTTGCACTTTATATACTTCACAATAAATTTCAATTTCTGCTTCCATATATATAGAATGTTCTTCTACATTGTTTGGTTTTATTACTAAATTTTTGATTTCATACTTAGTATCACATATATTATCTTCTGAAACATCTGGCATATCAATAAATCCCATTACTGGAACAGTAGCTTCTACAGAGTTTATTCTATTATCATCTGTTAAATATAATAAACGTACATTTAAATCTGCTTTTGCTAATATTTTATTGTAACTTACTTTTACATCTTTGTTAGAAATTCTAAAATCTGCTTTCATTATCTCTGAAAGGTTATCTATATTATCTATAACTAATGTGTCTTTTGCATATACCTTTGTTTCTCCACTACCAATCATTGAATTAATATTTAGATTCTCATTTAGCATTTGTATTCCTTTTAAGTTCACATTATTTATAATATCAATATTTTCTTTTGAAGTTACTTTTACATTTGCTTCAACAAATGCTTTAACATTTACTTTTCTTCCATTAATTACTTTACATTCCATACTCTTTAACTTAAAACTAGTTTCTAAGTTCATGTCTGGCATAGCTTTTTCCATTTCTATTACTTGTGAAAAATCTAAATTTACATTTAACCCTCTAACACTATTATTCTCATCATCAGCTAAGTACATTATGTATGTATCTATAGAACCATCAATTTTTATTTTTCCCTCGTTTATCTCTTTTTTATAAACACAAATTGTACCATTTGTATTTATAGCATTTATTATATCTGGCTTAATATCAGGAATTATACTATCTCCTTCTACTATAAAGTTCTCTGTTTTTTGTCCGATTATATGATTTACACAGACGTTGTCCCTAGTAGTTTCTACCACCATTAATATCCCTCCTTAAATTTCTAATTATTAATGTATATTACGTACAATAAAAAAAATTCCTTTTTACCAGGAATTTTTTTCTACTTTTCTATGCTTCTAGAGCTGGAAGTGGTGGTATTAGTGGATTATATTTATTTCCATCAAATACATCTACTTCAATAGTTCTCGTTAATATATCTGTATAACTGTAGCTTACATTTCTATTATTTTCATCAAATTTTATTATAAATAGATTTGGATAAGCTTTTTCTATAGTAGCTTCTTTTGAAAACGATTTACTCCTTCCTAATGAACCTTTTACAATTATCTTTTGTCCAATTTTTTCATCGATATCTGTTTTTAGATTAGTAATATCTTTTTGGCAAATCATTTAATCACCTACTTCTATAATATTGCTCAAATAATATCATAAAAATAGAATAAAGTCAAAATGACTATCTTTGTGTCGAATGCTAATAAATGGCTTAGTTGTAGAGTTTTAAGGTTTTTGATGTTAAATGTTACAATTATATTACATTTTTGTAATATTTTCGTAATATTTAATTTTTTATATAACCATATATACATTCTTTTTTATTTGTGTATGCAGCCCACATTCTATCTCCATAAGAATAGTGCCACCATTCAGCAGGGAAATTAGAAAAGCCTCTTTTTTCTAACTTTTTCTTTAAATATTTTCTATTATTTTTTTGTTCTTTTGATATTAAATTATTTCTTGTTATTGTTTTTTTATTGTACTCTTCATACTTTGTTCCCATATCTATTTCTACTCCATCTTTTACTAGCGTAATATCAATTGCTCCTCCTGTTTGATGTCCTCCTACATTATTAGTATCATCTACTTTTGCTACTCTTAGACTTGTTGCTCCTATTACTTGTTCCTCTGTGTACTCTGGAAATTCTCTTCTTGTTTGTTCTAATCTTTCTTCCCAAGATTTAATTTGGTCTTCCAATGTTCTATACGCATCATATAGTTTTACTTGATATCCATCTTTTTTCACATCTTCTATGATAAGTTTTAATTTATCATACACTCCTTTACGTAAGTACACTGGTTTTTGCATCCTCTTATCTATTATAATATCTGCGTTTTCGTCAATTCTTATTAATTGCTCTCCGCATTCATTTATCTTAACTCTATTTATGTAATACACTGGTAAAACACTTCTTATTTTTAATCTTACTAATATATAATTTATAAAAACCTTATATCCCATTTTTATCCTTTCATCTACAATTTTTCTTTACTTTATCTTTAAATTTTTCAAATTTTTCTTCTGCCTCTTTGTATGAATTAGCTACTACTACTGATTTCAAATAATATTTATTTTCTGCTATTGGATTTAAGTCATTAACAAGTGCTGGTATTATACCTGTATAATTATTCTCCTTACTATACAAGTCTTCTCCTATCCAATCTATTATTGATGTAATTATATTTTCTGTTTTAGGTATAGCATTTGAAAAAGATAATCCATACATTTTCTTTTTATTATAATCTTCTGATGTATGTATGTTTTTTAATAGCATAGTTCCTGCTGAAAATCTTGCATTTGGATCTATGTTATATGCTTCTAGTTCATTTGTTTCATTGTTTTTGGTTACTAGCACATCGATTGTCATAAATCCTATGTATCCTTCTTTTCCTACTGCTACAAAAGCCTCTTTCGCAATTTCTTGTGCAATATTTAAATACTTATATGTATCTTCTGTTATTTTACTTCCTATATATTCTCCATTTCTCGTTGCTTGTTCTGCTCCGCCCAATATTGTTATTTTATCTTTTGTAATAACCGCTTCTACTCCTATATTGGCCACTTCTTCATATAAAGGCGTTTTCACATCATATTCTGCAATTAATGGCATCTCTTTTAAAATATACTCCTCTTCGTATATTTTTTGAGCCACATCCATTACTTCTTTTTTTATTTGTTCTATAGGAATAGTTCTAAATCTTTCTATTTTTATATTTCCCTTTCCTGAAGATTGGGATTCTAATTTTATCCATATATCATTATATTGGCTATTCATTTTCTTAAGTAAATCTAATTTTATTTCTAATTCATCTAATCCTCTTATAGTAACACCATGAGGCATTTTAAAACCATATTTTTCTGATAATTTTCTAAATTCATATTTAGAATTAAATTTCTCTTGTTCTTTTATATCCATTAAAATCGTGCCTTCTATTAAATTAGCTGTTTCCTCATCTTCTTTTCCTAAATATGATGAAACTATGTTAAAACCTTTTATTGAATTTCTAAATTCAGCATCTTCTTTTACTTTTTTATTTAACATTGTTGATACCGAATTATATGGAAAATCTAAATTATTAGAATTAGTTACTTTTATAATATTGTCCTTTCTTATTACTCCCATAACATCCAATTTGTCCAACAATTGTTCATTAAAGTAAGATATTGCTGATTTACTACCATTTACTTTATTACTACTATATGATAATATTTCTGAATATATCATTCTTCCTTTATTAATTGCTTTTCTTTTTATATTATCATCATCATTTTCATTAAAAGATGTTGAATGCAAAAATATAGTTTTTGCAGGATCTAATCCTAAATACTTTGCTACATCATCAGTTCCATTTTTTATATTATTATATTCTACTATCATTATTAATCACCAATAATATTATATTTCACTTTTACAAGTTTTTCAAGACTTTTTTGAAACTGTGCCATTGGGGACATACACCTTTGGCATAAAACATTTTATTCCAAATGTGTACGTCCCCAATGGCACAGTTTTTTAAACTAGTAATATCTTCTTTTTACCTTTTGCTCCTACACCGATTAATCCCTCTTTCTCCATCTCTTAATTCATCCTCGATGTCATTTATTGTTAAATACTTACTTGAATCTGTAGTTGCTATTTTCATTGCAACTACTAATGGATCAATAAAATCTATTAATATTCTTGCTGGTGATGATGCAAAATTAGCTCCAGCTGCCATTAGCGCTTCATAATAGCTCTGACATGCTCCTGCAAAAATTACCAAATCTTTATTTTTACTATTTTTTCTAGCATTTCTTACTGTTTGTACAAAATATCTAGAATTTCTATAATTATATATATCTTCATAAGACTTTCCTGTCTTTATCATTCCATCATGACCTGTTACTACTAATATATCAGGATTATACCTATCTATTAATGTATTTACTATGCTTACTTGTCTATTTTCTGGTATATTTCTCACTATAGCATTTAATCCCATTTTTTTATAATACATATTAGATTTTTCACTATATCTTTTATCTCCATCTAAATGTAATATTTTTCCTGTATATATTACTTTGTTTGATCTATTAAAAATATTGTTCTTTTCTACAGGTTTAATATTTGTTTTTATTGTTAATCTTTCATTTGTTTTATTTAAAAATTTTTCTACTTCTTCTTTACTTAGAATTTCTAAATCTTCTACATAAGCATCTGCTTTTAGCCTTGTAGTAAGTCCTGTAAGTATAGCTATTTTATCTTTTATTATCATATCTACGATAAATGCTACATCTTTATTATGTGATTTTCTTGCTACAATGTCTCCTCTTTTTACAATATTCAACATAATCACCTCTATATTAACAATTAGTCAATATATATTATGTCGAAAAATGTAATATTGTGATTTCTTTACATAAATTTAATTTATCCTTTGTTAATTATATATTTTTTAATTTATATATAAGTTCTAATGGACTTCCTCTAAGAATACAATGTTACAAACATAGATTTCTTAAGGGGGTTTTCTAAATTGGAGAAAATGTACATAGAAGAACGTGCAATAAATTTAGCACATTATATAATAGATTCAAAAGATACTGTAAGAGGTGCAGCAAAAAAATTTGGAATTAGCAAGAGCACGGTACACACCGAAGTAACATTCCAGAACGGTAAGAATAAATCACCTATAATTCCAGAAAGTATTGAAATTAAAAAGGTTTTCTTAGCAGAGAAGAATCCTATTGTAAAATTAGGATTAGTAATAAAATAATTAGGAGGTTTGTTATGGATAGTAAAGAATTAAAAAAAGAAATTGTAGATAAAAAAACAGGAATAAGTTATACATTAGTCGGAGATTATTATATGCCTAACTTATATTTGGAACCAGAAGAAAAAATCACATTAAATAAATATGGGTTATTAAGATTAAATTATTTGAAGAAGCATAAGAAAGCAGAATATACCATACTTTTTATAAATAGAGAACTAAACAAACATTTAAAAGAAATTCAAGAACAAGCACAAAAGGAAATTGATTTAATAATAGAAGATTTAAAATCAAAAAGTGATTTAACAGAAGATATGAAAAATACTAACCCTTT
>CAMMTN010000005.1 GCA_946499885.1 uncultured Clostridium sp. | reverse complement strand
ACCACATGAAAGGAGGTGATGAAGGTGTGGTAGGAAATATCGAAAAACGTGGAGAGAATTCTTATAGATTAAGAGTTTCTGGTGGCTACACAGGAGAAGGCAAAAGAATTATCTATAAAAAGACAGTTCAAGCTAAAAACAAAAATGAAGCTAGAAAAGAATTAGCATTATTTATATTAGAAATAGAAACTGGACAAGCCTTATCTGCAAAAAAGATGCGTTTTAGAGATTATGCTGATTTTTGGATTAACAATTATGCTATTCCAAATTTATCTCCTAAAACCTATGAAAGATATAAAAGTATGTTAAGATCAAGAATTCTCCCCTATCTCGGCAACATGTATTTAGACAAAATCCAACCAATGCAATTAATGTATTTATACCAAGAATTAAGTGAAGCAACTTATATTAGAAAAAATATTAAACATAAGTTATCTTCAAAAACAGTACTAGAACATCACAGATTATTACATTCTATGTTACAACAAGCAGTATATTGGCAAATGATTCCATATAATCCTGCATCAAGGGTAAGACCACCTAAAGCTAAAAAGCCAAGTATTAATTTCTATGATGATGTACAAACAATTGCATTAATTAAAGCATTAGAAGGTGAAGAATTAAAATTTCGAGTCATTATTCTTTTAACAATTTTCACAGGATTAAGACGTGGAGAAGTTTTAGGTTTAGAATGGCAAGATGTAGATTTAAAAAATTCTTCAATTACAGTAAGACAAGCTAGTCAATATGTTTCTTCTATTGGAATTTATACAAAAGATCCCAAAACAGAAACATCAAACAGGGTAATTAGTATCCCTAATTCAATTACTAAATTATTAAAAGATTACAAAAGAAAACAATCAGAAAAAAGATTAAAATTAGGAGACAAATGGATTAATACTAATCGTTTATTTGTACAATGGGATGGTTCTTCTATGCATCCAGATACAATTACAAAATGGTTTAGGCAGTTCCTAGAAGATAAAAACTTGCCACATATTACATTTCATGGCTTACGCCATACACATGCAACTTTGCTTATTGCTCAAGGATTAGATGTTAGAACTGTTAGTAATAGATTAGGACATGCTCAAACATCTACAACATTAAATATCTATGCCCATGCATTTGCGAGAATGGACAGAGAGGCATCAGATAAACTTGATAATCTTCTTTATAGAGAAGATACAAAAAAATATTTTAAAGCTAATTAAAAGCTTATCACATAAATTTATACAAAAAATTGAAAGGAAAAAAATTCTATGAAAAATTATAATAATAAAGAAGTAAATCAAGACATGATAGTTTCTGCTTAAATACTTTTAATTAATTTTACAATTTAATATTTTATAATTTAAGCAGAAACTTTTTATTTTATTTCAAATAGAATTTAATCAAATATATTTATAAATATCGAAAATTCAAGGTTTACCAAAAACCTTTTTATATAGATTTGTGCCCAAATGGTGCCCATTTCATTTTATGTAACTTAAAATGTGCAAAAAATAAGAGTCCACAATCTCTTGCGACTCTAATAAAATTTATGGTTGCGGGGGTAAGACTCGAACTTACGACCTTCGGGTTATGAGCTTTTCCTATGCAGTATCCCTTTTCCAATAAAATAAATACTGCTGTGCTATTCCCTCTAAAGCACCATATTTTTCTTTCGCTAACCTTTCTATTTCTTTTTTATTTACTTTTGTCTCATCTTCGTTTTTTATGTATAAATCATTCATTACACGTCTTACCCATACATCTATTGGAAACACATCAAATCTTTTTAATGTAGAAAATAATAGTATGCAATCTGCTACCTTTGGTCCTACTCCTGACAGACTCAAAAGTATATCTCTTACTTTGCGTGTATCTTTTTCTTTATGAAGCTCTTCTAAATCCACTTGTTTTTCTAATATTTTTTTAGTCGTTTCATATACTCTTACATCTCTAAAACCTAGTCCTGCTTTTCTTAAATCTTCTATTGTGGCTTTTGATAAATCTTCTACTGTTGGAAAAGTATAGTATTCTTTTCCATTCCATTCTATTTTATTACCATATTTATATGATAATCTATTTATTATTCCTTTTATTCTTGGAATATTATTATTAGCTGAAATTATAAAAGAAATAATTGTTTCCCATAAATCTTGATTTAGTATACGTATTCCGCTTCCATACTTTATACTATTTTCTAAATATTCATCTACTTTAGAAAGTGTACTTTTTATTTCTTCATAATTTCTATTTAGGTCAAAATAATCTATTACTATTTTCTCTAAATTATCTACACCTAAACTAGAAAATATAACTTCATTATCCACTTTTTTCACATTTATTACATTATTTCTTACTACACCTGTATAGCTTCCATCTTTCTGCTCATCCCATCTAAAACATTGCCCACATTCAAATATATGTTTTGGTTCAAAAGATGAAGTATCTTTTAATATGTATTTTTGCTCCTGCATTTTTTCTCCTTTTTTACACGTAAAATAAACGGTATTAATTCTTATACTACCTATATTATATAAATTTATTATTTAAGTGTCAATTAATTATTTAAATCCCTTTCCCCATACTTCTCTCGCACTTGAAATTACTATAAATGCTTTAGGATCTATCTCTTGTGCTATTTCTTTAATTTTTGCTACTTCTCCACGTGATGCTACACACCAAAGCATCATCTTCTTTTCTCTTGTGTACATTCCTTTTCCATAAAGTCCTGTACTTCCTCTATCAAGCCTTTCTCCTATTTCTTTGGCTATTTCTTTATATTTATTTGATACAATAAACATCATTTTAGTAAAATATATTCCTTCGAATACTATATCTATCATTTTTCCCATTAAATATATTGCTATTGCTGAATATAAACCAATTTCTATTTCTTTAAAAAAGATAACATTTAATAATATAATTGCTGTATCTACAATCACAATTAGGTTACTTGTTCTATAATGTGGCTTAAATGAACGAACTATATATGAAAGTAAATCGGTTCCACCTGTTGAGGCGCTTGCTTTTAACACTATAGCAGTACCTAACCCTACGAATATTCCACCATAAATACAAGCAAGTAATCTATCCTCCGTTAATGGTTCAAATTTTTCTAATATATCTATAAATGCTGATAAAACTATTGTACCTATTATACCTTTTATCGCAGTTTCTTTTCCTACTCTTATGATTGTCAATATTAATAATGGAATGTTTAATATTAGCATTGTCGTTCCAAGTGGCAAATTAAATAAATAATATATAATTGTTGAAATACCGGCAAATCCACCTGATGACAATTGATTTGGAAGTAAAAATAATGAAGTTCCTATTGCCATTAGTAAGCATCCTATAATTATATATATCCCATCTTTAATATATTTTTTTAACAAAATTTTTTTCCCTGTTAGCTTTTTCAAACAAAATCACCTACTATTGTTATTATTTCCAATAATAAGTGATTTTATTCTATTCATATAATTCTAAAATTTCAATTTTAAATCTTCCTGGTTTTATTTTATCATTTTTTTCTATTACAACATCTACATTATATAGTTCTTTTATTTTTAACATGTTTTCTCTACCATGTCCTATGATATTGTTTATATTTATATCGTTTGCTATTATCTTTACTTTTTTTACTTTATCATTTATCTTTTTAATTTTATTTACTATTGCATCATACCACATACTATCTTCAACTAGCTGTCTAAATGCTGGATGATATGGTCCTGCAATAACACTGCTCTTTTCTGTACTTGGATCTGATATTTCTTCCGTATTTTGAAGTCCTATTCTTATAACATTTATTTTATTTCTATTAAATAAATCTACTATTTCTTTGCATCTTTCTACTGCTTGCCCTACTGTTAAAGGAATATATTCACCATTTTTATATTCATCTGCAAGCTGAGTATCTTTTATTACAAGCACTGGATATATCCTAACAATTTTTGGTCTTAGTTTTATTAATTCTTTTGCAGTATTTATTTCATCTTGCTTTGTACTTTCTGGAAGACCTACCATCATTTGATGCCCTAGGATAAAACCGAACCTTCTAATTAATTTTGAAGCTTTTTTTACATCTTCCCCTGTATGTCCTCTCTTACATCTAGTTAATATGTAATTGCTAGTTGATTGAACTCCTAGCTCTATAGTTTTAACATGGTATTTTTTCATAGTTTTTAGAATTTCTTTATCTATTGCATCTGGTCTAGTAGATATTCGAATACTATTTACTTTTTTGTTTTTTATGTATTCTTGAGCTGCTTCTAAAAGCTCAATTTGTTTTTCCTTTTCAATTGCTGTAAAGCTTCCACCAAAAAATGCAACTTCTACATATTTATGATTATCTTTAAAATTTTTTAAATAGTACTCTATCGTTTCTTTTACATCTATTGCTGTTACTTGTTTAGTTTGCCCACTTATCCTTTTTTGGTTACAAAAAGTACAATTATTAGGACAACCTAAATGTGGTACAAAAATAGGAATTATATATTCTTTTTTCAATTCTGCTTCCTCCTTTCGTATAAATCACATTTTTCTATATAAATTAAATATCACGAATTTATTTTAAATCTTGTAGTGCTTTTTCTGCTGCATTCATTTCAGCATGTTTTTTAGTTTTTCCCTTTCCTTCTGCTAATTTTTTTCCATTTAATTCAACTTTTACCACAAATGTTTTATCATGATCTGGTCCAATTTCGTCTATTACTGTATATTTTATATTAACTTCTCCATTTTCTTGTAACTTTTCTTGTAATACAGTTTTAAAGTCCTTCATTCCTACATGTTTTGTAGATTTTTCGATTGCATCTTTTAAATTATTAATTATAAATTTTTCTGCTTCTTCTAATCCACCATCAAAGTATATTGCTGCAATTGTTGCCTCTATACTATCAGCTAAAATAGCCGGCTTAAATTTTCCACCTGTATTTGCTTCACTTTTTCCAATTAAGATAAAATCACTAAAATCATGTGATTTTGCAACATTATATAAACTATCTTCGCACACTACTTCTGCTCTAACTTTAGTCATTTCACCTTCTTTTAAATTATTATAATTGTTATATATATATTTACTTGATAGATATTCTAAAATGCTATCTCCTAAAAATTCTAACTTTTCATTACTTTCTATATGTCTCTCATAAGCATAAGATGTATGAGTTAGTGCTTTTTTTAAAAGCTCTTTATTATTAAATGTATAACCTATACTTCTTTCCAATTCTTCAAAATTCACTTCTTTAATTCACCTTTCTCTCAAAGTTCATAATACTTTATTTATAAACAAAACCTAATATATTATACACCTTTTTTTAGCAAAAAGAAAGAATTTATTCAAAGAATTTAAAAACTCAAACACATCCCTGCTCCGCCTTAATCGTCTCACTCAAAAAAAAACAAAGCAATCTATTTGATTACTTCGTCTTTTATTTATGCTATATGATCTTTTATATAATCTACAACATCACCTACAGAAACAACCTTTTCTGCATCAGCATCTGGTATTTCTATATCAAACTCTTCTTCAAGAGCCATTATTAACTCAACTATATCAAGTGAATCTGCTCCTAAGTCATCTATAAAAGATGCTTCCATTGTAACAGCTGTTTCTGCTACACCTAATTGTTCAACTATTATTCCTTTTACTTTTTCAAAAACTTCTTCTGAACTCATAATTTAAGTTCACCTCCTTAAATATTTTTATCATTTAGTTCTATCTAACAATAATACATATTAATTTAATTGTCAATATATTTTTAAAATTTTATCAAAATATTTGTTAAAATGCCTATTTTTTAAGCTTTTTTTAATTTTTTTATTATAAATATTATATGTATTTTTTATACTGGTTAGTATTAATTTTTATTTTATTCATCATTTTTATTTTCAAATGCTTCTATCATTTTTTCTACTGCTTTATTTTCTACAAACTTTTCTGCTTGTTTTATAGTAAATTCAAATAATTTTTCATCACTGCTTCCATGTGCTTTTACTACTGGTTTTTTTACGCCTAAAAATAATGCCCCACCATATTCCTTATAATCTACTGTTTTAGCAAATCTTTTTATAGCAGGCAAGCTTGGAAGTGCTGCAATTTTAGATAGTATGCTATGTGTTAAACTTTCCTTTAAACTTTTCTTTACAAATTTGCCTAATCCTTCAATCGATTTTAAGAATACATTTCCTGTAAAACCATCTGTTACAACAACATCTATTTTACCAGAAAATGCATCTCTTCCTTCTACATTTCCTACAAAATTTATATCTAATTTTTCTGCATTTTCTTTTAAAAGTTTATAACTTTCTTTTGTAAGCTCGTTTCCTTTTGTTTCTTCAGTTCCTATGTTTAGTAAGCCCACTGCTGGTGCTTCCATTCCAAATGTATTCTTTAAGTATATACTTGCCATTTGTGCAAATTGAAGTAAATTAATTGGCTTACAATTTGTGTTTGATCCACAATCCATAAGAAGTAATCTACTTTTGTAAGCTGGCAAAATTCCTGCTAATGCTGGTCTATCTATTCCTTTAATTCTACCTACTAAAAGTGTTGCTCCTGTAAGTAAAGCTCCTGAATTTCCTGCAGAAATAAATACATCTCCTTCTCCTTGTTTTAGTATATTAAAGCCTACAACCATTGAGGAATCTTTTTTATGTTTTATTGCTTGCGTTGGAATATCTTCCATTTCAATCGTTTCTGTTGCATTTTTTATGCTTAATCTTGGTGATATATCATTTATATCATCTTTCCCATATAATTCTTTTATACGCGCTTTTATAACTTCTTCTTTTCCTATTAGAACTACTTTTGCTTTTATTTGATTTATTGCCTTTACTGCTCCTTTTATATTTGCATCTGGTGCATTATCTCCGCCCATTGCATCTAATAAAATTATCATCTTGTTTCCTCCAATAATTGTTTTTTAATATATATTTAATACTTCTTTATTTTATAACTTATACTTAGTAAAGTCAATTAAAAATTTAAAATTTGACCTATAATTCATATACATAAAAATGTTGCTATAAAACTTATAGCAACATTTTCCATAAAACTGATATTAATCTTCAAGCTAAAACTAATATACCTAATTTATAACCTAATGCATATTGCTATACAAATAAGCTAGTCACCAAATATATTAATCAGTTGCTCGACTACAAATGCACTCATAATAGCCATATTCATCCATATTGGACTAATAACAACCACTATAAAATACAAGAATAATCTTAACTTCGAATATATTACCTATGTTTTAACCATACATTTTTAATTATATCTATAAATACTAAATATAAGTAGAAATAATTATTGTATAGCTATACCACAAACAATATACTCTCATCTCCGACATATAATAATATAAGGTTATTACACTATTACACATCTTTGCTCGAATAATGAAAAACATCAAAAAACATCTCGCATTACTCTTATTTCAACTAATATCAATCTTATATTTTTATTATGTACAAATATTTTTTTATTATACATTTCATTTTTAAAATTTTATGTTGCCAATTATATAATTTTATAGTATTATATATTTATATTAATAAACATAGGAGAAACTTATGAAAAAGGAAAAATTTGATTTTTATAGCCCAATTAATTTAAAATCATATAATCTAGATAAAACAATGCGATATCAACTTGATATATTAGGGAATCTAGATTTTTTTACTCGCAGGCACAGTGAAAATGTTGCTAATTTGGTATGTAGAATTTGTGAATATTTTCATTTTAATAAAAAATTTACTATTTACTGTACAATTTGTGCATATTTACATGATATAGGAAAATTGTTCATTCCATCTAATATTTTAAATAAACCTGATGTACTTACTGAAGAAGAATTTGAGATAATGAAAACTCATACTACAAAAGGATATGAGATGTGCATGAAAGATTTAAAATTAAGACCTTATTCAATAGGAGCATTAGATCATCATGAAGCTTTAAATGGATCTGGTTATCCTAATGGAATAACTAAAATTCCTATGGAAGCACAAATAATTCGTGTTGCTGATGAATATGATGCAATAGTTACCAAAAGGCAGTATACTACTCACGTTAATATTTCTGAAACATTAAAAGACTTAATAAAAGATGCCCAGCCAGACCCTAAATTTGTTGCTTTAGATTATTTATCTCAAAACTCTAAAGTTGGAAAAATAAATAAACGCGTTTTAAAAATTTTATTTAAAGTTGTTATTGATGATATTTTGTATGAAATTAGTTGCTTGTATGAATATTTAGATTATTTGAAAGAAAATATAAAAAGGTTAGAACTTATTTGCAAATATGCTACAAAAATGGAGGAAGCAAAAACTGATAAAAGGAGAAATTACTATAAAGAAGGAATGCGCCTTTTATTCCAGTTTGATGAAAACTTTGATAATTATTTAAAAGTTTATGAAGATTATAAAAATGCTTTAAAAATCAGAAGTGAAAGAGTAGATAAATTATATAATGAAATTAAAATAATAAAAAAATTAGAAGTTTAGACATCTAGTAATCGAACAGGTCGTTTGCAGTTATCCACATTTTTAATTTTATGGAGATAATTGTAAACGACCTGTTCATTGTTTGACCTCTATTCTAGACCAAAACTTACTCCCAAAGCGTTATTTACTCTAGATATTATATTTTCATCATCTATGTGTCCTATCTTCTCTTTTAATCTACTTTTATCTATTGTTCGTATTTGCTCTGTAAGAACTACTGAATCAGCCTTTAATCCATTATTCTGTGAACCTATTTCTATATGTGTTGGTAATTTGTTTTTTCCAGTTTGAGATGTAATTGCTGCTGCTATAACAGTTGGGCTATGCTTGTTGCCAATATCATTTTGTATAATTAAAACAGGCCTAATTCCTCCTTGTTCTGATCCGACAACTGGGCTTAAATCTGCATAAAACATATCTCCTCTTTTTATTACCATATTCTTCACTCCTAATTTTTGTATATTTAAGGTTTTATTTGCTGATATATTTTAATTTTAGCTTGAGATATAATTTAATTAATATAATTCTGCTTGCGTTTCAATTGTTTTAAATGCAAGTATATCTACATCTTTTAAATTATTTATTTTTATCTCATTATATAATATGTAAACTGATTTTTTTTCGTTAATATCTTCTACTATTAATTCAATTGGTTTTCCATCATTTTTATTAACATATAATTTTTTGTTATAAATGTATTTATTTCCATTATTTGTTTTTGTTTCTAAAATAATTTTTTCATTTTCTCCATATATACTACCTTTATTTTCTATATAATCTGATATAAAAGATTCTAAGCATAAACAATTACTTGCCAAATAATTATAATTTTCATATACAGAGCTTAAATTTAGTTTTGTATTATTTATACTAAGTTTAGAACCATCATAAATAATTTCTAGTCCTTGTATATTGCTTGGTTCTAATACTACTTGTTTTGCTATGTTAGGAGCTTGATATTTTTGCAATAATTCATATTTATTTGTATTTTTATTACTTTCTACTGTTACTGAAACTTTTGCTTCGTAAGAGCTTAAATTTAAAATATATTCTTCAATTTCCTCAATACTTTTGTTATTATTATTGCCAATATTAAAATTTTTATTATCATTTTTTATAAAAATTATTACAAAAAAAATTATTAATATTATAAACAATATTGAAAATATAATTTTTTTATTAATTTTTTGTAACATTTCTTATTCATTCCTTATATAATATATTTAGGTTTTTTAATTAGGTTACCCATAACCTCATAAAAAAAGTAGATTATTAACTAATCTACTTTCATTTTATTTTATATTTTTTTAAAGTATTCATTTAGACAATCTATTAATTCTTTTTTCGTATCTATACTATTTATCTTTTGCCTTATTATACTTGCTTCTTTTGTATTTCTTATATAATGAGCTAAATGCTTTCTCATTTCTTTAACTCCAACTATTTCTCCTTTTTCTTCTACTTCTAAATTAATATGTTCTATTATAGTTTGTAACTTTTCTTTATTTGTAACCTCTCTTTGTTCTTTTCCTTCTAAAAAATTAACTATTTCTTCAAAGATCCAAGGATTTCCAATAGAGCCCCTCCCTATCATAATTCCGTCCACATTAGTTTGTTTAAACATTTCTAAAGCATCTTCTTTTGAAGCAACATCTCCATTTCCTATTACAGGAATATTTAATGATTCTTTTACTTTTCTAATAATCTCCCAATCTGCTTTTCCGTGAATAGTATTCTGCTCTTGTCCTTCCATGTATAGTAATTGCTGAAATTCCTGCACTTTCTAATATTCTAGCTGCTTCTACTGCAACTATACTATTGTTATCCCATCCTTTTCTAATCTTAGCAGTAACTGGTACTTTCGATACTTTTACTACTTCTTCTGCTATCTTTTGCGCTAATTTTAAATTTAAAAGTAATTTACTTCCATCACCATTTTTTACTATTTTAGGAGCAGGACACCCCATATTTATATCTATGATATCCACCAAATCACTTACATATTCTGCTGCATATTTCATTGCATCTACATCACTCCCAAAAATTTGAGCTGCAACTGGTATTTTTTCTCCTTCTACACTTAACAAAAGTTTTGTTTTTGCGTCATTATAATATATTCCTTTACTGCTAACCATCTCTGTACAAGTGAGTCCTGCTCCATATTTTTCGCATATCAAACGAAATGGCAGGTCTGTAATTCCTGCCATTGGAGCTAAAAGTATATTATTTCTTAATTCTACATTTCCAATTTTTAGTTTTTGCAAATACATTTGGTTTTTAGTCCTTTCATATAATATTTATATCCATAGTTTTATTTTAATAATTTCTAATTCTCTTACATTCACATTTTGCTATCTCAAAAATTATTTTTAATTATATATACTTTGACAAATGAGAAATACAACGTTGCCTCAATCAATAAAAATTGCTTTTTGTCTTCTTCCAGAAATATTTAATAAAATTCCTATCATTATAAAATTACTTAAAAGTGAACTACCTCCATAACTTACAAAAGGAAGTGGTATTCCTGTTATAGGAAGAAGTCCCATTGTCATACCAATATTTTCTAGCATGTGAAAGAAAAATACACCGCGCTATTCCTATTGCTATATATGCTCCTAAATCATCTTTTGCAGTTTTAGCAACATAAATTGATTTTGTAATTAATATAACATATAGAATTATTACACCTGCTGCTATTATAAATCCCATTTCTTCTGCAATTAATGCAAAAATAAAGTCAGTTGTTTTAGGATAAAGAAAACCTAATTGTGTTTGATTTCCTTTAAACAATCCCATTCCAAATAATTCCCCTGCGCCTATTGCTAATTTTGATTGAATTATATTATATCCTGCTCCTCTTGGATCTAAATCTGGATTTAAAAATACATCTATTCTTGTTTTTGCATGTTCAGGCAAAACAAATAAATATAATAATGGAACTGCTATAATTACTAATAAAATAGCTGATATTATATATCTTTTTTTTATTCCTGCTACAAATAACATAAATACCAATGCCATAACAAAAGCAAATGCTGTTCCATAATCTGGTTGTTTTATTATAAGTAGAGTAGGAACAGCAAATACAAGTAAAACTATCAAAAGCTTTGAAATTTTGCTTATCTCATCTCTTCCTTTTTTTTGTATTTTAACTATTGTAAATGCTAACATTAATATGCAAATAATTTTGGCAAATTCGGCTGGCTGAAATGAAAACGGTCCTATATTAAACCAACTTGTTGCTCCATTAATTGGCTCTGTAAACATTACTCCAATCAATAAAGCAATTATTATTCCATATAATATTGGCGCTATTTTTACTAATAACTCATAATCAATAAATATTACAATTATCATTACTGGAATACTTATTATAACCCACATTATTTGTTTTTTTAATTCTTCATAATTTGAATTTTGTGTAGCAGATGTTAAAGCTACTAAACCTATTATAACTAAAATAATAGTAGAAATTAATATTCCCCATTCTAAGTTTTTAAGAATCTTTCTTTTCATTATCAACCTCATCTACATTATTATTTTCTGATTCTTGCTTAGTTTGCTCTACTTTTTCTTCTACATTTTCTTGCAATTTTTCTACTTCTTGTACATCTTCATTTTTCTCTATATTTTCATTATTCGTATTTTTATCTTCACTATTTTTTTCTATCTTTTCTTCTGTCTCTGTTTTTTGTTCTTTAGTTAAGTCTTTTTTTATAGTTCCTTCTAGTTTTCTAGCTTCATTTTTTATAGTTATTATTGGAATATTTGCATATAAAGCTGGTGCTCCGACTTTTCCATCCTCTCCCTCTTTATTTGTCAACCTAACATCTATAGCTTTTTCATCTATATCTATATATTTTTTTATTACTTCTAAAATTTCTTGTTTCATCATTTCTAAAAAGTCTGCTGATATATTTGCTCTATCTTGAGCTAAAACTAAATGTAATCTTTCTTTAGCAGTACTTTTAGATTCTTCTTTTTCGCCTTTTTTAAATCTTTCTAAAAATCTTGTTATGGTTTTAAACATTTTTTCCCTCCAATAGTATTAGTGTTTACTTTTTGCGAAAAAACCTCTCATTTTACTAAAAAGACCTTCTTTTCTTCCAGGAATAGTTACATCAATATTTTCTCCTAATATTCTCCTTGCTATTTCTATATAAGCCTTTCCTGAAGGTGCTTTTTCTTTTGTAACAACTGGTTCTCCTTTATTTGTTTGAGTTATTATAAATTCATCATCTGGCACAACACCTATTAAGTCTATTGATAATAAATCAACAATGTCCTCAACATCCATCATTTCGCCTTTTTTAACCATATTAGGTCTTATTCTATTTATTACTAGCTCTGGATTCTTTATTTCAGATGCCTCTAGTAATCCAATAATTCTGTCTGCATCTCTTATTGCTGAAATTTCTGCTGTTGTTACAACAATTGCACGGTTTGCTCCTGCTATAGCATTTTTAAAACCTTGCTCAATTCCTGCTGGACAATCTATTAATATATAATCAAATTCTTCTTTAAGTTTTCCTATTAATTCTTTCATTTGTTCTTCATTAATTGCACTTTTATCTCTTGTTTGAGCAGCTGGTAGTAAGAATAATTCATTAAATCTTTTATCTTTTATAAGAGCTTGTCTTAGTTTGCATTTTTCTTCTACAACATCTACTATGTCATATACTATCCTGTTTTCTAAGCCCATTACAACATCTAGGTTTCTTAGTCCAATATCAGTATCTACTAAAGCAACTTTTTTTCCCCTTAGAGCTAAAGCTGCACCAAGATTAGCTGTTGTAGTTGTTTTTCCTACTCCACCTTTTCCGGATGTTATTACTATAACTTCTCCCATATATTTTCCTCCTTGTAATTTTAAAGCAATTTTTAATCAGCTTAATTTTCAATAAAAATGCATAATTCTAAACAATACTATTATATATGAAAAATAGGCAAAAGGCAATGTTTTATTGGAAAAAAATACAAATCAATTTCTTGACTTGTATTTTTTCTATTGTTTGTTTATTAAATCTATATATATTTCATCTGCTCTACTATTATCTTTTTCATAAGCTTCTTTTATTTTTATTGCAGTTGCCAATTGACTTTTTCTTACAGAATTTGATGTTAAAAATATAGTACTCAAAATAAGTAGCATTGTAATTAATACGATTGAAACATATACAGCCATTGAGCCTTTATTATTTTTTAAATTCATTTTCAAATTCCTCCTTTGTTATTATATCCGTTTTAATCTATTATATATTATTAATACATTTTTTTCAATATTTCTATTTCAATATTTTTTCATAAAACCATTGATAAGTTTTAAAAAAAAATATATAATGTTATAGTAAATTTAATTAAAATACGATATTTTTTATATACTTTGGAGGTCAAAATGAAAATAAGCGAAAAAACTAAGGATATCATAGAATGGATAATATGCATTTTAATAGCATTTATTTTGGCATTATTAATTAGATATTATATTGGAACACCAACTATTGTAAAACAAAGTTCAATGTACCCTACTTTAAAACAAAATCAACGTCTTATATTAAACAGATGGGTCAGAACCACAAAAAAAATGCCTGAACGTGGAGATATAATTACTTTTGAAGCTCCTTCTAGTGATTCGTATATAAATCTAAGCGATTTTAATAGTAATGATGTTATTGCAAAATATTCTAATGAACCTACTAGCTTAGTTGGCAATTTTATATATCATGTTTTAGAAATCGGGAAAGAAAGTTATATAAAAAGAGTAATTGGACTTCCTGGTGATCATATACAGATTTATAATGGAAAAGTATATATAAATGGTGAAGAATTGGAAGAGCCATACTTACAAGAGAATGTAACTACAACCATGGGAAATTATGCTTTTTCTGATTTAGTTGTTCCAGAAAATTGTGTATTTGCAATGGGAGATAACAGAGATTATTCAACAGATTGTAGAGCTTTTGGTTGTATTCCATTAGAAAAAATTGAAGGAAAAGTATTGATTAGATTTTGGCCTCTTAATTTATTTGGAAAAGTTGATTAATTCTTAGGAGAAAATAGTTTTGAATTTTAGTAATATTGTTGGAAATGAAAATGTAAAAGATTTGTTAAATAATTCTATAAAGACAAAAAGTTTAGTGCATAGTTATATGTTTATCGGTCCAGATGGAATAGGGAAAAAACTTTTTGCTAAAGAACTTTCAAAAATAATTTTATGTGATAATGATATTGTTGCTTGTGAAAATTGTTCTTCTTGCATAAAATTCAATAGTGGAAATCATCCCGATTTTATGCTAATTGACAGTGAAGATGGTAAAAACATAAAGATAAATCAAATACGCTTATTGCAAGAAGAAATTGCTCAAAAGCCTATTATTTCTAATCATAAAGTTTATATAATAAATAATAGTGATTTAATGACTATTGAAGCTCAAAATTGCTTATTAAAGACACTTGAAGAACCTCCAGAATATGCAACCATTATTCTAGTTTTGTCAAATGAAAATAAATTACTAAGCACAATAAAATCTAGATGTGCAAAAATTGTATTTAACAAATTATCGGATGATGAATTAATTACTTATGCTAACGAACATAGTATTGAAGTTAATAATACTCTTCTTTCTATATGTAATGGCAGCATTTCTAATTTAATAGATTTAAAAGATAATACCCAAGTCTATCGTTCTTTAGATGCAATTATCAATAACTTTTCTACTAAAGATATTGTTGATATATGGAATGAGTCAGAAATTTTATATAAATCTAAAGATAATATTTCTAATTTACTTGATTATTTTAATATTGTATTTATAAATAAACTAAAATTAACTAATGAAAAAAAATATATAAATTCAATAAAAATCGTAGAAAATACCAAGAAGAAATTAGCTTCAAATGCAAATTATGATATGTGCATAGATAATTTTTTACTAAAAATATGGGAGGAATTTCATGAAAGTAATAATAGGAGTTAGATTTAGAAAACCTGGTAAAATTTACTTCTTTGATCCAGGATATTTGCATATAAATATTAAAACAAAAGTTATTGTAGAAACAGCTTTAGGTGAGGAAATAGGTGAAGTTGTGACTAAGAAAAAAATTTTACCTGATATGCAGTTTAATACACCATTAAGAAAAATTGTCCGTATCGCAAATTATAAAGATATAAAACATCAAGAAGAAAATAAGAAAAAAGAGCAAGAAGCTTTGAAAATATGTGAAGAAAAAATAAATAAACTAAAATTAAATATGCATCTAATTGGTGTTGAATATAGTTTTGACAATACAAAATTATTGTTTTATTTTACTGCTGATGGTAGAATTGATTTTAGAGAATTAGTAAAGGAGCTAGCTGCAATTTTTAAAACTAGAATTGAATTAAGACAACTAGGTGTTAGAGATGAAGTTAGAAGAATTGGTGGAAATGGCGTATGTGGTAGAGAATTATGTTGTTGTTCTTTTTTAAATAATTTTGATGCTGTTTCTATAAAAATGGCAAAAGAACAAAATCTGTCATTAAATCCTTCTAAAATTTCTGGAAATTGTGGTAGACTTATGTGTTGTTTAAAATATGAACAAGATGTATATGAAGATAAATTAAAGCATCTACCTAAAATAGGAGCTATTGTAAAAACTGAAGATGGAGAAGGTATAGTTGATTCAATAGAAACTTTAAAAGAAATTGTTAAGGTAAAATTAAAAGATGATAATAATGAAAATTATTTTAAAAAATATAATGCTAGCGATTTAAAAATAATAAAAAATGCTTCTACAGAAATAATTGATGAAGAAGAGAAAGAAAATATGGCAGAACTTCAAAAACTAGAAGATTTAGAAAAACAAGATAAGGAAAATGAAGAAGATGATATATTTTAAGGAGGTGAATTTACATGACATACAAAATAAATGATAAGTGTATAAGCTGTGGCGCTTGTGCTGGTGCCTGCCCAATGCAATGTATTTCTCAAGGTGATGAAAGATATGTGATAGATGAATCTGTATGTATTGGATGCGGAACATGTGCTAATGTTTGCCCAATGGGAGCTCCAGAACCAAATGAATAATTTACATAAAAATAAATCGTTGCAAAGCAACGATTTATTTTTTACTCCTTATTGCTCATTTCTTCGAGCTTTAATAAATCTTCCCATCTTCTGTCTACTTCTTTTTGGAATTCTTCTATCATCCATTCATTTCCTGGTTTAAACATATGTTTAAAACGTTTTTGTGGTTTTAAGAACTCTTCTATTGGAAGTTTTTTAGCTGGTTTGTACGTTATTTTATATTTTCCATTTTCAATTTCATATAATGGCCAATAACAAGTTTCTACAGCTAATTTATTACTTGTCATTAAATCCTCTGTAGGATACCCCCAACCTCTTGGGCATGGTGCTAATACATTTAAAAATGTTGGTCCTTCTGTATAAATCGCTTTTTCAGCTTTTTCATATAAATCTTTAAAATTCATATAAGCTGCTGTTTGGGCTACATATGGTAAATGATGTGCCTCCATTATTTCTGTTAAATCTTTTCTTGATTGCATTTTTCCAGGAATTACACTTCCTGCTGGACTTGTTGTTGTATCTGCAAATTTTGGTGTTGCTGATGAACGTTGTATACCAGTATTCATATATGCTCCATTATCATAGCAAACATAAGTCATGTCATGACCTCTTTCCATTGCTCCTGATAAACTTTGAATCCCTATATCATAAGTTCCACCATCTCCACCAAATGCTATAAACTTTGTGTGTTCATCTTTTGGTAGCTTTCCTTGTTTTTTTAGTGATTTATATGCTGCTTCAACTCCTGAACATGTTGCTGCTGCACACTCAAAAGCTGTATGAATATATGAATCTGTCCATGCTGTGTATGGATAAATAAATGTAGAAACTTCCATACATCCTGTTGCATTTGAAATTACAGCATGATCTTCTGGCTTTAGTGCTCTCATTATCATTCTTGCAACTGGTGGAGCTCCACATCCTGCACACATTCTATGTCCTGAAGTAAACCTAGATGGTTTTTCAGATACTATTTCTTTTACATTATATGCCATATTATTCTACTCCTTTCTTAATCCAACATATCTGTATGGATTTTCTATTTTTTCTTTTTTAGTATCTTCTAATAAATCATTAAATACAGATTCAATATCTTTGGTAGTAGTATCTCTTCCACCTATTCCATATATATAGCTTGCTGTTGGAACATTTACTTTTTCTACTTGCATTGCTGATGTAACATCTGTAAATAATGCTCCTCCTGCTCCATTTAGTGAATCTGCCTTATCTAATACTGCAACTGCTTTTAAATGAGAAAGTGCTTTTGCTATTTCTTCTGCTGGGAATGGTCTAAATACACGTATTTTTAAAAGACCTGCTTTTATTCCTTTTTCTCTTAATTGGTCTACAACTTCTTTAGTTGTACCTGCTGTTGAGTTCATACAAACTATTGCAATTTCTGCATCTTCTAATTTGTATTCTTCAAATAAGCCATACTTTCTACCT
Organism: uncultured Clostridium sp.; assembly: GCA_946499885.1. Classification (GTDB taxonomy): domain Bacteria; phylum Bacillota; class Clostridia; order TANB77; family CAG-508; genus CALXVA01. Next base: position 59,849 of record CAMMTN010000005.1, on the reverse strand, counting down.
GTCATTTTTTCAAATTCTTTCGATACTTCTAAAATAACATCTTTAGCTCTTCTCATAGCCTCTGCTTGTTCATATTTGTGTTCAAATAAAAAAGCCTGTAAATCCATTGGTCCCATTGCCATTGGTTCTTTTTTATTTAATAAATAATGTTTTGGATGATATTCTCCAACAAATTCTTTAACTTTTGCATCTTCTAAAAGTTCAATATTTTCTATTGAATGTGATGTTATAAATCCATCTTGACATACCATTAATGGAAGTTGTACTTTTTCATTTTCTGCTATTCTATGTGCCATTAGTAAATTATCATATGCTTCTTGATTTGTTTCAGAAAATAACATAATCCATCCAGCGTCTCTTACTCCCATTGCATCTGAATGGTCATTGTGTATGTTTAATGGTCCTGATACTGCTCTATTAACTAGTGACATTACTATTGGAAGTCTCATTCCAGATGCAATATATATCATTTCCCACATAAGTGACAATCCATTTGCAGATGTAGCTGTCATAGCTCTTGCTCCCGCTGCTTCTGCGCCTATACAAGCACTCATGGCACTATGTTCACTTTCAACTGCAACAAACTCTGTATCTACCATACCGTTATCCACAAAAGTAGAAAAATATTGTGGAATTTCTGTTGATGGTGTTATAGGAAATGCTGCAACAACATCTGGATTAATTTGTTTCATAGCTGTAGCTGATGCTTCATTTCCGCTTAATCTCTCTCTTATACTCATTATATCCTCTCCTTCTATTAGGAAAGAAGTAAATTTTCCTTTCCCTTTTATGTACTTCTTAGTTTTAAAATTTTCGTTATTCATAAATAAAAACTCTTTAAAATTCATTATAAACGAGTATTACTAGGAAACCGAATTAAAAATGCCGGAGACGTACTTTTGTACGTTGAGGACATTTTTAATGAAGGTTGACAACGTTAATAATAAATTTTAGTATTAAATAATGCTTTAAAATTTAAAAGAAACAAGTATTGCTAGGCAAAATTTAGTAAAAAACCGGAGGCGTACTTTTGTACGTTGAGGATTTTTTATCTAAATTTTAACAACGCAAGACGAAGTTTATTTTAAATTTTACTCTTGACCTTCGTTTTTCATTGTAATAGCCCCAAAAGGACAAACCTTTGCGCATACTCCACAACCTTTACAGTAATCATAATTAAAGTCCACTCTTTTTTGATCTTTTCCTACTGGAATTGCATCTTCTGGACATACTGGAAAACATAGTCCACATTGAATACATTTTTCTGGAATATATACTGGTCTTACACTTCTCCAATCTCCTGTTTTAAATTCTCTTGCATTTCCTGCTTCATATATATTTCCAGCTATAGTTAACTTTTCAGCAGGTGTATTTTTATCTATATTTGTCATTATCTTCCCTCCTTATTTGGCACATCAGACTTCTTTGCGCCCTTTTTTATTGTATAGGAAAATCGAAGATTTTTCCTATACAACAAGGTTAATTTACCTTGTTACGTGCAATAATTGCGAAGCAATTTTGCACATGTGGACGTCGAAAGCTCTGCTTTCGTTAACGTCCAATTATCTTATATTTTCTTAACCTCTTGCAATGCCATTTTTAATGCTTTCATATTTCCTTCTATTACTTCTGGCTTTTTAGCAAATTTATGTTTAAAAGAACCTTCCATATCTTTTATAAAATCTTCTTCATTCATAATTTTGCTTACCTTAACTATTGCTGCAAGCATTGGTGTATTAGGAAAATATTTTCCTAAAGTTTCCATCGACACCTTTCTTGCATCTATTATATATACTTCTCCTTGATATCCTTTTAATAATTTTTTTAGTTCTTCACCGTTTTTAGTTGTATTTATTACAATTGCCCCTGTTTCTTTAAGTCCATCTGTTACATTAACACTTTCTAACAAAGTATCATCTACAACAACTACATAATCTGGTTCATATATATTGCTATGTATTCTAATAGGTGTATCACTTATTCTATTATAGGCTGTAATAGGAGCTCCCATTCTTTCTGGTCCATATTCTGGAAAACCTTGAATATATTTACCAGTATTAAATGCTGCATCTGCTAGTAGTAATGATGCTGTTTTTGCACCCTGTCCGCCTCTTCCGTGCCATCTAATTTCTATCATTTAATTAAACCTCCTTTTCATTTAATATGTACAGTATATAACTTTAGACTAATTAATGTCAATAACTTTGACTTCTTATTTCAAAAAAAGTAGGACAATAAGGGGGATTCCATTTTGTCCCGCTTTTTTCATTTTAATTCAAATATTTTACATTTTGTGTAATAAGTAATTCATGTATTTCTAATTCTTTAGAATTTATATTTTTCTCATTAAATTTAACAGCATTTATTTGACTATCATAATATGTTTTAAAATAATATATTCCTTTACTAGCATTAATACATGAAGAATATGTTGTCATGTCCAATTTGTTATCTTTTGTAAGTACTGTTCCTTTTATCATGGATACTGAATCTAGTATGTGAAAAAACTGTGATATTGCCTCATTTTCATTATTACATTCTACTGAATTAGATTTGTTAAATGCTGCTCTAACAAATCTTGCAGGTGGAGTTACATCTCCTGGAAGACCTATCATGCTTATTCCTTGTCCAAATACATCTAAGTCTATTTTATCAGTAAATCTATTTTCTGGATATTTACAAGATAAATTCATATAATTACTAATATTTATTTTATGATAATTAAATGGTGGATTATTTGTTAATACACCAAAAGGATTATCATATATTTTTAAGCCATCTTCTACTTGTTCTAATACTATACTTTCATCTTCATCGCTAATCATCCAATGTAGCTGTGCTGCTGATAAATTTTCATTAAATTTTGCATCTATTATATTTAAGTTATTTAATTCTTTTTTCAATTCTGATATTTTTGAAAAATTTCCTAATACCCAAGGAATTAATTCAAATGATGCTATGTTTATGTTTTGCTCTATTTCCTTATTATATACTGCATTCCCAGGGAAATAAAGCCCTGCCATACATAAACCGTTCTCATTTACAGCATCTGCATATAATGGATAATTATTTACTACTGTTGCCATTCCCATTATTGCATATTTTGTTTTAAGTTTACTACCATTTTTTAATTCAAATAAATAATCTCTTGGACTTATTACTATTTTTTCTCCAAAATTATATTCTAAATCTAAATTTCTTCCAAAATAGAAATCTTTACTTCTAAAATCTATACAAGTGCACATAAATATTCTCCTTTAAAAAAATCAATTTAATTTTTCAAAATTATTATATCATATAACTTGCTTTATATGATTTATTCTTGCATTATTTTTGCTTAAATATACTTCTATTACATCAATTCTTATAAATTTATTTTCTAAATGTTTACAATAAATATAATACTTTACTGTATTTATTAAATGCTTTTGCTTTATTTCATTTACTGCTTCTACTGGCCTTCCAAACTGCATACTAGTCCTAGTTTTTACTTCAATAAAAACAAATTCCTTTTTATCTTTTGCTATTATATCTATCTCCCCTTGATTTGCTATAAAATTTCTTTCTATTATTATATAACCTAGTTTTTCTAGATAGCTTACTGCAATATCTTCTCCAATTTTCCCAATTTCATGTCTTAAATACATTCTTACTCCTTTTTTATAAAATAATTGGTTTGTGGCTGAAATATATATTCTTTTATTTCCATTATAGTAATAATTGGCATAATTTCCTGAACTCCTTTATTAAGCCTTTTGGCTATTTCGTTAATATGAATTGGTTTGTTTGATAATATTTCATATATTGGCAAATATTCTTTTTCAATACTTATCTCTTTCTTATTATCCATTTCCTCTTTCGCATTCCCTAAGTCATATCTTTTCTCTTCTAAATCAATTTTCTTCTTATTTCTTATCTTTTTTCTGCCTTTTTTTATGCCATTGTTTTTGTATAAATCTCTTTTTACTCCTTCATCTTTTTTATTCCTTTCTTTCATCTCTTCTATAATTTCATACGAATCTATTACTAATTTTGCGCCTTCCTTAATCATAATATTTGTTCCAATTCCTGTACTATTATAAATATCATTTGGGATAGCATATACTGTTTTTCCTTGTTCTTTTGCATATTTTACTGTAATGCTACTTCCACTTCTATAATTTGCTTCTACTACCAAAATACTGTCTGAAAGACCACTTATAATTCTATTTCGTTTTGGAAATTTTTTTGTATCTGATTCCACATTAGGTGGATGTTCTGATATAATACATCCACCTTTTTCTAATATTTTGTAGAAAAGCCATTCGTTTTCTTTTGGATAAATGTAGTTAAATCCACCTCCCAGAACCGCAACTGTTCTTCCTTTTTCTTCTATTGCTCCATTATGAGCAATACCATCTATTCCTAGTGCCATTCCACTAATTATACATATTCCGCTACTAGAGAGTTTTCTTGCAAATTCGAACGCTACTTTTCTACCATACTCACTACATTTTCTTGAACCCACTATTCCAACTGTATTCTTTGATTTTAGTAAATCTATATTTCCTATTACATATAATTCCTTTGGGAAATCTTTTATTTCTAGTAATCTTTTTGGGTATCTTAAATCTTTATCATCTATTTTTATAATATCCACTATAAAGCTCCTCTCTATATCTTTCTAGTTTGTTACAATTCACAGCTAAATTAAAAATTATGTTATAAAAGGCAGATACTGTATTTTAATTTTTATTGGAGTGCTTAAGGTGGGGACCGGCAAGTTTACAAACTGTTAACGACACTTTAGTGGAGTTGTTACAGTTTGTACGATGTTGGGGGCCGGAAATAAAAATTAAAATACAGTATCTGCCTTTATACAAGAATAAAGCGCTGTGAATTGTAACGTTACTTTCTAATTCTTCCAATATTTCCTATCCAAACTCCTATACTGTATTGCTTCTGCAATATGCTTTTCTTCTATATTTTCTTTTTCATCTAAATCTGCAATTGTTCTTGCTACCTTTAATATTCGTTCATAAGCTCTTGCACTTAGCCCTAATTTTTCAAAAGAATATTGCATAATTTTCTTTGAAACTTCATCTAATCTACAATATTTTTCTGTTAATTTAGGTGTTAATTCAGAATTAGAATAAATTTCATAATCTTTATATCTAGCAACTTGAATTTTTCTTGCTCTATTTACTCTTTTTCTTATATCTTCTGATTTTATTTGATTACTATTATTCTCTAATTTTTGATATTTTACTGGTGTTACTTCTATTTGAATATCTATCCTATCTAAAAGTGGACCACTTATCTTCCCCATATATCGTGAAATTGCTTCTTTTGAACAAGTACATTCCTTATCTAAAGATCCATAAAACCCACAAGGACATGGATTCATAGATGCAACAAACATAAAATTACAAGGATATGTTAAACTTGCACTTACCCTACTTATTGTAACTACTCTATCTTCTAATGGTCCCCTTAAAACTTCTAGTGTATTTTTATTAAATTCTGGTAATTCATCTAGAAATAAAACTCCGATAATGTGCTAAACTTATTTCTCCTGGTTTTGGAATTCTACCACCACCAACTAAAGAATTAATTGATACTGTATGGTGTGGTGACCTGAATGGTCTTGTGGTTAAAATAGATTTCTCTTTAGAGAGCAATCCTGCTATACTATGAATTTTTGTAATTTCTAAAGCTTCTTCAAATGTTAGATCTGGCAAAATTGAAGGAATCCTCCTTGCCATCATTGTCTTTCCGTGAACCTGGCGTACCAACCATTAAAACATTGTGTCCACCGGCTGCTGCTACTTCTAATGCTCTTTTTATGTTTTCTTGTCCTTTAACATCTGAAAAATCCAATGAATATTTTTTCTTTTTATGAAATAATTCTTGAATATTGGCTTTTGTAGTGCTAATTTCTTCTTGATTATTCAAATATGATACTACTTGATTTAAATCTATAGTACCTATTACATTTAGTCCCTCTACAATAGCCGCTTCTATAGCATTTTCTATTGGAAGAATAACTCTTTTTATTCCAAGCCTCTTTGCTTCAATGCACATAGGTAAGACTCCATTTACTTTGTTTATTCTTCCATCTAATGACAGTTCACCAATAAAAATAGTATCTGATAAATTTTGCTCCATTATTTCACCAAAATCCATTAAAATTCCAATAGCTATTGGCAAATCAAAAAATGAACCTTCTTTTCTTGTATCTGCAGGAGCTAGATTTACAACTATTCTTCTACTTTGAAATTCATAACCTGAATTTTTAATTGCAGTTCTTACTCTTTCTTTTGCTTCTTTTACACTTACATCTGGTAGCCCTACTACCTCCCAATTTGGCAATCCTCCTGAAACATCAACTTGTACGTCAATAAGATATCCCTCTAAACCGTGTAAGGACATACTTTTTACAATTGATAACATATTTTTACCTCTTTTTTTGGAAATTTAGATTTTGAATAAAATCTATTTAGAATTAATATGGTATATATTACCAGTAAACATAATTTTTGTCAATAGCTTTATAACATTTTTTATTGTTTTTTCATAAATTATATTAATATTATTTTTTAGGTGATTTTATGTTTATAATAAAAAATTGTATAATTAAAAATGAACTTACTTATAGAGGAAGTGTAATTTTAAAATATGAAATAGAATATCCTCAAATATATTCTGATACTTATAATACCTACAAGTTTAATACACTAAATCATAAAAAAGCTTTAGATTTAGAAAACTATGCAAAAAATACATTGTTTAAAGATGCTATGGATTTATATGATTATAATTATTCTAATGGATATCCTATTATGGTTTATGAGTTAGTTTTTAAATATACTATAACTTATAATAAAGAGCCGATTATTAGTTTGTATCAAGATGAATATATTTTTTCTGGTGGTGCTCATGGAAATACAGTTAGGACTTCTCAAAACTGGAATTTTAAATGTGGCAATCAGTTTACTTTAAGTGACATATACTGTAATAATCCAAATTATATACTCTTTATTTTGCAGGAAATTAATAAACAAATTGTAGAACAAGGTGTAGAATTTTATTTCCCAGATTATTGTTCTCTAGTTTTAGATACTTTTAATATTAATCAGTTTTATATTACTAATAATTATGTTATCGTATATTTTAATCAATATGATATTGCTCCATATTCTACGGGTATTCCGGAATTTAAAATTATTTATTAGATAAATATAATTTTTTCTTGTTCTCCTTAATTTGTCATGGTATAATCATCTCAAATTAATTGGAGGTAATAGTTTATGGAAATGGTAGACAAATTAAACAATAAAAGACAAAATTTAAATAAAATTACTGAACGCTCCGAAAAAATTGAAGGAGAATACCGTCAATCTGTACATACTTGGATTATGAATAGTAAAGGAGAATTTTTAATTCAAAAAAGAACACCCAACAAAAAGAATTTTCCTAATAAATGGTCTCAAACAGGTGGAGGTGTAGACTATCGGAGAAACACCCATACAGGCTGCAATAAGAGAATGTAGTGAAGAACTAGGTATAACTGTTAATCCAGATAATATGGAACTTATTTTATCATTTAAAAGAAAATATGATTTTGTAGATGTTTGGCTTGTAAAACAAGATTTTAATATAGATGAACTAATATTACAGGAGGAAGAAGTTGCCGAAGCTAAATGGGCTACAATTAATGAAATTAGAAGTTTAATGAAAACAGGCGAACTTGCAACTAGCATAGATATATATTTTGATATGTTTATAAATTTATTAGATTATCCGTATTAATATTTGAGAAATTTGGGACAAACCCAAATTTCTCATTTTACTTTCTCAAATTCAATTATAACCTTAAACAAATCTCCGTCTAAATATATATTAAAACTTCCTTGTTGAAGTTCTGTTAAACTTCTTGCAATTGAAAGCCCAAGTCCGCTTCCTTCTGTGTTTCTTGAAGCCTCTCCTCTTACAAATCTTTGCATCAATTCATCTGTAGTAATATTTAGTTTCTGCTTTGATACATTTTTTATCTGTATAGATATTTTTCCATTCTTTTCGAAAATATCTGTATATACTCTAGTTCCTTCCATTGCATATTTTGAAATATTTGAATACATATTTTCTAATACTCTATACATATATCTACTATCTGCATTTATATATACATCTTTTTCTGGAAACGTTATTATTTCTTGTAAGTTATGGTTCTTAAATTTATCTTCAAATTCTCCAGATACTTGTTTTATTAATTCATTTACATTTAGTTTTTCTATGTTTAATTTTATTGCACCAGATGATGCTTTAGAAGCTTCTACTAAGTCTTCTGTTAATTTTTTTAATCTTTGTGATTTATTGTCTAGTATATTTAAATATTCTTGTGCTTTTTCTCCTTCTATTTTTTCCTTTTTTAGTAAATCCACATAATTAATTATTGAAGTAAGTGGTGTTTTTATATCATGTGATACATTTGTTATAAGTTCTGTTTTTAGCCTCTCACTTTTTAGTTTTTCTTCTAGTGCATTTGATAAGCCCCCTGCAATATCATTTATTTGTTTTGCAGTATCTTGCATTTCCTTACAGATTTCTGCTTCATTTAATTTTACATCTGTATTTCCATTGTATATATCATATATCGCACTCTTTATTTTTAAATATGATTTAAGTCTTTTATTTAAAAAATTAAATGTTATTCCATACAATATAATTGTTAATAAAAAACCTATAAATCCATCTGACCACATTATTCCAAAACATATTAAATTTGCAATTATAAATAATAAAAAATACAATGTAAAGCTTTTAGTTAATTTAATACTTTGCATCAATTCCTTAATTTTTATATATAATCTATAAGCAATTGTTGTTTTTACAAAAGTATGCGTTTTTAATCTTTTTACTAATGTTTCAAAAAATAATATACAGGCAAAATAAATAATTAGTAATCCTACACCTATTGAAGATAGTACTAGTACAAAATTTGTTATTGTAGAAACTCCATTTATTCCTATGAAAAATATTAAGCTACTTAGCCCTATTAAAAAGGCTATTATTGCTGCAAATTCTATTAGGATTTTATCATACCAATTTAAAGCTATTCCATCCTTATTTCTAGTTCTTCCTATGCCATTTATAATTAATGGGATAAGTCCAATCATAAGTATTATTAGTACTGGTATTAGCAATACTAAATTTTGATTTACCACTCTTAAAGTATTATATAATACTTTATCTTTATATATACTGTCTACATATTCTAACTCATCTAATACAGATGTATAAATTGTATAATTATTCTTTTTTTCATTGTTTGAGTTTTCTATAGCACCATTTCCAACTATTTCTAAACTATTTTTTGTAAGTCCGCTATCTATGTACTCTATATTTTCATTACTTAGTTTTGCAACAGTTGTTTGAATTTCTTCATTTTCATATTTCCAATTGTATTTGTTTTTCATTATTTTGCTAATAATATTTTCTAACGTGCTTGTATCTATTGAATAATCTAAGTTAGTATACGCCTTTTTTGTATCATTATCTATTATAAGCCATAATACATTACTTCCAATATAATCTGTATAGTAATTTATACTTTTTGCATTTTCATTATTTTCAATTGTTTCTGTATGCATATAATAATAACTATATGCGTCATTTTTTTCATTTTGTTTTAGAGAGCTAACTGTGGTTAAACTCCCAAAAATTTTATAAGCATAATTTTCTGCAAATGTATTGGTTTCATAATAATCTTTTTTTGCCTTTATTGCTTCTTTTTCAAGCGGATATGATAAACTAAAAACTATTACAAATAGCATAATTACTAAAATTGGAAACAAAATATATGATATATTTTTTAGTACTCTTGCCCAACAAATTTTCTTTTCCATATTTTTCTCATTCCTTTTTTATTTTATATCTTCTATTTTATATCCTATTCCCCAAATTACCTTTAGGTATTTTGGTTCTCTTGGGTTTATCTCTATTTTTTCTCTTATGTGCCTTATATGTACAGCAATTATATTTTCTGCTCCATAACTTTCCTCTTCCCAAACATTTTCATATATTTGTTCTATTGAATAAACTATTCCCTTATTCTTTGTTAAAAATTTTAATATATTATACTCTGTCGGAGTAAGCTTTACCTCTTTTCCATCTACTTCTACAGTTTTAGTAGAATCATTTATTATTAAATCTCCAGATTTATATATGTTGTTATCTTCCCCTTTTTTTACCATTGAACCCAAAGTAGTATACCTTCTTATTTGCGAATTTACTCTTGCTATTAGTTCAAGAGGGTTAAATGGTTTTGTAACATAATCATCCGCTCCATTATTTAATCCTGATATTTTATCATAATCTTCTGATTTAGCAGATAACATTATAATTGGTATTGATTTATCTTTTCTTATAATATTAGCAGTTTCAATGCCATCTAATTTTGGCATCATTATATCTAAAATAATTAATTGAACATTATCATTCTTTTTTAGTATCTCCAAAGCTTCCATTCCATCGTAAGCTTTTAAAATATTGTATCCCTCTTTGCTTAAATAAATTTCTATAGCTTTTACTATTTCTTTATCATCATCACATACTAATATATTATACATAAAAATCGTCCCCTTATATTTTTTATAATATTATATCATATTTTCTAATTTCACATTATTAGTATAGCATAGTTTTATTAAGAAAAAAGAGCTAATTTATTAATTATTTATTAAGATTAGGACAATTGGGGACGGGCTTGTTTTGTCCTATTTTAAGCCAAAACAAGCCCGTCCTCAATTGTCCTAAAGTTCTATATCTAGTCCTACTGGGCAGTGATCACTTCCTAATACTTCTGAATATATATAACTTTCTTTTATATTGGTTTCAATAGATTTTGAAACTATAAAATAATCTATTCTCCAACCTGCATTTTTTTCTCTAGCCTTAAACATATATGACCACCATGAATAACTCTCAGTTTTATCAGGATATAAATATCTAAATGCATCTGTAAATCCAGAATCTAAAAGCTTAGTCATCTTATCTCTTTCCTCATCTGTAAAACCTGCATTTCTTCTATTTGACTTTGGATTTTTTAAATCTATTTCTTTATGTGCTACATTTAAATCTCCGCATAAAATAACTGGTTTCGTGTCATTCAATTTTAATAAGTACTTTCTAAATTCATCTTCCCAAATCATTCTATAATCTAATCGTTCTAATTCTCTTTTCGAATTTGGAGTATAGCAATTTACCATATAAAATTTTTCAAATTCTAATGTTATTACTCTTCCTTCTTTATCATGTTCTTCGATTCCAATTCCATACTTAACACTTATAGGTTCTATTTTTGAAAATATAGCTGTTCCTGAATAACCTTTTTTTTCTGCACTATTCCAATATGAATAATAATCCTTAAATATATTTTTTATATTATCATCTATTTGTTCTTCTTGCATTTTCGTTTCCTGCAAACAAAATATATCAGCATCTATTTTATAAAAAAAATCTTGAAATCCCTTTGTTATTACTGCTCTTAATCCATTTACATTCCATGAAATTAACTTCATATTTATCCTCTCTTTGCGCAGGTTGGGAACGTACACCTTTTGCGCATACTAAACTTTAATTCTCAATCTAATAGAAAATTTCATTGAAATTCCTATTAGATAAAAAATGTGCAAAAGGTGTACGTCCCCAATTGCACATTTTCAAATATATTTTATAATGAATTAAAATATACATTTCCACCAATTATTTCTCCTGATGCATATCCTGCTGCTCTAAATGATAAATAACTATGATTTCTTTTTCCATTTAAAGCATCTAATACAGCTTGTTTTACATATGATGGATAGTTTCCATTTAATCTTTTTCTCCAATGGCTATCTATTGAATAGCAAAATTGGTTAGGTGCCATATATTGACTTAAAGGATCTGATCCATATCTTTTCCAACTGCTACTTACTGTTCTGTTACATGCTGTTGTAATTACAGCTAATGCTCCATTATAACTTGAATTACATTCTTGAGCTGTTATAGCACATAATAAGTCAAGTTCACTTGATGAATATGTCCACTTTCCTCCGTTATATGTTGTTCTAGAAGAACTTCTTGTTGTAACTTGCTTAGTTCTAATTTGTATTATTTTATCAACTGGTTCTTCTATAACTTTTGATGAAATTTTTGTTTTTTCTATTTCCTTATCATTTTGATATTTTACCTTGTAAGTTACTTCTCTTATTCCATTTTTTCCTTGTTGAATTACACTATCCTGTTTTGTTCCACTACCAGTAGAAATATCTTTTGTAATTGTTTCATAAGGTATTGATTCTTTTTCTACAACTATTTTTTCTGTTATTTTAGAATAGTTATTTAATATTTCTTCTGTTGTTACATCAGATGATTTTTCAACATTTTCTGATATTTCAATGTTTTCATCTTCTGTTGATATTGTTATTGTATTATTATCTGACAATTCTTCAGTAGCACTTGGTGTTACTTTTTCATTTTCTAATAATACTATATGATTTTCGTTTAAAATATCTTTGACACTTGTCTTAGTTGTTAAAACTTCCATCTCATAACCACTAGATAGAACTATTTTAACATTCTTTACTTTGACATTACCTGCCATTACGCCAACGCTTAATATGAAAATAAGTATAATACTTATACATACTATCTTTTTAAGCGATATAGACGCTTTATCATTATTTTTCATACGAAATTTGTTCCCTCCTTTAAAAGCAACAAATACATTATACCATATTTATTATATTGTGTCAAATTTTAACATAAGTTCAGTAAGCATTGGATTTTCTAAGTTTTGTTAAAAGCATACTACATCATTTAGCCGTATAACTATTTATATTACTATTATATTCAGCTTGTACAAAAAATATGACTTTTTTCAAAAAAATTTATTTACACAAAATGTATTGACTTTTCGCTTTATTTTTGCTATTATATTAATTGTTCTGTTAAATTTATGCGGGAATAGCTCAGTTGATAGAGCGCTGCCTTGCCAAGGCAGAGGTCGCGGGTTTGAGCCCCGTTTCCCGCTCCATTTTTTATTGTAAAAAATAGTACTAAATTTATAAATTGAACATATACTATATTAAGTACGGCGATATAGCCAAGTGGTAAGGCACGAGTCTGCAAAACTCTGATCCCCGGTTCGAATCCGGGTGTCGCCTCCAATTTTAATAAGTTTAGACGGTTATTATAGAGTATTAGAAAATACTACAAATGACCCCAGTTACTGAAAATACTGCTCTGTAAGACAGTATTTTATTTTTATATTTGACACAAAGTATCATAAAGTATTATATAAAATTATAAGAATTGCAATAAAATTGCAGTAATAAATTTTAATACAAATAGGAGAAGAGTTATGGGAATAAAACAAGAGAATGAAATAACAATGAAAGTAAATTGTGAAATAAAAGAGTTATGTAAAATTTTGGAAGATAAAGGATTTAAAATTGTAGATTAATTTACAATGAATGATATATTTATGATACCAAATGCTTTAAAAACTAAAATAAAAGATTTAACTAGTAGAGAAATTTTAAAACAAGCAATATTAATAAGAGATATAGAAGATCAAATAAGTGATGATAAAACTAAGAAGATAACTTTTAAAAAGAAAGAATTTAGTAAAGATGGTGACATATTAAGTCAAGAAGCTATTAATTGTGATATTCTTAATATAGATGAGGCAGTTAATTTTTTTCAAGCAATTCATTATTATAAAATAATGAATATTAAAGAAAGAGATATTGTTTATGGAAAAAACGATTTTGAAATAGCTATAAAAGATATAGAAGATGGAGACAATTTAATTGAAGTAGAAACAGTATCAAACAATGTTAATATTGATACAATAGAAAAATTAAAAACGCAAATTATTAAATTACAAATCCCTGTTGACACTAGCAATTTTTTTGTAAAAAAAGCAGAAATAGAATTAGATAAAATAATTAAAAGATAAACCTTTTAATTTAATATTGAAAACTCAAAGTTAACAAGCATTTTTATTCATAAGAAATAATACAGGTGTTTTTGGTATTAAAAAATTAATATTTGACATATAATAATTAATGTAATATACTATATTTAGCTTATAAGCAAGTTAATTTGATGTATAACATTTGTTAAAATGTAACACTTGAAAAAGACTAACAGGGTAAAAAGGTTAGTCTTTTCCATTATACAAGACTAGGAAATAAAGTCCTAGTCTTTTTTGTTTAGCCATCTAATTTTTTAAAAGAAAAAGAACAATGATTAACGCAAATAATTTAATATATTTTCTTTTTGTACAGTAGCACTTCATTTCTAGCTTATTGCAGAAAGGCTATTTTAATATATAATATTTCTACAGATCATTCAATAAAATTTAAAAGTTTTTTATAGTTACTTTTAATATCTTACAATCTTTAATCTTAACATTATATAATATTTTTATAATCTATTCCATCTAATAATCTCCTAGCAAAAATTATTAAATAATCTTCTATTTCCTTTTTCTTTATTCCTTTTTGAACTACTATGTCTAATACTTCAATAACTTCTCCTGATCTTTTAACTTTTACATTTCCTATAATTTGATTTGCTTCTACAGGTGCTTCTAAATAAAATAACGAATCTACTTCTATTTCAATATTTTCTTCTTTTTCCACTGCCATTTTTTCATAAGGTATCTCTTCTAAAAGCAATTCTAACTCTTTTTCTACTCCTTTATTCACATATATTCTACCACAATTAATTTCTTCCCACATATAAAATTCATTTTCTATAATCTCTTTTATATTTACAATTTCAAAATTATTATACGCATAATTAATTAATTTAATTGTATCTGCTGTCCTTTGATTTGTTGTATCTGCCCCAATTATTACTGTAATTATATCTAAGTCATCTCTTTCACAGGCTGATACTAAGCACCTACCAGCTCCATTTGTAAAACCGGTTTTTACTCCATATACTCCTGCAATACTTCCTAATAGTTGATTTGTATTATTAATAGCTTTTGGATATCCATTTATACTTATAGTTGTACTTTTAGTAGATACAATTTCCTTAAACTTATCTATTTTCAAGGCATAATCTGCCATTTTTGCAAGTTCATAAGCAGTTGTATAATGTCCGTCATTATCCAGACCATGTGGCACTACAAAATGTGAATTTGCTAAACCTAATTCCTTTGCCTTATTATTCATCATACTTGCAAACCCCTGTATACTTCCTCCCACATAATTTGCAAGTGCTACTGCTGCATCATTTCCTGACCTTAGCATTAGTCCATATAGTAAATCATTTACTGTTATTTTGTCATTCTTTTTTAATCCTAATCTTGATCCTCCGGTACCTGCTGCCTTTGAATCTATTGTTACTACGTCAGATAAATTTGAATTTTCTAATACAACTATAGCAGTCATAATCTTAGTTGTACTTGCCATAGGAGTTTGTTTATTTCCATTTTTTTCGTATAAAATATTACCAGATGCTCTATCATAAATTAGCGCTATTTTTGATTCTATTTCAAGTTCTTCTATATCTGCTACTGTTTCTAATATTTCATTAATATCTACTTCTTCATCGTCATCTTCTATTTCTCCTGTATCAATTAAATTTATATCTCCAAGCTTTTCTGTATTTAAAATATCTTTTTGATTAGTAGCATTTATTTTTATTGTGTAAGATACTATTAAAGAAAGTATAATAAAAATTGCAAGTATTTTGCTTTTCATATAAAAAATCACCTTCTAAATTATATTTTAAAAAGTGATTCTTTATGAATTATATTATCTCCTTCTTGTTGATAAATCGTATTCCTCTGCATATTCAGCTTGAATATCATTAATCTTTTCATCTGGTGTGTTTTCAGTTCTTTCATTATATCTCCTTACAAAATCTTCTACTGAAACCTTTGCTCTTGAAGCTTCTTTTCTTAATGTAGTTTTTTCACCATCTTCAAGAACAATTATATCATCTGCCTCCACCCTATCATTACTTGCAGTGTCATCTATATTTTGCATTTTTGTTTCATTGTCTTTTTCAAGTTCTGGTGTTGCTCTTTTTATTTCTTCTGTCATGTCTGGATTTTTTGTTTTATCCATAAAATCTCTTACCTCTCTTGTGGTAGGCCTAATATTTCTAGTTTCAATTGGAGCTGATACATATCTTTTTTTCTTATCTTCACTTAGCTCTGCTCTTACATAATCTACTTCTAATATACCATATTGTCCTTGCCTTACTGATAACAGTTCTTCTCTTCCATTTCCTGTATTCCTTCCATTAATTCTAACCATTCCAGCAACTTGCTCTTGTTCTACTAAACTACCATCACGACTATTTATTGACGTAACTTTTTGCCCAGTTGTAGTACCTTGTGTATTTTCTAAACTATCTATGCTCTGAATTTTCCCATCTTTATCAATTCCAACAAATGAAAATCTTCCATTTTGCCCTTTACTATAATCTGAAAATACTACACCAACCTTTACAATTCCTTTTTGTTTTAGTTCTGGTATCATATCCGCTAATGTTTCTGTTTGTGTTACTCTAATATTTGGATCTAGTTCTTGTTTGTTTGTAATTTTATCAAATACAGGCCTTTGATTCGTACTCATTTCAGAATATGAATTAATTTCATCTGTTCCAATTGTTTTAGAAATATCTTCTAACTTTTTCTCATTTGCAATTTCTTCTATTTCATCTTTTTCTAAAACCAAATCATCTTTTTCTAATTCTTTTGGTAATTCAAATTCTGCATCTTCTAAATTTAAATCATCTAAATAGCCTTTTCTTATTGTTTCTAAATACTCTGGATTAAAAGCAATCTCTCCTTCTTTATTTACTGTTGCAACTAAATTGTTATCTTTATCATATATTTGGTATGAATATTCTACTTCTTTTTCATCTTTATTACGTGGTTTTATTTCTTTTTCAGGAATAGCATCATCTTTTATTTTTACTACGTAAGCTCCATCTATACCAAGATTTGTTCCTTTTATTCTAAAATCTCTATAATATTCAATATCTACAATTTCCTGTTTATTTTCGCTAAGCTCTTCTTTTAACCCTTCACTTAGTTTAATCATATTGTCAATTACTTCTTTTCTTTTTTTATCATTCATCAATTTTCGCTCCTTTTTTAGCTAAATATTATTTTATATTTAACTTAATAATAATTATACTTTATACTTATTTCTTTTTCAAGTATTTAATAAAGACAAATACCAACTATAAAGTGATATTTGCCTTTATTTTAAACATTAAATGACATTACAAAATCTGTTCCGTCTTTAAGTTGCATTATGAAGTTTTTGGTTATTACTTTGCTATTTTCGTCATCCGAATTTGTTATACTAATTTCATATATGTGTAAATCTCCACTAGTTTGATAATTAGAATATCCTATGCTATTATTTTGATAGAAATTTTGTTTAATATAGGTTTCAAAACTATCAAGTGTTGGGAAATTATTTTGTTTAAACGTACTGTCTAATTTATTGTATACATAATTATAATCTCCATCATTTATTGCTTCAAATACTTTTTGTATGTTTAATAGTACTTTTTCAGCATTTGTTGATGAATTATATTTGTCTATAAATTGTGGTAAGTTTATCGTGTATGTATCTAGAATTACTGTGTATTCTTGAAAATTCGTTTCTTTAAATATATAATAATTATTATTTTGATCTATACATATGTATTGTGTATAATCATCAAATTCATTAACTTGATATTGATTTAGACTAGCTGATAATATTTCATCTCTATTATTTTTTATATAATCTTCAAATAATTCAATACTTTCAAATTTATTTTTTTTGTAATCTTCATCTAAACGTTCATATGCCTCAGTTACATTACTTAGTAACATCTTTTTATAATAATCCAAATATTTACTTGATATTGTTTCATCATTTACTTGAATATATGAAAATTTATTATTTTCATTTTCTTCTATTGATTCTAACTTATTAACATCTAATTCTATATTTTCTATATTAATATTTTCTTGAACAGGTTCTATTGAAAAGGTACTATTGTTAAAATCTAAATTTACAATAATAAGTATATCTTTTATATATTCATTATATATGTCTGTAATATATCCATATACTGCATATTTATATAAGTTATCACTTTCTATGAATTTTGTTTTAAGAGGAACATAAAAAACTTTTTTTTCTAACTTGTCAACATAATTATCCAAATTACCAGCTACAATATTGTTATTTCCTATATATTCTTTGCTTAATAAATTATATATTATATTATTTTCATCAGTTATTTTTACATATTCGTTATTCTTATTATACCCATAATAGCTAGAATTATTTACATTAATTGAATCTAGATATGCATATACACATTGTTCTAATATATAATAGCTTTCTAAGTTCTCTCTTTTTTCCATAACTGATTCCTCTATTTTATCAGAATATATTATATCATTTTCTAATTCCATATTTTCTTGATTATCTTTTTCTCTATTTAGAAATATTAATAATCCTATACATAATATTAAACAGAACGCTAATAAGCTAATTATAACTTTTTTCATATTCAATATTTTCCTTTCATAATAGATATTAATCACTTTTAATTCTTAATGCATAACAATTCTTTTGTTTTAAATAATCTACTGTCCTTGTTACACCATTAAATCCAAAATTGTTATTTAGAACCTCTGGCACTCCTTTTATTGTTACTTTATTACCTGAAACAGAATATACTATAACCACATGATACATTGATCTATATTGTAATATATCTCCTGGTTGAAGTGTATTTAAGTCAGTTATTATTTCTACTGGTATTCCTAATCTATCAAAATCATTTTTAGATGCTTGTATATTCATCCTTGCCCATAATTTTTCGCTACCTTCACATTGTAAATATCCTGCTTGTAATAAACATTCTTGTACAAATGAGCTACATGATAATGTTCTTAATCCATTTTGTGCTATTGGAAATGTATATGTAGTTCTATCTGTTCCGCTATAAGTATAATTATTATTTTCCAAGTACTGTGCAACATTGTCAACTGCTTCTAGTAGAGCACTAACACTAACATTATATTTTTCCTTGCCTTTAAATTCTTCATAGTATTTCCTAGCAGCACTTTCCCTTTCAGGTAGTCTTGGAACAGATGGTCTTTCAAATATCCAACAAAAAGCTACTGCTGCCTCTTCTGGAGTAGTTGCATTTTTCCAATTATCTACTGTATATCCTTTATTATTCATAAGTTGATAGGTTGCATATCCATTTGCACCACCACCTATAGTAAGCTCTCCTATTAAAAACTCTATTTGTATATCTTCATCCTGCCAATCTCTTCCTTTTGAAGTAGCATATGCCTCCAAGGCATCTCTACGTCCAAATGACCATTGACATAATCCTATTCCTTCTTGAGAACCTATTTCTATTGAACCTGTATTAAATCCTGATTCGCCTTCTATATTTCCCATTACTCCTGCTATTGCATATTCACTAAGTCCCATATCTTTTAAAGCAAACCAAACTTTTTCTTGAATAGTTCCTCCATATAAACTAGTTACTGTATTAAAATCTTGAATCTCAAATATACTTCCATCTAAACTTGTAACTCCATAATCTTTGCCTGAATATAAATATAAAGCATATCTCATTACTATTTCCATATTTTCTAAGCTTGAATCTTTTTGTAATAAATAAAATAGCATTTCTGCTCCACTTACTAAGTTGCTTCCAGCGGCTTCTTCTCTTGTAGAATATGGTATTCTAAATTCAGTTTCCATTAATCCTATAAAAGTAGGTTCCAATATATCCTTATTTTCATATCGTTCTGCATCTCCTACTTCTCCTAATATATATTTTCCTTCTCCTGGTATTGTAATATATTCAGAAGTTGTACTTATATCTTTTGAATTAATAGTATAATTTGTTTTCCATGAACCTTCATTATTACCTGTAATGGCTGTTTCATTCTTAATCGTTATTGGATCATTTATAGTTTCATCAGGGCCTACTGTAGTTTTACTATATGAATTTTTTTGTTCATAAAACCATGTTTTTACATATGTTATATTTATTTGTGGCTTTGTTTCTATTATTGTTTCTTTTATAACATCTGTAACACCAGGTTGAGTAGAATTTGTATAATATTCGTTAATTTGCCCTTGTTTTTTTATTTCATGTTTAGTTCTTGTATTTAAATCATATTTATGTGTTTGTATACTTTCATATGTAGAAACATTATCCATTATGGTTATCTCTATTCTAGTATCCTTTATTAAATCAACCACAGCAGATACAAACTCTGGGTTTTGTGAAATCATTGTAAGAGATATTAAAAAATTAATTTTTGTAGTATATTTATCTAACTCAGATTTATAATCTATATTTTTTAAAGTTATAGTTGTTTCATTACTTACTTCATTTAAGTTTTCCTCTGAGCTTCCAGTTTCCTTAATTGTTTGATATTTAGCGGCAATAATCAAATTTCCCGAATCATCAATACTAAAGTAATCTAATGCTGCTGGATCACCTGTTTCTTCTGCTTTTTTCATTTTATCATAATCAGTAAAATAAAGTTTTTTCCTATTTGTTCCATCAACATCATCTTCATTTGCTCTATATACATATATTGCACCATATACATTATCTCCATTAGTTTTAAAATGATAATAATTTAGAGTTTGTGTAATTGCCTGTGCTTCATAAAATTTTTTTAAATATTTAATTGTCGCAAGCTTTTTTTCTACTTCTGATGCATTTTCATCATAATCTCCTAATAATTTTAAATCCTCTGGGTTTACACCTATATTTTCTATTTCTTCAAGTATTAAATCAATTTTGTCTGCATCTATTTCTATAGATCCATCGTTAGAGTCAACTGTAAAAAAATCTACTACTCCTTGTACTGCTCCTCCTATTGCCCCTCCTATTCCAGATAAAGCTTCGCCTACTGCATCAAAAACAGCACTAAATATACCTAAAACAATTGCAGCAAAAAGAATTACCAATATTAATGGTGTTAAAAAATTCATAATTATTTTTACTATCTTCTTTTTTATTTTGTTTGTTTTTGTTTTACTTTGACTTATACCATTATTTGAATTACTTTTTTCTGAATTACTACCTTTTTCATTGTTCATAATTTATCTCCATTAAAGTTCAATAATTAAATTTTCTATCATTAAATTGTCTTCACCATTTTTATAATTGTCTTCGTCTAATATAATATTTCTAAAGCATACGCTTTCTATTGTTCTATATAAATTATAAATTTTGTAAAAACTTATATTTATTGTTTTTTCTGTATTAGGATTTATTTTTAGGTCAATTGAAGATACTCCATTTAAAATAGATTTATATTCTACTTCATTATTATCAATTAAGCATATATCATTATTATCTATTCCCTCACTTAACAATATTGTTTTATCTGTATTATTTTTTATTGTTATACTATATTTTTCTTTTTCATTATATATAAATCTGTCATTAATTGTTATTTTTATTCCTTTTTCTTCTTGTGATTTATTTATATTTCTTTTTTCAATAAACCCATTTATATTCAATTTACTTCCATTTATATCTTCTATTATTGTAATATAATCTTGGATATTATTAGAATTTATTTCTCCTGTTGCTAAAATATTGTTTTCTATATAATTTACTTTATATGTATATGTATTTACTGAATATTGCCATAGTTCTAAATTATATGTTTTTTCAGTGTTAAATACTTTGTTACCATAATTTTCTATAAATAAATCCAATGTTCTATATAACTGACTTTTACAATCATCTGTTAATAAGTTATATGCAGTTTCATAATCCTTTTTATTGCACAAATCAACAAATTGCTTAATTATATTAACATTTTCCTGAGTTGTTTCTTCTGGTAATTCTTCTCCGCTTATAACAGATTCTGAAGGAATACTTATATCTACTATTGTTGCTTTATTTTCATTTTCTTCATGTCTTGTATTCTTTAGTATTGCATTGATTGTTTGTATTAAGATAACAATAAAGACTATAATTATTACCGTTATTATTATCTTCATTCTATTTTGATTCCAATATCTAATAAGTTTATTCATAATTATAGCCTCCATTTATTTAATTATTCTGGACTTAGTCCTTTTCTCTTCATTAATAACTGAATTGTATAGTCGGCTCCAGATGCTGCTTCTTTTTCTCCCATTCCCGTATCTTTTAATTGTTTAAATATTTGGTTTCTTCTATCATTTCTCTTTGAGTCGTTAATTAAATCTTTTTCATCAATCTTACTTGCCATATTAGAAATAACCATCGCTTGTTTTTTAGCTCTTTCTGTAGCATCATCTTCGTTTGCGCCATCTGCCATCATTCTATCTCTTAATTCTTTTTCAAATTTAACACTCTTTCTAATTTCTTTTGTATCTGTTATTCCTGCATTATAGTAATCAATTCCTTCTCTTGCAATTTGTTTACTTTCAGAAATAGTTGGTTCTTTTCCATACATATCCTGATATAATTCATTCATACTATCTCTATATTCATCATCTTTCATTTTTTCTCTTGCTTGTTCTCTTAAAGCTGCTTCTTCAGCTCCAAATGCTTCTGTTTCATATGTACTTCGCATATCACTTGCTGCATTTGATATTCCTCTACCAAGTACTGGTAATCCTGTCACACCAAGAGCTGCTCCTGCTAAGCCAAATTTTGCTACATCTTCCAAATCATCTCCTGCTATACCTGCTGCTAAACCAAATGTAGCACCAACTGTAGCTTTTCCTGCAAACTTAGCTGTACCAATAGCTGCTTTCTTAGCTGTACCAACTGCACCTCTTATTGTATTTGAAAGTGGATTTCTTGAATTATATAAATTTTTTGTTCCTTTTGCTACATATCTTATGCCTTTATTAGCTCCTTTTACAAGTCTTCCAAATTTTGTATTGCCTAATTTATTATCGAGTTTTTGACCAGCCCAATTTTTTCCATTTCCAACAGTTCTACTTATCCCTTGACCTAACCATTGGCCAATTCCTCTATCATCAATTCTTTTACCATTCTCATCCTTTTTCCATGCGAAATTACTTTTAATCCCTTTGTTTCTAGCTTGAGTCTGTTGAGATAATTGCGGTTGACTTGTCGTACCAGGTGGTACCCAAAGTCCTGATTTTGTTTGCTTATATCCATCTCCTATTGTTGAATTTGTTTCATTTGCTAGTTTTGAAGTTTCTCCATTAATATCGTTTTTATTCATTATTGTACTTTGTCCTTCGTTTCCACTTAAAGTATCAGCCATATCCTTTACTTTACTTGGTGCATTCGAATCTGTAATAGCGTTATTTTTAGTTCTAACTCCAGCTTTACCACTATTTCCTTTGTTCTTTCCACCAACTTTTCCAATAAGGTTACTTGCACTTTTCATTACTGCTGCTCCTCCAAGTAACCCGGCTGCCGTACTCATAGATCCTGCTGTACTAGATTTTTCAAATCCAAACATTTTTCTTAAAATTTTCTCTGCTGGAATTATGAATGCTAAAAATAATATTGCATATATTGGATTCTCAACAGCTATCTCTATTGATGATCCTAAAAAAACTGTATATATAATTAAATGGAATGGTTGTAATAATGCATTAAATATGAATTCTTTAAGCCACATTCCATATGCTTGAGCTTTTCCATCACTAATTTTATCTATAGGATAAGTTATTGCTACTAATGGTGCAATTAATGTTAAAAATGCCATGAGAATTGCCCTTTTAACATAAATCCACGTAAACATTACTGTATATATTACTAATGCAATATATAATATTAAATATGTTAGTCTCGCTCCCAAATCTGCATACTGTACCTGAATTCTGCAAACACCTATTAAATCAGTATTAAATGTAATAGGTTGATCACCATCTTTTATTTGCACAGTTATTTCACTTGAAGCTGCTAGACCTTGAGTTATCATATCAGTAACAGTTAGTATAAATGACATTAAATAGTGAATAAAAAATACAATACATAGGGCAACTATCCAGTCAATTAACATTTGCTTATATTTTGATTTATCTGATGCAGTACTTGAAATTACCATTCTTATGCCTACATACAATAAAATTGATAATAGTGCTACTATAGATAAATTTCTTAATGCAATATACCAATTAGCAATGGTAGAATGCAAAGCTTTTGTCACTGATCTATTGTCCATTGCTTCATTATTCCATTGTTTTGGATTAATAAAATTAACATCTAATGATGGAACTTCATTAGAGAATATTGCTTCAGGACTATATTTTATAATGGGTACTCCATAGTCTTTCTCAAGAAGTCCAAATGTAAAAAAGTTTCTCCATCCCTTATCAAATTTGTCTGAATCAATCTGAATATCTGGTTCTTCACTAGTTAGTTCTAATCCCAATTGTTTAATTATATTAATATAATCTTGATTTTTAGATTTTATAGCATCTTTTACAAGAGATCCTGCTAAAGTGAATTGATTAAATCCCTTAGTTATATCCATTGTGCCTCCTAAATCAATTCCTCCATCATAAAAGAAAAATTGAAGTGCTGACAAAACTGCATCTCCTACAGCAGAAATGAAATCAATTATTGGTCCCATTAGTACTCCACCTATTCCTGCATGAGAATAATTTGGAACTATAAAATTAAATAATAGAACTATTACTATTGCAATTATTACTTTTTGTACAATATGTTTATTAGCAAACATTTTCATTTTTTCCCCCTAATATCTATTATCTGTCTTTCTTCTTCTTTGCATTAGTTTATTTAGGTTTGTTTCAACAAATTCGAATTCTTTAGCGGTAGGTTGTATCTGTATTATTGCACTATCTGGTCCTACCTTTAGTAAACCTTCTCCTTTTAAACAAGTTACTAGGAAACTAGCTTCTCCTTCACTTAATTTAAATACTTCTTTTAGATATTGTATTTCTGATTTATCCTGTGCTAAGAATAGTTTTGTATCTGATGATGTAAGAACTGCTTGTGCTTCTGGTTTTTCATAAAAGTCTTGAAATCTTTGTGAAATAATTGCGAGTGATACATTTCTTTTTCTAGCACGTCTTGCCATTGTATTTAAAAACTCAACGGCCTCTGGGAATGGAAGTAACATCCATGCTTCGTCAACTAGAACTCTCTTTTTAGCAGCTTTTGTTCTATCTTCACTATTCTTTTTAACATACTTTTCCCAAATCCATTCTAGTAGAATTTGTTGTGCAAGTGGTCTTGCAAATTTTTCTTCTAATTGTGATATATCTAAGTTTATAAACAATGTTCCTTCTAATAAATCAAATGTAGATTGTCCATCAAAATATGCCATTTGTCCATCATACTCTCTTATGTATTGCTTCATAACTTTAAGTAAATAGCTATAATGAAAATTATAGTCTACATTTGTATTATCTTCTGCTTTCTTTTGTATCCTTCTATACCATGATCCAATAGTTGGCATTTCTTTTTTCTTTCTTCCTAACATGTTGCCATTAAACTCACCTCTAGAAGCTTCAAATAAACTATTTGGATCATTATTTATTCCATGTGCAGCATATTCTTCTGCAACTGATTCAGCTATAATTTGTTTTGTAAGTTCATTTACTTCTTCACTTCTTGTACTACCTTTTGCCATAGTAAGTAAAGCTTGTGTAACATCTTCTACTTTATTTTCTACATTTAAAACTAATCTATCTTTTCCTGTTATTTCATCTTTTACAATTTCTGTTTCAATATCAAATATGTTTATTACAGTTTTAGAAGTAGGACTTATTACTACATTTATTCCTCCTAAACTTTCTGCAACTATGCTATACTCACCTTCTGCATCAAGAGCTAGACTTTGTACTCCCATTAAAACTGCTGATCTTGAAATTAAAGTTTTCATTGTAACTGACTTACCAGCACCAGATTTAGCGAATATAACCATGTTATAATTTGTAAGTGAATTATGGAAGTTATCAAAAAGTATTGGTACTCCAGTTTGTTTATTTACACCTAATGGTATCCCTGAAGGATGTCCAACTTCTGATGTAGTAAATGGAAATACTGTTCCCATAGATCTTCTATCAAATGTATGAGTTTTTCTAATTTTATCATCCATTAATGGCAAATTAGATTTAAAAGCTTCTTCTTGCATAGCCCATGCACTTTTCACACCAACTAATGATTTAGACATTTCTGTTGCTAATAGTTTTGTAAATCTATCTAAGTCTTCTAAACTATATGCAAATAGAGTAGACACAATTGATGCCTCATAAAGTTTATTATATCCTGCTGCTATTTCATCCCTTAATTCTTCTGCTTCAAGTCTTTTTTGACTTAAATCACTTTCTCTATTTATGTTTCCTCTATCTGCGGCTACAATTCTTTCTGTTTCTATTTCATTTATTACTCTATTTAATTCATTTTGAGATCTTGATTCTGGTATTGGGTTAATATAAATTGATGTATTTATATCTCCAAACAAATACATATCTCTAAAAAGTTCTGGAAAAGTACACATTCTTGGCAAAGCTGATACGAAAAAGCTTCTTGCAAATCTTGTAACATTTGAAATTATCTCTAGATGGTCTATATTGCTAGCATCTATTCCCGAAGGTGCTATTAATTCTTTTATAGTTTTTTTCTTTAATATTTCAAACTCATCTGGTTTTGTATAGTCATTAAGCTGTTTTTGTCTTTGTAGTTCTTCTTCTCTTTTTTGTTTCTTTGACATTATCTTCTGTACCTCCTTCTTCATTTTTTTCTTCTTTTTCTTTTTTATTATTTTTTTCAGTTCTTATTCTTGAAATTGCATCATTCGCCACATCATTTCCTACCATTGCTCTATTTTGTTCAACTATTAATTCTGCCATCTGTGCAATTAAATTATCTATATTGTTTTCTTTTCTTCTTAAAGCTCTTTCTTTTGCAGATTGTGCTTCAATAACTTTTTCATTTGCTTTATTAAATGCTTCTTCCTCTATTTTTGCATCTAAAGTTCTCATTTTTTTATCTAATACATCTGGTGCTGTTGAGTAAAGTTCATCATATCCTGCTCTTAATGCTTTATCTACGCCATAAGTTTCTTGTTCATCTCTGTTATATGCTACATATAGTAAATCAACAAGCTCATTAGAAGTTAAAATCTTGCCATTTACTTCACATGCTGCAAGTGTACGTATTATTGATTGACATCTAGTATATAATTCAGAAAAAGCTAAATTTTTTATTTCTTCTTTATCAAAATCGTTTTGTCCTAATTCTTCTGAATAATATGGAACAACTATATAGTATTTTTGGTTTAATACATTTTTATTTAAACTCATTCTTTCTGTAGAATAAATAATATCTTTTCCATATTCAGTTAGATTTCTTTGTTTAGTTAATTCATAATATGCTTGATTTAATTGTTCTCTTGAGTAGTTACCAGAGCTTGCCATTTCTTTATATCTCATTTCTTGACGTTGTAAACTTTCTTCTATTTCATTTACTCTATCTTTATATGTTTGCAAGCTTGATTCAAGGTTTATCGTTCTTGTTTGTACATAAATTTGTATTGGATGCCTTATGGTATTTAAGAATTGAATAAAACCTTCTTCTACTGAATTTTTTTCAATTGCAGACATTAAATCATAATTTATACCTTGACATTCAATAACCATAATATATTTACTGCCATTTTTTTGCATTATCATATTATCTTCAACTTTATCA
Organism: uncultured Clostridium sp.; assembly: GCA_946499885.1. GTDB lineage: Bacteria > Bacillota > Clostridia > TANB77 > CAG-508 > CALXVA01. The sequence continues at coordinate 32,150 of CAMMTN010000005.1, read as the reverse complement.
AATTCCATAAAATCCATTACAGATTCTACAGCAAAAGTTTTTGATTTTTGATTTTTTGTTTCTACACTTTCATTTTCTATTGTTTCTTTTTTCTTATCTTTCTTGTTTTTTGAAGTAAAATATACTATTGCAAGTATTGCTAATAATACAACTATTACCAATATGATAATCATTAAAATCATTGTTAAAATTTCTATATTATTTACCATTTTTTTCTTCCTCCTTGTATATATATATCTTCTTCCCTTTTGTTTTAAATTTTATCGCTCTTCTTATAATGTCATCTAAATTCTCTCCACCTGTTTTTCTAGTAAAATTAAATTTTTCTAAATTTGGTACTTTCAATGTTCCTATTATAAAGCCTATTAGTGCAAAAGCTACTATTATTATTAGCCCTACCATATTTAAACCAAATAGTGAAAGTATAAAATAGAAAAGTAATCCTATGCCTCCTGCTACTACAGTATATATCATACTCTTTCCAGTGAAGATGAATAAAATTCTCCCTTCTCCTTTTACGTTTCTTGGCAAGTTATATGTCCCCATTGTAAACCACGTTCCTTTCATAAGGCAGATTCTGTTGGAAAAGAATTGAATTTTGGCAAGGAAAATTTTTATTTAAAAGGTAAGGGCGCATACTGTTGTATGTAACCGCGTTTTAAATAAAATTTGACGCAGCCAAAATTATAATTATTTTTCAACATCGTTTTCTCCTTAGTTATAACTCTCTACACTATATATTATAGCAGATAATTTGATAAAAAGATACAAAAACAGAAAAAAAGTGCATATAAAATGCACTTTTAATATAATTGTAATATTTCTGTAATATTTCTGTAATATTATGTTCCTGTTGTTATGCCTTCTGCCATTAATATTACTGCTTTTGCTATAGCTGATGCTCCAAATATTAATATAGCACCAACTAGGTATGGTATCATTGTTTTCTTGTATTCTGCTTTTTCAGAAGCACTACCCATCATATATTTGATGCCTAATATTAATAATACTATTACTGCAACTATTATTCCTATTGTTGTTACAACATTTACTATTCTACCACCAACTGTTTGAATTTCGCCAGTTCCTCCTGCACTTTGTTCAAATAAGTTATTTACTATAGTTTCTGAATTTTGTTTTGTAGTATCTGCATTTACTACAGTTCCCATTCCTATTGTCATAACAATTGCTACTAATAATATTATTGATAATATTTTAGATACTTTCTTCATTTATTTTCCTCCTTCTATCTATTATAATATATAATAATATCCCCTTTAAAGAGATAATTTTAAAATCTACTTTGTACTATGCTTGGCTTAATATTTCTACAACCAATTTCCATATTCCAAAAGCTCCAAATATTACTATACATCCTGCAATATATGGAATTAATGTTTCTTTGATTTTTGCCTTTTGTGCCACACTTCCTGTTATAAATTGTATGCCTATAACCAATCCTACTATAACAGCTACAACTATAGCTATTATTAATAATAAATTATATATTAAGTCAGACATTTCTTCTAAAGCGCTGTCATCAATTGTCGTATGGTTATCATTCACCCCTGCTTGTATAAATTCATCAGCTCCTGTAAATATATCTCCCGCTTCAGTTTTTTCATCTGTTTGCAAAGAATTCGTATCTTCTATGTAATTTGAAAGTTGTTCCCATATGTCATTAAATGATATAGCATAAACATTTGTTTTTATGCTAAATAATATAATTATTGAAGCAATTACTATTAAAAATATATTATATGATATTTTTTTCATATTTTCCCTTTCTATAAATACACTAAGTGTTAATTCCATTCGCAATTTCTATAATAACGCCTAGTAACTGAGATAAAGCAAAAAATATAAATACACCTATTAAATAAGGAAGCATACTTTTTTTATAGTCTGCCTTTTCTTCCACACTGCCAGTCATGTATCTTATACCTATTAACATTAGTGATATTACTGTAACTATTATTCCTATCACTCTAATAATACTTACTATTGTTGCGCCTTTATCAATTATAACTTGTGTTTCATTATCTGTCAAAGCTGGTGGTTCAAAATTTCCTGGATTTATTACACCTGTTGCCACTTTAACTTCTAATGTTACATCTTGTGCTTTAACATTCGTAGGGATTAAAAATAATATAGAAACTACTATAAAAATAATAAGTGTTTTTAATAAATTTATCTTGTTTTTCTTCATTATTGAACCTCCTACTTATTTAATTATAAATGATTTTTCTTTATTTTGCAATATATCATAGCATATTTTTGTTTATTTTGCTCATTTGTTACAAAAAAATAATATTTTTGTAACATTTTTGTAACAAATAAAGACTAAAATTTAGTCCTTATAACTAAATTCTAGTCTTTATTCATATGGTTTTTAAACTTTTGCTACATTTTTTCTCTTTATTTTTTGATTCTTTATAGTTTTACCTTTTTTTGATAAATCTAATTCTATCCTATAATATTCTGCTATTAATTCATCTAGTTCTACACTTATTTTATATGTTATTTCATAGTCATCTCCGTTGATTATACTATTATTAAGTTTTTCTCTTAATTTACAAATTTCATCATTTAACATAAAAACCACTCTCCTTTTTTGATATTTTTCTTTTGTATATTTTAAAAATACCATATTTTTACATGTTAGTCAATATATTTTTGTTGATTTAGAGCGGTTTTTGCCATTTTTCGTATGTCATTTCTCGACATTTTTCTACATTAATTTTCTGTTAGTTACTTTTTACTACAGACATTATCATATTTTTCTTTTTAAAGACATTTTTTAAAACTTCCTCTGCAAACTCTTTTGTTACCTCATTAAATTTTTCTATATAATCAAAGCTATTTATTCCTTTCATTCTATCTGCTAAAAACATTCTAGCAATATCTCCCACATTATTATACTCTACTACATAGTCTCCATAAATTTTCTTTCTTGATCTATCAAACTGTTCTTTATTTAACCCATTTTTTATATATTCTTCTACTGCTTTTTCTATGCTTTCCCTTATTTTTGTTGGATTATTTGATTTACCTGAAATTAAAATATGTGCATATTCTTTGCTAAATTCATAATCTGTGTCTGGTTTTGATAATAAATCTCCACTTTCATATAGTTTTTTATATGTTTCAGAACTTTTTCCTATAATCATATTTAATAAAATTTCTATTGCTATATGTTTTTTTACAATATCCTCTGTCATTCCTTCTACATCTTTGTATCCAATTGCAAATATTGGTGTACTTACTTCCATTGCAATTTCTTTATATGGTTTGTTTATCTCTTTTTCTTTTGCTGGATATATCCTCTTTATTTCTCCTTGTTCTTCTTTTTGTACTAATCTTTTCTTTATTTCTTTTAATAGTTCTTCTGGCTTAAAATCTCCACAAACTGCCATTATCATATTTGATGGATTGTAGAAAGTATTATAGCATTTATATAATACATCTGGTGTTATTTTGCTTATTGATTCTATACTTCCTGCTATATCTATTTTTATTGGATTTTCCTTATACATACAATCCATTGCATTCATATATAGTCTCCAACTAGGTTCATCATCATACATTTTTATTTCTTGACCTATTATTCCCTTTTCCTTTTCTACATTTTCATCTGTAAAATACGGATGTTGCACATAATCCATAAGTTCATCTAAACCTTCATAAAAATTATTTGTACATTCAAATAAATATGCTGTATGGTCATTTGTTGTATACGCATTTGCATCTAATCCTAATGCCATTAATGTATCTAAGCTATTTGTTCCATTTGGTTGTTCAAATAATTTATGTTCTAGAAAGTGCGCTACACCATCTGGTATAAAAACTTCTTCATTAGTCCTTGGCATTATAAATCTATTATCTATTGAGCCAAAGTTTGTTCCCCATATAATATATTTTTTATCTAAATTAGGTTTTGGTATTATTATAACTGTCATACCATTGTCTAATTTTTCTATATATGCCTTTTCTTTTATTTTCAAACTCTCTAATATTTTCATTTAAAGCTCCTTTCGTTAATCATTTTTTTAAATAAAATAGAAACACCTATTATTGTTAATAATAAATTTCTATATGTAAAAAAAGAATGATTATATGAATGATTTTTTATTACTCCATACCATATAAATGGCATAATTGCTATTATGAAAAAAGGTATTAAATTTTTGTTAGTATTAAAACTTATTTTTTCATTTTTGCTATAAAGAAATTTAATCATTTTTAAAATATATACTACTAATAACTCAATTGAAATTGTTCCTATTATCCATATATAATTTATATATAAAATTTTAAAATAAGATATCGGCTCTCCATATGATATATTTGAAGATCTATATATTATTTGATTTATAACAACTTCAAAAATATTCTTATTATACAAAACATTTAATAGTATCCATTTTCCAACCCATGTTGATAAATATGCTATTCCCCATACAATACTAAATATGAACAATTCTTTAATATTAGTATTCTTATCTTGTTTTTGCTTCAATAAATAATATATAATTAATGGTATTCCTAATGTTAATATTGGTACTGTGAGGAAATCAAAAAAGTTTGTTAGCATCCCTATTATAAAGAAAAAAGTAGAAAAACTTTTTATTTTTTCATATTGTAGTAAAATTATTATTGTAGAAATCATCATAATAAAAAATATAAATGAACCTTGAAGTGATGTTCCTATATACCAATATTCCACTGCAGTTAATCCTATAAAAAATATAATTGCTGTTATCAAATCTATTTTTTTATATATTAAATACAACAATATAATTACTAAAACCGTAAAAATAATTCTAAATATGACTCTAATCACATTTATATCAAACAAAATTAGTAATGGCCTTATTACTGTAAGATATCCATGCCAATATCTAGCATATTCAAAAGATTCTAAAACCTCTCCATTTATAGTGTCATTTAATTCTTTTACTTGATTTAGTTCTTTGTATTTTTTATCAAAATCTAATTCTCCAACTTTTTCCTCGGATATTTGCTGAGTTTTTCCTGGTATATAATTTTTTCTTGCTACAAATGCTGAATACAAAGGAGAACTATTATCTATTGAATATGCTGTATTTAGCATTAATGCATCTGTCTGATTATCCATACTAATATTTATAAATTTATATGGCACATAAATTTCTTTATATTTGGTTTCTTTTAATAATATGTCTGATGATTTTTTTACATTTCTTTCTATTACTTTTGATGGGAAAGCTGATGATATTAATAATAATATAATAAAAATTATAATTGTTACACTATATATTCCGACATATTTAATACTATTTTTAATTATTTTTTTCATTTTTTCATATTTTAGTCTCTTAAGAAATAAATTGTGTCTATTAAAGTATTACTTGCTAAATCTATTATTTCCTTTTTTGAAACTTTATTTACTCCTTCTATATATTCTTCTAAAGTTATAAATTCATTTGCTAATTCTTGTGAATAGCAATATGTTATCTCTGCATCTTGTTCTGAACTTATACCTACTATTGACTCTGTAATTAATTTTTTTGAATTTTCTATATCTCCATCAGTAAAATTTCCTTTTCTTATATCTTCTAGTTGTTTTTTTATTGTATTTAAAGCTTTTTCATAATTTGCAATTTCTATTCCACACCTAATAAAAACAGCATCTTTTTGTTTTTTATATGTTGAACCTGCTGTATATGCTAAACTTTCCTTTTCCCTTACATTTTGGAATAGTTTAGAATTTGCTCCTCCCCCTAAAATTGCATTATATACTGATGCTACAAATTTTGAATTTTGGTCTTTTTTATTTACATTTAGCCCTATAACAAGATTTCCTTGTCCTACTTGCATATGTTCTTCTATTGTTTTTGTTTCTTCTATTTTTTTATCATTTATACCTGTTATTTTATAGTCTGCTTTTCTTTCATTTAATTTACCTATTTTCTCATTTTCTTTTACTATATTTTCAATATTATTTTTCTCAATTTCTCCAGATACAAATATATCTATTTTGCATCTGTTTATTAAATCTATATAATATTCATATAAGTTTTGTGGTGTTAATGTTTCTAAATCCTCTACATATCCATATCTATATAATCCATAAGGCTCGTCTCTAAACATTTCTTCTATGCATCTTTCTAATGAATATGTTCTTTTATTATCTATTTTAGATTCTATAATTTGTTTTAAATTTTTCTTTTCTCCATCTACATATTCTCTTTTGAAACCATCATTTTCTATTAATGGATTAAAAATCATATCAAATAATAGATTAATACATTTTTTTGTAAGTTCTTCTTTTTCTGGTAAAAATTCTTCATTAACCGCTTCTAAATAAAATTTCATCACATGATTATCACCAGTTTTTTCTATTCCACAATCAAAACTTGCACCATACATCTCTTCAAGTTTCATGTTTATTAAATCTTGTGATTTTATATTATTTGTTCCTCTCCTTAATATTGCTGTAATCAAGGCATTTTTTGTAACATTTTTTCTATCCAATGGCATAGTTAAAAACACTGCATATAGATTTGTTTTAAATTTATTTGTATTTATATAATGAAGTGTAACTCCTTTTTTTATCTCGTTTTTTGTATATTGCATACACTTTCTCCTTTCTATTTAAATTTTATTATATATTGATTATTATATAATATTTTAAAAATAATATACAAGTCCTATAATACAAAAACTCCAATTTAGATTTTATTTTCTAAATTGAAGTTCTATAATCAATTAAAATTTTCTTTTTCTAGCTGCCTCTGATTTCTTTTTTCTCTTAACACTTGGCTTCTCATAGTGCTCTCTTTTTCTAACTTCTTGCAATACTCCATTTCTTGCGCATTGTCTTTTAAACCTTTTTAACGCGTCTTCTATATTTCCATTATTAACTTTAACCTCTGACATTTCATTCCCCTCCTTCCAGTATTACACCTTTAAGTGTTCAGTGTGGGATTTCATTTTGTTCCTTTATTTTCGAACAAATAATATTATACATTAAACATTCAAAGTTTGTCAATACTTGGAATTAAGGTAACTTAAAAATTCTAGTTAATTCTTAAGTTTTGTCCTGGATAAATCAAATTAGGATTTCTAATCCCATTCATTCTTACTATATTTGCCACAGAAGTATTATACATTCTTGCTATTTCCCATAAAGTATTCCCTCTTTTTACTGTATAGTATGCATTTGAGCCTGATAAACTATTATTAGGAATAATTTTTATTGTTTCTCCTGCATAGATTAAATTTGAATTTTTTATATTATTCAAATTTACTAAACTAGAAACTGTTGTGTTATATGTTAAAGCTATTTTTGTTAATGTATCTCCACTTTTTATTTTATATGTTATCATACTTTGATTAGTACTACTATTATTTTGATTGTTATTATGATTACATGATATAGTCAATATTTCTCCTGTGTAAATTAAATTTGAATTTTTTATATTATTTATTTCTACCAAATGACTTACTGTTGTATTAAACTCTAAAGCTATTTTTGTTAATGTATCTCCTTTTTTTACTTTATATAAAATCCTATCTTCTTTATCGCATTTTGGCTTTTCTACTTCTGGAATTTCTTCTACATTGCTTAAGAATATATTTTCTGTAAACTTATCCAAATCTACATTTCCACTTATTCCATTTACTCTACCAGTAGAACTATATTGATATCCTTCCCAACTTTTCCATTTTCCATTATCTTGAGGCTCATTTACTCCATATTGTGCAACCCATAGAGGATATCTTGCAACTTCACTATTAAATTTATATTTTGCAGCATATGTATTGCTATATACAATAACCTCTTTTTTAGATAACTGTTCTAATTCTTTTAAATATGCTAATGCTATTTCGTTTATTTGTAAATTAGTTAAATTTCCAAAAGATTCAAAATCCATTGCTAATTTGCAATCTATTTTTTTATTTGATATTAATGAAACAAAAAATTTTGCCTGAAGTTTTGCATCTTCTACACTTCTAGCTGTAACATAATGATAAACTCCAACCTTTAATCCATTTTCTTTTGCTTTTTCATAATTTCTTTCAAATTTTGCATCTTCATAGCTAAATCCCTGACCCGCCCTTATATATACAATTTCAATTCCTGCTTCTTTTACTTTTTTAAAGTCAATATCCCCTTGCCATTCACTAACATCTATTCCTTTATATATTTTGCTACTTGATGGAGATAATGCATAAGCTGGCACAGTTATTACTAAAAATATAATTATGAAAAATATTAATAATATTACTTTTTTTCTCACTTAAAAAAACTCCTTTCATAATATGTTTTCATAATATATTATGAAAGGAAGTTTTATTTTGATATTTACTTTTATATTACTTCATAATTTAGTAATTTAATCTTGTTTGAGATAAATTTATTATCTCCATCAATTTCTTTAGATAAATCTGTACTTAAATATTTTTTATTATCATCTGCAAATACTGTAACAACTGGTTTATTTACTTTTTCTTGATAAATTATACTTGCAATTATATTTGCTCCTGATGAAATTCCTACTCCTAATCCAAGTTCTTTAGATAACCTTCTAGACATATTTATTGCATCTTCATCATTTACTAGAATAACTTCATCTAGTAAGTTTTTATCTAATAAATCTGGTATAAAGTCATCACCAATTCCTTCTATTTTATGGTTATCAATAATTTTATTTTGTGAAATTAAAGGCATTTTTTCTGGTTCTAATGCTATAATTTCCACATTTTGATCCCATTTTTTTAGTTTTTTACCTATTCCTATTAAAGTTCCACCTGTCCCTACACCTGATACAAATGCAGATACTTTTTCTGGTAAACTTTTAATAATTTCTTCTCCTGTTGTTTCATAATGAGCAAGTATATTATCTGTATTTGCAAATTGATTAGTCCAAAATCCGTTCTTTTCTTTAGAAAGTTTTTCTGCTTCTTCTAAACATTTTTTAAATCCACCTTCTTCTTTAGAAATTAGTATAACATTTGCTCCATAACTTTTCATTAATGCTACTCTTTCTTTGCTTGCCCACTCTGGCATAAATATATATACCGGGTGATTATAATATGCTCCAAATGCTGCTAAAGAAATACCTGTATTTCCGCTTGTTGCTTCTATTATTGGCATATTTTCTTTTAATTTTCCTCTTTCTTTTGCTTTTTTTATCATATAGTATGCAACTCTATCTTTTATACTTCCTGTTGGATTATACCATTCTAATTTTGCATATATATAATTTATTTTTTCTCCATTTTTATATGATATCTTTATCATTGGAGTATTTCCTATATGTTTTAGCATGTTTTATCACTCCTCTTTTTTAAGTTATTATATTATATACTATTTTTTATTACAAGTTGTTACTAGTTAAATACAGGGTAATTTCATTTAATTATTTTTTGACATTTTTCGACAAGTTTTTTAACACATTTTACAAATTCTGTAAAATGTGTTGATTTTTTATTATTTACGCTATATAATTACATCATATTTTTTAATGATTTTAATCTTGATATGCATATCATTTATTCATAATTAATTTTATTCTATAAAGGATTAAGTTCTTTAACTATTTTAGTACTCTTATAATCTATCATTTTAGATACTTAATAATATTCTTTATAACATAATTTTATATATTATAGTATCAGTAGTGCGCACTACTTTCTTCTTGATGTAGTTATATTTTTTACTACATCTATTAATATTGTATTCCTATTAGTTCATATTCATAATTTTCATAATTAGGAATATATGTTTTTATCATCTCCCTAAATTTTTTGCTATGTCTTTTTACTTTTATATTACAAAATTCACAAAAAATTATATATTCTATTATTTCTTTTCTGTATTTTACTATCTCAGGATTTATTATTATTCTATTTGCCAAGCATTTTCCTAATCTTTTATCTAATTTCATTATTTTGTAATCTTCTGGGGCAAATTTAAGAGTTGTTCTTACTTTTTCCATTATATTATCTATTTCTTTGTTTGCAATTGCCTCATACATTTTGTCTAATAATAATTCTACTATAACAGTGTTATCAATTTTTTTATACTTATTAGGTAAGTATATTTCTATTTCTTTATTTTTAATTTCTAGTTTTGGAATTTTAATATATTTGTAACTGATTTTTAATTCATACCCAATACCAAAAATTTTTGCTGTTTTAATTATTTTTTCACTATTTTTTCTCATTATACTTACCTCCTATTTTTGAACGTTTGTTTGTATTATTTTACACTTTGTTTTTTGTTTTGTCAATAGTTTTTTCGAAAATTTGTTTGTATTTTTATGATAATTAATGGTTGTTACAAGATAATAGTTTAATAATTTTTAAAGAAGATGCATTAAATCTTACGAATAAAATAAAAGGATTTAATTATGAGTATATTTATTTATCTAAGCTATTAGAACCTTCAAATAAATTTGCTATTGACATGTATAATGAAATAATCGGATATTAAAAAATAAGCCATTGGGGACGGACACCTTTGGCTGAAAATGATAATAAAAGTTTTATTTAAATTTATCATTATTTTCAGCCAAAGGTGTCCGTCCCCAATGGCTTATTTTTTAATTTTTATATTTTATATTCTACTGGTTTATTCTCTTTTAGGCTTTCTTTTACATCTAATATCCTTTGATTTGATGAACCTCTAAATTTAAGTTTTAAATCTTTTTTTTCTTCTTCAAATTTTCCATCTACTATTACGTCTATATAATTTAATAATTCTTTTGTTGTTTCACTTTGTTTTGCCATTTTCCCTACAACATCTTTTTCGAAGTCAAATCCTGTATAACACCAAATCTTTTTGTCTGGAAATTTTTCTTTTACTTTTTTTACAAGAGGTAATAGTCCTGCTTGATTTACTGGCTCTAAAGGTTCTCCTCCAAGCAATGTAAGTCCTGAGATATAATCATGATTTAAATCTTTAAGTACTTCCTCTTCTTGCTTCTCTGTAAATTCATTTCCATAATTAAAGTCCCAAGCACATTCATTAAAACAACCCTTGCAATGATGATTGCATCCGCTTACAAATACAGAAACTCTAACTCCTTCTCCGTTTGCAACGTCTATTCTTTTTATATCTGCATAATTCATAGTATTTATTCTCCTTTGTCTCTATGTTCTATAAGTGCATTACTCTTTGCTTAATCTCCTTTGTCTTACCTGCATTCCAGAAATTTTCTCCTAAATATCCACATGTTCTTCTTACAACTGTCATTTTTGAATGATCTTTATTTCCACAGTTTGGGCATTCCCATTCTCCGTCATCATTTATTATAATTTCTCCATCAAATCCACATTCATGACAATAGTCTGATTTTGTATTAAATTCTGCATATTGGATATTATCATATATAAATTTAACTACTGCTTCTAGAGCATCCACATTTTTCTCCATATTTGGAACTTCTACATAAGAAATAGCTCCACCTGAAGAGATTTTTTGAAATTCGCTTTCAAACTCTAATTTTTCGAATGCATCTATTTTTTCTCTTACATCTACATGATATGAATTTGTGTAATATCCTTTATCTGTTACGTCCTTAATAGTTCCAAACTTTTCTTTATCAATTCTTGCAAATTTATAACATAAACTCTCTGCTGGAGTTCCATATAGTGCAAATCCGATATTTGTTTCTTTTTTCCATTTATCTGTTGTTTCTCTTAAATGTTTCATAACTTTTATAGCAAAATCATGTCCCTCTGGTTCAGTTTGTGATACTCCTTTCATAACCTTTGTCATTTCGTATATTCCTATATATCCCAAAGATATTGTTGAATATCCACCATATAGTAATTTATCTATTTTTTCACCTTTTTTTAGACGTGATATTGCACCATATTGCCAATGTATAGGACTTATATCTGAATGTGTACCAAGTAGTGCGTAATGTCTACACATTAATGCTTCTTTACATAGTTCTAATCTTTCATCTAATAATTTCCAGAATTTATCTTCATCACCATCTGCTATAATTGCAATTTGTGGCAAGTTTATACTTACAACTCCTTGATTAAATCTTCCTTCAAATTTATAATTTCCGTTTTCATCTTTCCATGGAGATAGGAAGCTTCTACATCCCATAGGGCTAAATACATTACCTTCATAATTTTCTCTCATTTTCTTAGCTGAAATATAATCTGGGTACATTCTTTTTGCTGAACATTTTACAGCAAGTTTTGTTAAGTAGTCATATTCTCCACCTTTTAAAGAATTAAATTCATCTAGCACATATACTAACTTTGGAAATGCTGGTGTTACATATACTCCTGCTTCATTTTTAATTCCTTCATATCTTTGTCTTAATACTTCTTCTATAATCATAGCATTTTCTTTTATGTATGGATCATCTTTTTCTAGGTGCAAGAATAATGTTACGAATGGAGATTGTCCATTTGTTGTCATTAATGTATTTATTTGATATTGTATTGTTTGAACTCCTGATTTTAATTCAGTCCTTATTCTGTCTTGTACTAGATCTTCTATAACTTCTTCTGCTAATTTTCCTTTATATTTTGCTTCAATTTGTTTTTTAAATTTATCATAACTCTTTCTTAGATATTTTCCTAGATGTATCATGTCAACAGATTGTCCACCATATTGGTTACTTGCTACAGCTGCAATAATTTGTGTTGTTACCGTACATGCAACTTGAAAACTTTTTGGGCTTTCTATCATTTTACCATTCATAACTGTTCCATTATCTAACATATCGCCTATATTTATTAAGCAACAATTGAATATAGGTTGTATAAAGTAATCAGCATCATGGAAATGTAAAATACCTTCTGCGTCAGCCTTTGCTATTTTTTCTGGTAATAATAATCTTCTTGTTAAATCTCTTGAAACTTCTCCTGCTATATAATCTCTTTGAGTTGATGCAAGCATAGTATTTTTATTTGAATTTTCTTCTGCTAATTCTTTGTTTTCGTTTCTTATAATACCTAGTATTGTTTCATCAGTTGTATTTTGTTTTCTAACTAATGCTCTTGTATATCTATATACAATATATTTCTTAGCTAGTTCGTACTTTTCAAGTTCCATCAACTTTTCTTCAATTATATCTTGTATATCTTCTACTAACATTCTTTTTTTATTTAGCTCTTCTATATAATTAATAATTTCTTTTATATTTTCCTTAGATGCTCTTTCAGATGATTTTACTTCTTGATTTGCTTTTTCAATAGCTATTTGGATTTTAGATCTATCGTAATCTACTGCTCTTCCATCTCTTTTTATAACTTTCATTTTTACATTTCCTCCCCCGTATTTATTATGCCATTATTATATATCTTTTTTTATTTTTTTCTGTTGCAAAAGTCACATATTATGCAAATTGTATTTTTAGACCTTTTTTGTTTTAGAGACAGTAAGGATTTAATTTTTTAAATATTATATTACATTTTTATTACAACTTTTTCCCTTGATTTTATTGATTTTGGAGCTTGTTTCCGTTATAATAGTTTTATGTAGATATGCTTATATGGTAATTTGTTAAGAAGGTGTACTAATTAAAATGAATTCTAATTTTAATATTAATAGCTTTATTTATAATTTTTCTAAAAATTGTAGCAAGTCTCAAAAAAAGACTTTTTCAAAAAATGAAGTAATAACTACATATATTCAAAAAAGAAATCAGCTATGTATTTTGTTAAATGGAAATGCTGATTTAGTTAGATATGATTTAAATGGAAATAGAACTATTGTAGAGCATTTTTCAAAAAATGCTTTATTTGGTGAAGTATTTTATAAAGTTACTACAAATAATGAACTTTTAGTTGAATCTAGGTCAAATTGTGAAGTATTATTTTATATATATGATGAAATAAAAAATAAATGTAATAAAACTTGTAAATTTCATGATTCTTTAGCTGAATACTTACCTGAACTTATTTTAGATAAAATTACTGATTTAAATACTAGAATAGAGTTACTTACTCAAAGAACAACACGTGATAAACTTTTAATGTACTTTTCTTTAATTTCTACTAGAAAACTTTCAAAAACTTTTGAACTTCCCCTATCTTTAACAGATTTAGCAGATTACTTAAATGTAGATAGAAGTGCAATGATGAGAGAACTAAAACTTTTAAAAGAGGATAAAATGGTTGATAAAATAGGAAATCGAATTATTTTGTTATATGAATAAAAAGTATATGTAAATATAATATTTTATTTATATTATATTCACATATACTTTAATTTATACTAAACTTTTTTCTTTTTCTTCTACCATTTGGCAAATTATTTCAGCAGTTTTCTCTACTCCTAATGCATCACTATTAACACATATATCATAATTTTCAAATTCTTTCCACTCTTTTCCCGTATAATATTTATAGTGATTTCCTCTTTGTTTATCTATTCTTTCAATTTCCTTTTCTGCTTTTTCTTTATTCATATTATAATATTTTATCGCTCTTTCGATTTTGTCTTCCATGTTGCTATACACAAAAACTTTTATCACATTATTTCTATCTGCTAGTATACTATCTGCACATCTACCTATAATTACACATGACTCTTTATCTGCTATTTCTTTAATCAGTTCAGATTCTTTTGCAAATAATTCATCTGAATTATTAAATTCTGAATAGTATCCATTATTTAATGGTGCAAATGCAGATCTTTTTTGTTCATTCTCCTCTATATATTCTTGTGATAATCCAGTTTCTTCTGCAACTTTTATTACAAAATCTTTATCATATAACTTTATTCCTAATTTATCAGCTATTAATCTTCCTACATATCTTCCTCCTGAGCCATATTCTCTTGAAAGAGTAATAATAATTTGTTTATTTAATTTATTATCTGTACTTGTATCATCAATTAATGTTTGACTTAAAGCATTTTCTTTGTTTAAATTCTTAACTTGAAGTACAAGTAATATTGTAGCTATAACAAATGCTAATCCATCAGCAAATGGTCCTGCATATAGGACTCCATGTATACCAAATAAATGGCCAAATGTTACCATAGCTGGAATTAGGAATAATATTTGTCTTGATAAAGATATAAATGCACTTTTTACGCCTTTTCCAATTGCTTGGAAGAATATACCTGCTGGAATTTGTATACCATTACATATGCAAAGCATTAGATATGTTCTAAATGCTAAACAAGCAAATTCCATATATAGTGTATCTCCACTACCGAATATTGAAATTAATTTATCTGGTATTGTTTGGAATAATATAAATGCTACTGTACTAACGGCCACACTTAGACCTAATACTATTTTTAAAGTTTTCTTTACTCTATCATATTTTGCAGCACCATAGTTGTATCCAAGTATAGGTTGTGCACCTGCTGCAATTCCTATAATAATACTATTTAGAATTTGGCTAATCTTCATAACAATACCAAGTACTGTAATTGGTATTTCTGATCCAAATTCTGATTCTGCTCCATATTTTCCAAGTAAATTATTTTCAAATGCCATAACTACAACTATCGCCATTTGAGTAATAAAACTACTTATTCCTAGCATAGATACTTTACCTGCTAAATGTAGTTTTAATCTAAAGTCTTCTTTTTTAATTTTTATGCTCTTAAATTTTCTTATGCA
The DNA here is from genome assembly GCA_946499885.1 of uncultured Clostridium sp. Taxonomy (GTDB): domain Bacteria; phylum Bacillota; class Clostridia; order TANB77; family CAG-508; genus CALXVA01. Next base: position 16,554 of record CAMMTN010000005.1, on the reverse strand, counting down.
CAAAATATTCATTAAAAAAGTAACAAACTGACTTATTACTGTAGCTATTGCTGCTCCTTCAACTCCCATTTTAAATACAAATATAAAAATTGGATCCAATATTATATTTAATATTGCTCCTGTAAGCATTGAAGCCATTGCATATTTTGGGTTTCCATCTGCTCTTATAATTGAATTTAATGTTGTTCCAATCATCATAAATGGTAATCCTATTGCAATTATAAAGCCATAACTTAAAGCATACTCTCTTAATGCATCTGTACATCCAAATATATTTAATAATTGTGGCAAAAAGCCTAAGATTATCGCACATAATAGTATTGATACAATTATAGAAGATAAAATACCATTTGCTACACCTTTTCTAGCTTCTTCATTTTTCTTTTCTCCAAGTTTTAAGCTTAAAAATGCAGAACTTCCATCACCAAACATTAATGCAAATGCTAAACATACCATAGTAAGTGGGAATACAACATTCGTAGCTCCATTTCCTAAATATCCTACTCCCCAACCAATAAATATTTGATCGACAATATTATATAAAGAGTTTACAACTAACGATATAATACAGGGAATAGAAAACTTACGCATTAATTTTCCTATTTTCTCTGTTCCTAAAATATTTTCCTTTTCCATTTTTCCCTCCTATTTTTATTTTAAGCGCATAAAAAGACAACACCTATGTTGTGTGTTGTACTACATCATTGATATCTAAAATATAATGAATGAGCAAATATTTGTTATCTTTTTATTTATCAATATATATTATTATACTACTTTATTTTAATTTGTCAATATCCTAACTAATTTTTTATGATTTTTATTAATTTAGGTATAACTTTTTTCTTTTCTGAATATAATAAATTAAGTACAAGATTTTATATTATGTAACCAACTATTTTTATAAAAATTATACTTATATATTGACACTACCTATATAAAGTAGTATAATATATTTGTTAACACATCGCGGGGTGGAGCAGTTGGCAGCTCGTTGGGCTCATAACCCAAAGGTCGCAAGTTCGAGTCTTGCCCCCGCAACCAATTTTGAGGCTTTTAGCCTCTTTTTTTTATTTTAAAATATTTTATATTATTTTATAAAAAGCCCTAGTATCAAGCATTTTATCTAAAAATAATTTTACTTAATTTATTTTATTTTTTATTATTTTTTACGATTTGCTCCCAACATTGCCCCCCAAAAAACTTTTTTTAAAATTTTTGGGAGCAATTATTGCTCCCATTAGTGTTTTCAAGTATTATATTCTAATTCGATTAATTTGTTATGTATCTCTTTTAAGTGCTTTATTTTACAAAGTGTCTATCAACACTCTTCTACCCTATTGTTTATGCTTTTCCTACTGATATAACTTTCCTAAAATAACAAAAAACTTGTACACGAAAATACAAGTTTTTTGCTATTTTATTCTACATCTGCTTTCCATAGTCCATGTTTATTGCAATATGCATATAATGTAGCTCCTTTTAAATATGGAAATCTAGCTTCAGCATTTTGCTCTGGACAAAGTTTTACAGTATATTCCTTATTTTCTTTAACTAAAGAAATCCATTCTATATAATGTTCATTTTCCATTACATGATTTACTTTTACTACTATTTCATCATCTGCTACCTCATAAGTTGGTACGTGTTTTTCTACTGCTGCATCTACTGAATTAGGAACCATTATTCGCATTTCTTCTCCGCAGCATTTTATTCCGCAATTATCACAATTGCAATCTTCTATTACTCTTACTGTCGCTCCACATTTTAAGCATTTTTTTATTATTAATTCATTACTCATTTTACATTACTTCCTTTCTTTTTTGTGAATATTTTTTCCACTTATTTTCATTTGTAATTATACCATATCTTTTTAATTTGTACAGTATTTTATACTATAATTTTGTCCTTTATCTCCTCGAATTTTGCATCTCCTATTCCTTTTACATTTTGCAAATCTTCTATTGTTTTAAAGTTCCCATTTTCTTCTCTATAATCTATTATTTTTTGTGCGGTTGATGGGCCTATTCCCGGAAGACTATCTAGCTCATTTAAAGTTGCTGTATTTATATTCACTTTATCATTCTCTCCTTTTAAATTATTTGAAGTATTATTTCCTTCTGTTATTAAATTATTTCCATTTTCTATAGTAATATACTCTGTTATATTATCATTTTTATTTGGTACATATATTTTTTCTCCATCTTGAAGTATATATGCTAAATTAATTTTTGATAAATCTGCTTCTTTTGTTTCTCCTCCTGCTTTCTCTATTGCATCTGCTACTCTTGAACCTTTTTCTAAATATATTATTCCTTCTTTTTTTACTTCACCTATGATATGTACTGCAATTTTATTTTCTTCTTCATCTATTGTATTTGTTATTTCCACATTTTCTTGTTTTTCATTATTTTCAAATATAATTGTATTTAGGTCTATTTCTTCTTTTTCATTAGTACTAATTATATATGTTGTAATTAATATAATCATTAAAACTATTAAAGTTATTGATATTATTAGTTTTTTCTTGTTATCCATATAAATCATACTCCTTTTTGTTTAAATTTTCCAAAAAATCTTGAAATTTTATTAATTTTAATATATAGTATTATATATTTTTGCGCTGTGGGGTGTCTAAATGAAAAAAATCAAATCAATAGTAATTTTTACTATTATTTTTCTTATGATATCAATGCCAATAATATTGGCTACTGAGATAGATAAAACTGATTATAATCCAGATAATTTAACTACTAAATCTCCTTCAATTATTTTAGTAGATGCTAAAACTGGAAAAATATTATATTCAAAAGATGCATTTAAAAGAATGTATCCTGCAAGTACAACAAAACTTATGACAGCTATACTTACATTAGAAAATTGCAAATTAGATGATATTGTTACAGTTAGCCATAATGCAATATTTTCTATACCTGTTGGTTATTCACATGCTAGTCTTAAAGAAGGTGAACAATTAACTGTTGAGCAATTATTAAATGTCTTATTAATACCATCTGCAAATGATGCAGCTGTGGCATTAGCAGAACATATAGCAGGATCTGTAGAAGACTTTGCAGAAATGATGAATAATAAAGCAAAAGAACTTGGATGCTTAGATACAACTTTTGTTAATCCTAATGGAATTCACAATGAAAATCATTATTCAACTGCATATGATTTATCAATTATAGGTAGGTATGCAATGAAATTCAAAGATATTATGAGAATTGCTTTGGTAAACCAGTATACGCTTCCTAAAACTAATAAATATGATAAAGAAGATAGAATATTTAATGCTACTAATGGTTTAATTACTAAAAAGGGTGAATATTACTATGAGTCTGCAACAGGATTAAAAACTGGATATACTGATAAGGCAGGTTATTGTATAGTTACTACTGCTAAGAAAAACGATGTAGAATTACTTGAAGTTATTCTAGGAAGTGACTCTATAGATAATAGATATACAGATTGTACAAAACTATTTGACTATGCATTTGAAAACTATTCTTATAAAAATTTAGTAACTGAAAATTCGATTGTAGATACAATAGAAATTGATGGTGCTACTAGAGAAACTAAATCTTTAGATGCACTTGCTAAAAGCAGTATTGATGTTCTTTTAAAAAACGATGAAAATGTTTATAATTTGGAACCAAAAATAAGTATAAATGAAAATTTAACTGCTCCTATTTCTAAAGATGCTGTTATTGGAACAATCTCTTATGAAATTGATAGTGAAATTTATTCTACAGACTTAATAGCTGAACATTCCGTTGAACTTTCTAATTTTGAGTCAATTATTTTTAGAGCTTTTTTAATATTTTTAATTTTATATATATTAGTAATAATTTTAAAGAAACTAAATGGTCCTAAAAAAATGAAAAAATCACATTCAAATCATAAATCAATTCATAATAAAACAACTAGAAAAACTAAAAGTAAAAAAGGCGGAAGATATAGATTTACTCAAATTCAAGATTATTTATAAATAACTTTTGTGTTTTGCTTAGCAGATATTCACACTAAAAAAACTTAATTTTGACTAAAATAAAATCACAGTAATTATACTCTTACTGTGATTTTATTTCTTACTGTTTTAACCTTTGACAATAATTACATAATATAATCAGTTCCTATTATTATAGTTGCATCTACAGTTTCACTAGCATTTCCTGTTGTAATATTTTCTATTCCCAATGTTTCTTTTAATTTTTCTGAATCTGCTTGTGATAAATCATTTCTATCTATAATAGTTGTATTATTTGTAGTTGATGTATTACCAGTTTGAATAACGCTAAATCCGTTTGCTTTTAAACTATTTACTACTTCAGTAAGTTTCCCCGAACTTCCACTTCCATTTAATACTTCTATTTTTATGTTTTCACTATTTGAAACATTAGTATCAGTTATTGTATTTTCATCTATTACATTTCCTTCATTGCTATCTTTATTTGTTCCATAAAATAATTCATTTATTACTTCTTCTGTTTCATCTTCATAAACTGTATAAATCCATATTCTTGAAATCTCTGCTTGTTCTGAAATTCCTGGTAAAGTAGCAGTATTTAAATTATCTATGTTAAATTCTAAAATATATGGCACATAATCTTTTATAGTATTAAAGTCTAAATTTGTTTCAACATATTGTTTAGCAATGTCCAAAAAGCTAAATATTTTGCTGATATCCATATTCTCTATTGTTTGCTCTAAAAGAGCTGTTAAAAAAGCTCTTTGAGTTTTCATACGTCCCAAATCTTCTCCGCCGTATTCGTATGAGTATGTTGATCCATCTGAATTATGTCTAAATCTAACTACTTGTTCTGCTTTATCTCCATCTAATAATTGATAACCTGCTTTTAGGTTAATATATAAGTTTTGCCCTTTGTCTGTATAATGCATATCAATTGGTACATCAAAATATACTCCACCTATCTCATCAACTAACACTTTTAAAGCTTCTGTATCAACTTTTAGATAATACTCTACATTTAATCCAGTTATTTCATTTACATCTTCTAATAATTCTTCTATTCCCTTCCAAGAATATATAGCATTTATTTTGTCATATCCTGATGCATATGCTTTGCTTTCACCTACAAATGTATCTCTAGGAATTGATAAAAGAGCTGCTTCTTGGTTATTAGGATCATATGAAGCTATCATTATAGTATCTGTTAGGTTTTGGCTTTGACCTAATAATAAACAGTATATTTTATCTAACTTTTTATTTTCGTCATATCCTAAGGTTGTCTTAATAGCTCCTTTCCATCCTCCACCATTTTTTTGCCATTTATATATAAATATTCCTGCTAAAACTGATATTATAAGTAATAAAATTAAAATCACTTTTAAAAATATATGTTTTTTCTTTTTATTTTCTTTCTTTTTAGTATTTTTCTTTTCTTTAGATTGTTTTTCCAATTTAATTCACTCCTATAACATAATATGACTTTGATTATACTAAATTTTAATATAAATATCAACATTTTATGTCATTTTTTTTATTTTTTGTTACTAGTTATTATAATTTATATCCAAATTTAAAATTATGTTATATAAGCCAAAAATAGTAATTAAAATTATTAAAATACGGAATGGAAAGTGATTTCAAATTAGAAAATCAGCTTAACCCACATATTCGAAATAATTTTAATTACTATTTTTGACTTATATATAAAATTAAAATTCTATTTAAAATATTATCTTTAGCAATAAATTATTATTGTACATCATACTTCCCACATAAGATTTATCTATTGCATTTGATATGCTTTCATTTATCATTGGAGATACAAATGAAATTATTGCAAGTAGTACATATACTATAATTAGTCCCTCTAAAATTCCATAAATTACTCCTCCAAGCTTATCAAATTGTTTTATAACTGGTAATTTTGCTATTAAGCTCGTTATAAATTTTAAGAAGATTAATAAAATTCTTGCTACTATAAATAATATTATCCATGTCCCTGCTTTTACAATGGTAACCGAAACTTCTCTAGCAGTGTTATCTACTATTGTTTCTTTAGCACTGTCTGCTGCTTGATCCACCTTATTATTTATGTACTCTGTAATTGTTTCTGGCATTTTAGTTTCTTTTGTCCCTTCATCTTCTTTTATTATCATTTCTCTTATGGATTGTTCTAGATTATCATCTATTTTAGTATTATTTATTATAAAATTTGATATTGGTATAAATAATACAAATGCAATTATAATTGATAATACAAATGATAATATTTTAATTAGTGAACCTGTTAATCCTCTAACATATCCAATAATTATGCATAATAACATAATACCTATTACAACTAAATCTACTATTATAGACATAATTTCACCTCCTATCTTTTTTTACTTTTATAAGTTAATGAATTCTACTTTATCTTTATATATAATTCCAGCTATTCCATTTCCTATAACTACATTTTGCACTTCTTGTTCAGAAGTATATCTTTTAAGTAGCCAGCCACTTGTATTTACAAATTCTATTTCTTGTCCTAAATTGACTGCAATTATATCATTATAGCTATAAATATCTTTTGCAGCTCCTTCAACGGTATATACTGACATTTTTTCATTTTCTGTATTTTTTATTTCTAATACTGTATTAGTATTAAATAGTCCATCATTTTCCTCTATTGCTCTATATGCATTATTTATTAAATTTATGTTAGCAAAATTTATGTTCTTTCCTTTTTCATTTAGGCTAATAACACTAGAATTATTGCTATCTTTAATCATTGCTATTTCATCATCATACATACATATTATACTATCTTTGTTATATTCTATATTTATTATTAGTTTATTACTATCTGCTGTATATGTATAAATTACTGGCTCTTCTGGATTTTCTATTGATACTATTTTTACTGTTGAAGTAATAGTAGTTCCTGCTGTATTTACTTCTGCAAATGCTAAATATTTATTATCACTTGAAATAGATGTATCTACTGCTTTTGTGCTTGCTAAATATCTTTTAAAAAGTTCATTCCCATCTTTGTCAAATATTACTATAACAGATTTGTATGATGTTCCTGTTAAAATAACACTAACATATCCGTTTTCATTTACATTAATTTTAGAAATTTGTCCATCAATATCTTTCGTCCACAAAATTTGAGAGCCTGATATTACATATAGTTTAGAACCATTTTGTTCACTAATTGCTAAATATTTATTATTTACACAATAAACTGGATTGTTTATTTTTAACTCTATTTCATTTTCTAATTTTCCTGATGAATTATACTTCATAAGCTTATTTTCTGCTAGTATACATATATTTTTATTAAATGCTAATATGTTAATATTTGAATTATAATCTAAATCTATAGAATTTAGCTTTTCTTGAGTAACATTTTTTCTAAATAAATACTTGTCCAAAAATTTTCTAGCATCTCTGCTTGAATAATACATAAGTGCAATAATTGCTACTATTAGAAGAATAACACTAATAGATATAGCAATTATCATTTTCTTTTTGTTTATTTTCTTTTTTGGTTTTATTTTTTCATTTAAATTTACTATATCTTTCAATTTTATTCCTCCTTCGTACATATTATTTATATCAGTTTTTTTCTTTTTTTTCAATACCTTAATAAAAAAAACAATTTTATAGTTCCCAAAATTCCAAATACAGGATATGTTAAGTTCACTAATCCAGAAAAACTAAAATTTGATATAAATATTGCTGTTATACATATTATTGTTGCAAACAATTTATATTGTTTATCACTTTTTGTGCAATTTTTTAAAAACCCGTAACCTGCTGATATCATAGTAGTGTAAATTGCAAATATTATTACTAACCCGTATGTATATTTAAAAATAAAACCATATTTGCTTGCTATATATATTAGTGGTATTTCAATACTGCCTACTTCTTTAAACTTAAACATTGCAAAATATATTATTATTGATAATATAAAAAAAATTCCAGTAGTAATGATACTTATTTTCTTTTCATTATTTTTTGTATAATCTTTTATACTTATTAGTATTGGTATTAATAAGATACTGTTATATCCTGCATATTCTATGCTCCTTAATATCCAATTTGTTTTAATTTGTATATTTTCCATATCAATATTATTTATGGAGCTAAAAATATCTACCTTATATCCAATTATAAATACTATAAAAATAAGGACAGGTATTATTACACTATTTATTTTTGCTATTCCCTCTATATTTCTCATAAATGTCATATACGCAATAATTAATACTAGTATAGCAGTTAATATATTTGGTACATTAAATTCTTGTTTAAAATACGCTACAAAGCCAGCAACCATTATATAAAAAGAAATTAGCAAAAAAATATTTATAACTATATTAATTATTTGTATCAATCTATTAGAAATTTTTGTACTTTTTAATAATTCCATATATGTATTTATATTAAGTTTATTAGCTTTTTTTAAAACATTAAAAATCACCACTCCTAAAATACTACTAGCAATAGTTATTCCAATAATTCCATTTTCACCATAAATATTAAAAAAGCTATATATTTCTTGACCTGATGCAAATCCTGCACCTATAATTGTTCCTATAATTACAAATATAGCTTTTGCACAATTTTTCAATTAAAAAACCCCCTCATTTTATTTTTATGAGAAGGTTTTTATTTATATTACTTTTTTCTTCTTCTAATTTGCCATACAACTATTCCAATTATAATTATTACTGCTGGTATTGTAAAAATTATTGATAAAATAGTTCTATTTTGACTTTCTGTAACTGTATATGTTGAACTTTCAACATCTTTTCTTATTGTTATCATATTATCTCTACCAGTTAGATATGCAATAGAATTTATAGCTAAATCTTCATTATTGTAGAAATCTAAAGCATAAGAGTAATATTGCCCACTTATAGCTATTTGTAAATTTGTAATAAATACATTATTTGAATATACAACTAATTCTGAAGTTGTGTTATCATCAATTTTTTTCTTTAATAAAGCTCCTACTGTAGCATTTGCTGCGTCTTCGTCTGAAGATGTTTTAGAATATGATTCTATTGAATAATCTGTTCTATAAAAAGACTCTTCTCCTGTTGTTGCAAGAATTTCTGATTCTACTCCTAATTCTTCTAATTTTTCACTATCCTTTAAATCTATTCTTCCTGATGTCATAAAACAAGCATTCATATTCATATTTGCTCCTGATGTTATGCTTGTATATGGACTTACAGTTACTATAATTGCTGATGGAGTTCCGTACAACATTTTATTAGTATCTTGCTCTAGCATAACTCCTTCTGAAATACTTACTCCATATTCATCTAATACTTTTTGGAAGTTTGGCATATCCTTTCCTGTAGAATTTGGATCAGCAAATAGTATTATTTTTCCACCATTTTTTATATAGTCTAGTATAGCATCTCTTTCTGCTTCTGTAATGTCTTCTGCTAAAGTTGTCATCATTAGTACTGAAGCATCTTCTGGTATTTTTCCAGTTGTTAATAAATCCAAATCTTTAAATTCATAAGCTTCATCTGCTAAGTCTTGGCTAAAATAATATAGATAATCCGATGAATATTTATTGTGTCCTGTTAAATTATATATTACAGGTTTCTCATCTGTTGTTACATCTATTATTGCATTAGTTAATGCTTCTTCTGTTATATCTTTTTGTTCATAAGTAGTATAATCATAGGTATAAAGGTCTGAACTACTTAATATTTTATCTTTATTTTCACTCTTTACTATTATTGCATAACTATCTGCTGTAAGACTATATTCGTCTGTTAAATCTGGTCTTGCAGTTACATCTTCTATTACTTCAACTTTTATTTTGTCATTTACACTATTATATTTTTTAGCAAAATCTTCTACATCAGGCATATTTACTATTATTATTTCTACATCTTGATTAATTCCTTGTGCAATTTGTTTAGACATATCTGATAGACTATATATTTTATCTTGTGTAAAATCAAAATCTGCCAAATTTGCTTCTTCTACAGCAATATTAATTCCTATTGCAACGGCTATAATAATTAATATTAATAAAACAGTTAAAGACGTTTGTCTTAGCCATTTTCCTAATCCGCTTCTCTGCTTTTCTTTTTTTACCATTATCTCTTTGCTTTCTTTTTTATTTTTCAACTTATTTCACCTCTTCTCTATTTTACAGCCTTTCTTCTCTTAATTAATATTATTGTTATTAATGTACACATAACAGTAATTGATATTAAGCTTACTGTATCTGCTATTGATATTACTCCTACTGGGAAACTCATAAATTTATCCATTAAATTAATACTTGAGAATATAGTGCTCATATCTACTAAAAACCAAGGTGCCACTAATACAATTATAGTGATTATAGCAGATATTATTTGATTCTCAGTAATACTTGATGCTAACATTCCTATTGAAATTGATGCTATCGCTACTAATAAAAATCCTAACATTGTAACTAATAATGTTGGTATGTTTACTGTTCCAAAAAAGCTAATTATAACTGCATAAATAATTGAAAATGCTAGAGATATTACAATTATTGCTGTTGCTGCTAAAAATTTTCCAAGTACAATTGAAGTTACACTTCTTGGAGATGTAAGTAATAATTGCTCTGTTCCATTTTTTCTTTCTTCTGAGAACATTCTCATTGTTAATAATGGTACCATTAATAATAAACCATATCTTGCTGTTGCATAGTATAAATCTCCCATAAATACTGATCCATAAGAAATAGTTGTAAGATAGAAGAATATACTATACATTACCATAAAAATTCCTATTGCTATATAGCCTATTGGAGATAGAAAATATGTTTTTAGTTCTTTTTTAAATATTGTCCACATTATTATTTCTCCTCCTTCTTATTATTTTTTTGTTTTTTTGCTTCTTGTCTCTTTTCTTCTTTAGCCTCTAGCTTAGCTTGCTTTTTTTCTTGTTTTTCTTCTTTTTTAGTTTTTTTGTTATCAGCATCTACTTTTGATGTATCAATTAATTTTATAAATGCATCTTCTAAAGTTGTTTCTGTTTTCTTTAATTCGAAAATTACTATTTCCTCTTTTGGCAAGATTTCAAATAATTTTTTCCTCAAATCTACTTCTGCTGAATATGTAATAACATATTGCTTTGTGCCATCTTCATTATCTTTTACAAATTCAACACTATCTATTTCCTTTATCTTATCTTTTAATTTTTCCATATTATTTTTTGGATCTTCTACTATTATAGAAATTCCATTTTTATCTTTAGTAGACTTTTCTAGATTTTCTGGAGTATCTATTGCGATAATATTTCCTTTATTTATTATAATTGCTCTTTCACAAATTTGACTTACCTCAGAAAGTATGTGTGAACTTAATATAACAGTATGTTTTTTCCCCAGCTCTTTTATTAGGCTTCTTATTTCTGTTATTTGCTTTGGATCAAGACCTACTGTTGGCTCATCTAAAATAATTACATCGGGATTTCCAACCAATGCTCCTGCTAAACTAACTCTTTGTTTATATCCTCTTGACAAATTTCTTATTAGCTTATTTTGAACATCTGTTAATCCTACTTCATTTAAAACTTTTTCTACCTCTTGTTTCCTATCACGCTTTTTAACTAATTTTAGTTCAGCCATATATGAAACAAATTCTCTAGGTGTTAGCTCATAATAAAGTGGTACACCTTCTGGCATATAACCAATTTCTTTTTTGGCTTTTCTTGGTCTTTTGGAAATATCATTTCCATTTACAATAATTTGGCCAACTGTTGGCTCTATAAATCCTGTTATCATATTCATAGTTGTACTTTTCCCAGCACCATTTGGCCCTAAAAATCCTACAACTTCGCCATCTTTAACTTCAAAACTAATGTTATTAACGGCTATTGTAGAACCATACTTTTTTGTGACATTTTTTACTTCTATCACTTTTGTTTCCTCCAATCTCTTATTTCCGTATGTTTTTTACGATTAAATATTAACATTAATATTCTCCTTATGCAATACATTTCACAAAACTTTCACATTTCTTGATACAAAGCAACCTGTTTTTAGGGACGGAGCAAAAAAACATGTCATATATTTTTTATTTTGAACATATTTTATTACAAATACCAAAATGTTGGAGGACAAAATGGAGCTTATATATCCTTTTATTATTTCTTTCATAATGATTTTTATTGCTGAACTTGGAGATAAAACTCAGCTTTTAATCTTATCTTTTTCGGGTAGTGTTAAAACAAAAAATATAATCTTAGGAATTGCTATTGGTTCATTCTTTAGTCACGGAATTGCTATTTTATTTGGTAGCAAAATTGGTGTTTTAGAAAATGAGTTTATCCATTCTTTAATAGAATTTATTACTTATGCTTCTTTTATTATAATTGGGATTTTATCTTTACTTCCTAAAAAGGAAAAAATAAGTTCAAATGATGGTAATAAAGATTCTATTATAAAAAAAATAACTAATTTGAAAATTAGTTATACTTTAATTATTGCTCTATCCATAATGATTGGAGAATTAGGAGATAAGACCTTTTTAGCTTCTTTAGGATTTGGAATTCAATATCCTAATTATAAATTAATGCTAATTCTTGGTACAATATTTGGTATGATTATAAGTGACTCAATTGCAATTATCTCTGGAAGATTTCTTAGCAAATATATATCTGAAGAAAAAATGCAAAAATTTTCTGGTTTGCTATTTTTAATTTTTGGACTAATTGGTTTTATAATGTAAAAATTTTATACGTATATAATTTTCCACATTTTCTTTATTTTATAAAATCTCTTATCCACATTTCCTCTCCGTTTTCATTTTTTACTCTTAGGTTTGGAAATGTTTTTAGCATCTTTTCAGTTGTGAAATAATTATTTTCAATATTTTCTCTTAATTTTAATACTATATTATTTGAATTTGTTTTATACAGTTTGTTATATACAACTCTATTTTGATATGTTTGTATTGCCCATATTGTAACAATACAATCTATTGATAAAAAGATAGTTATTCCAATTTCTATAATGTTTCTTGTTTTAGGCTTAATTTTATTTATTAATTTATCTATAATTGGTTTTACAAACTTTATTAATACAATAGACAAAATTCCCCAATAAAATGAAAATAATAAACTTATTCTCCCATTTAAATTGAATTGTAAATAATCATAATTCCAAAATCTTATTCCATATATAGCTTCTAGTATATAACTTAAAATATATTCTGCTATTGAACCAAACACAAAACCTACTATAAATAATTTTAAAGCGCTTTTGCAATTTAATTTATTTAAAACATAAATTAATAATGCTCCACATACCCCATATACTGGGCAGAATGGTCCCCAAATAAATCCTTTTCTACTTTCTAGCACTCCCATAGTTATATAACAATATAATGTTTCTATTATTATACCTAATATGCTAAAAATGAGAAAATACCAAAATAACTGATGAATATTTACTTTATTTTCTTTTTCCATATAATTTCTCCTAATTTTATTATTTGTATAATTGTATTTTATATTATTTATTATATTTAAGAATTATACACGATTTTTTTATATTTTTCTAGTATTTTTATTGACTTTTATAAAAAAAAGTGCTATTATATTTATTGCATTTACATACGGGTCAGTAGCTCAGTTGGATAGAGCATGCGCCTTCTAAGATTTGTGCCACATTCTCAGAACTATTGGCATTGTAGAATTTTAGAGTTTATAGAGGATTTCTCTAACAAAACCTCTAACAAATTGCATATTATATCTGTATAGATAAAAATCCCAAAAACAACATGGGTCAATAGCTCAGCTGGATAGAGCAATGCCCTTCTAAGGCAGTGTTCGTTTATACTGACATTGGCTTGTAGTAAGGTTTATAGCATTTCAAATGCAAAATATCTAAAAAAATATCTAAAAAATTTGAATATTAAAATTTATAAATCTATTGAAATCCATTTGGGTCAGTAGCTCAGTTGGATAGAGCATGCGCCTTCTAAGCGCAGGGTCGGGGGTTCGAATCCCTCCTGGCTCACCAATATCAAAGGTTTCAGAGATTTGTAAATTTTAATTTTTTTATTATATCTAAAAAAATTTTTAGATATTTCACTTTATATTTGATATATTGCTTGTACTACAAACATTTAGAGCTTTCTTTCTTACTATTCTTCTTCTAAAAATTTTTTTGCCTTTTTGTTCATTTTCGTTAGTATCTATTCCATGTATTAAATCATCATATTTTTCCATTACTCTTTGTTTTACTCTTTCATCTGGATGTGCATACCTTTTCGTTGTAGATAAATTTCCATGCCCTAAAAATTCTCCAATTGCTTTTAAATCTACACCATTTGCACTTAATTCTGTTCCTATTGTATGTCTTAAATCGTGAAATCTTATTTCTTTTAGTCCGTTTCTTCTTATAACTTTCAAAAATCTATGTGATATATGATTTGGTTTTATAAGCGAGCCGTCATCTTTTACGCAAACATAATCTATATAATCAGTAATATAATCTTTTTTAAATAATTTAATATTCAGTTGTATTCTTTCTTTTTTCTTCAATAGTGCCTCTTTTATTTCTTTATATAGTGGTAATTTTCTATTGCTTTGAAGAGTTTTTGTTCTATCTTTTGCTATTAGTTTATTTTCTATAAGTTTGTTTCCACAACCTGATATTTCTATAACAGTATGATTAATATATATATAGTTATTATCAAAATCAATCGCACTCCATTTTAGACCAACTGCTTCACTTCTCCTTAGGCCATAGTATGCAGCTAATAAAACTGGTATTTCAATGACATCATTTTTAAATATCTTTAATAATTGGTTCAATTCTTGCATACTATATGTTTCAGATTTGTACACTTCTTCTTTCAGTTTTTCTATGCCTCGTGTTGGTTTTGGCATAATATTTCTTTGTTCCAAAATTTCATAAGCAACACTTATCTGATTTCTAAAATGCTTAATTGTAGTATTTTTTAAGTTACAGTCTATTGATAAATAAGTAAAAAATTTATCTATTATATCGGAATTAATTTCACTAACTTTGTATATATGTTTTTTGTTTTGCTGTAAACTAGGATCTTTAGAACTTCCAAAATACTCTTTCATACGAATATTTATATTTGCTTTATATCCTGCATAAGTATCATACTCATATTTTCTTTTGACATTAGTTTCTTCTAATCTCATATTCATAAAATCTATAAATTCCATATCTAATTGTTCTTCAATTCCTGTTCTCTTTGGTTTTAGCCTATTTATCATTTCTTTTTCAAATTGTTCTCTAATATTTTCTGCTTTTTCTTTTGCTATTTTTTTATTTCCTGCTTTAGCTTTAATTTTTGTACTTTTCCACTTTGTTTTCCATTTATCATCAATATCTTTATAACTTAAAACTGCTTGATATATTCCTCCTTTCTCTTGTAGACTTACTGTTATACCTATATCCATTCCCTGTAATCTGTTTTCTATCATTTTTTTCTCCTCTCCGATATAAAAAACTAGATTACACACTATTTGCATTAAGTATTATTTTAACACATATAGCATCTTATAATCTAGCTTGAAGCAAAAATTATTTTTTCATAATATATGAAATAACACTTATTTTAGGTATCTTGTATTTTTTATCTATTCTTTTTGAATAGATTTCTCCATTTTTTAGTAATTTATAAATTTTATTATTGCCTGTATCTGGTAGCATCTTCTTTAATTGTTTTACATTCACCACATCTGGAAAATCTTTAAATATTAAATCATAATATTCTAAAGTGTTCTCTTTAATCTCCATTAATATCACTTCCACCTTTTATTGACTCTGCTTTCTTTTCTGCAAATACTTTACTTTCCGCAATATTTAATATAATATTTCTAGGATACATTTTAAATGCTTGCCTCATTTCCATACCAAAGTTTTGTAAATTAACTTTTCCAGTATATGTAGAATGTAATATTGTTTCTAGTGCAACTTGTGCATATGCAACAGCTTCTTTTTTATTCATACTTTACACCTCCAACAAAAGTTTCAAATAGTGTAATAATATTATTCCATTTTTCTTCAGAATTTTCTGTTATACATATTTCGCATTTTTCTATATATGAATAGTCTTTTTTTCTTCTGATACTTATTTCTAATTTTTGATAATTATTTGCTTCATAACGGATTTCTGCATATATTTTACTGTTTTTTTTGTTTAATTTATCAGCTAGTTTAAATACTTTTAATAACTTATCTTCCATAAAAAATCATCTCTCCTTTACATATTTAGGCACATCTGCTGCTTTTCCAAATTGCTCGTTAAACTCATACCTATGTTTTGAAGGGTTATAATTATAGGCACTGCTATTCCACTTTCTATATGTTTGATCGCTCATATGCCCTCTTTTTGATAATTCTTTTACATCTTTATTGTGTTGTGCTTGTACCATAGAATACTGATCGTCTATTCTTTTTTGTTCTCGTTTATTCTTCATAAAATTATTTTTTGCAATTTTTCTTTTTATTTTTGAGACATCTTTTCTGTTCTGTTTTTCCTTTGTAAAAGTCAATATAAAATTGATAAAAAAATACAAAATAGAATTGATAAAAA
>CAMMTN010000004.1 GCA_946499885.1 uncultured Clostridium sp. | reverse complement strand
GAAGAAGAAAAATATAACTTAGCTAAAATGTATTATTTTGGTGTAAAAGTAGAGCAAAATTATAAAAAAGCATTTAATCTTTTTAATGAACTCGCAGATAAATGGAATGATGAGAATTCAAAAATTTTTTTAGTAGAAATGTACTATTGTGGTTACTATGTTGTAGAGGACAAGGAAAAAGCATTTAATCTATATAGCGAACTTAACGGAAAATATCTTGGTAAAAGAGAATGGTTTTTTAATGATATTATGATCTTTAGTATTATAGAATATATTGTAGAAAATGGTTGTATTACTGAAGAAGATGCAAAAAGGTATTCACCATTAAATATAAAACTTGCTGAGGGAATAATAAAAACAATACAAAAATTCTTTAAGAGGAGTCTTTCTTCTGTGGACTTTAATGTGAAAGTAAAAATTCTTAAATATGCTCAAAAATATGTAAAGAGATTCTATAATGAAGAAAGTGTTAGGCAAGAGTTTGCTGAAGAAATATTAAATGAACTATTAAAATATATATCATTATATGATCCAAGATATATAAAAAAATATAAACGTGTTTATGTTGGAGATATTGAGAAAAGTTTAATAGTTGATAAATCAGTGCTTGAAGACCTATTTTCATACCCAGCACGAAAATATGACTTAGTAAAAAGGACAAGAGTTTTAAGTGATGAAATGTCTTTTCTAGGAACAATTATAGATGAACTTATTATATTAAATAAGCTGTCTTTTGCAGATGAATTAATGCAATTACTATATAATTCTAATCAGGAATATTGTAAAGATATTGTTACATATTTACTAAATATGATGAAAATAAAAAAGATAAATTTAACTTTAGAACAAACTGAATTTTTAAATAAATGGGACAGATTAACTATCATTGTAAACACTAATAACTTGAAGACAGAAGAAAACCCAATATACCAAAATCAGACTAATTTTATTGACGAAAATGAAATAGACAACAATACAATAATAAAACAAAAAGGAATGTATGCAAAGTTATATGAAGATGGAACTTTAATTTTAAGCTCTTATGATTATACTGACACAGGGAAAAGATTAAAAAAGGATTACAATTATGAAAACATTTCTTTTGAAGATAAGCAACATATTAAAAATGTTATTATTTTAGATAAAATTACTGTATCAAAAGATAATAATTTTATTAAGAATTGCTTTACAAACTTAAAAGTAACAAAGTTAGATTTAAGAAATTTAGATTTTTCTAATACAGATATAAATAGTATGTTTAGTGGATGTAAAGATTTAGAAGAATTAAAATTATCAAATTTTGATGTTTCAAAGGTTGTATGGATAGGTGATATATTTCCAGAATGTGAAAATTTAAGAATACTAGATTTATCAAATTTAGACTTTTCGAACGTTACAGATTTGAGTAATATGTTTAGATTATGTGATAGTTTAGAAGAACTAACATTATCAGGTTTTAATACTTCTAAGGTTACAAATATGAGTGAAATGTTTACTTTATGTAAGAATTTTAAAAAAATAGATATATCAAACTTTGATACATCAAATGTTAAATATATGAATTTTATGTTTTATAAATGTGAAAATCTAGAAGAATTAAACTTATCAAATTTCAATACTTCTAATGTTATAAATATGGAAGGTATGTTTAGGGGGCTAAAAAAATTAAAAAAATTAGACTTATCAAATTTTGACACTGCAAAAGTTATAAAAATGGGGCAGATGTTTATGGATTGCGAGAGTTTAGAGGAATTAAATCTATCAAATTTCAATACTTCTAAGGTTACAGATATGAGAGCAATGTTTAGGGGGCTAAAAAAATTAAAAAAACTAGACTTGTCGAGTTTTAATACTTATAATGTTATAGACATGAATTATATGTTTTGTGAATGTGAAACCTTAGAAGAACTAAACATATCAAATTTTGATATTTCTAAAGTTAAAAATATGTCTTTTGTATTTAAAGGATGTATAAAATTGAAGGAAGACTTAAAAAAAGTTATTTATAATGAATAAAATTCTTTTAATTAATATAATTGAACTTAATAAGGTGATATAAATGAATTTATTAAACATATTTAATATGGAACAAATAACGTTATTAAATCAAGCTGGGATACCAATACAAGATAGAGATTATTCAAAAGATGAAATAAAAATTATATTTAATAGTGTTATAGAAAATGTTATGAATAAAAGTTTAAAAAATAGAGATATGCCTAATTCATTACGAAAATATAATGATATAATTAATATATTAGACAATAATATAAATTAAAAAGGGGTTTTAACACGAATGACATTAGAATTTTTAAATGAACTTATTGAAAATAAAATTAATCAAAATAAATATTATATACAGTTCACATTTTATGAATTAATAGCAAAATATGACCTTCACAGTTGTGATAGTGATGGTATAACCCAATTTATAAAACAAAAATTAATTAACTATGGTTATACAGTATATACTACTGGAGAAAATTACACATTTAATTCCATAACATATACAATACCAATTAATATATTACTAATTGCTATAAAAAGCCCTACTGCATAAGTTAGGGCTTTTTTATTAACTATTCCCAAAATAAAATAAATTCGACACTTAAAGAATATATTAAAATATCTGTTTTGTCAATATTAAAAAATATTTCTAATTTATAATAATTAAATTTATTGATTAACATAAATTATTGTGTTATAATATTTATGTAATTTATTTACATTTTACACTAATTTGGAGGTGTGTCTTATGAAAATTGGTATGGACCTTTCTGGAGTTGTTTTTGATTCTGAGAAATATTACAGAGTACTATCAGAAATTTATGATGTATCATATCTTGAGAGAAATAGTATCATCAACTCTAGAGAAAAGAATTATCAGCAACGGTATTCTTGGTCGCCAATAGAAATTAGTGATTTTCAGTCAAAGTATGATAGAATAATCACGGAAACAGCTAATTTTATGCCTGGCGTCAAAGAAGTATTAACATTACTCCATAATGAAGGACATGAGCTAGTTGTAGTAACAGCTAGAAATGGTCTAAATGGAGAAGCTATCCCTATAACTCAAAGAAGATTTGAAGAATATGGTATTGCACACTTATTTCATAAATGCTTTTGGAAAACTACTGATAAAGTGAAAGTTTGTAAGGAAGAACATATTGATATAATGATAGACGATGATAATTCAATTTGTATCGCACTTTCTAAAGCTAAAATACAAACAATTTACTTAAAGGATGCTCCATCTTATGAATTAAGTAATAGTCAATATCTCACTACTCTTTACAATTGGGGAGAAATTTATAGGCATATAAAAAGCCTTAGCACTAACAAATAAATGGTAACTGCTAGCATAAAATATTGCTAGCAGTTATTTTTTAATATCTAACTTTGAGTAAATATAGACCATTTGGTGGTAAAATTTCTCCAGCAAATTCTCTATTTTTACTTTCCAGAATATTAGGTATCTGATTTACTTTAATTTTTCCTAGTCCTACATCCACCAATGTTCCTGCAATTATTCTTACCATATTATATAAAAATCCATTGCCTGTTATTTCTATGTATATTCTCTCATTAAAATTATATATATTTATGTTATAAATTGTTCTTACAGTATTTTTATAAATGTTTTGAGGTGTTTTAAAAGCTTTAAAATTATGTGTTCCAATTAAATACTCTGCCGCCTTTCTCATCCAATGTATATTTAGTTTTTTGCTCACAAAATACTCATATTCATTGAATAATGGGGAAACATTGCCACTATTGTTTATAATATATCTATAAGTTTTTTCTTTTAAAGAATACCTCGAATGAAAATAATTATCAACTTCTTTAATATTTTTAATTTTAATATTTTTGTCTAACTTAATATTAAGTATTTCCAACAAAATATTTAATGGAATATTACAATTTGTTCTAAAGTTTGCAACTTGTCCTAATGCATGCACACCGGCATCCGTTCTCCCAGAGCCTATTATCTTTATATTTTCACCTGTAATTTCTGATAATGTTTTTTCTATTTCTCCTTGTACTGTTTTTAATCTAGCTAGCCTTTGCCAACCATGAAATCTTTTACCATTATATTCAATTTCAATTTTTATATTTTTCATCTCTGAAATTTCCCCCTTAACTGAAAAAGAAGATGAATGATTTATTTTCACCTTCTTTTGTACTGATTAATTCTTAATTAATTTTATCATATTTTTTATAAATGCTATTAACCATACTATATGCACAATTGGAAATACTAATATATATGCAAAGCTCCATAATATATCTTTTATTTTCTTATCTGCAAGTAAAACACAAACTATACATATGATTATAATCGGTAAAATAGGAGTTATAAGCATTAACAAAATTAGTATTATATAAAAAGGAATCCATAATAAATGATACATAAATCCATGTATTATTACATACTTAAGCATATTAGTTTTTCTATTATTATATATAGATTCAGCAAATCCTTTTGCCCATCTTTTCCTTTGTTTTAGCAAATTAATAAAAGTGCTTTTAGGTAATTCTTCTCCTAATATCTCTTTTGTATAATAAATTGGCATTGAATTTTTTTTGGTTATTATTCCTATTGTAAGGTCATCATAGACTGTATCATATTTTGGGAATTTATCAATATAATATTTCTTATTTATCATAAAAATTTGTCCTGGTAAGCTTATTCCAATGTTTAATTTCCATAGTATTGGTCTAATATAATCATGTGATAAATTTTTATCTATGCAAATCAAGTGAGCTATGAATGATTTTACTGGTATTGCTTTTATTTTTCCCCAAGCTACAGCATATTCCTTACTAATACATTCATTAATGAATTTTTTTAAATTTTCTTTATTTATAGTTATATCATTATCTATACAGAGTATATTATCATTTTTTGAAATTGATATTAGCCTTTCTATTCTTTTATATTTAGTCATGCCTGGAGTAACAATTTGTATAATATTATTAGGTAAATCTTTCATATAAAAATCGCAAAATACTAATACTTCTAATTCAAAACTTTTCTCCAGAAATTTTATTACTTCAATAAAGTCATTATTCTTCTTTTCTTTATTGCTTATAAATGTTGCAATAGTTATATTTTTCACTAACCTTTCCTCCGTCAATGTTAAAAAGAACATTTGCTAATTCTTTTTGGACATCTATATTTGTAATAGTATGCTCTTCTGAAACAAAAATTAAATTTTTATGTTTTGAAACCGTATTATTTAATAACTCAATACCATGGTACATTGGAATTTTATTATCATATAGTGATGATACTAAATCTATTTTGCTTATATTACATTTTTCATTCTTTGGAGAAAAATTCCATTGATTAGATAAATCAAACCCCTTTTCAATTGATAGTTTTTCTCGTGAAGAAAATGGATTTATTATTGTAATTCTTGATGGTTTATTAGATGTTTTTACAAAACTATATGTATAATATAGCAACGAAGCTCCTAAACTAATTCCTATCCACCAATCTGCCTGGTTATTTTCAATTTCATTCCAATTTTTAGGATTTAATTTACCATAATCGTATTTAAAAGTTATTGCGTTTATCTCATATCCATTTGATATAAGCTCATTTCTAAAATGTTTTAATATATCTAAATTTTGTCCCATACCAGGCCAATACAAAATTTTATTATTCATTATAGTAATCCCTCATAAACTTCATTTGCCAAGCTATTTCTTAATACTCCTGTATCAAAGAATGGTTTATAGTCATATTTATGATATAATTCTGCTGCGTGGCGATATAAACTAAGTACATAATCCTCATCTATAACTCCTAAACTATTTCCTATACAAGAACCAACTTCTGCATGGTATATATTAGCCCCTGGTATGATTCCATGTTCTGCCATAAAAGTAAAACCAGCTTTTAAATCTTCTAAAGGTACAATACCTGCTACAAAATTTGACCAAACTTTTCCAGGTCCATATATATCTGCTAAATATATTAAAGATTCAACTACATGGTCAAATCCAACATATTCAGATTTTCCAGGACATATTTTTTCGAAATTTGTTTTTGGCCATACTTCCATATTGAAACTTGGATTATCTACACCATTATCATATAATTCTTTTAATTTGCTCGTTGTCTTTGGTGCCATCATAGAAACATTACCCTTTATTCTTCCATTCCATGGTAGTTTATCTTTTATAGCCTTAATAACCTCTATATGAGCATCAAATTCTTCATCAGTATTAAGATGTGAGCCACCTGTAATAATTATATAGTTTAATTTGTCATATTTAGTTGCCAATTCACATACATCTGCTAATTCTTCTGGTGTCTTTTTTATTTCTACTGGATCATCTCTTCTTACTGTACTTTTTACTGAACAGAACTTGCAACCTTTACCAACATCATAAAATTCACATCCAGAAAAGATATTAAAATTTAAGCAATTTAATCCATACATCTGTGCTAATTTTTTAGTTGGTGTTCCTTTTTTGGTACAATAATTCCAAAATTCTGGTCTTGGTAAGAACATAAATTCCGAAAGAAATTTACCTTCATTCTTAATATATAATTTATTATTATCTATACATAATGAAAGTGGTGAATCTGGTCTTATATGTAATTTAGATACTACCCCTCCAGGTAATAAAACTTCTGTTGGAGTTAATCTGTTTTTATCTACTCCCCAGTTACCATTATCATATGCATAATGTTCTTCTTTGAAATCTTTTTCATATAGTTTAAAAATATCCGGTGCGTCTTTAACTCCATAGATTAAAAGTTTAAGTTTAGCATACGCACTATTTTTTCTTTCATCTTTTCTAGCAATAAATTCTTCCCTTACCTTATCCATTTTTATTCTCCCTTCTTTAATTTTCAAAATCTTTTGGCTGATATTTAGAAATTTTTGAAAGTAGTGTATTGTCATATCTGCTATCAAATGAAATGTCATCACCTAACCATGCTGGCTTATTAAAGTTTTCCGATATTTCTACATCTGGAAATTCTACCTCTGCAAAACTTAATCCTTCTAAACAATTATGAAAAACATCTAATTCCACAGTCAAATTGTTATCTATAGGTATTTTATATCTTGTTTTCTTTATTAAATTGTTATCTATTTTAGATAGTAAATGCTCATAATTTTCTTTAGTTAAAGGCATCTCATGTTCTATATTTTGAATTGCTTTATTTTCTTTTACATTCTTATTTTTCCATTTGTAGTTCAAAAAATAATTATCATTAGACTTTCTAATGCGAACAGTAGGTTTAATACATAAATATCCCTGCTCAATTTCCTCCTTCTCATAAGATTCCAAGTCTTTTGGTAATTCTAAGACTTTAAATTTCCTTTCAATTTCCATAATTGAAACCTCCTTTATATTAATTATATATTATCTTTCGTCTCCACCTAATGTTCCTTTATTTATTCCTATAGCTTCTAAAGCTTCTTGACATACTTCTTCTATTGACTTATTACTTGTATCAATTTCATTCCATTTAAAATCGGTTTTAGCTTTTATTTTACTAGAAATCCATTCATATTTTTCTGCTCTTGTTTTAGTTACATCGTCAAAATTAGCACTTTTCCTATTCTGAATTCTCTGTACTCTTTCATTAAAGTTACAGTTTAATCTTAATAACATATCTGGTTTTTCTAATTTTGGATAAATAGTGTCTATTATGTCGCTAATCTTTTCATAATCATAAACTCCGTCTGCATAAGCTGCTGCTAAAGTACTTATCCAATATCTAATGAGTATTACATTCTCATTTTTCTTTTTGCTTTCTGATACAAAATCACTGCAAGCTTTTCCATAGGCTAAAAATCTTTTTGTTTTTTCTTCTCCTGTACCTTGCCTTGCTACTTTTTCAAACTCTTTTACTCTTTTATCATAAGTTAATATTTTAAAGCCATATTTTTCTAGGCCTTGAGCTAATGTGTCTTTTCCAGTTCCATTATCTCCTTCAATAACTAAAAACATTTTTTTACACCCTTTCTAATTATATTTTAAATAGATTTAATGTCTTTTGTTCTTAATTAGAATTATCTTCGGCGCAAAAAGTAAATATTAACATGAATATTATATCATGTTTTTTATTTTTATTCAATGTTTTTCGCCATTTTTCGCTTATTTTAACTTTTTTATTTTTTTCTACAAATTATTTGCTAAGTCCAATAATGTATTTGTATCATTGCTTCCTAAATATCCTCTAGTTGTGTTTAAACTACTATGCCCTGCTTGGTTAGCAACTTGCTCTATACTATATCCGGCATTATACAAAGCATTAGTACAAAAATATGCTCGTATTATATGTGGATGCAACTTTACACTCTTACATAAATCTGCATACTTTCCTAATAATCTATTACAGAAATTTCGATTAAGTGGTTCACTATTACTTATATTTTTTTGTCCTACAAATAGGTATGGATTGTCAGTATTTATGTTCTTTCTCTCTCTTAAATATTCTGTTATAGCATCATACATAATATTATTAATTATAACTTGTCTGAATTTGTTACCCTTGCCTATTACATTTATAAATCTTTCCTCTAATTTTATATCCACTAACCTTAATGTAACCATTTCACTTTCTCTTAAACCTCCATAAATTAGAATAGCAAGGAAACAACAATCTCTTGCAGAATTCTTTTCGTTCTTATTAGCATAATGTTGTATTTTATTCATTTCTTGCATGGTAGGAACTTTCTTGCTTATAAATGTTTTCTGTATTTTTATATAGTCTTTATCTACTATTACCACATCTTTTTGTATTCCTTTTTCTATTAAAAACAAGTTATATTTTTTAAGTGCTGCTATTTTTCTATTTATGCTAAAAGCAGATGTCTGATTTCTTTTTAAATAATTTATATACATTACTATATCTGAATGTATTAATTTTGTTACTCCTTCCCCATATGAATCTTTATAATATTGTTCAAACAACTTTATATCACTTGCATAACTCATATATGTATTTTCTGATATACCTTCTTTTTTCATAAATTCAATAAATTCTTCTGTCATCTTCCCCACCCTTTCATTTATGTTACATTTTTCAAAAATACTTTTACTCATTTATGTTACATTTTTTTATTGTTTTTTTATGTTTTTTATATAAAAATGTATCATAAGTGTAATTATGTTACATTTTTTATTCTTTATTTTTTTGCCCTATATATTTTATATAGAGCAAATACAATATTAATTATTATTTAAAGACTTAAGAAATAATCCATCTGCTATTCCACTTCTATAATATAATTTAGATTCATAGAAAGATATGTTATAAATTTCGTCAATTTTATTATCAATTAATTTTTTCAAATCTTCTCTATTCTTTTCATTTATATTGTTATCAATAAATTTATTAAGTTTATCTGATGCAACTTTTAATTTCTTTCTATATTCTTTTATATCCCTATTGTTCATTTTAAAGTCATTCTCTTGTTCTTTTTTTTCAAATAACATATCAATAATATCTCTTTTACCCTTCATTCTTTCATTCCTCCTTTTATTAAATATAATATCGAATTTTATTAAATTATGGAATGCTGAAGAAAAAATTTTTTTATCTTCTATAACTCTTATTACTCTAAGAACACAAGAACTTTTTTTAAAAAAATTTATTTTATCCCTATTAAATTTATTAAAAAACCTTGATATTTAAGTAAAAAAAATTATTTTTTTGCGTTTATTGAATATATTACATAAATTTTGTAAAATATAGTTGTGTATAAAGATAATGTTATAGTTTATCTATAACTATCTATAAAGATTTCATCTTTATAGCATAACTACTAAAATTTAAGTTAGTAGTAGTACGTCTACATTTTTATTAATGTAGCATAAAATGGGTATTTAGCATTAACAAATATATAGATTATTTGTTGTGCTTATATAAAAAAGAAAGTAATATATCTAAAAGTATCACCCCCTTTTTTAGATTACTACTTTCTCTTTTTTTTGCCCAATAAAAAAGAAAGGAGGATTATCGAAAAAATCTTTTTACACAAAAATAATGGAAGGAGATTTAGTTATTATGAAAAGTGGATTTAGTTTTGAACTATACGAAACCATATTTACAAATTGTTTTATACATAGTTCAAATTATGCTAATGGTGATTTACAACTTAGTTTATTTGGTACAGATCCAACTACTGACGAAACTGCACATTTTGCTGATATTTCACTTGAGCAAAATAGTACATTACTTAGAGATAACGAAATTGTAGTTGATTGCAAGTTTAAACCTACTCTAATACCACAATTATTAGAACTAGGTATTATCAAAAAACAAACGGGAATTTGCGCTGTAAATAATTGCATATACCCAGTTTATACTGTTAATTTAACAAAAATACAAGAAAATTGTTATTGTATGCAAGAATTACTAGCAGCATAACAAAATGAAAGGAATGAAAAAATATGGAACAAACAAGGTTTGTGAATTTACCGGTTATAGGAAGAATCCAACATGGTGAACAAGTACCAACTGCAAATGGAGGAAAAAGAGCTAAAGAATTAGGACACTTTATAGCAAAAGTTCAAGACAAATATATGCAGGGGTATTTACAAAAATTTGACCAATTATATAAAGGAAGTACAGATATAGAAATAGAGTTGATTAGTGAAGATCCTTTTTCTATAAAATACTCAAGGTCAAATCAATCTGGGCAAGTATGTTATTGTATGAATGACTCTGACCAAGCAAATCAAAAAACTCAAGACGGTTGGAAAAGGACAAAATGTTTAGGAGAAAACTGTCAGTATAGACAAAAGAAAAACATAGGTCCACCAGATTGTAGAAAAATAGGTTGGTTAAAATTCTTAGTACCTAAAGTTTCAACAGATAGAATATGGCTCATGAAAATAACAAGTACACAAGCAATAGATATACTTAATAAATATTTTTCTTTACAAAAAGAACAAGGTAATAGTCTTAAGGGAAAATATATTTTATTCTTAAAACAAGTTGAAAATTCTAAAGATGGTAAAACATTTAATAATTATATCGTAGACATTATGAAAAAAGAAGATTTTATTTCATTTACTAACACTTCACAGAATCAAAAAATTACGCAAGAACAATCCACAGCAAATGAACAAATTGTGAATAACAATGTAGAAAACACACAAAAACAAAAAGATAATAAACTACAGAAACAAACTGAAAAAGATAAAAACAAAACTACAAAAAGAAAGGCTACAAAAGCTACAAAAATTTCAATTCAAGAAAACCCTGATGTTGATAAGTGCTACTATTTTACTGGTCATCATACAGAAACTTTTAACAAAGACGGAAAACCAAAAGAATACTTTATTGGTGAATTTTGTAATATGACAGATGATAAATCTATAAATTTTATTATCAAACCTGAGCTTATAGATGCAATATTAGAATGTGGCATAGGAGCTTTATTTGAAACTGAAATACAAGAATACAATAATAAAAAAATTATATCAAATTTAAAAGTTGTACGAGATAAAGAAATAGCAGCATAAGAAAGGCCATTCTTATACTAGTAATTATTTACAAATTTCATTTGCATTTATTGTATATATCATACAATAAAAAAGATTTAAAGTCAATGTTAATCTAAAAAAATTTAATAATAAGGAGAATATACAATGTATAGTAAATTCAAAAAAAATCATAAGGTATTTGTATATCGGTCCTGGTCAAATTGCTGGTGTTTTCTATAAAAATATGCCAGCTATTATTATTGAAAAAGATACATATTTTGGAGATTATTTAGTCAGATTTAAAGATGGTACAGAAGATTGGATAAAACCTGAATATTTAAGGAAACCTTATGAACGAAAAAATAGAAAAAACAAAAATATGTAAAGGAGTAAATTATGAAAGTTGATTATATAAAAACAGTAGGTTTTAGAAAATTCAAAGACATATTTGAAACAAAATTATATGATACTACTAATATTACCGGGAAAAATCGTTCTGGAAAAAGTAATGTATTGTATGCTATTGTGAATATTATGCTAGGAACTAATTTATCTGGAGATGAAAAATCATGTCTAATAAACCGTAAATGTAATGTTTCTTATGGCGAATTACATTTTATAGATAATCGAGGAATTAAACATGTATTAATTCGTAGTAAGAACAAAGTTAGTTCAAAAAATAATTTTATTACTCTTGATGGAAAACTAGTAACACAAAATGATCTTATTAGTTTTTATAAAGATAAAAAGTTATTTTTATCTATTATAAATCCACTTTATTTTTTAAATAAAAAACCTGCTGAGCAAAAAGAAATGATTGATAAGTATTTGTCTGATATAAGACCATTTGAAATATTTAATAAGTTAGATGATTTGCAAAAGCAAAATTTACTAAAAAAATATTTTAAAGTTAATGTAAGAGAAATATATGATAAGCTTTGTGAAAAAGAACTAAAAGAAATTTATTCTTCTTATAAATTACACGAAATCACTAATAAACAATTTAATGAACTTTCACCCAAAGAATTATTTAGTAATTTAAAAGATATAGTTTTAAGAGATATAAAGTATTTTTATATGCTTTCTGCAGATGAACAAGTAGACTTTATAAATACTCATATCCTAAATATATTTATGGATATTGCTTATAATAATATGGAAATAAAAGAACAAAAAATATTAAAGAGCATTCCAAATGATATACCAAGCTATATATCAGAATTAAATTATGAAATTAAAAAATCTGAAAACGATATTACTTCATTAAATGGAAAAATTGAATATGCACGAAATATTACAGATGAAATATTACCTGAAGTTAAGAAGTTTGAAAAAGAAGTTGAACTTTCACTTGCCTATCAAGAACTAAACTCATTATCTAATGATAAACAAATTAAGGATAAGGAAAATCAAAAGCAAAAAGTAGAAAATTTAGAAAAAGAAATTTTAAATGTATCAACCGAAATCGAAGAACTTGAAAAAATTATGAAAACAGGTAAGAAAAAATATTTAGCAATTAAGAGTGGTACAGATAGCTTCTGCCCTACTTGCGAACAACATATACAAGATGATGCAAAAGAAAAAACTATTACTAATATGAAAAATGAATTAACAAATGCTTTCAACAAAAAAAATACATTAGAAACTAAAGTGAAAGATTTAAAATTCAAATTAGCAATGGAAAGATGCCAATATCACGCACTAGGTGGAGATACTAGTATTGATACTAGTAAAAAAATTGCCAATATAAGAGAAACTATAAATAAATTAGAATTAGAACAAAAAGAAATAGAAAAATTTAATAATGAAATTGCTATTAAACAGAAAAATATTAAAAGTGCTAAAATGGATATATCTATTTTTAATAAGCAAATCGTTACCCAAAGTAAACATATTGAGCAATTAAAAGCTACTAGAAAAATTGCACAAAAATTATATATTGCATACATTGAAGAGAAAATGAAACTTACTAAACAATATTTAAAAAATGTTAGAGTGAATTTCTATTCTGTATTAAAAGCTACTGGAGAAATCAAAGAGGATTTTGTAATTACCTATAAGGGAAATTTATTGTCTGACTTATCTAGGTCAGAGACTATTGCAGCAGCTTTAGAATTTTCTAATATGTTTAATCAAATAGCAAAAACTAATTTTCCTATCTTTATTGACGATATGGAAAGTTGTGCTGACTATGATTTTATAAAAGATTATTCAAATAATTCACAGCTAATAGTATCTAATGTAGTTAAGGGCTCAAACTTAAAAATTGCAGATTACTATAATACTAATGATTGTACTATTATAAAACCTGTAATAATTAACGCAACAACTTTCAATGTTCATCGCATAAATAATACTGCTATTCCAAGAGTAGCATAATTTTTTAAAAAGACAGATATATTCTGTCTTTTTCTATTGTAAAAAAGAAGGGAATCGAAAAATGTATAAAGATTATCAAAAAAGTTTTAAAGAAAATTTTAATAGTCTATCAATGAAATATGGAGAGTATCCTGTTTTTTTGGATTTTGTTAAAATGTGTGCTATTTCACTTTATAATTCATTTGCTAAAAATAAAAAAATGGAAGAAATGTATTTAAACGCAATTAATTCTTATGATAAGGAAGATCAAAATTTGTTTCCTAAAATGTTTGGAGATCTAGTTATGATGTATCAAACAGTAGATGACATTATAGACATATTAGGACCAATTTACGAACATGAAGGACTATCAAATGTACATATAGGTCAATTTTTTACACCTAGTCATGTTGCAGAAATGATGTCAAAAATATCATTAAATGACGAAAAAGAAAATTTTAAAAAGTTAATTGAAGATAAAGGCTTTATAACAATGTGTGAACCTACTTGTGGTTCCGGTGTCATGATAATTGCTTTTGCAAAAGTTTTAAAGTCAGAAAATATAAACTATCAAAAAGATTTACTTGTTATTGCAAATGATATTTCTGATGTATGCGCTTATATGACCCATATACAATTATCCTTATATGGAATCCCTGCGATTGTATATTGTGGAA
Organism: uncultured Clostridium sp.; assembly: GCA_946499885.1. Taxonomy (GTDB): domain Bacteria; phylum Bacillota; class Clostridia; order TANB77; family CAG-508; genus CALXVA01. The sequence continues at coordinate 65,593 of CAMMTN010000004.1, read as the reverse complement.
ACGCCTTAACAAATGACATTAGCTTTAAAATGGAAACACCACTATATTTTTTACAATATTGGAAATTTCAAAATGCTTTTGTAGAAGATTTAGAAACTAGGACAAACTCAAATCAAAATAAAATTATTGTTGAGGAAAAAATACAAAATAAATTTAAAGAGGTTATGGTAAAAGGAAATTGTCAAATCTCTTTATTTTAAAGGAAAGGAAGATTTACATATGAAAATTAAATGTTTATTAGTAATGCCAAATAAAGAGGTACAAAAAGTTAAAATTCCATCAAGCACAAAATTTATAAAAGCTTTTATTGGAAGAGATTTACTAAAAATAAAAGCAAATGAAAATAACTTAATAATTGCAAATCAAAATGCAGAAAATGATGAGTTTAATAGGCTTTTTCAAGGTTGCATCTTATATGGAACTTTTATTATTGTTTCAATAAAAAACAACAAAATTACATCAATGAAAAAGAAAGATATTAGAAAGTTTTACAATATGTTTAAACTTTCTAAACATCAAAAAAAAATAAATCATTACAAAGAAGAATTTTTAGAAGAATACTATTATAGACAAAGAAAAATTAAAGAAAATAATAGAAAGCATAATAAAGAATCTATCTTTAAAAATGCTGCATAAGAAAGGAAGGAATTTATGAAATATTTAGCAATGGTTGTATTGAAACCTAATATAAAAAAAGGAAAAATTGATTTTGTACAAGGAGGAATTATTAGTTTATTTGAGCAAAAAAGTAAGCTAAAACGAACATATTTTTTAGATAAAAGGAAATTAGATTATCCTATTAAAGATTATACGGAAGGTTATTACTTAAAAATAGAATTTGAGACTAAAGAGAAAAAAATATCGCAGATTAGTGATATTTTAAAATTAAATGATAATGTTATTTTCCATTTTATTATTAATAATGAATCAGAAAGAAAGGCATTACCTATTCTAAAAAAGGTAAAAAATCCATTTAATTTTTCACCTCATACTAATTATAATGAGCCTAATATATCATCTCAGAAAATATATATGTTGATTAGTAAAAATATGAAATTACCATTTTCAGAGTCAAATATTCTTGCTATTAGTAATGACTTAAATAAATTATTCCAAGTAGCTAATAAAAAATTACAAGAATATATTTATTGTAAAGGCTTTCATACTGTTAAAGAAATTAACAATATGAAAGATATTGAAAATGAGCTAAAAAAATATTGGAAAGTTCAATTTACATTAGGTGATAACATAAATGTCGGACAAGAACTATTAATTCAAGAAAAATCAATGATATAGGAGGATTATAAATATGAATAATTATGAAACAATTTTTTTGATGAAAGACGATATTACAGAAGAACAAAGAAATACTGTTATAGAAGATATAAGAGAGTATCTTACTAAAAACGGAACAATATCAGAGGAAGAAAATTTAGGTAAAAAGAAGTTGGCTTATGAAGTTAGAAAATATGAATATGCTTATTACTACTTAATTCAATTTATAGGAAAGGCTGATATTATATCTGAATTAGAAAGAAAATATCGTATTAATGAAAACATATTAAAGTTTATAACTGTCAGAAGAGATAGCTAGAAAGGAAGGATATTAAATATGAACAAAGTTATATTATTAGGAAGACTTACAAAAGCTCCAGAAATAAGATTTTCACAAACAAATAACATCAAAATTGCATCATTTAGCTTAGCAGTAAACAGAAACTATGTAAAAGAAGGTGAAGAAAGACAAACTGATTTTATTAATATAGTTACATATTCCAGACTTGCAGATTTTACTGAAAAGTATCTAAAACAAGGTATTCAAATATGTGTTAGTGGTAGACTTCAAACAAGAAATTATGAAGATAAGAATGGAATAAGAAGATATGTAACTGAAATTATTGCAGAAGAAATAGATTTTGCAGATAGCTTCAATAAATTTGAAAATGAAAATACACAAGATACTATAAAAGAAAATTTAACAGAAAATTCGTCAGATTTACCTATATGTAATGAAGATGATCTTCCATTTTAAGAAAGGAGATACTTTATGGATAATATAAATTACAAAAAATATAGTAAAAATGAATTTCTTAAAGTACTAAAAGAAGATGGTATTTTATTTGTTAATACTAGTCTTGGCGATAAATGTATAATTAAAAAAAGTGATATTGCTGATTTTATTATGCTTGAGTCAGAAAGAACTGGACATACATCAGATATGTCCTTCTTTATGCCTGGTATTAGTGGACCTGTAATAACTACTTTTGGATGTTTTTTAGACAAAGCAAACCCAGTTTTTAGAGAAGAAATAATTGATAGATTAGTATTATTACAAACTACAGATGAAAAAGCAAGAGATGTCAGAATATTTGATACAGATTTATTTTATAAAATGATTGATGAAAAAGAAATTAGTAATAACATAGAAAACTATAATAAATTGTATCAAAAATATTCTGAAACATAAATTTATATAAAATAAATGGAAGGAGATTATTTATGAAATTAACTGGAAAAGAAAATGCAAGATTGTGTATAGAAACAAGTAATGAAGAAGAATGGACCAACTCTTTATATACAATCGAAGAATTATTTAATTCTTATATACTTGGTTCAATAGTTTCACAATTAAAAAGTAATGACAATATAAAAGAAAAATATATTAAGTATTTATCTATTGGTAATACTATTTTGGATAAGAGGTGTAGAATAAACGCAAAATTCCGTGCATCGTTAAAATTTCCAAAAAATATAAAAGATTCAAAAGACTTTGAATGTATATGTACATATTTAGATATAAGTGATTTTTACAATTTTATTGTGGATTTATATATTGATTATTCTAAAATATTTAATACAACAATAACTGATATTGAAATAAAGATGATTGAAATAGAAGTTAAATATCCTCTATCATTTACAGACAAAGGTTTTATTAATACACAAATTTTAAATACATATGATTTAGATGGACAAATAGATATTTTATTACATTTTCTAAAAACTCAAAAATGGGAAATTATAAATAATAAAATAATATTTACAGAGTTAATAAATGATAAATTGTTAGAAGTATTGTTAGACTCTTTAAAAAAAGAGGTTGTAATTAATAGTGAAAAGCAAAAATATATGATTATAGAGAATTGTGAAGTATCAGGAATACAAACGGTTAAAAAAAATATTCAAGATAAAATACAAAAAGAAAAAAAAGATAACAATAAGTTGCAAACAATTATAAAGAATAATCAGGAATTATATTCACTAAATTTAAGAAAATATACTCCCAATTTTACTAATAAAAAAAATTGAGGTAATACACAAATAATCAAATTTGTGTAAAATACAAAAATATTACTTAATAAAAAATTGAAAGGAGAACTAAAATGGAAACAAACTTTGTAGGTTTAAAATATGAAAGCACATATTTTCCTAAAACTTTCGGTGGAAGGACATATCATTATATTACAGCAATTCCACTAGAAGTCGGAGATTTAGTCATCGCTCCTACCTCTTATGGAGAAAAAATTGCACGAGTGTCAGAAATAAATGTTCCTGAATTTAAAATTATGTCGATAAAAGCCAAATTAAAATTGATTACAGAAAAAATAGACAAGCAAAAGTATATACAAGAAGATAAAATTTCAAAAGAGGCTGCATAATAAATGTCAAAAAAAATAGCAAGTATTCTAGTTCAAAAACTAATTGCAAAAGGATTTATTGTACATCGCTATAATGCATATTCTACAAGTTCAATTTATTTGAAAGTAGATTATGGACTTTCCTGTTGTATTAGAATAGCAGATCATCCTGGCAAAAAGAAATATAGTTACAGATTTAATGTGATTAAAGATTATATTGGAGATAAGGTCATCATAAAAAATGGCCTTATTTGCCGTTTTTATGACTATACAGAACTAGAAGAAGTAATAAGTGCAGTTCAAAAAGAAAAGCAAAACAAAATCAATAAATATGGCTTACAAAACTATCGAAAGTATATGCAAGAAAGATTAAAAAGTGATTTATATAAAAAATTTAGAAAAATGGAGGTCAAAAGTAAATGAATGGTTTTGAAAGATTAAAAGAACAAGTAAAAGATCAAGAAGATAAAGCATTAGTTCAAACAGTAGACTATTTACTATCTCGTGAGGATATGGAACAAAGTTATTTAAAAAATGAAAAAACAGTTGAAGAAATGGCAAAGTTTATACATGATAAAGGAATTAAATATATGAAAAATGGATGGAATTATATTACTAATGAAGTTGTTTATTCTTGGGCTATTATGTATTTTTCATTACCTAATTCTTTTCTAAAAATAGAAAAGAAAAGTGCAACAGAAAGCAAGTCTAAAACTGAAACATCTTCTAAGAATAAAAATATTAAAAATAATATTGTTTCGTTGGAAAAGGCAAAAGAAAATATGGAAAAAAAGAAAGAAACAGCACAAATTTCTCTATTTGGAGGTATTGTATGATGAAACAAGAAGAAATAGACAAACTAATGAAAATAGTAGATAAAAGATGTAGATTACCTAAAAATTGGGAAGAATTTATAGAAAAAAATTCTTCTACACACCATATTTTTATAAAGGATAATAAGACAAAAGAATTATATTGCACTCATTGTAATCAAATTTTTAATGATACTACAGTAAAAGTTAGAGATTATATAAAATGTCCTTACTGCAATCAAGAAGCAACAGTTTACGGTGCTAATTTTTATAACAAGTGTTTTATGAACTCTGTATTATTAGTTCAAAGATATGATAATCAAATTGTTATTAGAGTATTTGAAATATATTCATATTTTGAAAAACAAGATAAACATATTCATAAACATTGTATTGAATATGCTAGAATATTGCCCAAAATCGGCAAATTTATAGGCAATAATGTTGCTATAGGTTGGTATGGAAATTTAGTAGTTTATCATGGTTATAAAAAAATAAATTGGTATAAATATAATGGTCATAGATATTTTACCCATTTTCCTGCATATCCATATAGCAAAAAAAGATTAGTAAAAGGTACTAATTTAGAGTATGCTCCTATAGATGAATTTTTGGCTAGATATGCATATTATGGTTTAAATTACTTAGATGTTTTACAGCTGGCAGTGTATGAAAGTTTCGAATTGCTGTGGAAAATGAATTTATCCAAACTATGTTTTTATTCTAAAAGATTAAATAAAAAAGGAAATTTTCAAAAACGCTTTGGTGTTCCTAGAAGTTTTTTAGAATTTATGCAAAAAAACAATGTGTCATATAAGGATTTAATATTATTACAACTTTTTCAAAAAGCAGATAAAAAAATACTTCAAGAATATAGTTGGACTAATATTAATCATTTAAGATTTTTACTTAAAAAACAAATTTTTGATGCATTTGTTAATTCTGGTCAGTCAATAAAGGGATATAATATAACTATTCTTAAAGAAATAGAAAAATATATACCATTAAAAAAATTAAATAATTATTCAATAGGTCTTAAAAATTTAGTTATTTATAGGGATTATTTAAAAATGTCTGAAAAAATGGGATTACATTATAAATCAAAAAAAGATTTATTTCCAATAGACTTAATTTCAAGACATGATGAACTACAACATAAAGTAAAAGTTGCAGATGATATGAATACGCAATTCGCTGTCTTCCTAAGATATTTAGAATTATCAAAATACACCTATGAAGATGGAAAATACATTATATTTCCTGTTCCAAGTGTTGATGATTTAATAGAAGAAGGAAAAAAACAGGGTAATTGTGTTGCTTCATATTTAGATAGGTATATTGAAAAGGAATCCGATATATATCTTATAAGAGATTTGAAAGCTCCTGATAATTCATTAATTACTTTAGAATTTAAAAATGGTCATATAGCACAAAAAGAATTACCACATCATAGTAAAGAATTTACAGAAAATCAATTAAATTTTATTGATAAGTGGTTAGGTTATAGATACTTTATTGATCAAAAAGAAAAATATAAGAAAAAGCAAGAAATTAAAGTCATCAAATATAATTTTAAAAATATGGCTGCATAAAAGGAGGAAGGTAAAAATGAAATCAAAATATAATAGAAAAGCTAGAGCTAAAGAAATATTTGACAAAGTTGTAAATAATGTTCAATCTATAATAGCAAATGGTGAATATGAAAAATATCTAAGATTTCAAAAAAATTTTACAAAATATAGTTTTAATAATACTATTTTAATTTATAGCCAATTTCCTGATGCTACTAAAGTTGCTGGAAAAGCTAAATGGAAAGAAATGGGCCGAGAGTTAATTGAAGGTGCAAAAAGAATACAAATAACTGCGGGAATGCCTGCGCAAGGAAAAACAAAAGTAAAAAAAGTCGTAGATGGCAAAGAAGTTGAAGAAGAGCAAACTTATAATTATACAGCTTATAAAAGTGTATATGTTTATGATATTTCTCAGACTCTTGGAGAACCAATACCACTACAAGTAAAACTACTTGATAGTGAAAATATGGGTTCTTTTTTTGACAGATTAAAACAATTTAGTAAATTTCCAATATATCAAGAAAACTTAAATGGAGGATTAAAAGGTTTTTATAGTCCTAAAAATAAAACAATTACAATAGACAAAAAATTATCTGTCGATGCTAAGATAGCAGTATTATTACATGAATTAACACATGGAATATATGATGACTTTGATTATAAAACTGATAAAAATTTATCTGAAACATTTGTTGAATCCGTTGCTTATATAGTAGCAGATTATTTTGGACTTGATAATTCTATGTGTAGTTTTAATTATATTACTAAATATGCAAAGGGAGATTCTAAAGTTTTAATTGATTTAGGTACAAAAATTAAAAAGAGTGCAAGTGAATTTATAAAGAACATTGAAGAATTTGAAGTTAATGAGGAACAAATTGCTGCCTAAATGAAAGGAGAAAAAATGCAAAGTGTAGTAAGTTATTCTGATAGAGGAAAATATGGAAATCCTTTATATAGAGGAAATTGCTCTGGAAATGTAATAAAAGACTTGTTAAAACATTTTTATCCAGCTAATTTAAAACCACAAAAATTTATTGAAGTTTTTAGTGGTGGTGGCACTGGAAAAGATGTAGTAAAAGAATTAAATATATCCAATAGTTTGCATTTAGACTTAAATAATGGATGGGACGCTCTAATAGACGAAATTCCAAGTGGTGCTGATTTTATTTTCTCCCATCCTCCCTATTGGGATATTATTAGTTATGCAAGACAAAGAGGTAACTATAATGTAAATGATTTATCTAATAATATGGATTATGAAGAATTTATCAATAAATTAAATTTAGTAAATGAAAAAATATATCATTCTCTTGTCGTTGGTGGTAGACATGCAATACTAATAGGAGATGTACGAAAACAAGGTAAATATTACAGTATCATTAAAGATATGAATTGGTATGGAGATTTAGAAAGTCATATTATAAAAATTCAACATAATTGCTTATCTGATAATAAAATATATAGCAATAATAATTTTATTCCAATTAAGCACGAGCATTTACTTGTATTTAAGAAGAATAAAATATGGATATTTAATATAAAAGTTACTAATTCTATCAAAGAAAATATAATGAATGCTACTAATATTACTTGGAGAGATTTAGTACAAGCTACTATTGATTATTTAAAAGATAGAGCAACTATTGATGAAATTTATAATATATTAATTAAATCTAAAAAAGCTCAAAATAATAAACATGTTAGAGAAAAAATTAGGCAAACTTTGAATAATAATAATAATTTTACGAAAGTAAAAAACATATGGACTTTATGTATAAAATAATAAATATGGAGGTAAATTGTATGATTTTAGAATGTTCTTCAAAAGGTGATAAAAGATTTTCGGCATTATATGCTAAAGTGAAATTTAATGGTAAGTATGATAGTATTGAAAAACATTATCAACAATGTAAAAGAAAATATAATGGTCAAATAGTAAAAAAAGGAGAAAAACCAGATTATATAATAGTTAATTACTATAAATTACCAATAAGCTATTTAACACCATTTTATAAATATTTGTGGTATATATATTTTAGAGATCATAAAGAACTTGTTGAATTTGCAAGTTCTTTTGATTATTTTACAGATATGTTTAAGGGGAAAAATACTGTTAATTCTCAAGCAGATGTTATTAGTGAATACATACAAAATAGAGGAAAATTTTTAAGAGATATTAAAGTTATATTGCCATATCTAAAGAAAGGTGAGTTACATGAAAAATAATATAGATAGAAATAAGTGCCAAGCTTGGATTGATTTATTTTTTGTAATATTCAAATTAACCAAATCATTAACTATCAATGAAAAAAAGCATATAACAAATTGTTTTTTAATTGGTATTGGATTAGCTGAACTCTTTGAAGAAAAGGAGGAAAAAAATAATGTTTAAATTATATAAAAAAGAAAGACTACTTTTATCTGCACCCTATTGGGAGGATTTAGTTGATTTTGTAGAAATTATTAAAAAATATAATAAAAAATATATTAACAGAAAAGAATTTGTTATAAAGTGTAACGATGAACTATTTTATTATTGGAAAAGAAAATAAATAGAAAGGAAAAAAGATTATGGATAAATTAGATTATCAAAAAGTTGTAAAACACATAAATATACTAAATGTAGCATATCATTTATGTTTAGAAATAGTTGATCAAAAAGGATATGAAAGTAAAGCAATATGCCCTTTTTGTGGCTATAATAAAAATAGTAAAATACCTACCCTATCTTTAAACTCGCAGACAAATAAATATTGCTGCTCAAGATGTGGTGCAGGTGGATTTTCAATAGGTTTATATGCACGAGTACGAGGAATTGATAATAAAAAAGCATATAAAGAATTAATTGAAAAAGAATGTTATTCTCAAAATAGAACAGTAGTAGAAATCAGCCCTATAAATATATTGGCAGATATAGAAATTAGAGATATGGTATATAGAGAATTACTAAATATGCTAAAATTAGAAGGTCAACATAGAAGTTATTTAAGAAGAATTGGATTGTTAAATAATTCTATCGAAGATAATTTGTATCGTACAGTACCTAAAAACTATATAAAAAGAAGAATAATATCTCATAATTTATCTAAAAAATATAATCTAGCTGGAATACCTGGACTATTTCAAGAGGAAGATTTTAAGTGGTGTTTTAATAGATATGATGGTTTCTTTGTACCAGTATTTGATAAGTCCGGATATATACAAGGTCTTTCAATTCATTTAGATAAGCCGTTTAACAATTCTGAAGATATATGGTTTTCTAGTAGTGGTAAGATAAATGGAACAGCTACTAAAAACTATGTAATGAAAAGCAATATATCTGACAATACTGAAAATGTTATTTTAACAGATAGTTTTATTTTAGGTCATCTTATAAAAGATACCTTAAATCTACCAGTTATTAGTTTTCAAAATATATCTAATTCATATATAATCCTAAAAGAAATTGAAAATACCAATATAAAAAATATTACTTTTATTATTAGATTACCTAGTTGTAATAACAATTTAGATTATATTATTAGACGTATTTTTCGTGATTTATTACCATTAGGATATAATTTAGATACTAAGTGCATTAATAATTATAACGATATCTTTAAAATAGATTTTTTTGATGAAATATTTGATGTTAGTTACAAACTAAAGCTAACAGCATAATTTAATAGACTATTCTTTTTTTGAATAGTCTATATTTTTTTTAAACATATATGCTATAATATTATAAATATAATAAAAATTTATGAAAGGACAAATTTATGAAGGTAAGTTATGAATGTGAAGATTTAATAAATGAATTAAAGAAAGATATACTAGAATTTGGTAACATAGATTTATATGCTTTTTTTGAAGAACTAAATGGATATATATTTATAACTAATTATGACTTTATAGATGATGAAATGCCCCTTAATACAGAGGAATTAAGAGAAAATACAATAGTTAAGATAATGAAAGTAATGGAGATTTTGGAGATTCTAAAAGAACAAAACAGAATTGTATAAATTATAATTATTTAATTGATTAATATTACTATTAACTTGTTACCTTTATTATAAGAAATGTATAATTATTAAAATAAATTGGAGGTAGCAAAATGGATGATTTATTCAAAAATTTTAATTTACAAAAGGAAATTAAAAATTTAGTAGATTGTTATCTCGAAACACCATTTAATTGGTATATTAATGAACTTGGTATATATAAGTTTAATGGCGAATTATTTTCATTTTGCCATTATGTTGGGCAAGGAATAGTAGAACCAATTTATAATGGGAGAGTCGAGTATATAATCTATATTTTAGACTGTATAAAAAATTATTTTAATATTCCACCAAAAGTGAAGTATTATACTAAAATAGAAAAAGATAAATATATCAGTTTTATTTGTGATAATGTTTTAGATACAATTAAAGAATTTGAAATAAAAGTATAGTTCAATCCTAAAATTATTTTAATAAAAGGAGTATCAAATATGATAGCAGTAAAAAATACAAATGTTTATTCAGCTGATTTCGAACTAGAAGATGGAACTTTACTATTTGAAAAAGATTGGAATGGTATTGTTTATCGAAATGGATGGAAAGATGAAAAAAATACTAACATAAAATATAAACCTATATACAAATATGTAATTGATAATATTAATTTAGAGGACATAGAAGAAAATTCAGATGAATGATTTGAATTTTTAAAAGTTATTGGATTTGATGAAATATATTAATTGATAGTACAAGATTATATATAGTTATAGTATAATACTCATAGTTTCTGGTTATCTTTAGGTAATGGCTATGTACTTTTATCTTATATTAATAAGTCTATTTATCAAGAAAGGAGCATTGTTATGGAATTAATGATACAAGAACTTAAGGAAAAATTATTAAATACTACTTTAACCCTACTAGAATTGGATAATATAATAGAAACTTTTTTTTCAAGTACATCTAGCCTATTTAATTATCCAGATGAAATTAAACGAGAGGGCAGTTGTAATTATTACATAAGTAATAATATAGAAATAGTAGTTGAATATTTATTAATTATATCTGACAAGGAATTAGAAAAAATGAGTACTGAAGAGAAAATGAAAATAAAAGCTAAAGTAATTGATATATGGAAATATTAAAATACTGTGAAATTAATAAAGTAAAATTAATTAATTTTTTTAACATAACTTGTGTGAACTATTAATTCACACAAGTTATGTTTTTATGCCTTAAATGTTAACAGATTTGTATGAATTAAAAAATATAATAATAATATTTTAATTGACTTATTCTATAAATTTGTAGTATAACTTAATCATAAAGTAGAATAAAAAGGGGGAATTTTTATGCTATTAGAACTCAAGGATGTATCTAAATTTTACTATGGCAAAAATACCGTAGCAAGCGGAATAACAAAAATAAATTTAAAACTAAACGTAGGAGAGTTTGTAGCAATTACAGGAGAAAGTGGAAGTGGAAAATCCACTTTATTGAATGTACTTTCTCGGACTAGATACTTATGAAGAAGGCGAACTATATATCAATGGAGAGGAAGCATCTGGATACACTGAAAAAGATTTCGAAAATTACAGAAAGAAATATATTGGTAACATTTTTCAAAATTTCAACTTAGTAAATAGTTATACTGTTTATCAGAACATTGAGCTTGTGCTTTTAATAAATGGATATAAAAAACATAAAGTAAAAAAACAAATATTAAAAGTAATTGATGAAGTTGGATTGTCGAAATATAAGAATACAAAAGTGTCTAAACTATCCGGAGGTCAAAAACAGAGAGTAGCAATAGCAAGAGCATTAATAAAAGAAACTCCTATAATTGTAGCAGATGAGCCTACTGGGAACTTAGATAGCCAAACTGCAAAGAGTATTGTCGAATTGCTTCATAGAGTTTCCAAAGATAAACTTGTTATCGTAGTAACTCATAATTATGAGCAGATAGAAAAATATGCAACAAGAAAGGTTGTAATGCACGATGGTAAGATAATTGAAGATGAGCCAGTTACTCATAACGATAATATAACAGAAAATAATGAAAATGAAATCACAAGAAAAATGAAAAGCTACAATAAAGAGAAAAAAGATGGATTGGAATCAATTTATTTTGGACTTTCTGCAATTCCAAAAGCGCAAAACAAAAAGAAAAACATAAGTTTATTTAATAAATTTAGACTTGGCATAAGAAATACATTTAATATTAAAATCAAGCTTTTACTATTATTACTTGTGTTTTTATTTATTACAGTAGCAGTTCTTACAGGATATGCTTCATTGAAAAAGCAAGAATACGAGATAAGCAATAATGGATATAATAGCTATTTCTCTGATACTAGCGATAAAAGAATTGTTATAAAGAAAAAGAACAATTCTGAAATATCTGAAAAGGATTATAAAAAAATTGAGAAAATGACTAATGTCGATTATATAGTAAAAAACGACTTAATACTAGATGCTCAAGCATATATAGATATAAATAATATGTCTATGCTAGGCCATATAAAACAGCTAAGTACATTAAATGACAAATTGACTTATGGAAGAATGCCTAAAAAAGACAATGAAATAATAATTTATGGTAGCAACAACACTTTCTTTAACACAAATGTAATTGAAACCATATTAAATTCTACTTGTAAAATAGAAAAATACTTAAATTATAAATTAAAAGTTGTAGGCATTGTTTTGCAAAACGATAATCAATTTGTCGATTCTATAATTTATGTTGGAGAAAAAGTAGCAACTGAAATAACTAAAAATATTATTATGCAAGCAAGTAAGATTACAACAGAATACGAGAATAAAATATTAGATGTAATAGGTTCACAATATCTAATTGAACCAAATAAAAATGTGCCTAAAGGATATGCATACGTTTCGAGAGATATGAACAATTTATCTAAATATGGTTATTGTGTAGGAGATACTTTAAAGATAACTATTGATAATATGTACTTTAAGGAAAAGCTAGAATTAGAAATTGACAGAACATATACTGAAGATAATTTTGAATACCTAACAGGAGAAAAAGACTATAAATTAAATAATGGAAAAATATATGTAAATAAAGATGAATTTGAAAAACTATTTGATAAAGGTATTTATCAAAGCAGTGTTTACATAGAGGATTTAAAAGAACTAGATAATACCATTAATGAGCTTAAGAATAGTGGTTTTGAAACATTATATGTAAAAAATTGTTTAAGAAGTTATAATGGTGGATATGACCAAATAATACAAACAATAAATATTATTGTAATGATAGTTATAGCAATTATTCTATTCTTTATATCATACTTCATAATAAAAATAATACTAAAATCAAGAAATGTGTATTTCTCTACTATAAGAATATTAGGAGCAACAAGAAAGAATGCAAAGAGTTTACTTAAGATTGAATTGTTTACAATTCTAAATATAGCATTTATTACTGTAATAGCATTAGTACTTTTAATTAATAATGGTGTTATAGTAAATGAAAGTATATCAAAGCTATTATACTTCTTGAAGATTAGTGATTTTGCTATTTTATATATATTACTAGTTATAATTTCGATTTTAATCGCAAACACATATGCAAAAAAGTTATTTAAAAAGTCAGCAATGGATACATACAGAGATGAGGAGGTGTAGTTTATGATTAAATTAGATAAAGTAAATAAATATTTTAATAGGTTTAAAAGGAATCAAATTCACGTAATTAATAGGACAAGTTTAGAATTTGGAGATAGCGGGCTTGTAGCTATTTTGGGAGATTCAGGCTCACGGTAAGACTACACTTCTAAATGCAATAGGTGGACTAGATAAAGTAAATAGTGGAAAGATTTATATAAATGGAAAGAGAATCACTAATAAAAGAAGTGGAAGAATAGATACGATACGAAATTTGAATATAGGTTATATCTTTCAAAACTATAATTTAATAAATGATATGACTGTTTTTCAAAATGTTGCACTTGCTTTGAAAATGAGTGGAGTAAAAAACAAAGATGAAATAAAGAAGCGAGTTAATTATATATTAAATGAACTTGGGATATATAAATACAGAAATAGATATTCAAATATGATTTCAGGTGGAGAAAGGCAAAGAGTTGCAATAGCAAGGGCTTTAGTTAAAAATCCAAGTATTATAATTGCAGATGAGCCTACTGGGAATCTAGATAGCAAGAATTCATTAGAAATAATGAATATAATTAAATCCATATCTAAAGATAAATTAGTAATTCTAGTTACGCACGAAAGAGATTTAGCAGAATTCTATGCATCAAGAATTATAGAAGTGGTTGATGGAAAAGTAGTAAATGATAGAGAAAATGAGCATAACAATGGATTAGATTATAGATTAGAAAATAATATTTATTTAAAAGAATTCCAAAAAATTGAAACTCTAAATAAAGATAATTTAGATATTAAAGTATATTTGAATGAGCAAGACAAGCTAGATGTAAAACTTGTTGTGAAAAATGGAAACTTATACATAGAGGCAAAAGAACATAAAGTAGAGGTTATAGACGATAGTTCATCAATAGAATTAATTGATGATTATTACAAGAAAATGTCTAAAGAAGAGTATGAGAAATATGAGTTTAAGTATGAAGATATAATAAATAAGAAGTACAAGAAAAGATATACATCTATTTATAATCCATTTACATTGCTAATAGATGGTTTTAAAAAGATATACAATTATTCTATTTTAAAGAAGTTATTACTTCTAGGCTTTGTAGCATCTTCAATGTTTGTGCTATATGCAGTAAGCAATATAATGGGTGTTACAAATATTAAAGATGAGAAATTTATAACTAAAAATAAAGATTATCTTACAATTATAGATGATGATATAAAGATAAAAGATTACCTAAAATATGAAAAATTGGATTTTGTAGATTATATTATTCCAGGAGATAGTCAGATACAATTTCAAGTATTGTATGGTGATTACTTTCAGACTGCAAACGTTTTTGATTATTTTACAACATCACTTACAAGTATAAAAACTATTAATCAAAAAAATTTGATATTGGGTAAAATGCCAAAGAATAAATATGAGGTAGTAATTGATAAAACGATTTTAGAAGATTTAATTAATGCTAGTCTTACAAATGCAAAAGAAGTAGGAATGGTTAATGTATCAGACTATTTAAATAGAGAACTTTCCATTAATAATTTATTTGGAGAAATAAGTAAAATAAATATGAAGAATCTTAAAATAGTCGGAATTTGTGATATGGGCACACCATCAATATATATGAATGAAGAAATTTTTATTAATGTTATAGCAAATGCACCAAAGGGAGATTCATATAATGGAATAGTGCTAGGTGATTCAGATGTCAATAATTATCTATCACATAAAATCTATGATGTGGAACTTGCAAAAGATAAAATAGAGCTAACAGAAGGAAGAATGCCTGAGAACGATTATGAAATAATTGTTAATGAAATGAACGAATATGATATGGATTTAAATGAAACAGTTGATGATGAGATAAATGGACATAAATTAGAAGTTGTTGGATATTATAATAGTAAAGAAAATATTAATGATTTCTTCACTACTAATAATACTATTAAATATAAAGTGATACAAGATAATAATAACATAACAATATATCCAAAGGACAAAATGAAAGCAATAAATTATTTTACAGAAAATGGTAAATATATTGAGGATACATATAATAAGGATAGAGAAAGATATATTGCATCAAATAAAGATGCTATAATTTCGAGCATTATATTAGCTGGTATTATATTAGCAATTTCATTAATTGAAATTTTCTTAATGATGCGTTCATCTTTCTTATCCAGAGTTAAAGAGGTTGGTATTTTAAGGGCAATAGGACTTAAGAAGATGGACATATATAAGATGTTTTTAGGGGAGATTATTGCAATAACAACTGTAACAGCTATACCAGGACTCCTTATTACGGCAAATATTATAAAAGGCTTGCAGATGATACCATATTATCAAGACCAATTTATGCTTAATTTGAGTGTGATTGGTATTAGTGTACTGATAATTTTTGTATTTAACATAATTGTTGGGTTACTTCCAGTATTTAATGTGATTAGAAAAACTCCTGCGCAGATTTTGAGTAGGAATGATGTGGATTAAAAAATTTTTAGGCTATTGAAAAAATTTCAATAGCCCTTTTTATTTATAAAAAAAGTAGAACCAAATTAATGGTCCTACTCCTATGGAAGGAATATGCTAGAATCTTAGTTTAATAAAACTCCAATTTTTTTACTGCTTACTTGACATCTGTTTCAAAAGCAATAGCAGCCATAGTACATCCCGTACCGTTTTTGAACTCTAACGTGTACGGTTCACCATTACAGTTATCAATCAGGTCATAGGTCTGTGTCCCGGAACCTTTTTGATAAGTAACGGATTTAGACGGCCACCAGCCACCATTCTTCGTTGCAGAAATCTTCACAGTATCAGTTGCTCCAAAAGAAAGCATCAACTTCATACCTTTTTGAGGCTGAACCCTTACTTTGTATGAAGTAATGAAGAAAAGTGCACCGCTATTCCACAATTCCTTGACATAGCGTGGCGATACTTCTTCGCCGTTTAGACCAACAGCTGTAACTTCTACAACTGGTGTTGTAGATTGCTCCTGGCCATTTTGACCAACTGCGGTAACTTCCATAACCGGCGCAGCAGATTGCTCCTCATTTGGCAATTCACTTGCGTACGCAGGCGCTGTAAAGATACCTAAACTTAAACAACCGGATAATAATAATGCTAATAACTTTTTCATAGAAAAACCTCCAATGTCGTCAAAGCATATCCCATCCATATAATAAGCTCTTGCAAGCAAGAACCTATTAATAATATAGCAATAGCACAAAAAAATGTTAAAGTAAATAGAAAAACAATAAATTAATTAAAAAAGTAAAGATTAATATATTTATTATAATAAATATGTATCTATTCAATTATTGGAACAATTTCTTTATTATAATCTATGTCTAATACATTGCACAGAGCAACTAATTCAAAGTCTTTTACAATACTTATTCCTTTTTCCATTCTATAGAGTTCTACTCTATGTATATCAATACCATATAATTGTACTCTCCTACATACTTCTTCTTTTGAAAAACCCTTTTTATTTCTATGTAACAATAAGAGATTACCAATTATATTGGCTTTATTATTATATTTTTTCAAGATAATCCCTCTCTATTTCTTTTTTATTGATTTTATTACAAATTTTGTGATAAAATGTAACACAGACTTACAGTTTATGATTTAATCTATTTTTTATTAAAGAAATTTTGAGATTATTATTGTATTAAAAAACATAAAAAGCTAACAATATACTGAAAATGCTAGCTTTTAAAATTTATTTTGTATTTAAAAGAACTGAAATCATTTCATTTATTATATTTTTGTCCCTATTCGTTAAAAGTTCATACTTTTCTATGATGTCAGGGAATTTAATAAGTTCTTTAAATAATATATTAGAAGAACATTTTGCAGTATTACAAATTTTGATAGCATTATCAATGCTAATACCAACTTTTCCGTTTTCAATTTGTGATAAGAATTGTGTATTAATGTCTAGTTGTTCTGCAAATTCTTCTTGTGTTAAATTAAGTTTTTTTCTAATTTTTTTAACATTTTGACCTATAATAATACTATTTTCTGGATTTGCCATTAAATAAATTCACCTCAGCTAATAGTATATTAGATTTTAAAACAAAAATGAAATAGTTAGTAACTCTAATTTTAGTCAAAAACTATAGCTGACAACTATAGTTACTATAGTTGATAACTATAATTTCGCTATAAAACTATATGTATCAACTATATAAAAGTAATAAATATATGATATAATGTTTTTACCTAATATAAAAAAGTAAGAGTCCTGTACTTTTATCTCTTACTCCTTTTATATATTCTTCTACTTATAACTGGTTTGCGATTAACTAATAATTCGTGTGGCTCAATTTTAAAAATGGTTGAAATATGGTCTATATAGTCAATGGAAATATTGCGCTTTGCATTTTCCATCTCAGAAACATATCCAGAACTTGTACCCAATAGCTCTGCAAACTGTTCTTGAGACCAGCCGTTTTTCTAATCTATAATAGACAATATTATTTGCTAATATTTGTCTCGTTTTAGTAAAAATTTTTGCCACCCCCTCTGTTTATAACTTAATACTATTGTATTATGTTTGAACAGTATATAACATACTACTACTTCGTAAGTTTAATTGACAATTTTTATATTAGGTAATGAATTTTTATATAGATTGGAGGTGGATTTACTTGATTTATTTAATATTCCTTTTAATTATTATTACCGTTTTATTAATCTATATTTTTTTTCAACATAAAAGACTTTCTTCTAGGTTGCTAAAAAGTGAAGAAAAATACTTGGAAACATATGATAAATATTCCTTCTTTCTTAAAGAATATAATTCTTTAAAATCTACGATTAGAAATACTAAATTTTCTAATGAAAACGAAAAGAAAAAAAAATTCACTGGAAAAACTGCCTTAGTTGGAGACTATTTTTTACCTTCATATAATAATACAAAATTGATACTTGAAGATTTAGGATTTGATGTAGATATTGCAAATAGTAGTCAAGATATAATCAATAAGATTAAATATGGAGAAAGCTACGATATTATCTTTACTAATAATATATATCGTGATGGAACAGGTTTAGAGTGCTTTAAAAAGTTAAAAGAAATTAAAGATTTTTCAATTCCTGTTGTTATCCTTACTGTTGATAAAGGAAAACACAATTATTTTGTAAATAATATTGGATTCGACGCTTATATTGAAAAACCAATGATAAAAGAAGATGTAATACCTATTTTAGAAAAATTGTTAAATCATAAATAAATGGTAATTAAATAATTATATTAAATCATAAATTTTCTTAATTGAGAATTTATGATTTTTTTGCATAAAAAAAGCAGATACACTGCTGCATCTGCTAAAAGATTTAGTAATATATAAATATATGAATTATTTTATATATTTATACATTTATACCACTAAATTCTTAAAAAATCAATATTTTTATTCATTTTCTAAGGTTTAGTAGATGTATAAGATATTATTGTATATATAGGTTTACAATAGATATGACACACTAAAAATAAAAGATAAAAAATTGAAGGAAATACCAAAATATGATAAAGTAGTTTTAACCACAAAACACTTAAAATATTGGAGGTATTTCCTATGAGTAATAGTATAACACAAGATATACAATATAAGCAAACGGTTGTAGAATATTCATATAGACATGGAGTGACTAAAGCAGCAATAAATTTTAAAATGTACAGAAAGACCATATATAGATGGAGAGAAAAATACGATGGGACAGCAAAATCACTAAAAGATAAGTCAAGAAAACCACATAGTCATCCAAACCAACATACAAATAAGGAAATAAAAATGATAAAAGATTACAAAGTGAAAAATAAAGAAACGGGATTAGTAGTACTATGGATAAAATTAAGGAAAAAAGGATATACGAGAAGTATAACAAGTCTATATAGAGTGATGCAACGAATGGGTATATATGAGAAAGCACCAAGCAAGAAGAAACAATATGAAGCAAAACCATATCAACAAATGACATATCCAGGGGAAAGAGTACAAGTGGATGTAAAATATGTACCATTGAATTGTTTAACAAAAGAGATAAAAGACAAAGATGGGAGATATTACCAATATACAGCAATAGATGAATATACAAGAAAAAGGGTATTATGGACAAGTAAAGAGCACAGCACGTATGCTTCAGAAGAATTTTTAAAAATAATAATAAAAAAGTTTCCATTTAAGATAGAGTGTATACAGACAGATAATGGAACAGAATTTACAAATAGATTAAATCCACAAGGAACAACAAAGAAAACAAAATTTGAAAAAGCATTAGAGAAATTAGAAATAAAGCATAAATTGATAAAGCCAAAGACACCAAGGCATAATGGAAAAGTAGAAAGAAGTCATAGAAAAGATCAAGAAAGATTTTATTACAAAAAAGAATTTAAAAGCTTTGAAGAGTTTGAAAGGAAATTAGGATATTGGGAAAAAGAATATAATAATTTTCCAATGAAACCATTAGGATGGAAAAGTCCAAATGAACAATTAAAAGAATATAAACTTAAGAAAAGTGCATAAAATGGTACATTTTATCAATTTTCTTAAGTACCGCAACGAAGTTGCGAAGGGCAGACTACAAATATTAGGTATTTCAAATATAGATAACTCTAAGAGAGTGTGACATATGTTTGACAAACCTACATAGATGTATAAGATATTATTGTATAACTATTGACAAAAAAAGCGGATTAATATATAATTTATTGAAATATGGAACTACATTGTAAAACAAATAAAAAAAGTTAGGGGGGATTTTATGAAAAAATCAAAATTGACATTAATAATTGTCGTAATTTTAATTTTTCTTGTTCTTTTAATTCTTCTAATTAATGTAGCAAGAAAGACTTATATTCTTAGCAAGATAATAAATACATCACAAGAAGTATCACAAAGTGAAAACTATTATTGGAATTTGAAGTTAGAAGGTAAAGAATTAAGCACTTATAGGAAAGGAGAAAAAGCTTTAACAATCATAACAGAAGACAGTATAAAAACAACATACTTTAAAAATGGTGAAACGTCAAATATTTATACTGAAAGTTCAGAAGGAAAAACAGCAAAATTAAATGAAAAGACTGTTTCTGGATTTATAGAAATACCTGTTTTATTAACCAAAGATGGAATCGAACCAATATTTATAAATGCAATGCAATGCAAAATAAGTGACGTAACCGAAGATGGTAAAGAGTGTTATTTAATCGAAAGTTCTGCAAATGATTTCATAATACATTCATCAATTGAAAAAACCCAATTATACATAGATAAAGAAACAGGACTTACTGTAAAATTAGTTGAATATGATAATAATGGAAAATTATTTACAACAAATTATAAATATGAATTCAATACAGTAACCGACGAAGATTTAAAAGAACCAAATATAAATAATTATAAAGTGGAATAAAAAATTATTTACTCCAAAAAGATTAGAGAATATCTCTAATCTTTTTTATTCCTTTTTTAAAATTCATAATAAAAAACCACTTACAAATAGTAAGTGGAAATAATGTAAGGGCTTTGTTTAAAAATTACTCAACAATCACACTGCCAGCCACTGCCATAAGCAAACAGTCGCTCGGACCAGATATTTCGGTAGTATAATTGTTACCTTTGACAATCTTTACCTTCGGATTATCAATACCATTGAAACGGTAAGTATGAGTCTTGCCATCAACAGGGACATCTATGGATATAAGTCCAACGATACCACTACTGATTTTAACGTGAATTTTTTCTCCTCGATGAGGACCAGCTGGATCTTTACATCCTGCTGCTATCATAAGCATCAATGTTCCAGCTTCCGGAGCTTTATCTTTCATCTTGAAAGACCTAGTTACAGCGGGGCACCAATCCGTAAAACCGAACTGGGAAATGTTCGCTATCCTAGGCTCCACCATAGCGTCCTCATGAAATGAAACAAGTTCTTCAGGTGTATAAGCACCAACTTCCTCTACTACAATAGTAGAAGTATCCTCTGGAATTTCAGCTGCAAAAGCTGTTGTTCCAATTCCTAGGCACATAGCAATAGCCAGCACCATAGCAAAAAGCTTGCTAAAATGTTTCATGAAGTAAACCTCCTTAATGTCATAAGCAGCCCTTACATTATTTTTTTACTTATGCTTAATATAGCATAAGCATAAAAACACTAGCATTTTAAGCTAGTGCATATATGTTAATACTTTTTACAGATTTTGTCAATAGTTTTGTAAAAAAAAATTAAAATTTAACTAATTACTTATACTTAATATGTAATTAATCTGTAGAAAAAGCCATATCTTATTCATTTTCTAACAAATCTTCATATTCTTCATCTGTTATTTCATCATTTATAACATCAAGTCCTGGATATGTACAATATAAAAACGGTACTTCACAATTTATCTGTTCTACCTCCTCCCTACTTGGAAATGCAAAAATTAGTCTATCTGCCTTAGGGAGTGATAGGGGATATGAATTAATCATTTTTATAATTCCCTTTTTGTTTCCTTCATCTGCAACTATGATGTGATATAATAAATTATCTTTAGTTAAAAATGTTATATACACAGGAAAATATCCTTTATAAAATGTTTTGAATCTTCCTTTATATCTACATAAAATATCAAGTGCTACTAGCATGTTGTCATCTATTCTCTGTGTGTTATGAACAAATATGTCTCCTTTCTTGCTTATCATATTATTTGATAAAACATTTTTAAAATTATCATTATATTTATCAAATAATCTTTGTAATTGATCTATTCTAGCTGCACCGAAAGTCTTGTAAAAAATTTATTACTTTTAGATTATCTATGATACTCAACCTCCTTTTTATTAAATAATTCTCATCAAATAGCCATATATTAATTTCTTATCTTCTTTAATTTCACTTACCTTTATTAACACATTATCTTGATAATGTGGGTAATTATTAAATCTAGCTGGAACTCTAGCAAGAACACTAACTTTTGAATTATCTAGTTGTACTATTATTCCACTATTTTGTTTTGGAAAAGCTATTACTTTACCTGTGTATTCTCCATTTTCGACAATATATTTTCTTATATTTTTAAAAGGATTTTCAATAAAGTCTTTTGCTGACAATTCGAATTTATCATTTTCAATATCTATGTTTTTAATTCTAACTTTTAAATATTCTCCTGGAGAATAATAGTCTTTGCAGTTCACAATATATGTATGCTGTAGATTGTCTGCCTTTATAATAATCTCTTTTCCGTATAGTTCAACTATAATATGTTTAACTCCAACTGCTAAAATTCTTACTCTTACTACATCATTTTCTTTTAATTTTGGAAGTTCTATTTGTAATCTTAATTGCATTGCATCTTTTCTGCTTGCTATCGCAATATTGCTGGTAATATCCAATTCTATTACAATAAAGTCTATTTCTGCTCCTAACATTCCTCTTATCATTGATTTATTTATCTTTTCTATTCCTAAATGTGTACTAGGAATTAAAACTTTTATTCCTCCATACCATACTATTGCACAAGAAATTTTTTCACCTTTTAATTTGTAATATTCATCTTCAATTCCACTTATTTTACCAGTTAATATTCTTTTTTCTTCTTTACTTCTCAATAATTCTTTTATTGTTGAGTCCTCCAATTTTTCACCTCCAACTAAAAAAGCACTTACCTTTAAAGTAACTGCTTAAATTATTTTTATTATATATAATTGTAATTTGTCTATTAGTATTATATGTTTTCTTTCCTAAAACCAGTAATTAAATGGGCTAAAAAAAATCACAAGCAATATTGCTATTATATGTATTGCAAATAAAAACAAAACGGTATTCTTTATTCCATATTCATTTTTCTCATATTTAATGAAGTGTCTTCCTAATATGATAAAGGAAATTATACAATAAATGATAACCAACATACAAAATGGATTTTTATATGGATATCTATCGAATTTATTAAGTCTAATAGTCCATTGTATAAAACCATATGAATATTGTAACAAACAATAAATCACAAAATTTAATACTGCTAAAATAATAATCTTACACCAATCGCCTAAATCTGAATGTATTACTGATTCACTTACTGCTATTATAAAAAGTAAGAAAGCTATCGTAATTGAACTGAATGCTAAAATTTTTTCCATAATACATCTCCATAAATTACTATTATCTAAATTAATTATAACATAATACTAAAAATTATCAAATCCTCTTTTTCTTCTTTTAGAAGTAGGCTTATTTATATTTTTAATTTTATTTATTTTATTTTCTATACTAAGATTTCTAGTCCAATCTGGTTTGTAATCATATATAGAACTGTCTTTTAACTTTTTAGCGAGTGGGTGTTCGGTATATCTTATTTTGTCTAAAAGAAGTGGTTTATTACCTCTTAGAATCACAAGTAATTTTTTTGTTGGTAATCTTAAAATTTCATCTTTATTTAGTAAATTTCTTTGCAAAGTAGATATATTTTTTTGCCCAAATTCTTCTATATTTCCTTCTAAAGAGTTTTCCTTTTTTATTGAAATATTTTCGGCTGTTGATACTCCTAGTAAATCACAGAAAAACTGTGCTGTTAATATATCAGTTGTACCTAATCCTAAACTTATATCACAGTTACCAATTATTTCATCAGATATTTTACTTGGATAACGATTATCTAATTGCCCTTTATTTTGTGTTATTGGAATAAGTGATATACCTCTACTACGAATAGTACTGATCTTTCTATTGAAATCAGGAATTTCTCCGTATATTTGCAAACTCATCTAAAAAGAAGAAAACATCTACATCGCATCTTCCATTTGGTCTTGAATCTGCATACCTAACTAACTTTATGAAGAGAAAAGTATAAAATAAAGAGCTTAAAAAGTCATAAGCTCCATTCATATCATCTGTTATTATATAATAAATACAAGGTTTTTTAGCAGGTAATGATAAATCAATATCACTTTCAGCGGTTAATCGTTGTAATTCCTCATTTTGAAATGTTTGCAATCTAGTTCCAAGACCTGTAATAACACTTGCCTTCATAGTTTCACTACCAGTTGCAAAGATATTATAACTCATTTTAGCTGGATGCTCATTAGGCAACCCTTTGAAAATAGCATTTATCTCGTTTAAATCTCCGCTTGCAATTTTCTTGTAGATATTTGTTAAATTGTTTTGGTCAACAAGTATTTGCAAAAAATAAAACATAAACGCCTTTAGTAAATTTTCTTCTGATCTTGGCCAAAAATCATCTTTTCCACCTTTCTTTTGAGTGTTGGCTATAATAATATTAGCACTCGTTTGAACATCACTTATAGCTTCTTTTTCAGCTATATTTTCATTTTCAGCAAGTGGATTCCATCTATCGCTATGTCTCATATCTTTTAAATTAAATACTTTCACTACATATCCTATATTTCTAAAATAACTAGAAGTTGTCCTATATATTTCTGCTTTTGGATCTGTTACAATAATAGATTTTTGATATTTTGATAGTTCTAATAGATTAGTTAGTAAAAAAGCTGTTGTTTTCATACTGCCAGAACTACCAAAAACACAAATATTTTTATTAAAATGACTATCTAATGGTAATTTTACAATTTTGCGTTTATATTTTCCCAATATAATACCAGGAATATCATCTAGTGTTAATACTTGTTTCATTTCTTCTAATTTCATCCAATCTGATGTACCATAAGTTCCATTTTCATGCTTGAAAATAATGCCTTTATTTTCGTTTTTTCCTTTTGAGACAACAAGTAATGTATCTAATATAATTAAAAAGGAAATAAGGGCAATTATAAAGCAAATGAGAGTATATATTTTATCATTCAGTAAAATATTTCTATTAAAACATATATTTAATATTTGAATGTAATTTTTCACATTTAAAATAATAATAATATTTAATATAAAAAACAAAAATAAAAATATATAAAAACATATTTTTTTAATCATATACTGTTTTCTCTTTATCTATATAATTTTCCAAATCAACAACAATATAATTGCAATTTGGAAGTTCTTTAATTAACATTTCCTTTACCTTCGGATTACATATTATATCTGCATTTCTATTTTTGTTTTCTTTTAAAAAGTATATTATTCTATTTACTTTTTCTGTGTCAAAAAAATAGAAGGTATTTATATATTTATTCTTATAGTCTGTATATTCACAAAAACTATAATCAGATAAAAATATATTAAACCTTTTATATCTTTCTTTTATTACACCGTACCAATTAATATTATTCAAATATTTTAGTTTTTCTCTATTTTCTTCTGTATCTTCAACAATTAATACTTGATTCATCCCAAATGTGAATTGATTTACTTTTATTCTGTTTTTATCATTAACTAAAATTATAATATTTTTATATTTTTTTTCTTTTTGTATATCATATATTATTAATCTTATATATTTATCATTGTGTTCTTCTGTAATATGGTATGTCAAATATTCTATTCCATTTATCTCTAAAACACCAATAAACTTTCTTGACGTAATTGTAAATTCTTCTTTATCTTTCATAGAAAAAGAAGGTATAAATTTTATTGTAGGGCATTTGTAGTAAAAAGCTGCTAGCTTACTAATATAAAATAATCTAGGCATATATTTTACATTTCTATTTAATTTATTATATTCAAAATTAAATAACTCAGCAAATTCAATCCCTAATTCATCCAATACAAGATAATGTGATTTAGTTCTTTTTAAATATTTTTTAGACACTAAATTTGTAATTCTTTTTTTATAATATTTTTGTGTACTAAAAAATTTTTTTACATCCTTTGAATCTAAATATTGATATTTTGATATAAATTTTAACAATGATATTTCTTCATCTCCATTGGGGAAATTGCCCAAAGACATCACCTCCTCATTTTTTATAATTCTTACTTAATTATTAACCCTAATTGTATCGCTTTTTTCTGATTTATTACCTGCTTTATCAACAGCAGTTGCACAGAATGTCCTACCATTTTTAGTCTCTAAATATAAGACATTAGTAAATACTCTCGATGATGTTTCGTGAACAGCTGATCCGGAACCATTACCATAAGGTTTTATCCACATTTGGTATTTTTGTATTCCAGTACCTTTATCGTATGCTTCTATTGTTACACGAATATTCCAACCTTCAGTTGTTCCAGCACTTGGATTATAAAGTCCTAAATTTTCAACTTTAAAATTTGTAATTGTCGGTGGTATGTCATCGTACCATGTTGGTTCTACTGTTAAATCACCTGTTATAGTCCAAGTTTTATCTCTAAAAGATTTAACATTATAACCTTCTCTGTCATAAACATATACCCTTACCTTAGAGCCATAAGGAACTGATTTATTGTAATAATCTTTTACTTTATTAGCTACTTGTGTTCCATCTATCCATACAGAGTATGTAAATCCGTCTAAACCACTAGAATAAGTTTTGTTTTGAATAATTGAATTGATATCCACTTTATATTGATTAGCTTGCCAATTAGCAGTATAACTTCTATTACCTGTATTGCCTTTTGCTACTGTTACACTTTTTGTTGCAGAACTCAAACCAGTACCTGTCCACCCTACAAAAGTATATCCTTTTCTTGTTGGAGTTGGTAGTGTAAAACTACTTTCAATATTGTAACTTGTTGGTTGGTTCGTTATTGTTCCTCCATTTAAGTTATAAGTTATTGAATATTTTGTTACGCCCCAGTTAGCAGTATAAGTTCTATCGCCTATACTTCCTTTTGATATTGTTACATTTTTTGTTGCTGTACTTAATCCAGTTCCGGTCCACCCTGTGAAAGTATATCCTTTCCTTGTTGGAGTTGGTAATGTAATATTATCTTCAACATTGTACTTTGTAGGTTGATTTAAAATACTTCCCCCATTTAAGTTATAAGTTATTGAATAATTTATAATATCCCATTTTGCGTATATCTCTTTATTATTTATTTTTTTTACGTTATCTATATAATTTGTATATTCTACATTTCCACTATTTGAAGAAGAAAAACCAACAAAATCGTATCCTTCTCTTATAGGAGATGGTAAAGTTACTTCTTTTCCGTCTATGGTTATATTTTCTTTATTAAATGATCCTCCTGTTCCATCAATAGAAAATTTATATTTTTCTGAATGAAAAGCATTTGAAATATTAGATGTTGTATTATAGTATGCTAATGTTATGTTCAAACTAATTAAATAAATTGATAACAAAATAAGTATTACCAATGTTTTTTTAATTGTTTTTAACATTATTCTCAACTCCTTTCTTATGAGTTCTATAATAATCGGCCAATAAATCTACTATTAATATTGCAACAGTGATAAATAATAAATATTTGTGTGTGTAGATAAAATCAGCATAAAATCCCAAATATGGAATACACCAGTTAGTACCCTTTCCTAATACTTGTTCATCATTAACAATTACTGAGTCTTTAGTTTTATTGGCATCTCCTTTTGTTATAAATCCCCCACCAACTTTTTCTACAACTCTATGTGATATTATGTGTTTTTTAGATTTATATACTAAAATATCACCTTTTTTTAAATTATCTAAATTTTCTTCATGGTAATATAGTAAAGAGCCAACTTGTAATGTCGGCTCCATACTTCCTGATACGACTACCAATGGTTTGTGTCCCCAAAAGCTAGGTACAAATATTAATAAGTAAATAAGAACTAAAATATATAGAATACCGAAAATTGTATTTTTAATTTTTAATAACATATTCAAATCACCTTAAATGAAACTATATATATCGTTCATTTATTCCTTTCTACTAAAATTCTTTTCTACCAAACATTATGAGCTTGATCGTACTGAATTGTATCTATCTTTACAGTTAGAGTATAAACTGCATCATCGTAACCATCTCCTGTAGATGTAAATGTTATTGTTTGCCCATCTTCTGATACAGTTGTTTTTAAACTTGCTTTTATATTTTCATTAAATGTTACACCTGTTATAAATGACGATGAAGTTTGTTCTGGAGTTAGTTTTGTCAATTCATCTTTACTTCCATAATAGTAGTAACCATCTTGGTCTTTTGTCCAACTATTATCAAAATTTATTATTGCTGCAACATTATTTTCTGAATCTTTTAGAGGTAATTGTTCTCCCTTAGCATTAACCCACTTTTCTGTATATGTTGCTCGTAAGGCCATATCTATACTGCCATGATTTGTAACTTTTATTGTTTTATCAGTTGTAGTTCCTGGTGTCCAATCACTTGGACTTTCAAAATTTTCTACAATTTGAGTTTCATATTTTGCTGTATTAAATATATTTGCTATTGTACTACTAGTTGTAAAATACGCAAGTGTTCCTCCTAAAATTGTGAATAAACTTATCGCTCCTACAATTAATAATTTTTTTCTATTATCTTTATTTTTCTTATCATTTTTTAATTTCATATTTTCCATAATATTCATTCCTTTCTTTTTTCATATTAAAAAAGCAAGTATATTACTTGCCAACATTTTATATTTGGATATTATTTTTAATATCCTTTATATTCATCCATACACACCACCTCCGAACATCTAATATTTCCATGAGTTTAACTATAAGGGAAGTGATGCGACAGCTTCGCTCTCACATCCTTACCACCACTAAAGCAAATAGGGACTTCATTTCATAAAAGTACTGATTTAAAAGAATTTTCTTAGTTTTTAAAATGTCGTAAAATATTCATTTTAAATTTATCTAAAATCCCTATTAGTTGAACTCTACTTTTTTCAAAAATTGCTCCATATTTTTACTATCCAATACATAAATAATTGTGTGTGGAATTTCAGAAATTTCTCCTTTTGCACAGTAAAACATTTTAGAAAAATTATCATCTTTAATTACTCCACTGCTAATTAATGCATCTGCTATTGGTTTTACATATTTATTATCAATGTCCCAACCTTGTATCTTGTCATATACTTTTATATAAATAAATACTCCATTTGAGAATAAATCTTTATATTCTTTTGTTATTTCTGCTACATTTAATAATATTCGTTTATAAGTGTGTGTCTTTACATTTTTAAAGCTTGGTAGTGTTTCTGGGACAAAAATTTTTAGTATATTATTTTTTAATTCAGCTTTATAATTGTCGTCAATGTTTTTAATTTTTTCATATTCAAATTCTACATTTTTGTTATATTCCTTTATTTCTGCTAAAATGTTATATCTAGCTTTCTCAAAATTTAATAAAAAACTTTCTATTTGCTCATCTGTTAAACTATTACTGTTTAAAATATTTTCAACTTGCTTATTTAAATTTTTTAGTTGCTTATATATTTTTTCATTAATAATCATAAAAAAAGTCCTTTCATTAGTATTTTTAAGGGCAAATTTAAGGATAACATTCGCACTATTCTTCTAATTTTAAGAATTCTTCGTATGCTTCAAAGATGGCATCTGTTAACTCCTTTCTAAATTCACGATTTAATGGGTTTACGACATCTCTAAATTTTCGATTACTGTTTATTAATCTTCTTGATGGCATTGAAATAAATCTTCTACCATCTTTCTGTAAGAGTCTTATTCCTCTAATAATAATTTTGCTGTCTAAAATGACATTTGCATAGGCCAATACTGGACCTTTCATACTTGTTTTAAAAATTTTTACATTTGTAATGTTCATAATAAAAACCTCCTATAAATTTATTTTTTGAAGGGCAAATCTATAGGAATTACTAACTAATTTTATCTGCCTGTTCTTGGAAGTGTAGGACAAGTTGGTTTATCTGGTATATGTGTAATTGTAGTCCAATCGCTATTAGCTTCCGCTGTTACACCAAAATATACTCCAACTGTTTTAGTATGATTTGTAAAAGTATCATTATCTTGTAAAGTATCTAATGATTTACAATTCATAGTTGGACTTATAGTTTCTCTAAATCCTTTATCTACCTTTCCAAAGTCAAACATAGTTTCTGTAATATATTCATCATCATCTAATTTTTCTTGTGTAAAATCTAAATCATAGTTTTCTTGTGTACTTAAATCTTCTTTTAATAAAATATAATCATCAGATTTGTTTGTTTTATAATATACATCATATAATAAGTCTTGATTCCATGTACCTGTTGTCATCTTCTGTAGTCTTATATAATCTGTTGGAATATAGTCATACCACTTAAAATTCTCTAAATATACATTAGAATTATTTGCAACATTACTAAATGTATAATTTACTTCTTCTCCTGGCTTAATCTCAACTGTTCCTGTCTTATCAACATCTACAGTAATATCTGTAGGCTCATTGTCTATTTGAACAGGAACTATCTCCCCATTATTTACAATTTCAAATTCAAATGTATTCTCGTTAAGTAAATAATAAACAGATCCAGTATCTAGTTCTTTTAAGTAATATTTTCCTTTATATAAGTCTTGACTTATTGCTTTTCCGATTTTTGTCTGTAATAAGTGTTTCTATAAGATTATTATTTTCATCATATAATCCAAATTTTGCACCTTCTAAAACTTTTGAATTATCTTTTGCATCTACTTTCGTAATTTCAACTTTTCCTTTTATTCGTTCATTTTCTATCGTAATATCAGTAACTTCATTTTCTGTTAATTCTACTGTCAATGGTTCATCATTTATAGCATATTCTTCTAATGTTTTCACTTCTCTTAATGTTAATGTCTTAAAATCTCTTATTGGATATCTGCTAGTTAAAGCTTCTCCGTTTTCATCTGTTACTATCTTTTCTAATACTTTTCCATTTTCATCTAGTATTTCAAATTCAACACCTTGTAATTTAATTTTGTTATCTTCTTTATCAACTTTTATTACATTGATTTGACCTTTTTTTAGCTCATTTTCAATGGTTGTTTCTGTATCTGTATTCCATTCAACTTTAACTTCTGTATCTTCAGCTAAATTATACCATTTTCCGAGTATTTTTTTCTATCAACTTATATTCGCCAGTTCTTAGGTTTTCAATATATATTTCACCATCTACATTGGTAGTATAAGTTCCAATGACTTTATCTAGTTCTACACTATATAAATCAAATTTTACATTTCCTAGTCTTATTTCATTGTTATCCTTATCTACTTTGTAAACCTTTAAATTTCCCTCTTTATGTTTGTTAGTTATTTCTTTAGTAACAGTTACATCATATCCAACATTAACTTTATTTTCAGTTGTGTCTAAAATGTAGTTGTCATTCGTAGCAACTTCAACTAGAGTATATTTGCCCGGTTTTAAATTAGAAAATGTTGCAATTCCGATTTTCATTAGTTGTTGCGTTTTGTATTACTTTTCCATCTTCTGTTCTTAACTCAAATGTAACTCCTGCAATAGATTCGTGAGTATCTTCATCTGTTTTTTCTACTTTTATTATTGATTTAGCTGTTGTTAGTTCAAATGGAACTCTTGCGCTTGTCATTTCATAAGGATCAGCTGCAATTATATAATCTTGGAAATTGTCATTGTATGCTTCAGCATAAAATGCACCACAAGTTTCTATTTGAACATTGGCCAAATCAATTAAACCTTCAATATCTCCTGTTATACTTGTTTTTGGTATTTTTACTTTTAATGTACTACCATTTTTTTCATAAGTTGTTCCACTTGGAAATTTTAATAAATTTACATCATAACTTCCTAAGGATTTATTTGAATTTATCTTAAAATTTTGCACTTCATAATTTCCTTCTGTATAAGTATTTCCACTTTTACTTATTGAAACTTTTGCATCTTCATATTTTTCATTTGAATTTAAGCATTTATTATATAGCTTTTCTGCTTCATCTAATACTTTTTTTCCACGTCTTTGTGTATCTTCTAGTGTTAATCCCATCTCTACATCAGAACTAGCAATTCTTGTTGGTACTTTGTACACCTCTTTTGGACTTTTGCCTTGAACTAAACAATGTACTACTGTCTTTGTAACAAAATACCAATCGTCATCACATTCAACTGTTGTATCTCTCCAATCAACTCCAATATATCCAAAATATAAGCATCTCCATAATTCATCACTTTGTAGTTTTTCTTTAACATAGGAGTCATAACCTCCAAAGTCAGTAGCACCACTACCAACGCCAGGTTTATCTGGTTCAACACAGAAAGCATATAACTTTTTATTTGTGTCTGGATCACGATAATATACTTTAATAACTAATTTTAAACTACCATCTGCTTTTATCTCTAAAAGACCTGGTAGCTCTTTTTCTCCGTATAAATGACTTGTATCTCCAATATCTATAGCTGCAAATACTGGTATTGTTGCATTTAAAAATAAAAATAATACCATCAAAATTGGTATTGCTTTTTTACTTATTTTTTTTAACATATATTCTTACCTCCTAAAAAAAGAAGACTTATTAGTCCTCTTTGAATTTTATTTTTATATAACTTCTTGATATACATAAATTTTAGTATCATACAAATAATAATCTGTTCCCTTACTATTATATCTATAATAGTTTTCTACATATACTTTTACCTTATAACCGACTTAATGCCATACCGTTTAATTTTGAATTAGAACTATATGACATCCAGTTAGATGTTGGTTTAGTTGTAACTGCAATAGCATATCCTCCTAATTCTTCGTACAATTCATCTTTTTTCATTTGTTGATTTATATAATTTACTGCTTCTTGTGTTTTTTGCTTGTTATATTTTGAAAAGAAAGTATTTGCCAGTTTTTCGTTTTCTGTATTTATTTCTTCCTTTTCTTCTGTATCTTTTGTATCTTCTGTTTCTTTATCAATATTCTCTTTTTCTTCAGTATTTTGTTCAATTTTGCTATCTTCTTTTATGTTTGTACTACTACTATTATTTTTATTATTTGTAGTTGTATTTATCTTATTATTACTACTTTGGTAATTAGTCTTATTTGAACTACTAGAACTATTATTACTTGTAGTAGTTTTATTATTATTTTCTTCATCTGTTTTATTTTTTTGTGTTTTTAAATTATTTTCATTATCTTTTTGTTCTTTATTTTCTGTATCATTTATAACATTCGTTATATCTTCAGTAATTTCATTTGTTGCTCTTTGTTCCTCATTAATTAAAGTGTTATAAATATTGCTTTCTTCATTATCAGCTAATACATTTCTATTTGCAGTTTTTATATCACGATTATTAAAAGTAATTTTTATTATGCTACAAATAATTATAACTAATAATAGTACAATAAATCCTATTAAAAATTTTTTCTTATTCATTTAAACATCACCTCTTTTTTAGAATAGCATCTTTTTTAAAAAAAGGGAATGCTCAAGCTAAAAAAATTTTTAAATATTTTCTATTCCTTGCACGCAAAGTCTTAATTCTGGCTTATTTCTAACACAAGTTATTATAGTAATTCTATTGTCTTCTGTATCTTCAAGCATTGACCAGTCTGTTTCTTGTATCTGTTTTATTGTAGTTATTCTATATTCTTTATTACCTAATGCAGATGAATATTTTATAATATCGCCTTTTTGCACATTTTTTAGATTCGCCAAAAACCTATATGTATTATGCCCTGCTAGACATACATTGCCTTCTAATATGCTACTATGCTCGAAAAGTCCAATACCTTGTGCTAAACTACTTTGATCTGTACCTTCCACAACTATGTCTTTAAAACTAATTGATGGTATTTCTAAAATTCCGATAGCATTTAAGTACTGTCCTTCGTCTGTTTCAGATTCAACTGGTGTTCCTACAGTATTATTAAAGTCTGTTATGATTTCATTTCTGTTATTATCAGTATAAATATTATATACTGTATTAATACTATCTTGTATTTTTTTATATTCAATATACTTTAATATTCCAATAATAGATACTGTAATTATAATAAGAATACTACAGATAATTGCTACTATTTTCAAGACTTTTTTTATGCTCTCCTTCAAAATCTATACCTCCTTTCCTTTAAAATGAAAAATCCTCCTTTCTAACCAAAATGTAGGAACTAGATAGTTTCTAGTTCCACTATGTCTTTTATATAATTAGAAATATCAGAAAATGCTGAAGGTGTATCAATCTTTTGGCATATATCTTCTAAAGAAAATGGATCAAATATAACGTCATAAATACCTAACATTAATGCATCTTTTAATTCTTTTTGTTCTGCATTTTCTAATAATAAAATCACTCTAATATTTTTACATCTAACTTTAAACATAAAATCTTTAAAATTATATTTGTTATTTTGTACTGACACTATTAAGGTATCAGCTTCTTTTTCCTCTAAGATATAATCTGCATAATATACAATTCGACTATCTTTAATTTTTCTATTTATATCTTTATTTAGTTGTTCATTATCTGTAAAAATTAGTATCAATTTTAATCACCTCTTTCAAAATATTGCATTGGATCAACTGTTTTTCCATTTATCATAACCTCAAAATGTGCATGTGGTCCTGTTGAATTTCCTGTACTTCCGAACTGTCAAAACCGGTTGCCCTTTAGTTACTCTATCATTTGTCTTTACAAGTAAATTTGTGCCATGTGCATATAATGTACTGACTCCATTGCCGGTGATCTATTATTACACAATTACCATAACCGCCCATTGTAACAAGCTTTTGTAACTATTCCGTCGGCCATTGCCACAAAATCTGCTCCGAACTGGAGCTCCTACATCAGTTCCCGAATGTAATTTATATTCTCCGAGTAATTGGATGTATTCTATAACCATATTTTGAAGTAACATTTGTATATCCTGGTATTGGCCAAGTAAACATTCCTTTTCCTATTAAAATATTATTTCCATTTTCAATAGTATCGTCATAATAACCACTATCAGAGTTTATAACTAAATCTACACACATCTCGACATCTTCATCATTTAAGTTCATACTTGTTTTTAAATATTTTTTTAGTCTCTCATATTGTTCTCCTTGTAATTTTTCTGTTTTATATTTCTTCTTTGTTACTCTACTTTTTCCATCTTCTGAAACTTCTGTAATAGTCTCATATTCATACGTGTAGTGCCCCATAATAGTATTACTTTCAATTAATATATATTGTGTTTGTTCCTTATCTTTGTTTTCTTCCCATGTTTCTTTTTTATCTTTGACTTTTTTTTCTTCTGTTTTAATTGTATCTTTTTCATACTTAAACGTAGACTTAAAACTTTCTCCTATTTTATTTAATAAGTCTTGATTCATTTCTTTTTCATTGTTTAAATTTTCTAGTGTCATTAATGTATATAAATGAGACCATTCTATCATTTTTTTATTTTCTAAATTATTTACATCTAATAACTCATTTTTCTTTTCTTTATCCACATAATTATCACAAGTATTTAATTCTTCTGCTTTTTCTATACATATATTTTTAATACTCATCTCAGTTTCTGACAATTCGCTATCATTAGCTTGTGCCTTACTTACAAAAAGTCCATCAAACACATACGATATTAGTAAAAGTGCAACCAAGACTATAATAATAAATGGTATAAAAGGTTTAATTGCTGCTATTATTACTTTTTTAAGTTTTTTTCCTATAGCTTTCTTTGCTTTATCCTTTATGCTCATTTTCCTCACCTAACCTCTCTTTAGGTTGGTTTTCTCTTATACTGTTAATATATTCTGTGTGTTGCATTTGCTTTTTAGGTTCATTCGTTTTGCTTTTAAAACTTACATTTGCATCTCCTTCGACCATTCTTCTTCCTAACGATAAATAGGCCCCAGTTGCTTTTGCAGTTGCTTTAGCTCCTGTTTTCAATACAGTTCCTATTTTACTTGCTTTACTTGTACCTGCACTTACCTTTTCTGGAGTAGTATTAGTTATACTTTGTGTCTTGTTTGGTATTACATCTCTTATAGGGTTAACATTTCCATTGTAATCCTTTTCTGCAGATAAATTCATTTGCGGATTAACGAAATTCTTTACTCTACTTACAAAATTGCCTTGTGTTTGATTATTATTTCCTTGCATATTAGATGCTGTTGTATTAGAATTACTGTTTCCTCCAGGAGTCTTAAATTGTTCTCTAATAGCACTTATACCATAGCCAATAGCACCTCCAGCAGCACCACCCATCGCAAATGCTTGTGTTGCTTGTGCATTTGTGTCAATTCCACAAATTCTACTTGTTAAATCCTGTAATGAATTTTGTATTGTACTTGCAAGTGGTAATATCATCATTGCCCAGATTAGCGAAACTGCCCAGCCACCTCCGAGAAGGTAAAAAAGTTAAATACATTAAAAATAAAAAGCAGTATATAAACTGCATAAAAACATTTGTTATAATTTGACCTACCCAAATTGAGATTGCTGTCGCATTTCTATTTACTATCCAAATACTTAATGCAACTGGAGTAAAGACAGTAAATATTATTAGTACAAATTGTCTTACAATAAACTGTATATTTAATTTTATAAACAAATATATAAACATTGCAATTACAATAGCTGTTGTTATAGCATTTCCTGTTTTTATAGAGGACATCATTCCTTCGCCAAGTAATCCATCTAGTGAAGAATTTGCATTTGCAACCAATAAAGTTACTAATGAATTATTTACAAATAATAAGAACTTTATAAATAATGGTGCTAATGCTATTGCTAAACCACCGTAAAAGTAGACGCATTAAATTGTCTTTTGCTTCTGTTTTTTTAGCTGTACTGTTACCGGCAAGCATAATTTTGTATGAGAGCATTATTACTGCAATTAATATTAAGATACCTGCAACACTTGCAAAAATCTTGTACCAAGTCATTGTTTTAGTCCACAATTCTTGTGTAAATGGCGCAATAGAATTTACATCTACGCCTTTATTAAATATAAGTT
Source organism: uncultured Clostridium sp. (assembly GCA_946499885.1). GTDB lineage: Bacteria > Bacillota > Clostridia > TANB77 > CAG-508 > CALXVA01. The sequence goes on along the minus strand of CAMMTN010000004.1, from coordinate 28,211 downwards.
CATCATAGTCTTTAAATCCTATTCCCATTGTATCAGAAGTACAGAGATCAAATATTGCTTGTGCAATTCCACCAAGCATTCCTGCAATAATCTTTTCAAACATAGATCCTTCTTCGCTATCAATTTGTTCTGAAAAATCTGTTTCTGCTAATGAAAGAGGGCACATTGAAACAAGCAAAAAAAGGATTGTTATGATTACTACAAAACTTTTTATAATCTTTTTCACTTAATTTTCTCCTATCTTCTAAAGATAGAGCAAAAAAGGCACATACTATAAATCTACTTTATAGGCATCACCCCTTTAAATAGAATTTTTTATTCTTTTATGTATAAACAAAATCTTTTTCATAATCTGCAACTTCAAATTTCATTGCTGTTACGCTATTATTAAGAGAAAATATACATTCTCCAGGACTTGCCATTGTCAAAATTTCTTTTGCACCTTCTGACAAGTTGAAAAATTTTCTTATATTCTCCACATTTCCTGTACTTTGCCTAAATAGAAATTTTGTAGAGCAAATATTTATTATTGTTCTACCGTTCTTCACAATTTATGAATTCATCAATAAATTGGCTTCCAATTAAAAGTGGTGTATTATACTTTCTGCCGGCGCCTTGCTACAGTTGCTAAAAATTCTGCAGATTCTTTATATTTTAAAAATAGCCATGCTTCATCGCAGACTATGAGTTTTTTCTTCTCTCTGTTTTTGAGTATAAACTTTTGCCACACCCAAGTAAGTATAACAAAAGAAGCATACAGTTTTGTAAATTCATCTTTTATCTCACTCATATCAAAACTTATAATATCTTCATTTGAAAATATTGTACTTTCGCAATCAAAAATTCCTAGAGAATTACCTTTCAAAAAAGGAATTAGTATTTCTGCTAATTCCTTACATTTACCTCTTTCATCTAATTTTTTTTGAAAGTCTGACAGAGTAGGCATTTTCTTTTTTACTTTTCCTACAACATACTTTCCATTGTTTAATTTTCCTTTGTTTCTTTCATATATTGAATTAACATCATCATTTATTCCACGCTCTGAATATAGCTGGTTTACAACAATTTCTATTTCTGTAATTTCTGTTCCATTTAATGTTCTTCCCATGTAGTTCCTTGCTATTGTAGAAAGTAGAGCCCTTATATCTGCAACTTTATCCATAATATTTAAAAATTCTTTATTGCCTTTATAGTCTTTTTCCAATTCAAAGGGATTTATTCCTGTTGATTCTCCTTGCCTTATTTTTATCGTTTTTCCTCCTAGCTTTTGTACTAATTTGGCATATTCTCCTTCGACATCTATGAAAAAAGCTGAGCAATTATATGTAACAATATTTCTTTCTGCCATTAATTTTAGAGAAACACTTTTTCCTGCACCACTTGTACCACAAATGAAAATGTGCGGATTTGGTAAATTTGGTGGACCTATAAATGTGTTTAAATAAATTGGTGCATTTGTATAATAATTTCTTCCAAGATATACGCCCTTGTTATGTGATACATTTGGATTCGTTATTGGCATTAAAGTTGCAACCCCTCCAGATACCATATTTCGCTCGAATCCACTCATTGTATATTCTCCTGTTGGTAGCATCATTTTTAGGCCGTCTACTTGCTTAAAAATCAGTGTTCTAACCATTGCCGTTTTCTTATTCATTTCTGCTTCTAATACTTTTGATTTCTCATTTAGTTTTTCTAAACTCTCACAAGTAAGTGAAATAAAAACTGTTACAAAGAACAGCTTATCTTGATTAGTTTGTATTAAAGTTCTTAAACCTTCCAAATCTGTAATTTCTTTTTCTAACACTGGGGTATGTGCAATATTTCCTTGCCTCATATAGTTTGCATATTCTGCTTGTGATTGCACTAGCTTTTTTGTTAGTTGATTTATAACACTGGCATTAGAAGATGTTTCTATTTTAGCTGAAATTGTTACATTTCCTAGATATACAAGTTCTTCTAACCAGCCAAGCCAAGTTTGTTCTGGATAAATAGTTATAACAAAAGTCCTTGAGTATTTGTTATAGCCCAAGTACAAGTAATCTGTTTTTTCTTCTAATACATCCGGCAAAATTCTATCTTCAATAGTTGCTATATTATTAAAAATATTATTTTCCTCTTTTTGTTTTTTCTTTTTGCTTAACATACCATTCCTCCTTTCCGAAATTCATTTTTAGTATATTAGAGTTTTTATTCAACTCTTTATAGAGTAAATTGTAAATATCTTCATCATTTAATAACTCACATTGTATTTTAGCTCGTGAAAGACTTGTTTTTAAATTTGATATTCTTCTGTTTAATTCTTTTATTGCATCTTCGTAAAGTCCATCATAAGATAAAATAATATAGTTTCTGTTAATTGAAGTATCCATGTTTTCCATCATATTATTTAAAAAGTTTATTAAATTTTCTTTACAATTCCTTATCTGCATATTTATTGCTCTTGTTTTCTTAATATCAGATATAATTTCGTTTGTCTCTATGTTTTCTGTCGTAGTTAAAAATTGAACGAAACCGTCAAATGATAAGGCTGTTTGCATTAGTATATTTTCTATTGTTTCCTGCTCATTTTCTGACATCATATTATAGTCAATACTACCAATTCGTAAGATACATGAATACCTACTCTCAATGTTTATCATTGAGTTATTTATTTTAATTCCTAAAATATCTTTTAGCTTTTTATTATCTTTTTTACTATTGTTTGTACGAATGCTTTTATCTATAGTTTTACTAACTTGCTTTACTTTATTTTTACTTTTCTTTAAGTATGCGAAAGTGAGCAAAACAGCTAATACACTCATAATTAAAAAGATTATCATTATTACCATTTGCAACACCTCTCATATACGTACTTTTTGTTTCTAGTAATATATTTAATGAAATTTAAAAATAGCTTATCAAAGTTTTGTTCTTTAATCTTCAAAAAAGCACATAGTAAGAAGAATATAGTTGTGATACTGATTATTATAATTTTTATGGGTATTGGTATATTTAATGCAAGAATAGATAAACTAGAGGCTGCTAACATCAAATATACAACTTGTCTTAAGCTTAAATAACCACCAAATATTTTTTCTTCTCTTTTAGTATTGAATGGTATTTTAAAGACTCTCATACCAAACACCTCCATTACAATAGACTTCCAGTATTATTTGTGGCTATATTTATTATAATTCCTGCAATTATCAATGAAAGTCCAAGTATAATTCCTCCTCCACAAATCCAAGCAAGTGATCCAATACTTTCTGCTCTCTTTTGAGGGTTATTAGCATTTGCTATCATTTTAATTGCGGCTATTACTATGCTTGCAAAAATTAAAACTCCGGCCTAAAGGCATTGCAATACTTGTTATTACTCTTTTTATATTTTCTGTTGCAGTTTGTACTTCTGCTGTTCCAATTCCTGTACTGCTGGATGCAAAAACTTTATTGCTTATTGATATTATCCAAAAAGCAAATGAATTTATTACTCCTATTCGTCCGTAATAAGTTTTTATTTCTTTTTTTATTTTTTTTCATTTTTAATCATCTCCTACATAAATTTTTAGGGCAAATATGTAAGATACACCAATTCTAAAATAATTGTTTTACCTTGATAAATACATATGGTAATAAAAGAACTAAAATAATTACTATCATTAATCCTGGTGCAATTTTTAAAAATTTTGATTTCAATTTTTGAGATTTTATCAAGCACCCTATTGCTAATAAAATTAAAGATAGTATAAGTAAAGATACTAATATTATCAAAGTAATTTTAAAACCTATAAATAGAGTGGAAGATACAATGTTTTCAAAATTATTTATAAAACTATCTAACATATTAACAACTCCTTTTTAAGAACTATTGTCAGTATATTTATTAATAATAGTTTTTTTATAGTATGATAAAAAATTATCTGTATCATAACTTTTACAAAGATTATATAAATTTATTAAATCTTCTCTTTTTACTCTTGCTAGTATATTTTGGAATTGTTCTATTTCTAATTCATATAAAGTATATAAGATAGCCTTTAACATTTCTTTTTTATCTTCTTTTAGAGTATTTAATATTTCTTCAGTATAATTAAATTCTAATCTATTTACTAACTCATAAAAATTTGAAGAAATTTTATCGCTTTTATTTATTATTAAATTAAATATATTATTCATCATCTTATTATCTATCTCTCCGTAACAGATTTGTTACAGGCTCGTTACTATTTGTTACTTCATTGTTACATTGTAACATCTTATATTTTTCTCTATGCCTTCTAACTCTTGCAGCACTTGATCCTTCGCTACCAATTAGGTCTTGCATTTCTGATAACATAAATGTATTTTCATCAAAAAATTCAATAGATTTTGTTTTTTCAAGAGCTGTTAATAATAATTTAATAATATTTACATCTTCATCAAGTGTTAAAGCAATTTCTTCGGCCATAGTATCGCATAAATGTTCATATACAAAAATTCCTTCACTTTTAAGAAGTTTTAATTGTAATTTTAAATAAACTAATAATATCTTATCCCCATCAGGCAATTTACGAAGAAATTTACTTGTTTTATTATCAAAAAAAGAATCATATAATTTTAGCCAATAATATCTTTTTTCTTTCAATTTTATTCCTCCTCATCTTTCATGAAGGTTTCTCCATCTTCTTTTTGCATATTCATAATACTAGCTATAAAATTATTCTCTATTTGTTGAGTTTTTAATTGCAAATTAGCAATTTCTTCTAGTAATATCATATCATCCCCAAAGCCATTTACCTCAATATTGCCACTAGAATCAATAGTAATTGAAATCAATTCAATACCTCTTTTAATTAATATAGCAAGTTCTTCATCGTTCTTCGTTATAATTCTTTCTATCTTCAATATAAATCACCTCCTTATCTGCCTTTGATCCTGCAATAATACAGGCATATAAAAAGAGGCTAATAGTAGCCCCAAAAATGAAACAAATAAAATATAACATTTTTCTTCACCTCAAATTTTATTTTTTGATTAGTAATTTCTACAAGCCTTGCAAATAGTGAATCATCAAGTTTTTTATTATCTAAAAAATATCCATATATTTTTCTAATTTTAGTGTTTTTTTACTCGTTTTTTTGCTATTTATTCAATTTTATCTAAAAAATATCTAAAAAAATTATTAAATTATAGCATTTTAAATACATCTTAAATTTCAGCATTATTAATTTTAAAATCGCTATATTGTATATTTTTCTAGGTAAAAACTAACACTAATTAATCTAAAAAGTTACTAACTAATATTTAGGTTAATTGACTTCTAAGCGCAGGGTCGGGGGTTCGAATCCCTCCTGGCTCACCAATATAATAAAAAATACCAAAGTATTATTTATAAATATTTTGGTATTTTTTTCCATTTTCAAATATAATGCTTGCAATTTTTGGAAATGTGTGCTATAATATATTTTATACTCAAATATAGGAGGAATGTAGAAATGATTAGCATCCAAGTTTTTTGCCAGGATAAAAATCCTGACGAGAGCAAGTCCGACGTAGATGACCTGATTTTCGCGTCCGAAAAAGATGCACCGCAGGTGTCTGACAAATGAGGACACCTACTGAGTAATAAGAGGGGATTTTCATAATCCCCTCTTTTTTACTCATTCCAAAAAGCCTTATATCCTCTATATGTTTCATATATATCAAATTTACTTGTTACCTCATAAGGTGAATGCATTGAAAGAACTGGTACTCCACAATCTATTACATCTATTCCTTTATTTGCTAGAATATATGCTATAGTACCTCCTCCTCCTACATCCACTCTTCCAAGTTCTGATATTTGATATCTTATATCATTTTTTTCAAATATATTTCTTACTTCTGCAACAAACTCAGCATTTGCATCTGATGCACCTGATTTTCCTCTAGATCCTGTATATTTATTAAGTCCTATTCCTCTTCCTAAATGTGCTGCATTATTTTTTTCTGAAACGTTTGCATATATTGGGTCTAATCCTGCATCTACATCTGCTGACAACATTTTTGAATTACAGAATACTTTATCTAAAAGATTTGGTCTATTTACTCCTAATTTATTTAAAATTTCTGACATAAATGTATCAAATACATGTGATTCCATTCCGGTATTACCCATACTTCCAATTTCTTCTTTGTCAGATATAATGCATACAGCAGTTCTATTTGGAATTTCTTTCATATCTACTAATGCTGTTAATTCTGTATATACACATACCTTATCATCTTGTCCATATCCTGCAACCATGCTTTCATCGAATCCCATACTTCTGCATTTTATTGCTGGAACTAATTCTATTTCTGAACTTAAGAAATCTACTTCTGTAATTCCATATTTTTTGTTTAATATATTTAAAATATTTAGTTTAACTGCTTCTGGAATATCTTTTTCATAAGGAATACTGCCTATAAGCAAGTTTAGATCTTCTCCATCTATTCCATTTTTTAATTTTTTCTCCATTTGGTCCTGTGCTAAGTGTGGCAAAAGGTCTGTAATAGTAAATATTGGATCATTTTCATCTTCTCCAATGTTTATTTCTATTTTTTCTCCATTTGCTTTCACTATGACTCCATGTATACTAAGTGGAATAGTTGTCCATTGGTACTTTTTAATTCCTCCATAATAATGTGTTTTAAAATATGCAAATTCTCCATCTTCATATATAGGATTTGGTTTTAAATCAAGCCTTGGAGAATCTCCATGTGCTCCAATTATATTTATGCCTTTTTCTATATCTTCTTTTCCTATAACTGCTAAATACATACTTTTTTCTCTGTTTATATAATAAATCTTGTCTCCTGCTTTTAAAGAATCATATTCTTTTATATCTTTAAAACCATTGCTCTCTGCAATTTTTTTGCTTGATTTTATAATTTCTCTTTCTGTTTTAGATGCATTCATAAAATTTATGTATCCATCTGCATAATTGAATATATCCTCTTTATTTTTCGTAAAATTCCACCCATTTTCTTTTTTATTAAAAAGCTTGTCCTTTAATATCTCTATTTCAGTTTTTTCCATAAAAATATCTCTCCTTCCATTTTTTTAACATTATATCATTATTACCATTTTTTTCAATATTTAATTTATATTTTTTTATATTATACCCCAAAAATAAAAATATATTTATTTTTTATTTACAGATATTCTATCCAAATAAAGCTATATAAAATCTTTATACAAAATTTTATATAACTTTATTTAATTCTATAATATTGCACCTAATACCAAGATTCCAATATTATCATTATATATTTTATTAAATTGAGAAATTGGAAGTGGATTTGTTCCAAGCCCTACTTCTACAGTATATCCTGGTCTATTGTATTCTTGTATAAACCAGTCTTTATATCCTGCATAGGCAGATTCTGGTGGTGTTAAATCTAAAGTATATCCACTGACTTCAGCAAATTTTTTTCCTATTTCTTCAGAATCTTTTGGTAGAAAATCAGCATATTTCCAATAAATTACTTCTCCCTGAGAATGATATGCTAATATTAACCTAAAATTATGAATTAATGTAAAATTATATAGTGCTAATGCTTCTGGCTCTGTTAAAGGTCCGAATCCCACAAAATCTCTTGGAGATGGCCCGTGTATACCCTTGTGCAAATTTGATTCTTTTCGCATTTAACCAGCCAGCTGGAAACTGTAAATTTAAGTCCACACCATTAAAGTTTGCTTTCCAACCAGATGGAAATGGAATACTAGGAAAATTTAAAGAAATATCTTTAAATTGATTATATCTTCCTGTATTTTCAGGTATTACACCTGTTACTAAATCTACCCCATCTGGATTTACCATAGGTACTATATATATTGATGACTTATTAAATATCTCTCTTGCACTATATCCATATATTTTTTCATTTTTTTCATACGCTTTGCAAAAGTTTTCAACAAATTTCATAAGTACTACTGATGTTATCCATTCATTAGCATGAATAGAAGCACTATACATTACTTCATTTGTACCATTTCCTATTTTTATATATGGTATTGGTTTTCCAAGAACACTATACCCTATATTTCCTATCCTTAAAAATCTATATTTCTTTTTTAATTGTTCAATATTATTTTGCAATATACATGACGTATATGCTATGTTTGTAGGAATTATTATATTTTCTTCATCCATAAAGAATCACCTAGTATATTATATGTTTCTGCATAAAAAAAGTTCTTCTTTATTTTTCTATTCATCTTTTATTAATTCTTGACGTTTTATATATCTTTGTCTTTCATATTCAAAATACTCAGATAATGTATAATTTTGTTGCATCATATTTGAAAGGTGGAATGACCAAAAAATATTTGTAGGTCTAGCTGGAGAAAGTAAACATTTTCTTTCATTATCCCAATAAAATGTGCACTTTTCAACAGCTTCATTATGTGTTAAATCAATACTATTTTCTGTTCTTCTTTTATTTGCAAAATCATTTATTGAAATTCGTTTTAACTGTATAGGGTCGTATAAAAATCCCTTATACATTTTGGCTGAATAATGATTGGTACAATACTCATATAAAGTACCAGAAAAATCTGAAATATTATAATGTATTTGTTTTAATGCCATCTCCATTTTTTCTTTAATATTATTGTATGTAATTGTTAGCTTTTTTTGTTCTAATAATTCTGTATCTATACTTAACATTGCAAAATAAGCTAAAACTAAATTCAAATCTTGAATTACATCATTATTTGCATATTCACAAGCAGGATTAAAAATTGCTAGCTCTTGCCCCCTATGAGTTTCTATAGTGTCCTGTTGTCCACCTTTAATTGAAACATATAAGAAACCACACCACTTTTCATTTCCTTTACCTCCACTTGAAATTCGTTTTATTGCAAAATCACAATAATTTTCTTTATTAAGGATTATTTTTTCATTATTATAATTAATTTCTAAATTGTTGGTTAATTTATCCAAACATGCTCTTTGTAAACTAGAAGAAGAACTTCCTGCTTCTGATCTAATAGATATTATTGAAGAAACAGTTTTATCGCTTCCTAAATTTGAAGCTAAATAATTATATAAATCATTACTTTTATTTGCTTCTTCAAAAAAGTCATTATTTCTAAACTCAACAACTACACCGCCGTATATAGTATTAAGTTGTTCTAATGATAAATTATTTTTAACTACATCTTTCCATGAAATTAATATACGGTTATCCCTAGAAGTTCTTTTTTGAAATAACTCTGGAGGAACATCGTATTGCCCAGTTTTTCCACAAATATTATTAAATTTAGTTTTTATATCTTCTCCAAATAAACCTAAAAAATTAAATACTTCTCTTTTTATTTTTTCTTTATTCATACTTCCTCCTTTTTTATACAATAATAATACAATAAGTAATAAAATGCAATTAAAATTCGACTTTTTTTTATTAGGTAATTGTAAATATAAGATTAATATGATATAAATTAAAAGGCAAATTTAATAAATGATATTTTTACGAGTATTAAAGGTGAAAGACTATGATAGATGATTTAATGAAATATTTTGAAGAATATCCACAAGATATTGTTATAAAAACATTATTTGAAATGAATAAATATTTTGATAAAGATTTAAAAAAGCATTTTAAAGATTTAAAAGCTAAGACAGGAAAAACGCTAGATTCTTTTCAAAGAAAGATGCTAAGAAATTATTATTACTATAAAAATAAAGAAATATTAAAAGAACTAAATATAAAAGATTTCCCACACATGATTTATACAAAAGAAAATTTAAATGAAATAGTTGCCAGTACTATAGAACGAATTAATACTTTAAATTCTGAAAAAATTATAAATTCTATAAAAACACGTATTAAAGAATATAATAAATATTTTGAAGAAAAAAGCAAATGTAGTAAGTGGTTGAATAAATACTCAAAATATGATTCTCCATCACTAATATTATTTAATATTAATCAAGATTTAATCAATGCTTATGGCATTAATTATGAAAGTAACATTTATTCAATTATAAATAAAATGTATGAAAGACTAAATAATTATAGGTATGTAGCAATAATTATAAAAGAAGACCTATATTATAATCAAGAAAACATTACTTGGGATTTATTATCAAATCTTGCAATTTATATGGAAAACTTTATTAATTTTGAAAAAAAATTTAATCCATTTAAGAAAAACAAAAAAATTGAAGAAATGGTTACCTTTTTAAATAATAATAATAGTATTAGATCCGGTAATTATGAAGAAATAGCTTCAGATTTTTATAGTACAATATCAACAGGTTTTGTTTTTTCTGATTTACTAATTTCTGATAATGAAAAAATTAAAATTTTAATTATGAGAAAAATAGAATTAGATGAAACACCTATATTATGTCCTTCTTGTATGAAACCTATAAGTAGAGGAAATTCATATCCACTAATGTTTCAAAGAAGTTGGGAATGTCAAAATCCATTTTGCCCAGAAAGAAGTAAATCTGGTAGGGGAAAAAGATTTGATGAATACGGGGTATATAGATATTTTAAATTAGTTGAGAATAATAGAAATAATAAAATAACAAAAAGAATGTATAAAGATTGGCACAGAGATATTTTTAAATCATCTTTAGATTATTATTCAATGTTAATTTTATATTATTCTTGGAATAAGGAAAAGGTAGAAATAATAAATGATCATTATATTAAAGATTTTAAATCAAGAAAAATTGAGGAGATAAATTATAGTGCTATAGAAGTAAAAGATAATATAAAACTCCAAGATTTAAAAATATATAAATTATTTAATAGTGTATTGAGATTATACAAAAAAGTCAATAAAAATAATAAAACAAATATTGAGCCAAATGATGTTTTAATATTTAATGATAATTCTACTATAGGAATTGAAAAGAATAACAATATTGAAATTGGATATGCTATAACTTCTCCTCCATATTATAATGCAAGAGAATATTCTCAGTGGCCAACATTTATTTTGTATTTAATAGATATGATGTTAAATGCTAAGAGTATATATAATAACTCTATAGAAAAAGATTTTACATATTTATATAATGTTGGCGATATAGTAGATTGCGATAACATATATGTTTCTTCAAACATGTCAAAAAGAAGAATTATGTTAGGTTTTTATAGTGTTTTAATATTTAAAATAGTAGGTTTTAAATTTGTTTCTGATATTATATGGGATAAAGGAGAGGTTGAGTCAAAAAGGAACTCTTCTGTTAACTTATTTTCAGGATATTTAAAATATGTTAATTGTTATGAACATGTTTTAGTATTTAAAAAGGAAAAAGCTATAGATTCATATTCAAAAGTATGTAAGATAAAACCTGTATATAAAATTAATAGTAAGGGGGAAAATATTTTAGGACACACTGCTCCATACCCAGAAGAATTAGTTGGATTAATTAAACCTTTCATTCAAGATGATCAAAAATATATATTGGATCCATTTTTAGGAAGTGGAACTACTGGTTTATGGTGTAAGAAAAATAATTATAATTTTATTGGATATGAATTGGATCAAGCCTATTATCTACTATCCAAAAGTCGCATTGATAAAATTGGTAATAATGAATTTTAGTTTTAGATATATTGTTCATGCTATAAAATGTAATATTAAAATTCAATGAAAAGAAGGTAATCATGGAAAAAAAATTAAAAATAATAGTTGAAAATTGTCCACAAAATCATAAATGTCCAGCAGTTAAAGTCTGTCCAGTAGGTGCACTGTCACAAGATGGATTTAATGCTCCTAAAATAGATTATGATAAATGTATAAAATGTGGTAAGTGTTCTAACTTTTGTCCTAAAAAAGCATTGGTTTTAGAAGATATGAATGGAGAAAATGATAAAACGTAAAATGCTTTATTTGAAAGAGAGATGATATTTATTGAAAATTTCAATTATTTTTAAGAAAATAACTAATGAAAACTTAGAACTTGCTTGTAAAATTCAAAATGAAATATTCCCAGAGGAAGATGCTAGGGAAAATTTTATAGAACAAATAAACAATAATCCTTATAGAAAAGAAATGGATTATTATATTGTTTATAGAAATGATATAGCTGTTGGAGTTACAGGTATATACTCATATTACGAATATCCTAAAACTGCATGGCTAGGATGGTTTGGTATATTAGAAAAATATAGACATAATGGAATAGGCGGAATTACTTTAGATAAAACAATAGAATTAGCTAAAGCTAAAGGATACACAAATTTTAGGCTATATACGGACGAATTTTCTAAAGATGCTCATAAATTATATGAATCTAGAGGATTAGAAAAAGAATTGTATGACAATCCTGATGACAAAGATAATTTTATTGACGCAAAAATATTTATTTATTCAAAAAGTTTAGACAACCAACCAGTAAAAAAGTGGAATAACAAGATATTGGGATTAAAAGAACAATCTAATAAAGAACATAATTTATAAACTTTGCAATATTGTTTTGTTTAGTTAACTATAATACTGAAAGAATTATATAATTTCAGTTTGATGGTAAAATTATGGCAAACTATTTATAAAAATGTTTAGTAATCAAGTTTATGGGCGTTTAATAAGAAATAATACTAGGAGGTCAAATAATGAAGATATTATTTGCAACATCAAATCCAGCAAAATTAAAAAGATCTGCTGATAAGCTAAAAGAAAAGAATATAGAAGTATTAACAATTAAAGATTTAGGAATAAATCTAAAGCCAGAAGAAACAGGAAAAGATGCTATAGAAAATGCTTATATAAAAGCAAAGGCATATTATGACGAAACAAAAATTACAACAATAGGAATGGACAATAATTTGTTTATAGAAGAATTACCTCCTGAAAAACAACCGGGTACTCATGTTAGAAGGATAAATGGAAAAGAGCTAAATGATGATGAAATGATTGAATATTATTGCAATTTGGTAAAAAAATATGGAAAGAAATTAACAGCAAAGTGGGTTTATGGAATGGTTATATATAATGGAAAAGATTCGAAAAAATATAGTTGGAGTAAAAGTCATTTTTATTTTATAGATAAACCTAGTCAAAAAAGAAATCCTGGTTATCCATTAGATTCTATATCTATTATGCCAGAATGTAATAAATATTTTGTCGACTTAACAGATGAAGATAGAAATAAAAATAAAGCAAATTATAGAGAAGATGATGTTATTGATTTTATAGTAAATAATATATAATTTTACTTTGTATATTATCCAGTAGAAAATGGAAGATTTAATATTGATAAATCAATAAAGATAAATAGTATGCTTAGCATAATTAAAAGGACTATTCTTTGTTATAGTCCTTTTAGTTACATTCTTTTAATTTGAATATCCAAATTTACTTTATATAATCTTTATTGCTTAAAATAAATTTTAAAACAGACATGAATTTCTCCTATAATAATTGATTTTATATAAAAAATAAAAGAACTGTTTTTAGCTACAGTCCTCTAATATGGTCGAGGCGAGTACTCGACATTTTGTACTATTTTCTTTGATATTTCAGCCTTTGCAGTGATTGTACTTTATTTTACGGAACACTTTTGCGGAACATTTAAAGTTCTAAATGCTTTAAAATTTCGCACAGTTTCAGTATTTTTTTATAAGTTTTTTAAAATTTTAACTAGCTACTATCTGCTTATTCATTATTGCTCCAAATATATTTTTGTTTATTAAATAATTAACAACACTCTTGTTTTCAGATTTAATAAAATCAGTATCTATATCGACATAGTATTTCATTGTAATAGATATATCTGAATGACCTAATATTTCTTTTAATACTACTGGAGCAATTTTTGCCTCTGCGCATCTTGTTGCAAAAGTTCCTCTTAGCATGTGAGTGTGTATATCTGTTCTTGTTACCTTTTTGCCTTTTGAATTAACTTCTTCGTAAAGTCCAATTCCTAATTTCAATCCTGCTCGTTTTAATGCAGAATTTATACTAGCTTCTTCATATAATCCATATTGTTTATTTGTAGGATTATAGAATAATAAATGGAACTTATTTGGAATGATATGATTCATAGCATCTTCAAGTGCTTTCCTACTAATATCATTTAAATCAATAGTTCTTTGTCCAGAAAAAGTTTTTGTTGATTCCCCTATCCTTGATTTTCCTTTTGTATCTTTGGTTTGTGTTCTTCTAATAATTACAATTCCTTTTTCTAGGTCAATGTCTTTAGTATAATCTAACACTAAAGCTTCACCTATTCTCATTCCTGTACTAAGCAATAACAAAAATAGATATTTGTGTTTGAAATTTGAATAATCAACTTCATTTAAAAACTCTATTAGCTTTCTTTGTTCATCTATTGTTAGTGCTATTCTGTGATGTCCGTTGTATTCACTTTTAGGTTTTTCAATTCTTTTATAACCATCTAAAAAGTTATCTTTTATTAGTTGTTGATGATAAGCTTCTCCAAATCCCATACATAGTAGTTCATAATTTTGCTTTATTGTTGTTTTTGAATAAGTTTTAAGTTTTGCAAGATAATTAACTACTTCATCTCTAGTTACCTTTGCAATTGGCTTTCTTGCAAATGATGCGTTTTCAATTTGTTTTAATGTGTCTAATTTTCTTTTATAAGTGGATTCTTTAATTCTATTTAGTTTAAATTGTTCTTCTATCATTGGTCGTACTAAATCTATTAAAGTTTTATTTGTTTTTGTTATAATTCTTGGTCCACCGTTTTTGTTTAAATTTATTCTAAAGTCTAAAGCCTTATCTAATGCTTCTTGTTCGGTATCTGCAACAAATGTCTTTCTTTGAGTTTGACCTGTTGTTTGATCTCGTCCAGTTGTTAATATGGCTTTACAAGTTTTTGACACATAAAACTTATCGCATCCTTTGCATAATTCATATTGTTTTTCTTTGTCAATGTTCTTATTTTTGTTGTTTTCACAACTTGCACATATTGATTCATCAAATTTTCCTTTTGGTCTTTTTGAAATATATGTGCCAACAGTTATTCCTTTTAATTTCATAATTTGTTCTCTCCTTTTTGTAATATTTTAAGGAAAACTATTGCTATAATTGGATTTTATGGTATAATTATATCAGTTAAGGAAATCTATAGCAATAGTTTTTCTTTCAGTTTTTTAAATACATAATATTGTATTTGAAGGTTTAAATGTCGCATATTTAAATCTTCTTTTTTTATTTGTAAACTCGTCTTGTTTTAAAATATTCATTAAAACTTTCTTCGGCAATTCTATAACCTTTTCCAACTCTCTCGCAGGGAAAATCTTCTCTATGAAATAATTCTAAACAAGCTTTATTTCCTATTTTTAAAATTTTTCTAACATCTTCTGTTGAGAAAAATCTAGGAAGTTCTTTAACTGTATCTCCCATATAACCTACTCTTCCTTTCGTTAAAATTTTGAATGATATTATTCCTGTCCCTCTATTCTGGGCAATGCTAAACGGTATTTTTATACTCCACTGGAATTTCACCACTCCGACTCTGTCCGAGTTGCACCCATTGCTTGCGACGGTTTTATCACGCTCGAGCTGTGGCTATGCAAGTGTATCATTATTTTGTATCTAGCTATTGGGTATTCAGTTTTCAATGTGCTTTTTGAGAATTCTATTTAATTCTCTTGACAGGTTTTAGTAATCGTTGTATACTATTATTATAGACAATCACTTACTGCATAGGTGTTAAAAAAGTAAGTTGTTATAACTTACAATCAAAGGCTCTGTATCAGTATAATTCAGTACTTGAAGCCTATCAATGCCTACTAAGGATTTACTATATAATGGTAAGTGATTTTAACACACAACCGATTACCATGTAGCAATATTGTATCAGTAATTGATTGTATTTGTCAATAGCTTACAATAAAATTTTTGAAAAAATTTGGGAGTGAATAAAATGAAAACAAATTTAAGACTCGAATCATCACCATTTTGCTATGTTTATAGCAAATATAAAATTGAAGAAATTAATGGTAAAAGATATGTTATGCCAGAAGAAAAAGCAGCTAGGAAAGCTATTAGTATAACAGAACACATTGATGATTTATTAATTGAAACATTAAATATAGGAAAAAAAGGATTTTTTAGACAACCAATAGAAGAATTTGAATTATTAAATTACTATGCTAAATACGGTTCTTTTGGATTTATGATTGACCTAGCTATAAATAAGTACTTTGTATTAGATGAGAAAGTGGCTGTGAGAGATCCTTTTTATATAAATAAAAAAGAAAATGTAGATTTTATAAATACAGAAGAATATTTAAAGTTTTTTTTGCCCAAATTAAATAAGAGAGAAATAAATAGTTTAATAAAAAAATGTAAAAGTGCAGCTAATGAAAATAGAAAAGAGGATTATTTAACTTCAATTATAAATGAATATTTAATATATTCAGAACATTATGCTGAACCACTTGAATTGATTTTAAATTATACAAGGGCATTGTATAAGCATTTTTATTGGGCATTAGATAATAAACCTTTGACAATGAAATTACCATTTTTAAGTGTAAATCATTTAGAACATAAGATAGAAGATTTATATTATAACAATAGCTTTGGATTTACAATTAATTATTTAAAACAAGCTATTGATATATCTTATTCTATGCAAATGGCTCAAGATGTTAGATTATTAAAAATATGTAACTTCTGCGAAAAAGCATTTATTGCAAATAATCCAAAAGCTGAATATGACACACCTCAATGTAAGAATAAAGCTAATGTATATAAAAGTAGAGGAAAAACTATATCTCGTAATGTAATACATGCTGATGATGGAATTACTGTAAAAATACCAAATATAGATTAAAGAAAATTAACTTAATCGCCACCATAACATAGTAGTTATGGTGGCGATTAGTTTAAAATAAATTTAACTATAAAACTGAATTCTAGTTATTGTTTCAGTGTAGGAATAAAATAATTAACCCAAATAACTCCTTAATTACTTACTTATGGAGTTATTTAGGTTAAAAAATTTTCAAAAAAAGTAAAAAAATGAAAATTTTAACAATATTATTTAATTTAGTTGACTAACACACTGAAAAAGTGATATAATTTCAGTGTGAGGGTAAAATTATGAAAAGTTATGAAAAAATAGTAAATTTTGTAAATAAAAAAAATAATGTAATAACAACTAAAGAATTTAAAGACGCTAAAATTGGATTTTATTATATAAATAAACTAATTGAAGATAATTATATATCTAGAATAGGAAATGGGCTTTATGGAAAAACTGACAGTTTTGAAGATGAATATTTTATAATTCAAAACAGATATAAGAATGCAATATTTTCTTATAATACTGCTCTTTTCTTTCTAAACAAAACAGAAGTAACACCAAATATTATAGATATAACAATACCAAATGATTATAATGTTAGTTCAATAAACGCCAAACAAATAAGAGTTCATTATGCAAGTAGAGAAAATATCGAACTTGGTGTGATAAAACTAAAATCTCCATTTGGTAATATTATAAAAGCCTATAATCTTGAAAGAACAATTTGTGATATTGTAAAAAATGAAAATAAATGTGGACTAGATATAGAACAAAGAAATAAAGTTATTAAAAATGCGTTTACGAATAATGAAATTGATGGAACTACTATTATAGAGTATGCGAAAAAACTAAAATGTGAGAAAAAAATAAGAGCAATAATGGAGGTACTGATATGATAAAAAATATTCAATCTTTAATGGATAAATCTAAAAATTTTGCAAAAGAAAATGGATTATCTGTTCAAGAAGTATTACAAAATTATATGTTTGAAAGATTTTTAGAAAGATTGTCAAAATCAGAATATAATGAAAAATTTATTATAAAAGGTCGGATTTTTATTATCTTCTATAATGGGAATTAATATGAGAACTACAATGGATATAGATGCAAATATTACAGGAATGAATTTTGAAAAAAGTGCTATAGAAGAAATGATAAACAAAATTGTTTCTATTGAACTAGATGATAATGTAATTTTTGAAATAGATAAAAATATGCCAATAAAAGAAGATAATGAATATGGCGGTTATAGATTTAAACTAATTGCAAAATTAAGCAATTTAAGAATACCTTTTTCAATAGATATTTCAACTGGAGATTTAATTACACCAAGAGCAATAGAATACAATTACAAAACAATATTAGAAAATGAGAACATTAGCTTATATACATATAATTATGAAACAATAGTTGCTGAAAAATTAGAAACTGTTTTAAAAAGAAATACAGCTAATAGCAGAATGAAAGATTATTATGATTTATATTATTTTGCAACATATAAGTGGAACGATATAGATATAACTACATTAAAAACAGCTATTAGTACAACTTTCAAACACAGAAATTCACAAGAATATTTAAAAAAGTTCAATACTATAATAGAAAATGTTTTAAATGATGAAAATTTAATTACTAGATGGTACAAGTATAGAAAAGAGCACGAATATGCAAAAGATATTAAATTTGAAGATACAATTAGTGCAATAGAGAAAATATATAATGCATTATAATAAATTATTCGCAGAAAAATAGGAGTTATCAAATAAACTGAAATTTATTTGATGCTCCTATTTTCGCATTTATTTAGCTTTTGTATTTTCTATTCTACTATGTATATAACCTAATTGCTTTTTATATGATATTACAAATAATATAATAAGTAATATGAATAGTATTGTGCATATAATTGTGGAATTAATATTTAGCCAACTCTTTACTTCATATGTAAACTTAGATACTAAAAGAAGAAAAAAAGTTGCTATAAAATTTCTGTACATATTGTAGTCTGCAAATAGTATTTTTATTTTTGAATCTTGTTCTTCTGCCTTATAAAAATCTGCACATTCTGAACTGTCTTTTTTATTTAAAATTTTTAATTTCCACAATAATGGTTTTATAATCAAAGATCCAATTCTGCTAATAACCAATCCTAAAAAATAATATATAAAAATTGAAATAAATATATTATCAGTAGGAATTAATTCAATATTAATATAATATCGGCAACCAACATCAAAAACAATGGCTGGCAAAATATAATTTAGTATATTATAATTTTCTAATTTATTAAAAAAGTGTTCCATATTTATTTTATCCTTTCAAAATTTTCATTTAATTTTTCAATAATATTATTTTTATTACTATTGTAAAAATCTAGTTCTGATAGTGTTATTTTAAAATTTAATCCCCATTTACTACCATCGTAATAATCTGCCTCATCATTATTTTGTCTAGTCAAATATATTGATGTACATTTTAAGGTAGATAATAGTCTATTAATTTTCTTTTTATTATTTTTAACGCAAGTTATTATAACTAATGTTTTTCCATTAAATTCTTCCTTGTGTGTATTTATATATTCTATAACAAAATTTGTATCGCCTACAACTACATAAAAATTATTCATAGAACTAAAGGGAAAGCTTTCAAGAATATAATATTGTGGTAATGTAAAGTTTCCCTTTAAATACACAGTTTTCTTTATTACAAAATATAATTTAAAAACATTATATAAATAATCTTTTCTTCCTATAATTTCTGTATTGAAATTTTTATATTCTTTTTTATATGAATGTTGTAAAATGTATATCATATATACGACCCCATTCTATAAGATTTTTGATAAGTTGTAGAGTTTATAGTTTTAGTGTCTTCTGTTCTAGTATTAAATATAGTATGTCCTTTATTTTTTCCTTTACTTATTAATTCTTCTGAACCTCCTGAGCTAGAACCTTTGTTATCTGATATTAGATATACGGTGTCTTTATCATATTTTTTTATTTCAAATAAATCTTCAGCGTGATCTAATCTTCCATGATGAGGAATTTGTATAATTTGATGTGTCTTTACGTTTTCTTGAATTGCATCTGTACTAGAATCACCCGTCAATAACATTTTTGAAGTTCCAAAAGCTATACTTAATTGAACACTAGCTGCATTTATTACTGTTTCTTTATCAAGAGTATTACCTTGGCATGAATCCAAAGCTTTTGCCGCTGCTTTTAGGGCATATTCTTTTGTTGGTCCTACAATATTAATTCCATTACAGACTTTAACAAAAGAATCCTTATCATCATATATACTAAATAATATTCCTTGACCTTCTAAGGATGTTATATTAGAATACAATTCTGCAATTTGTTCTTTGATAGAATTATTTGTTTTTCTTCCATCATCTATTTTGTCTAATAATTCATGGTACAATTTCAAAAATAAAATTGTATAAACTTTTTCAACTTTTTCTTTTTCAATTAGCTTAGGGATTCCATTAAAGTGATCAGAATCATTATGAGATAAAAAAACTATTGCTTTTTTGTCTGGACCATAATTGTTTTCTAAATATTCTATTACTTTTTCAGCATGTTCATTTGAGCCACAGTCAAACACAACAACATCATTTCCATTATCTGATATAAAACAATCCCCAAAATCATGTTCCTTACTTTCTTTATAACTCTTAGAGCTTAACATTAAAGTATTCATAAAACCCTCCTTGTATGGTATAATATTTATGTATGTATATAAAAGCACGACTTAAGTGCGATTTATATTTTTATTACATTTTGATTATACTAACTATTTTAGCAATTGTCAATACACTATGCTAAAAAAATTACATTTTATTTAAAAAATATTTACATTTTATTTATTTTATAATATAATTACTTTAAATGGAGGGAAATACTATGAACGAAAATAAATTTTCTCAAATAATAAAAGAATTAAGGAAAAAAAATAATCTAACACAACAACAATTAGCTGATATAGTTGGAATTACTGCTACAGGAGTATCATATTGGGAATCTGGAAATGCAACTCCAAATACTGAAACATTAAATAAATTATCTAATTATTTTGGAGTAACTGTTAATTATTTATTAGGAATTAAGGATAAAATAGAAGATGAAGATAATTCTAGGACTGCTATAATTTTTAGAAAAGCTGAGCAAGTTGATCCAAAAGAAAAAGAAAAATTACTTGACATATTAGATAGCACAATCGATATATTTTTAGGAAACAATAAAAATGGTTAAACCAAATTTCAAAAGAGCAAAAGAAGAAGCTTACAAAACATTAATGTTGCAAGAAAATTTTTCTTTTCCTATAAATCCTAAAAATATAAAATTAAAAGAATATGATGTTAAAATAATCAGTTTTCAAGAATATGCACAAAAGACGAATCTAAGTATAAATCAGTTAACCTCTAATGGTAATACTAATGATGGATATACATATATTAGAAACAACAATATATTAATTTTTTATAATGAGGATATAGAAACAGAAGGCAGAAAAATGTGGACAATATCTCATGAATTAGGACACATAGTTTTAAAACATACTACACAATGTGATAAAAATGAGTCTGAAGCTAATTTCTTTGCATCTCAGTTATTAGCTCCTCAATGTGTTTTAAAACAGTTAATTAAGAATGGTGCAAAAATAACACCTACATATTTATCTGAAAAATTTAGAATTTCTAAGGAAGCCAGTGAAAATTGTATTCATATTTTAGGTAAAGTTATTGATAATGAATTTATAACAACGGATTATGATGATATTATAATACAATTATTTAAACCATATGTTAGTATAGATTATTCCTACGATTCATACTTTGATGAATTAGAGGATAGAAGAAAGAGCTTTTATTTTTAATGCTATATAAATATTAATTGTAAGAAAGGGAAATAACTCTATGTTTGAATTTTTTGAAGTAGAAGAAAAAGACAAAAATATTATTTATAATTTAATGCAACTATATACTTATGAATTAAGCTTTTTTGAAGATGAAACAACTAATTTTCAACTACTAGAAAACGGTTTGTTTAAAATGAGTAAGTATATAGAATTATATTGGACACAAGAAAAAAGGCATCCATATATTTTAAAATGTGATGGTAAATTAGCAGGTTTTGTTTTAGAAAGATTTAATGAAGATGGAATGAATGAGATATCGGAATTTTTTGTTTTAAATAAATATAGAAAACTTGGAGCTGGAACATTTATGGCAAACGAAATGTTTAAGAAATATAAAGGAAAATGGGAGATACGAACATTATTAAAAAACAAACGAGCTCAAGAATTTTGGAGAAAAGTTGTAAAGAATGCCAGTAATGGAAACTATGAAGAACATTTAATAAGAGATAATACTAGATATGCATTTTATTTTGAGAATTAAAATAACAAATATAATTTTAAAATGTAGGAGCTAATAATTATGATAGATATTTCAAAGGCAAAAATTGCATTCAAAAAATTTTTAGATAAGTACGAAGATAAAAGTGATTTAAGTTTTCAATTAAAAGTTGTACATACATATCATGTCGCAGAAAATTCCAAATATATTGCAGAACAATTAAATCTGAGTAAAGAAGATATAGAACTTGCAGAATTAATTGGATTACTTCATGATATAGGAAGATTTGAAGAGCTAAAAATTACAAAAGAGCTAAATAGTGTAAAATTTGATCATGCAACACATGGTACAACAATGTTATTTGAAAAAGGAATGATTAAAAATTTTATAGAAGATTGTCAATATTATGAGATAATAAAAAAATCAATAGAGAATCATAGTAGATTAGCAATAGAAAAAGAATTAAATGAAAGAGAGTTGTTACATTCAAAAATAATAAGGGATGCAGATAAATTAGATAATTATAGAGTAAAGAAGGAAGAAAAAATAGAAGCAATCTTCCCTAAAAGAGTAAATAAAAAAGAAGATATGGAAGAATGCTTGTTAAGTGATAAAGTATATGAAACCGTATTAAATAGAGAGTGTGTTAATATCTATGATAGAGTAACACCATTAGACTTTTGGGTTTGCATATTGGCATTTACATTTGATTTGAATTTTGATGTAACATATAATATAGTAAAAGAAAATGACTATATAAATATATTAATAGATAGATTTGATTATAAAGATATAGACACAAGAAATAGGATGGAAAATATAAGAAATATTATAAATAAATTTATAGATGAAAAAATAACCAATTTTAAGTAATAGGGTGATAATATGATACTAATAAATGATAGAATTAAAGAACTATTCAACCTCTCTGCCAATGACTTATACATATTAACAGATTTTGATGGAACTATAACGAAAGATTCCAGTGATAGTTCTTGGGCTAGCATTTTCAAAAATCCTAATGTAACAGATGAATTTGTTCAAGAGTGTATAAGAATATTTAATTATTACCATAAATATGAAATTGACGAAAGCATTCCACTAGAAGAAAAAATGGTAATTATGAGTGAATGGTATAACAAAAACATAGAAACACTAAAAAAGTTTGGTATTACTGAACAAACAATAAATTACTCAGCTAATAATGAGAATATAATGTCTTTTAGAGATGGTGCAAAAGAATTTTTAAAAGAAATGAATGATAGAGGCATTCCTATAATAGTAATATCAGCAGGAGTAGGAAATATTATACAACAATTTTTAATTAATAATGACTGTAATTTTTCCAATATTTATATTTGCTCAAATTTCTTGGAATATGAAGATGGCGTTATTAGGAGCATTAGAGATAATAATTTAATACATCCATTAAATAAAAATGAAATTTCATTGCCTACACATATTCAAGAGAAAGTTGCTAATAGAAATACTATTATACTTCTTGGAAATAGTATCTCAGATATTAATATGACAAATGATAGAAAGAAAACATATAGAATAGGATTTTTAGATGAAAAAGTAGAAGATAGAATATCTGCATTTCAAGAGTACTATGATGTGGTGTGTACAGATAACACATCATATTATGAATTAGGAAAGAGAATATCAGAACGTTTAAATAGAGCAACGGATAAAGAAGAAAGATAGTATATAGTTAATTTATATGTGAAATTAGATAGAGGACTAATCCCCCTATCTATTTCTTTTTATATCCTTATCTTTATTTTTTGAGTCTTCCAACTCATTATTTAGTTGATTTTCTGCTACTCTATTTTTTATTAGAACAGCTTCTTTTTTACCTTTTTCAGTTGTAGCTATAATTCTTTTGCAAGTTTGTATTTTTGAATTTATTTTATCTATATCTTTAGTAAGATTATTTAATTTATATTCCAGAAAAGACCTATCAGCTTCATTGGTAGTTTTTTTGTATATATACCTTATTTTTTCTCTTTCTGCCTTTAATGGTGCAACTTCTTCAATATATTTTATTCTTAAATTTTGAGTGTCTTCTTTTGAGTTTAGATTATAAGTGCATATTAAACTCATTTCATCTGCTAATTTATTGAATTTATCTATTTCTTGATAATATTCTTTTGTTCTTTCTTCATAATGAATTTTAGGTGGCAATTTTCCAAGTAAATATAAATAATGCACATATAACCTATAAAAAGAGGAGGTCTTTAATTTTTCTTGATCAATCTTAATACCATCATATATTCTTACTTTATATACTTTTGGTTGTAGTTTGTTTGCTTTCATATAATCATATAATTCACTATGATATATTCTAGTTTTAATATTTTCAAAAGTATAATCTTCTCCAAATACTCTTGCAAGTCTTATATTTCTATTATAGTATGGAGTAGAAACTGATATAGAACCATTAGATTTTTTGATATAATAACCTTTAAAAGCTAATATATCTATAAATTCTTGGTATTTAGTAGCTTCTTTAATTGCTTCATCAATATCAGCTTTTATTAATTCCATTTTTCCAGAATTACGATTATAATTCGCAATTCTACTTTTTGATATATCAGATACTATAGTGGCTTTTGTGCTTTTAATTATAGATAGTCCATGTTTTCTACATATATCATCATTTGTTTCTCGAAGTAAAGCAATTTCAACATTTGAGTTATGGTATTTACTTCCATCAACAAATGAAACAGAATTTAGAACTATGTGATTGTGAATATTTTGCTTATTAGTATGAGTGCAAACTATAACTTGATATTTATCTCCCCATAGTTCTTCAGCAAGTTCCATTCCAATTTTATTACACTTGTCTGGAGAAATTTCATTACCATTGAAAGATTGTATTATATGATAACCTAATCTACCATCTTCTTTATGGAATGCTTTTTTAGTTAGCATCATTTGAGAATAAGCTGTTTGTGGTAAACAATTTATTGCAGATACTAAAATACCATTTTCTGTTTTTTCTCCATTCATTGCATAATTGATTACTGCTTCTAGATTTTTCTTAATAACTTTATATTTTGTAATAGCCACTTAAATCCCTCCTTATTTTTGTCTAGAATAAATCTTCCTTTCAAACCTTAAAATAAAATCAGCTAAAGTATCTGAAATATATTTGTAATTATCGTGCGAAATACTATATCTAGAATTAGCAACTCTAGCAATTTGATTTATATTATTTGCTATGCCATACAAATCTCTTTGAAAAGATTTTATTTCTTCAGTTGGTTGTGCTTTTATTCTATAACCTTTAATTAAACTTCTAATAAATTCAGCTTCACTTAAACCTGCTTCTTTTGATTTGCTTTTTAATAATTCATCTTCTTTTGTATCTAACCATATTTGTTTTTTTATATTTCTTTTTCTCATAATTTTCATTCTCCTTTTTCAAGAAAGTTGACAGTCTTTTTCCCGAAAGACTGCCAGAAAAATACTTATACTTTTAAGGGGATTGGGGAAGAAATTCCCCATAATTCAGTTTTATATCAAAACTGACAAGCGGTATTTATACGGGAGTATAAATGCGATGCTTGCTTTCAAAATAGTGCTAACTTTAAATGTGACTAAAATTTGCTAAAAACAAGTGCTTTTTTCTCTATTAGCTCACAAATTTTTGCAACTCCTTTATCAGAAAATACATCTTCTTGATGGTGGAATTCATAATAAAATTTTTCTTTTTGTGTGTAATTCATATCAATATAAAAATGTCTTTTTCCTTTATTTTTTATAATTGAAATTGGAATAATTTTATCCATATCACAATCTAAAACAAAATCTAAATCACAACTTTTATAACTAACGTCTAGTGGTGGATTTGTAAAAATAAATGGAATAAAACCTACATAAGATTTCCATTTTACTTTATATTTATCTGTTACCATTCGACCTAAAATTGTTTTAGTTTTAATTGCAAAAATACCTTTTCTTGTTACAATAATATAATTATAAAAAGTAATTTTACTTCTTCCTTTTATTAATATATTTTTGTAAATTACTAATTTATCATTAAATAAATTTGTAAACTCTTGTGTTACTTTTAATTCTTTATTTCTCATTTTTGTTTGCTCCTTTCAAAATTTTTTACATCAAAAAAGAGAAGAAAGTTTTATTTTCTTCTCTTAAAAAAGTTATTTTATTCTTTAATAATTCCTAAATTTTTAAAATAAAAATAGTTTTCTCTTGCTCCTAAAAAGAAAATTTTTCTATCTTCATAATCACTCATCTGTAAATAAAGAGATACTAACTTTTGCAACATTTTGCATTCTTCTTCGTTTAAATTCATAGCTTTATCATCTTCAAAAAGTAATTGCAAATTTGGATACATCTCCATGATTTCACTAACTTTATTTTGCAATTCTTTATATTCGGAATTATTATTTTTTAGTTCAACTCTTGCAGCATCTATTAACTCACTAAATTCAATTGAATTTATATCATATAATCTTATTTCTTCCATAACTTTTACCTCTTTTCCTATACATATATTAATTCTTTAAATATAATTTCTTCAACACGATTTTTAATATTGTTCATGCATCTAACCCATTCCATCTGATTAGTTGTTTTTAATTCTTCAGTTATATTTTCTTGCTCTGCAAATTGTTTCATTAACAAATGAAATCTTTCATTGGCTGTTTTATCTATTTCTAATAAATGACTTCTTAATTTATTATCAAGCCATAAAATTGTATATTCTACTTTCTTATGCTCTAATAAATATTTCAATCTTAACTTTCCATATTTACCAAGTTCACTTTTATTTACACTAGCCGAATCGACTAAATTTGGAAAGTAGAAATCACCTTTTCTTATATATTCAATTCCCGTTTTTTCATCAATAAATCTATTTTTTAATTCTTTATTTTCCATAACTTTAAATCTCCCTTTCTATACATTACAATATAATTCATCTAATTGTTCTGGTTCATAAACTCTTTGTTCATAATTTGAATATGAATTTTTTTTCTGGGGTGTATTACTATAATTATTCTTATTATATTTATTATTACTACATCGTAAATTCTCCGACTCTTGATTCGTAAATTTTCCGTTTCTTGAATCGTAATTTTTACAGCTCATAATTTTTTCGGTTGATATATGATTTATTTTTCCAACATAGATAATATTCTTTTTTCTAAAACCTAATCTCTTTTCATATATCAATTTAGCATTATTTAGCTCTCTAAATGCTTTTGTAACTGTTTTATCTGATAAGTTTAGTTTCTCCCCAGCTTCTTTTCTTGAAAATATTAAAAATATATTTCCATCTTCATCAATCCATTCATTTTTCATTGAAACTGATAGTCTATCTAGTAAAAGTGCATATAATAATTTACTATCTGAATTTAGTTTCTCATAATATGGATTTATAAATAGTTCTTTTGGAACTTGATAAAAAGTATTTTCAAGACATTCATTTACTTTATAAGGTATAAAATCCATAGCAATAGTTCTCCTTTCAGTTTTTTGAACGACACTGAAAGTGCCTAAATATCAATGAATTTTGCTTTGCGGAAATTTGCGGAACAATTTTTTTAAAGATTTTAAAAATTGCGGAACATTTTTCTGAACAAAATATTGGAATTTTTGAGAATTTTTTAGAACGTAAAAAAATTGTGCTATTCTCTAAAATCCTTAGAAAATAGCACTTTTTAATTTTATTGACTGTTTTCAAATTCTGATGAATTTCCTTGAAAAACGGTCTAATTTGGTCGAGGTGACAGGGATCGAACCTGCGACCTCATGGTCCCAAACCACGCGCGCTACCAACTGCGCTACACCTCGATTTCTTTAACACTATATTATGATAGCACATTTTTTTGGAATTTGCAAGTTTTTTTTGTATTTTCTATTGAATTTTTTTTATTTTATGTTTATAATATAATATAGTTTTGCAACTGTAGCTTAGCTGGATAGAGCGTTCGGCTACGAACCGGAAGGTCGGGGGTTCGAATCCCTCCAGTTGCACCAATGACGTATCTGTTCGAACTAAATTGAATAGATAGATACAAGATCAATCAGAAAATAAATCTGGTTGATTTTTTTGTTGTCTATAAACAATATTAAAATCATCCAATCGAA
>CAMMTN010000003.1 GCA_946499885.1 uncultured Clostridium sp. | reverse complement strand
AACTGAGGCAGAAAACTTTCAAAGTTTTCCACCCCAACTATTGACATTGAGCCACTAATAATAGTTGGTATTAAAAAAACTTAAAAGCTTTTCACACCAACTATTGACATTAAAACATTTTATAAATCTATTTTATAAAGATAAATTATTGTGGTGCCAACGAAGTAGATATCTACAACCTTTTGGCTCTCATAACGATTGATACAAATATCAATCAATTTATTAAAGTATATCATATTTTTTTATAAATTGCAACAATAATTTATGCAAAAATTAATAAAGTTCATTTAAACTGTTCTTTTTTTCAATTAAAATCCATTATAAAAATAATTGGAATTAGTTTATTTCGAATGAAGATTAAATTTGTATTTTATATTTTGCGAAAATCTCATTGATCTCATTAGCTTTTACATTCTTTTTAATACCTTTAATATTTACTATAATTTCATTTTCTTGCATGTCATTTAATCTTTTTATTTTTTCTACAATATTAGTTATTTCGTTTGTAGTTAATGGTGTTTTATTTTTTATAAAAAATTCAGGATTTCTATTCCTTTCACCCAAAAAATATGAAAAAGATTTAGGAAAATAGAACATCGTTTTTATTTTTAATTTATATTTAAATAACAAATTACTTTCTGTAATCCTTATATGTTCCAAATCATTATTCTTATTATATATATCCAATATGAATAATTCATTAACTAATTTTATTCCATTATTGCTAATTATACCTGGAACAATATATCTTACCATAAGATATGTAAATAGAATAAGAAGTGCTCCTATTATACCTGATATGTCTACATTAATAGGTTTTATATTAATAGATTTCATACAATATATAAAAAATAATATTCCAATAATAACAATAATTATACAAAATAAAATTATAAGTTTACTTATTATTTTTTTCATAAAATACATTTCCTTCTTTCTCAGTATATATCTTTTTTTATTATATATTAAAAAGAGTTTATTTACAATAGAATTAGCTCGAATTTTGTTGTAAAATGTAAAGGTGTATGATAAACTTATAATAGTTAAATTGAAAGTTTTGGAGGAAAAATTTGAAAAATCAAGAATTAAACAATAAAATAATAAAATTCTGTAAAGATAAAAATTTTGAGAATCCTTTTATACAAGAATGTATCCATGAATTTATAAAAGGTCATATAAGATTATACGGAGATGTTATCTCAACAGAAGATTTATTTAAAAGACTAGAAGATAATTTAGACAAAATTACATTTGCTGGTCGTAACAAGGCGCTAAATGGGGAACTGGGAGAATATAAAGGAAGAATTGCAGACAATACTGATACAAATGAAATTTTTATTTATTTTAATGAATCTGATTTAGAATTGTCTGAAACAGATAAAAAAATGTGGAATTTATATACAGAAGCAGATAAACAAAAGCTATTACAAGATATGCGGGCAAAGAAGAACAGAAATAAAAAGCACATTAATACATGAATTAACTCATTCAGCATATACTATAAAAGATAAATATGGTATGGGAGAGAAACATATTTTTTCAGAAACTGGTAAAGACTATTTATCTGGAGAATATAGACAAATTGGTGGTAATAATAATAATGTCGAGGCTATAGTAAATTATATTTCAAGTAGAATTGAAGGGAAAAATCCTAACGAATTAGAAACATATCAAGCTGAAACAAAGGCAATATATATGTTGTCAGATAAAATGGATGAAAAGTCAATTATTCAAGCTGCATGGAATTCAGATGAGCAACAATTTAAGCAAGCTTATATAAAATCGATAGGAAAAGATATGACTGAGGGTGAAAAAAGTTATCAACAATTTCAAGAAGGAATGAAAAGACTAATAGTTACAAGGGGTCAAAATATAAGTGTTGGGGAGAATAATAGAAAAAATGAAACGATATTATCTGAAATGCAACAAATATTAGATGGAAAAATTCATAGTCTTGAAACTACTAAATTTAAAGATATAAAAGGCACAATAAAGCCAGAGGATCATATACCGTCAAATGCCTCAAAAGTGGAAAAAAAACTATCATTTTCTCAAAAGATTGCTAAATTTTTTGAAAAGCATAAAACATTAATGAATATTCCTTTTATAAAAAATTTCACTGAAAAACAATTAAATGTTTTACCTCCTGCTAGAGAACAAGAAGAAAATTATATATCTAGTTTTAATAGTCAAAGGACTAATTTTATTAATGAATTATCTCATAATGGAGAATACAGAAAATTAAACCCAATAAAAAGCAATGAAGCAAGACAAAATTCAGAGGAAATAAAAAGACAAATTGTTGAAGAAAATGAAAAATAGCAAGTGACTAATATATACTAATTAAATCATAAATTCCACTTCCATTTTCAAAAAAAAGTTTGAAAATTATTTGACAAATAAAGTAAATAATGCTATACTAATAATAGCTTAAGTGAAACGTATCCGTTCATTAAGCAACACCAGATATGTGGTAGTGACACATATCTTTTTTATGTATAAAATAAACAGAGCAGGTAGTGACTGCTCTGAACTGAAAATCAGTTTTTATCTGTGTTGTTTTTCTTATATGTATTCAATTCTTCTTCTAATTTTTCAATTTTCTGAAGTAGAATCCATATAAGCAAGTATCCGTTCATTCTACACAACACCTCCTTTCCCAAAGATTTCCTTTGAAAAGGATAGAACTATAATACAACATTTACCTATTAATTTCAAGCAAACAAACTAATATTTTACTTATTTTTCCAAATTTATATTATTAAAAAGATATAAAGCAACTTTATTTTGGTCTGTTGTTTCCATTTCCATAAGTTTAGCCATTGCAAACATTACAAGTTTATATTTTCCAAAATTTATAAGTGTAGTTCTATATTCTTCATCTATATCTTTTAACATAATATCAAATTTCTCATAATTTTCTTTAGTATTATATATAAGACCATACCATTTGCTTTGGATTATACATATTGCTAATCTTAATTTATCTTTTATATCCATATCATTTATCATATCTGTTAAATATTTTACCTTTTCATTTTCCATATTCAAGTTTCTCCGTTTTAAAACCTTATATCACTATTTTTCTTTTTGATTTTATCTTTTTTGTTCTCATCTGATATCGTTACTTTTCTATAAATATTATTAGCGATTTCATTATCATTGTTGTCAAATATGCCATTCTTATATAAATCATCACTAACTATTTTATAATTTTCATTTTTATCATAGCATATTCGCTTGTGGAAATGGCTCATAATATTATGCCAAAAGTCTTTAAATTTTTTCAGTTCTTGTTTTATTTTTTCCTTTTCAGCTTGTAATCTGTTTATAATTTTATCTTTAGCAGATAATTTACTTTTAAGATTACTAATTTCATCATCTTTTAACTCTAAGTGAGATTTTAGAGAACGATTTTCTTGTGCTATTTCAAAAGAACAATGCTCAAAATCTTTAATTGCCATATTCAAGTCATTTACACTTCTAAGTGTTTTAGTGATATCTTTTACATCTTTAGTATAATTTTTTAGTTTCTGGACATTCTCGTTTGAAATAACCATATTATTTTTGTTCAGCTTAGTAGGTTTTAAATTATCTAATATTTCATTAACATCTTTACTATAATTATCAAGTTGTTTTGTTTGATTATTAGCTTTTGCAAGTTTTTGTTCTTTCTGTTCTAGTTGTTTCTTTATTTTTCTATAATCTCCCATATCCTTAACATTTATATCTTGATTTCTGCCTTTTTGTTTTTCTTTTAATTTTGTATCAACTTCATAAAACTTGTTATAGGACTTAATACAAGCATTTCGCATTTTATCTTGTATTTCAGTTAATGAGTTTTTAGTAAATACTTGTGATTTTCCCACTTGTTTTTTCATTCCTCTTTTGCAATTTTCAATAATTGGCACTCCAACAATGTGTAAATGGGGAGAGGTTTCATCAAAATGTATTGTAGCATTTGCTATTTTAAAAGTTGGTACAATTTTAATTAAGTCCTTTATTTGTTCATTATATACATCAATCATTTTTAATCTATATTCTTGGTCTTTATCATTCCAAAAGTCCATATCTCCAAGTTCTATTATAATTTCACAAGCTATATCATTTTGTGAATCGCATACTTTTTTGAAATAATCTTCAATTTTTCTATCTTCACGAGTTTGTTTGTTATTATATTCTAGTCTTGCTTTTTCAAATTCATCTAGATATACTTGCTTAACATCATTTACAATATCATTTGTTCCATAAATCGTTCTAATTAATTCTCTTTGATTATCATAATCTCTTAAATTATGCTTATTAACTCTTGATAAATCATTAGCATTTTGAATTGCATTATTAGAAAGAGAAGTAGTACCTGATACATTTCCTTTTGAAACTTTCCTTGCCAATTTGCTTTTATTTTTATCACTGCCCAAGTGAAAAGAATATGCTAATTCTTGCTCCAATAAAACCACCTCCTTGAATTTTCTTCGAAACACAGGACTTTGACTTTGTCATAAGTCCTAACCCCCTATGAGTTATGACGTACCATCATAACTCGGGGGCTCTGCGAGGCAATAAAATTTATCTTCTCAAGATAAATTTTATCCAAATTAACTATCGCCACTTTCATTTTTACTTCGTAAAAACAAAAAGTGCCACGTTAATTTGTTGTTGCAACATAGCAAATATTTTTAGTTTAGTTGCAACAATTATTCTGTATCTCCTTCGCAGAACTTTACTGGTTTTACACCTACTGAAATAGGTGATGGCTCTTTAGTATAAATCACACTATTGTTGCTTTCATCTGGAATATAATCAAATGCAGTATCAATTTCTTGCATTTGAAATTTATCTTCTTCACGAATATAAATTATTCCAAATTCATAAGTTTTCATTTTATTATCTGGATCTAATTTGTAGTAATCTTTTAAAGGAAATACTCTAACAATAGCAGAGTTATCTTCCTTGAAATTGAAATAGAATACTTGCTTATCTACATAGTATGTTGCTTCAGTATAACCAACATCATAATATTGGCTTAATCTCATAATAATTTCTCCAACTTCTTCTTCAGGTAGATAATTACTAAATCTAATATTACCAAGTACATTACCAAATATAGCAGGTTTAGTTGTATCTATATATCCTTTATCAAATAGCTCTTGACAAGGCTTGCAAATTGATTCTCTAAAGTTAATTTGATTGACAACTACTTCATTAGCAACTAAAGTAAGTTCTATATCATCAACATATTTCATTATTAGTTCAGCTTGTTCTTGTCTAGTATAATCTTTCCAAGTTTTAGTTCTTTCTTGATACGTTTTATCTAATTTAATCTTGTTAATAAAATCAATATCTCGTTTTAATAAAATATCTTTTGGAGTAAATCTTAATTCTTCCACACAATCAGTAGTATCTAATTTACTTTCTAGTTCACTAATTGCTTTTTCAACTATTTTCTTTTCATCGTTATATTCTTTTAACTCAAAAACTCCATTGATATATGCTTTTTTAATTCTTTCGAGTCTATTTTTCTGTTCATTTATTTCTTTTTCTAATTGTTCTTTAGGTTCATCAAATTTTTGCTTTATCATAGGCAAAAAGAATTGATTTACAACAGAGTCATATTCTGTTAATTCATCTATAAATTGACTAAAGTAATCATTTATAACTTTTTCTTTAAATTCAATTTTGCAGTCATTACAATAGTAGTAAAAGTAGGTATTTCCATTTTTCTTCGTAGTAGCTTTACCACCTAATATTCGATTGCATTTAGGACATTTTAATTTTTGTAAATATAAATAAGTCAATGTTCTTTTATAACTTCTTGAATTTTTCTTTTTTTGTACTTGGCAATCTTCCCACATTTCTTTAGATATAATAGGCTCAACTACATCTTCATAATAGGTAGGGTGTTTGGTTCTTTTACCGTGAACAAAATCTCCTTTGTATATTTCATTTTCAAGAATAGTAACAATCGTTGAATCTCTCCAATTATCTTTCCCTAATACTTTTTCTTCATTAAATAAATTGCTTATTTTTTGATAAGAATAACCGTTGTAATATAAATCAAATATTCTAACTACAATGTCTTTAGTAGAATAATCAATTACTAATCTTTTATCTTCATGTTTATAACCTAATGGAGCAATATGAGGAATATGACCACATTTAATTGCACCTGCTAAACCAACTTTAGTTCTCTCGCTAGTTCTCTCAATTTCATTTTGACTAACACTCATTAAAAGTCTTGAAATCATTTTACCATTTGCACTTGTTGTATTTATCTCATCATTAACACAATCCAAATAAGCATTATTCTCATCTAAAAAGGTCATTAAATTTTCCCAATCATAAATACTTCTTGTTATTCTATCTAATTTTAAAGCAACAATAGTATTTATCTTTTTAGCTTTTATATCATTTTTCAATCTTTCAAATTCTGGTCTATGATTACCAGTTTTAGCACTTATTCCAGCATCTTCATAATAGTCTACTATTTCGTAACCTTTAAATTTACAAAAAGACTCTAATCGTTCTTTTTGCTCTGGCAAACTAAAACCTTCACGAGCTTGGTCTTCTGTTGATACTCTCATATATAACCCACATTTTTTCTTTTCTTCGTTCAATTTTTTACCTCCAATCTAACAAAAAAGAGACATCAAAGTACAATACGAGTACCATTGACATCTCTTAAATCCGTTTATCACAAAATAAAATACAATATAATTGTAATATAATATAAATTTTTCAAAGTACACGTAATTGTATAGTTCTTTACGAACAACTATACATAATCAATTGCCTATATTATATCACGATTTAAGTAAATGTCAATTATTTACAATTATATGCTTTTCAAATATTCTTCTAACTCTGATAATTTTATCTTTTTAGTTAAGTTAGAG
The DNA here is from genome assembly GCA_946499885.1 of uncultured Clostridium sp. Lineage (GTDB taxonomy): Bacteria > Bacillota > Clostridia > TANB77 > CAG-508 > CALXVA01. Next base: position 79,740 of record CAMMTN010000003.1, on the reverse strand, counting down.
ATATACACATCATTTGAATAATTAAAAACTAAAAAAGTAATATTTTTAATAATAACTCTATGTGGTTCAATATATGTAAGGTTAGTTTTTTCTAATTTTCTAATGCTACCATTTATAAAAGTAGGAGTAATTTTAGAAAATTCACATATAAATTCAATTCTCTGTTTTAGACATTTCTCGAATTGTAATTCTTGCTTAATAATCTTCATTTTTTTACACCATCCTTTCGTTTGGATGATTTTCATATTGTTTATAGGCAACAAAAAAATCAACCAGATTTTATTTTCTGATTGATTTTGTATCAATTCTGTTCTATAAAAGTTCGAACAGAAACGTCATTGGTGCGGATGAGAGGACTCGAACCTCCACACCGTTGGTACTGGTTCCTAAGACCAGCGCGTCTGCCAGTTCCGCCACATCCGCATTAATAATAACAAGATATATTTTATCACTTATATATGTTTATTGTCAATACAAATTGAATAAAAAATGAATAAAATTTTGTAATCATTAGTATTATTTAATATATATAATAAAATAATTTAGAAGGGTGTGTGATGCTATATGAGAAAAATTAAATATTGGCAGATTACTGCTATCTTGTTTACATTGATAATGGGAACATTATTACATTTTACATATGAATGGTCTGGAAATAGCAAAATAGTAGGTGTATTTAGTGCTATAAATGAAAGTACATGGGAACATCTAAAATTAATATTTTTTCCAATGTTAATTTTTGCTATATTTGAAGGAATTAACATTTACAAAGAAACTAATAATTATATTGAAGCAAAAACAATAGGAATAATATTTGGAATATTATTTATAACAGTTTTTTTCTTTACATATACTGGAATAATTGGTACAAACTTTGCAGTTCTAGATATAGGAAGTTTTGTAGTTGGAACAATATTATCAGAAATAATAGCATATAAAATCATGCAAATGAAAAGTTTTTCAACAAACAAGACAAAGACTGTATCTATAATATTAATTTCTATATTAGTATTATGTTTTATATTTTTTACATTTAATCCACCAAATATAAATTATTTTAGAGATCCAGTACAATTAACTTTATAGATATGTTATAATAATAAATATGATATAATAAAGAAAATTGATGATTAAGAAGGAATGGTTTAAAAATGGATAATATACCAGTAGAAAAAAATAAAGAATATGAAGTAGAAATAATTGATAATGGATGTGAAGGAGAAGGAATAGCCAAAATAAATGGTTTTACCATATTTATAAAAGGAGCAATTAAAGGAGAAATATGTAAAATATTAATTGTAAAAATAAATAAATCATTCGCTTTTGGCAAATTAATAGAAGTATTAAAAAAATCAGAATATAGAGTAGAGTCAGATTGTACTACATATAAAAGATGTGGAGGATGTAATTTAAGACACATAGAATATGAAGAAACTTTAAGACTAAAAAAAGAAATGATACAAAATCTAATAAATAAGAGCTTAAACAAGAAAATAAATGTAAATGATGTAATAGGAATGGAAAATCCATATTACTATAGAAATAAATTACAAAATCCAGTTGGAAAAAATAAAGATGGAATATCAGTTATGGGAGTTTTTGCAAGTAGAACTCATGAAATTATTCCTACAGAAAACTGCCTAATACAAAACAAAAAAGCACAAGAAGTTGCAAACACTATATTTAGTTTTATTAAAGAAAACGATATATCAATATATGATGAAAAAACAAGAAAAGGAGCAATAAGACATATTGTAATTAAAGTAGGGGTAAAAACAAATGAAATAATGTGCATTATTGTAACAAATGAAAATATAATAACAAATGAAAAGGAATTGGTTGATAAAATAAAAAATGAATTTCCAGAAGTAAAAACAATTATTAAAAATATAAATAGCAAAAATACAAATGTTATTTTAGGAGATAAAAATATTATACTATATGGAGATGGATATATTTATGATGAACTTATGGGATATAAATTTAAAATATCAGCTAAATCATTTTATCAAACTAATCCAATACAAACAGAGAAATTATATAAAAAAGCAATAGAGTTTGCAAACTTAAATGAAAATGACATACTTTGCGATTTATATTGTGGGATAGGTACAATAGGCATATGTGCATCAAATAAAGTGAAAAAAGTATATGGAATAGAAATAGTAGAAGAGGCTATAGAAGCGGCCAAAGAAAATGCAAAATTAAATAATATAGATAATATAGAATTTATTGCAGGGGATGTTGAAGTTGCTTTTAAAAAGTTGTTGGAAGAAGATAAAGTTAAGCCAACAGCTATAATTGTAGATCCACCAAGAAGGGGATTGGACAATGTTACAATTAATAAAATTCTAGAAGCAGGAGTGAGAAAATTAGTTTATGTAAGCTGTAATCCTGCAACAATGGTAAGAGATATTAAAATGCTAGAAAAAGAATATGAAATAAAAGAGTTACAGCCAGTAGATATGTTCCCATATACGAGTCATGTGGAGTGTTGTGCGTTGCTAGAGTTAAAGAATTACCGGCCATTGCTAAATTTAATAGTTTTCAAGATTCAATAATGTTTTATAGCACACCATATTATTTAGTAATACTTAAGAGATTTTACTCTTAAGTACTACTAGAATAAACATAATTATCATTATTATGATAATTTATAAATATCAACACATACTTTATCATCTTTTATATATGCCTTTAATTTTAAGTTAAAATCATTATTATTTTCAAATTTTAAGTCCAAATAATCATATGCAACTGTTGCATCTTTTCCCATTTCAATATATCCTACTTCTTTTCCATGTTCATGCCTTTCTGTGATTTTCACACCATCTATTTTTTTGGCTGCATTATAAATTGTAGTACTTACTTGACAATTTCCACCTCCAATAGCATTTACTAATTCTCCATCTACAAATGCATGTGCTTCTTTATATCCATCTTTGCTAGTAGGCTCGCCCACAACATCACAAAAAGAAAATTCTTCATTAGATTTTACTATAGTTCCGCTAATTCTTGAACATGTTATTTTTATGTTATTAATCCTGTTTTTATGGTCATCAACTATAGGAGTAGAAAAACTACTTATTTTAGTTTCTTGCACAGTTTTAGTTTCATTAGTTGTTGTATTATTTATAGAATTGGAATTATTAGCTGTAGTATTAGTTGTAACTTGACTAGGAGTATAATTACTTTGAGGAACAGTGTTTTTACTTTCAAAAAAAGCATATAATAATAGGGCACCAAGAATAAGAAGAGAAACAATTACTATTATCCACTTTTTACTATCCATATAAAATATCCTTTCTGAAGAAATGAAAATTAACATTGCTTCTAAATTTTTTTTATTAATAATATTATTTTAAACAATTTAAAAAAAAATATAGAAGAAAAAAATGTATAAAGATAGAAAAAAATAAAATAGTATGTTAAGATAAATAAGAAAAAATTTAAAAAGAAAAAAATACCAAATTATAAAGGAAATGACAAAAATGTTAATTTTATTTTTAATATTTATAATTATACTACTTGCTGTTCTTTATTATGAATTAAGATTTGCAACTTCAAAACTTTCAAAAAATGCTTTTGATGATTATAATTTTTTTAAAACAAAATTTATATCTCGAGATGTTTTTGTAATATCTCCAAAAAATGAAGTTTTAGATAATGAAAAACAAAAAAATGATATATTTAAATTAAATAAATCAAGTAAAGTTATATTATATCTTCATGGTGGTTCATATATTGGAGAGCTAGAAAAATATCATTGGAATTTCTTTAAAGATGTAATTGATGAGTCGCAAAGTACAATAATAGTTCCTGATTATCCATTAGCACCAGAGCATACTTATGCCGAAGTATTTAAAATAATGGAACCATTGTATAAAGAAATAATAGAAAAAGTAAATGATAAGGAATTTATACTTATGGGTGATTCTGCAGGTGCAGGATTAGCACTAGCTTTATATCAAAGAAATGGAAAATTAGATTACAGATTACCTGACAAAACAATATTAATATCTCCATGGCTTGATGTAAGAATGAATAATCCTAAAATAGATGAAATAGATGATCCAGTTTTAAATAAAGCATTATTAAAATTATCTGGAAAAAAATATGCTGGAAAAAATGGAATGAAAAGCTACTTAGTAAATCCTGTTTTAGGTCCAACAGATAGATTAAAAAATATATACATATTATCTGGAACGAGAGATATTTTAAATCCAGATGCAAAAGAATTTGCTTTAAACAATAAGGGTAAAATTAATTTTATAGAATATTCAGAAGCAATACATAATTTTGTTTTAATGAAACATAAAGCGGAAACTTTACATGCAAAAGAAGGATATAATAAGATAATAGAAATAATTATGAGCTAAGGTAAATAAATTTGCGCCATTGGGGACGTACACCTTTGGCACAGTTTTAAATTTTATTTTGTGATTTATTTTATAATGATTATAATAAATTAAGCCAAAGGTGTACGTCCCCAATGGCGCAAAAGGAGAAAAAGTGAAAAAATCAAATAATTGGAGAAGGTTGGATAATTCAGCAAAAATATTTCCGATAGCATCAAGTAAAAAATATAGTAGTGTGTTTAGATTATCTGCAGTTCTCAAAGAAGAAATAAATGCTAACATTTTAAAAAAATCAGTTAATTTAGTATTAAAGCAGCTTCCATCTTTTAAAGTTAAATTAAAAAAAGGTGCTTTTTGGTACTATTTTGAAGATAATACAAAAGAGATAATTATTGAAGAAGAGAAAGATTATCCTTGTAAATACATTGATCCAAATACAAACAATGATTATTTATTTAAAGTTACTTATTGGAAAAATAAGATTAATTTAGATATATTTCATTCATTAACTGATGGAAATAGTGGAGTAATTTTTTTAAGAGAAATTGTTTATACATATATTGAACTTACACACAAAGAAGAATTTAATAAAGCTTTAAGAACTAAAAAAAAGCTTTCAAATAATACAGAAGATGACTATTTAAAAAATTATGATAAAAAATCAAAAGGGGCAAGAGATGGAAAAAGGGCATATGTGTTAAATGGAAAAAAACTTCCTTTAGTAGCAATTGGAGTTATACATATTAATATAAATTTAGAGGAGTTAAAAAATAAAGCAAAAGAGAAAGGTGTTACGATTACACAATATCTAACAGCAGTTTTAATATACTCAATATATAATTCAAAATATAAAAAGAAAAATGCTGAAAAGCCAATTAAAGTATGTGTACCAGTAGATTTAAGAAAATATTTTAAATCTGAAACAGTAAGTAATTTTTTCAGTTATATAACAGTTGCAGCAGATATGAAACTAAAAATGTTACAAAATTTTGAAGGCATTTTAAAATTTGTTAAATCAGAATTTGAAAGATTATTAACTAAAGAAGAAATAAGTAAGACTATGTCAGCAAATGTAAAATTAGGTAATAATCCATTTATAAAAATAATTCCTTTATTTTTGAAATTACCGATAGTGAAACTAAGCTATCTTGAAATAAGAAAATATACAACAATTACTTTTTCAAATATTGGAAGAATAGGTATTATTGGAGAGTATCAAAAATATATAGATAAGTTTTTGATGCTTATAGCTCCAGAAACGGTTGAAAAAATTAAATGCTCAAGTTGTTCATTTGAGAATAATCTAGTTTTTACTTTTACATCAACATTGCAAGATACAGAGGTTGAGGAAGCATTTTGTAAAAAACTTAGAGAAGAAGGAATAGATATATTAGTAGAAGGGAATGGTGTGCATGACTTTATATCCAAAGGTTAGAAATATAGAAAAAGGGCATTTAGTAATAAAATTAATGATTTTTATATCTTTTTTAACTATGCTAATTTGCAGTATTGTTAATGTATTCACATCTACAAAATATCTATGGTGCTTAATAGTTGGAATTGGAATAATATATTCATGGATTACAGTAATGTATTCATTAAAAAGAAATATTAATATTGGTTCAAATGTAATGGTTCAATCTATTGCAATATCTATATTAGTAATATGTATAGACTTTATTATGGGTTATAATGGTTGGGCAATTAATTATGCAATACCAATAATAATAGGTATTGCAAATATTACAATATTGGTGTTAACCATAGTAAGTGTCAATAAATATTATAAATATGCCATATATCAATTAATAATATTTATATTAAGTATTATTCCAATGGTAGTATATATTTTTTCAAAAGATATAATTACAAAACCAATTTTTACAATTATATCAAGTATAGTAGCTGTATTTACATTTGTTTTCTCATTAATATTATGTGGAAACAGTATAGCAGAAGAACTAGATAGAAGATTGCATATGTAGTATGTCAATAATTTTTGAAAATGTCCCCAAATTTTTAAAACATAAGCCCTAAAAATTTAGTTTTTTAGGGTTAAATTTCTTATAAAGTACTAGTATTTCTTTTTGTCTTTTTGTTTATTGTTTTTCTAAAAAATTTTCAAATTATTATCTTTTTCACAGATGCATCATTCTTGGTATATAAATTTTAGAAAAATTTACCAAAGTAGTTGATATTTTTACAAAATTAATATAAAATCATTAAGTACTAAAAATTAAATCACGGAGGAAAAAAATGATAACTTATGAAGATGTAAAAAACAATATAGAGGTGAAAGCATTAGTTGAAGGTTCTCAAAAACAATTAAATGCCCTAGGATATACTGAACATTCTGTAAGGCATGTTACAATGGTAGCAAATCGTGCAGCAGAGGTATTAGAAGCTTTAGAATATCCAAAAGAAAGAATCGAACTTGCAAAAATTGCAGGATATATGCATGATATTGGAAATTGTGTAAATAGAGTAGATCATGCACATACAGGTGCAATACTTGCATACCAAATATTAAAAGGTATGGGACTAGATCCAGAATTACGAACTGAAATTATGATGGCAATAGGAAACCATGATGAACAAACTGGAACAGCTGTAAGTGACATTTCAGCTGCATTAATACTTGCGGACAAGTCTGATGTTCATAGATCAAGAGTAGTAAATAAAAATATATCTACATTTGATAAACACGATAAAGTAAATTATGCAGTTACAAATTCAGAATTTATTATAAATAAAAATGAAAGAAAAGTAACATTAAATTTAACAATAGATACTAAAATATCACCTGTTTTAGATTATTTTGAAATATTTATGGATAGGACAATGATGAGTAAACATGCTGCAAAATATTTGGGAATATGGTTTGAACTAATTATAAATGATACTAAATTATTATAAAAATAATGTAAATAAGAGAGGAATGAAAGCAAATGGATAGAAGATTGAAAATAACATTAACAATATTAGTAATTATATTAATATCAATAATTTCTTTTGTAGGCTTATTTGTGCAAGATACAAAATTTATGAAAAATATACTTCCAGAATATCAATTGGGAATGGATTTAAAAGGATATAGAGCAATAACAATTAAAGTAAGCGATGAAACAGAGACTGTTTATTATGATAAAGATGGAAATGAAGTAGAAACAGAAGCAGAAGATGGAACAAGTAAAGAAGTGCCAATAAATAGTGAGGATATATTAAATAAAGAAAACTTTGTAAATACTAAAAATTTAATTACAAAAAGATTTGAAGAACTAAATATTTCAGAATATTTAATTAGATTAAATGAGGAAGATGGAACTATAACTACGCAAATACCAGAAGATGATATGACGGATTTAGCAGTACAGTTTTTATATAGTCAAGGTAAGTTTACTATAGAAGATGAAGATGGACAAGTTCTACTAGATAATTCTAACTTAGAAAAAGTACAAGTAGGTTACTCAAATGGAACTACTGGGACAACAGTATATTTAAGTTTTCAATTTAATAAAGACTCAATAGAAAAGCTAAAAGAAATAACAAATACATATATAGAGTCAGAAGATGAAGAAGAAAATGATACTTCAAAAAAGGTATCTATTAATATAGATGGTTCACCACTACTAGAAACTAGTTTCTCTGAAGAAATTGCAAATGGAAATTTACAATTAACATTAGGTACAAGTACGGATAGTAGTACAATAAATTCATATATTGAGCAAGCATCAAATATAGCAATTTTAGTAAATAATGGACCACTACCAATTACATATATAATGGAACAAAATAGATTTATAAAATCTGACTTGAATCTAGAAGATGCAATAATTCCAGCAATAGTTTTAGGTGCAATTTTAGTAATAGCGTTTTTAGTATTATTAATTAAATATAAAAAACTTGGAATTCTTTCAATATTTTCATATATAGGATATTTGGCTATTTTACTTGTAGTAATAAGATATACTAATTTAGTTGTTACATTAGAAGGAATTTGTGGAATAATAATAATGGGAATAATAAATTATATTCTTTTAATATACATTTTACAACAATTAAAAAAGACAGAGAAAACAAGAACAGAATATAAGACAGCATATAATAAATCTATGTTATCTATGATATTAGTTTTAATACCAACCCTAATAATAGGAATAGCTTTATGCTTTGCTGTGTGGCTTCCAGCATATAGTTTTGGAACAATAATTTTCTGGGGAATACTAATTATGGCATTATATAATGCTTGGATTACAAGATTATTATTTATAAATAGTGTAAAAGAATAGATGATGAAAGGATTTGATAAAATGAAAAAAGTAATATACGCAATTTTAGTATGTATCATAATTGCTGGAATTGTAGTTATTGCTACAATGGGACTAAAAGCAGATTTAATATATAGCAAAAATGTAGAAATAGATATATATATAGGAAAAACTTTTGAAAAAAATGATATACAAAGTATTGTTTCAGAAGTATTCCCTAATGAAAGAGTGATAATTCAAGAAATAGAATTATTTGAAGATATGGTTTCTATTAAACTACTAGACACTAGAACAGATGAAGAATTAAATAAAAAAGTAGAGGAATTGAACAATAAAATTAACGAAAAATATGAAGTAGAAAATGAAACAGAAGATATAGAAATAATACATAATCCAAAAATTAAATTATCAAGTATAATTATGCCCTATGCTGTAGCGCTAGGAATAAGTATGGTAATAATTTTAGTTTATGTAGGCGTTAGATATAGAAAATTAGGAAGTTTTAAAACAATAGTTACATACATATTAGCAGTTGTAGCAAGTGAAATGTTACTTTTAAGTATAATTGCAATAGCAAGGTATCCTATAAATAGAATTGTTATTCCACTAGGACTAATATTATTAGTAGTAGTGCTTACAATTCTAGGATTTAAAAATGAGAAAGCACTTTCAAAATTAGTGGCAGAAGAAAATAAAAATAAATAAATATCAAAAAAAGGACATTATTAATATTATATATTAATAGTGTCTTTTTCATATGCAAAAAAACATGAACAAACAGAAAGGATAGTGAGTAAATTGATTAAAGGGCTTAAAAAAATATTTTATAGAAGTATAGAAAACAAGGAAATTTCATACAAAGAACTAAATGAATTTATAAAAAATAAAGGGGCATTATTGATAGATGTAAGAAGCAGTCAAGAATATGACGAAGACCATATAAATGGTGCTATAAATATTCCTTTGTATAATATAAAAAAAGAAATTGAAAAAATTGCAAAAGATAAAAATCAAATAATAATTTTGTATTGTGCAACAGGTGCAAGAAGTAAAAAAGCAAAAACAGAAATAGAAAAATTAGGATATGAAAATGTATATAATTTAAAAGGCGGAATAGATAGTATTTGGACTAAATAGTGAAAAAAACAATTATCACATTTATAAAAAATTAGAATAAAATATGTATATCTAACAACAATTTAGTAGATAATATTACAAATAAGAAAGGAGAAATTCCTAAATGAAATCATATTGTATAAAAGTACGGAAATAGAGAGATAATAACATATCTACTAAATAAAATTTCAAAACTTGAATTTTCTAATATATATTATTGTAATAAATCTTTTAAAATATACGAAAATATTATATTACATTATAAAGAAAATAATATAGAAAGTTTTGAAAATATAGTTTCTAATTTAATTATAGATGTGATAATTGAATTTTATCAAGAAAAAATAATAAGAAGAATAATTAATTCTAATTATTTTTATTTTGACGAATTTGAGCGAAATATAATATATGAAGATTGTAAGGAATTTTTTAATAGAGAAGAAGCAGAAGAAATATTATTTGCTGAAATAAAAAAATATTTAAAAGAAAAAAGAAATATTGTATTAGATGGAATAGTTAATTTTAGAATAGGGGAATATATAAAGTTTTTAGACAATATAGTAGATATGGCTGTAAATAAATATATTATAGAAAAAGAATATAAAGAATTCATAAGTTTACTTAAATTATATGTGAATACGACAGAATATAAAACAGATATAATACATTTAATTTATGTTCATGAAGAATCTATTTTATTAGATAAAGATAAAAAAATAATTAAAGTGGATAGTAATATATCAGATATAAAATATTTATCAGATATAAGCTTTTCTTCAAATGACATTGCATTAAATACTTTACTTAGTATGCTTCCTAAGGAAATAGAGATTCATATAATTGATACAGAAGATGAATTTATAAACACATTAAAATTGATTTTCGAAAATAGAATTTCAGTATGTCAGGATTGTAATATTTGTAGAACTTATAAAATGCTCCAGACTAAAGCATTTTATAAATAAATAAAAATCGTATTTACTAATTGAATATTTTGTGATAATATATACTAAAATTTGTACTACTATTGAAGGGAAGTAAAATAGATGGAAGAAAAAAAATTAGTAACTATATTAGTGCCAGTATATAATGAACAAGAAGTATTACCTATGCTATATGATAGATTAAAAAAGTTAATGGATGAAAATAGTAAATATGATTTTGAGATATTATTTGTAAATGATGGGAGCAAAGATAATAGCTTGCAGATAATGCAAGAATTAAGAAAAGAAGATAAGAGAGTTTGCTATTTAAATTTATCAAGAAATTTTGGAAAAGAAACTGGAATGATAGCAGGACTTGACTATAGCAAAGGAGATGCTGTTATTATAATAGATGCAGACCTTCAAGATCCACCAGAATTAATAACAGAAATGCTTAAATATTGGGAAGAAGGCTATGATGATGTTTATGCAAAAAGACGCTCAAGAAAAGGTGAAACATGGCTTAAGAAGTTTACTTCAACTATGTATTATAAAGTATTACAGGCATTTACAAAAATTCAAATACAAAAAGATACAGGAGATTTTAGGTTGCTAGACAGAAGATGTGTTGAAGCTTTAAAATCTATGAGAGAGTCACAAAGATACACAAAAGGCTTGTTTAGTTGGATTGGATATAACAAAAAAGAAATTTTATATGATAGAGATCCTAGAGCAGCAGGAACAACTAAGTGGAATTATAAAAAATTAGTAGATTTATCAATAGACGGTATTACTTCTTTTACAACTTCTCCTCTTAGATGGTCAGCAATAATAGGAATAATTGTTTCAATTATTGGATTTATTTATATGATATATATTATTATAAAAACAATTGTATCTGGTGTTGATGTACCTGGATATGCATCAACTATGGTTGTTATTTTATTCTTAGGAGGAATACAATTAATATTTTTAGGAGTAATTGGAGAGTATTTAGGACGAGCATTTTATGAAACCAAAGGAAGACCATTATATTTTATTGAAAGATATAATGAGGAAAAGGAAACTAATAAAGAATTAAATAAGCAATAAAAAATAAATTATTTTCATTTTTCTATTTATTTTTTTTAAATCTTTATATATAATGTATAAAGATTTTTTTTTATGGAGGAAATTAATAATATGAATTTAGCAAATAAACTTACATTATTTAGAATTATTTTAGTACCAATTATCTTAATAATACCATTTTTTAATATACAAGGTTCTATATGGGGAATACCACTTACATATTTAATAATAGATATAATCTTTATTTTAGCATCTTTAACAGATAAATTAGACGGATACATAGCAAGGTCTAGAAATCAAATAACAACATTTGGTAAATTTCTAGATCCGATAGCAGATAAAATTTTAGTTATTGTTGCAATGCTTATATTAGTAGAAGCAGGAAGATTACCTGCATGGATACCTGCAATTGTTGTAATACGTGAATTTATAGTTTCAGGATATAGATTAGTAGCAGTAGAAAAGTCTGGAAAAGTAATATCAGCAAGCATATGGGGAAAAATTAAAACAGCAACTCAAATGGTTGGTTTAACTGTTGCTTTTATTGACGTAAATAGTTTTGGAGCAATCTTTACTGGAAATTTAACAGGATTAGCATTGGGAATAAATTTAATTACAACAGTATTTTTAGGAATATCAGTAATTGCTACAATTTTCTCGGGAATAGATTATTTAAAAGGCTCAAAAGAACTTTTTAAAGGAGAAATGTAATATTTTAATATGCGTTTGAGGATTTAAGAATAAACGCATTCTGAGGGGAAAGATAATAATGGAATTAGAACAAGCAAGAAAAAGAGTAGAGGAATTAGTACCTTTACTTAAATATTATACACAAATGTATTTTGATGATAAACAAGTTGTAAGTGACTATGAATATGATATGCTAATGAAGGAGCTTAAAGGAATAGAAAAAGAATTTCCAGAGCTTATAAGAGAGGATTCACCAACACAAAGAGTAGGAGCAAGTATAAAAAAAGGTTTTGAAAAAGTAACACATGAGATTCCACTTCAAAGTTTGCAAGATGTATTTTCTTTTGAAGAAGTTCGAGAATTTGATACAAGAATGCAAAAAGCTGCTAAAGAAAATAACACAGAATTAAAATATGTTGTGGAAACTAAAATAGATGGATTATCTGCTGCTCTTGAATATAAAAATGGTATATTTGTAAGAGGTGCAACAAGAGGAAATGGAACAGTAGGGGAAGATGTTACAGAAAATTTAAAGACTGTAAAATCAATTCCAAAAAAATTAAAAGAACCAATAGATATAGTAGTTCGTGGAGAAGTTTTTATTGGAAAAGAAGAATTTGAAAAGTTAAATGCAGATAGACTAATAGATGAAGAAGAAGTCTTTGCAAACGCAAGAAATGCAGCAGCTGGGTCACTACGTCAATTGGATAGTAAAATTACAGCAAAAAGACCACTTGATATATACATTTTTAATGTGCAAAAATGTGATTCTATTGATTTTAAATCACATTATGAAAGTTTAGTATATCTTGAAAAAATCGGATTTAATGTAAATCCAGTAAAAATACTTTGCAATAACATAGATGAAGCAATATCTGCAATAGAAAAAATAGGACAAGATAGAGAAAAAATATCTTTTGGAATAGATGGAGCAGTTGTAAAGGTTGATGATTTAGCACTAAGAGAAAAAATAGGTACAACATATAAAACACCAAAATGGGCAGTAGCATATAAATATCCACCAGAGAAAAAAGAAACGATAGTAAAAGATATTGTATGTCAAGTTGGTAGAACAGGAGCAATAACTCCGATGGCTATTTTAGAGCCAGTTGTAGTTGCAGGCTCAAAGATATCTAAAACCACTCTTCATAACGAAGATTTTATAAAAGAAAGAGATATTAGAGTAGGAGATACTGTTGTAATACAAAAAGCAGGAGATGTTATACCAGAAGTAGTTGAAGTTAAAAAAGAAAAAAGATCTGGAGAAGAAATACCATTTGAAATGCCTAAAACTTGCCCTATATGTGGAGCACAGGCTGTAAGAGAAGAAGGAGAAGCAGCATGGTATTGCAATGGTGTTGAGTGTCCCGCAAAACTTCAAAGAGGAATAGAACACTTTGTTTCAAGAGAAGCAATGGATATAACAGGGCTTGGAGAAGCAATAGTAGAAGAATTGATAAGCAGAGGACTAATAAAAAATATAGCAGATATCTATAAACTAACATTTGAAGATATAGCATCATTAAAAAAGAATGGAAAGAAGTTTGCACAGAACTTAATAGATGCAATAGAAGAAAGCAAACATAGAGATTTATATAGATTAGTAAATGCCTTAGGAATAAGACATGTTGGAGTGAAACTTGCAAAATCATTATGCAAAACTTATGATACAATGGACAAATTAATGGAAGCATCATATGAAAGCTTATGCATGAAAGATGAAATAGGACAAATTATAGCTAAAAGTGTGTATAACTTTTTTAGAGAAGAACAAACTATGGACTTAATTAATAGATTAAAAGAATATGGCGTTAATATGGTAGCAGAAAAAGAAGAAGGAACTGATGATAGATTTGCTGGAATGACATTTGTATTAACAGGAACATTAGAAAAATACTCAAGGGATGAAGCTTCAGAAATAATAGAAAAATTCGGAGGAAAAACATCAGGAACAGTCTCGAAAAAGACAACATACGTACTTGCTGGAGAAGCAGCAGGAAGCAAACTTGTAAAGGCACAAGAATTAGGAATAAGAATAATAACAGAACAAGAATTTGACGAGATGTCGCGATAGGGACAGGCCTTTTCGCGACAAAATATTGAAAAAATTATTAGAAAATAAAAGTGTCGCGAAAAGGCCTGTCCCTATCACGACAAAAAGGAAGGAAGAAATGGACGGAAAATACAGTTTTGAACAATTTAAGCAAAATTTGGATGATGGATACCAAATTTATTTTACATATGTACGAAATAGATATTTGCTATTTAAAACATCAGAGAATTGTTATACTCAAAAGCTTTTGACAGATGACTCTAAAAATCCTCAACCTAGGCATAGTATGATTACTTTTAAGAGAGTTAAGGAAATGTTTCCGCATATGGAGGCTATTGAATATAAGATAGGAGTGGGAGAGTAGAAAATTAAGCCAATGGGGACGTACATGTTTGGCCTAAAAAAATGAGCCAAATGTGTGAGTCCCCATTGGCTGAAAAAATTGTAACTTTTTTGTAAAAATTGTTGTAAAAAAATAATATTAAGTATATAATCGGGGTATAATGAATTTATATAAATTTATTAAAACGCAAAGGAGGAATTTGTATGTTAAAAGCAAACATTGGATGGAGTACAGAAGCAGATAATTATGAAGCAGGAAGAGCCTCAGCTAAGAAGGCTGTAGTAGATTTAGTTCAAACAAAAGTGGCATTTTTATATACATCAGCAGATAATGATGTAAAAAAAGTGCTAGAAGGAGCAAAAGCTGAACTTGGTACAGCACCAATAATTGGTTGTACATCAAGTGGAGGTATCATAGTTCCAGATGGATACATTTCATCAGAAAATGGATTTGTTGGAATTATGGCAATTGGAGATCCAGATACAACAGTAGGAGTTGCAGGATCAGCAAAGCAAAAAGATGCCAGAGCTACAGGTAGATTACTTGCAAAAGAAGCAATGGCTAAAGCTGGACAAGATAAAGCGCCAGCATATTTCTATATGGTAGCTTCTCCAGCAGAGGAAGAAGATTATCTAAAAGGTATTGAAGATGTAATTGGTAGAGTACAATTCTTTGGTGGTAGTGCTGCAGATAACACAGTATCAGGAGAATGGAGCATATTTACAAATGATACAGTATTTTCTGATGGATGTGCAGTAGCATTTTTCTATACCGATAAGCCAATGGCAAATGTATATACAGGTGCATACCATGAAACAACTAATTCAGGAGTTATTACAAAACTAGATGGAAAAAGAACATTAGTTGAAATAGATGGAGAACCAGCAATAAAAAAATATGCAAGCTGGACAGGAAAAAAATTAAAAGATTTAGCAGGTGGAAATTTATTAGTTCAAACAATACTTGCACCTCTTGGAGTAAAAGATAGATTAGGAGACTTAGTTGCAATTCGTCACCCAATGAACGGAAATGATGACTACTCAATGAATATAGGAAATAATTTGGCAGTAAATACAGCAGTTATTCAGATGGAAGCAACTGTTGATGAATTAATTGATTCAACAGGAAAAGCAATGAAAGAAGCTAAAAAGAATTTAAGACAGGATGTTGGAGCATATCTTTTAGTACATTGTGGAGGAAGAAAATTAGGAATTGGAGATAGAATAGACGAAGTTGCAAAACAACTAAAAAAAGAAGCAGGAGACACGCCTTTCATGACAATATTTACTTTTGGTGAATATGGTTCAAGAGATCATGGAGCAAATACATGTGGAGGATTGATGTTATCTTTTACAGCTTTTGCAAAATGAATGCAAACGTCTACTGAGAATGTAGACAGTCAGAATATGACACAAGAAGAGAATATAAAAAGGAGGGAAACTACTGTGAAAAATTTAATAGGATATGAATGGAAAGAAGCTTCAAATGGAGCTAAAATAGAAGTTGTAAATCCAGCTACAAGTGAACTTATTGATACAGTTCCTAATGTTACAGAGGAAGATGTAGATATCGCTGTAAAAGTAGCAATGGTAGAGCAAAAAAAATGGGCAGAAGTGCCAATTCATGAAAGAGCAGATAAATTATACAAATTTGTTGATTTAGTAGAAGAAAATAAGGAAAGACTAGCACAGCTTCTAACAGCAGAAACAGGAAAACCAATTAGAGAAGCAAGAGGAGAAATTGCAAATGTTAGAATTGGCGTAAGAGCATTTATAGAAAGAGCAAAACACTTATATGGAGAAAGCATTCCAGCAGGACAAGAAGCTGGTCAAGAAAAAACAATGCAAATAACAAAAAGATACCCAATAGGAGTTATTGCAGCAATTATACCATTTAACTTTCCAAGTGACTTATTCTGCCAAAAAGTGCCACCAGCACTACTTATGGGAAATAGTATAATTGTAAAACCATCAAATTACAACCCATTAACATTAATAGAATATGTAAAATTAATGATAGAAGCTGGAGTACCAGCAGGTTGTATTCAAATATTAACAGGTGACGGACCAACAGCAGGACAAGCACTAGCTCGTCATCCAGGAGTACATTTAGTATCTCTAACAGGTGGAACTGCTGCTGGAATTCAAACAATGGGAACATGTTCTCAAAATTTAACACATGTAATGCTAGAGCTTGGAGGAAATGATGCATTTATCTTCTTAGAAGACGGAGATATGGATTTAGCTGTAAAAGAAACAATCTGGGGAAGATTATATAATGGTGGACAAGTATGCTGTGCAAGCAAGAGATTCTTAATTCATAACTCAAGAAAAGCAGAATTTATAGAGAGAATGAAAGAGGCTATATCAAAACTAAAAGTTGGAGATCCAACAAAAGAAGATACAGATATGGGACCAATGATTAATATAAATGCTGCAAAAAGAATTGAAGATCAAGTAAATCAAATGGTAGCAGAAGGGGCTACAATAGTATGTGGTGGAAAGAGAGAAGATGCATACTACTATCCAACAATACTAGATAATGTAACAAAAGATATGGAAGTCGCAAAAGATATGGAAATCTTTGGACCAGTTATCTCTGTTATAGGATTTGATACTGTGGAAGAAGCAATTGAAATTGCAAACCAATCATCATATGGTTTATGTGGATGCGTAATAACTAAAGATTATTCTTTAGGAATGAAAATTGCAGATAGACTAGAATGTGGAGGAGCAATAGTAAATGGTGCAAGCTTCTATCGTTCATTTGAAATGCCATTTGGTGGATGGAAACATAGTGGTATAGGAAATGAAGGAGTGCTAACAACACTTCAAGAAATGAGCAGAATAAAAACAATTATATTAAAAAATATACTTTAATCAAAGTGGAGGCAGGCCAAAAAAATAAAAGTTAAGGTGTGTCCATAAATTAGACAAAAGTACAGAAAAAGGCCTGTCCCTTTTTTACAAGGAGGAAATTAAAAATGTCAGTTACAAAATTTGTTTTAAACGAAACATCTTATTTTGGAGAAGGTGCAAGAAGTGTTCTTGCAGATGAAATTAAAAATAGAGGCTTTAAAAAGGTTTTAGTAGTAACAGATAAATCTTTATATGAAGTTGGAGTGAGCAAAAAAATTACAGATATATTAGATGAGGCTGGAATTGAATATGGTGTATATCATGATGTGCTCCCAAATCCACCAATAGCTAATGTTAATGAAGGAATAAAAATGTGCAAAGAAATTGGTGCTGATTTAATAGTTGCAGTAGGTGGAGGTTCTAGTATAGATACTGCAAAAGCTATATCTATTATAATGACAAATCCTGATAGAGCAGATGTTGTTTCTTTAAATGGAGTTTCTAATACAAAAAATAAAGGCTTACCTATTATAGCGCTTCCAACAACAGCAGGAACTGCAGCAGAAGTTACAATCAATTATGTTATCACAGATCCAGAAAGAGAAATAAAAATGGTATGTGTAGATGAACATGATATTCCAATTATGGCAATTGTTGATACAGAACTTATGGCTTCTATGCCTAAGTCTATTGCAGCTTCAACGGGTATGGATGCTTTAACACATGCAATTGAAGGTTATATTACAAAAAATAGAAATACAATGTCTCAAATGTTTTCTATGAAAGCAATCCAATTAATATATGATAACTTAGATAAAGCTGTTAATGAGAAAAATCAAGAAGCAATAAATAATATGGGACTTGGACAATATATTGCAGGTATGGCATTTTCAAATGTTGGACTTGGAATTGTTCACTCAATGGCTCATCAATTAGGTGCTGTATATGATACACCACACGGACTAGCTAATGCAATTCTTCTTCCAACAGTTATGAAATTTAATGGTGAAGTAAGCTATGAAGAATATAGAGAAATACTAACTCAGGCTTTCCATACAGATGCTACTAAATTCACTAAAGAAGAGGTTATAAAAACTTTCTGTGAAAAGATAAAAGATTTATCAGAAAGAGTTGGAATAACCCAAACAGTAGGTGAAGTTGGAGGAAAAGTTGAAGATATACCAATGCTTGCTGATAAAGCAATGGAAGATCCATGTAAACCAGGAAATCCAAGAGAAGTTTCAAAAGAAGATTTTATAAAATTATATGAAGAGGCAATGTAGTGTTTGACATTATGTAAATGATATGCTATAATTTATATATCACTTAATATAAGGAGGATTTTCAAATGAATAAGCGTTTGGACGAAATGAAGGCAGAAGTTAGCGAGATTCTCGCTACATTTGATCCGCATTCCCAAATTGATGACATCCGGGACAGCACAGGGACAATCGAAATCACCCTGCACAACCCTATGAGCTTTGATGAGCAGAGGGAGATGAAGAATACGATTTCGATTCTTATGGGCCGTCCGACTGACAAAATTAAAATTATTTGCTGAATCCTCAAGTAGCCTAATTAATTAAAAGGCTAAGCCCCTCCACATTTTGTGGAGGGGCAATTCATATATAAATTGTTTTATTATTACTATACGCAACCATTCCAGGTTTACTTCCAGAGGGTTTTTTTACAAATTTCACATAAGTATAATCAACTGGAACATTTGAACTTTGTTTTGCCTTGCTATGCTCTTTAGCAAGACAAGCACATTTATATAAAGTTTCAGAAGAAGGAGTTTTATTTTCGGTTCTTAAAACCACATGACTTCCGTGAAAATCTTTTACATGGAACCACAAGTCTTCTTTATTTGCAAGTTTTGTTGTGATATAATCATTCTGCTTATTATTTTTTCCAATTAAAACAGTAAATCCATCTATATCATATTTTAATAACTCACCAATTTTATTAGGTGATTTTTTTGAAGTATGTTTTATTTTCTTATTTTGTTTACTTTTGTTTTTTAAAATGCCAATCTCATTTTCTTGTATTTCACTATATATATCATCCATATCATCAATAGTATTTGAAGAATTTATTTCATATATTACACTTTCAATATAATTTATATCATTTAAAATTGATGTTTTTTGATTATTTACATACTCTTGAGCGATTTTTAATTTCTTATATTTTTTGAAAAAATTCTTAGCATTTGAAGAAGGAGTAATACTTTTATCTAAAAGTATTGTAATTTCTTTGTTGTTATCATAATAATTTTCTAGAGTAATTGAATCAGTATGATAATCATTAATTCTATACAAGTTAGATGTAATAAGTTCTCCATATAATTTGTATTTTTCTGCATCGTTACATTCAGTAATTTTTTTATTTATTAAATCAAGTTTATTATTTAATTTACTAAGTTTTATAAGTATTAACTTAAGTAAATTATTTCTGTAATTTATAAAATTAGTATTTACTTCTCTTTCAAAATAATAGTCATCTAAGAAAAAATTTAACTGTAAATCTTCTTTATTAGAAGCAATTTTTAATGAATAATTATTTTCAAATAAATTTCCTATCACATTATTTTCAAAAATGGTTTTAGATATATAACTAAATAAAGCTT
Source organism: uncultured Clostridium sp. (assembly GCA_946499885.1). GTDB lineage: Bacteria > Bacillota > Clostridia > TANB77 > CAG-508 > CALXVA01. The sequence continues at coordinate 59,431 of CAMMTN010000003.1, read as the reverse complement.
TGACAGAATTAATATTAAATTCATCACAAATTTCTAACACTTTTTCAAATGAAGAAATAGAAGTTTTACTCATTCCAGTAAATGTATTACTAATTATATTTATTAAAGAATTAGAATTAAGTCTAATAGAATTATTTTTTAAAACATTGTAAAAATCATTTTCATCTTTAATTTCAAAAAAGTCTAATTTATCTGATTTAGGAAGTTCATATTTTGCTCCAATATAAATATTTCTAAGAGAACCGGAATTAATAGAAAAGTGTTTAAGTGCATCAATAATAATATTTTCATTATTGACAAGAATGATATTACTATGCTTTCCCATAAGTTCGATAATTAAGATTTTTTTAGAAAAATCCTTTGTTTTATTAAAACCTTCAAATTCGATAAATATAATTCTTTCTAATCCATTAGTATATATATTTGTTATATGAGTTCCTAATAGATATTTTCTTAGAGTCATACAAAAATTAGGTGCTTCACTAGGATTTTGCTTAGATTTTGTAGTAAGATTTACTCTATAATAATTAGAAGATATAACTAACTCTAAAGCATATTTTACTCCATTAGAATAAATACCTAAAATAATTTCTTCAGAATTCGGTTCAAAAATTTTATCTATTTTTCCATTTATAATTTTATTTTTTAATTCTTTAACTATCGAATAATTAACTAAGCCATCATACGCCATTATAAACCTCCCAAAATACACATGCTTACTTTTGCATATTATGCAATAAAATACAACAAAATTTTATCATATTTTAAAGAAAAATTCAATTTGCTATTGACTAAAAAGCTGGACTAGCATATAATTAAGCACATAGGAAACTTCAGGAGGTATCTTTATAAATATGGAAAGTGCTAATGTTTTTTACTCTATAAATAAAGATTATGACAATATAAAGGATGAAGATTTAATAGAAATTATTAAATCTGGTGATAAAATTGCTTTTGAATATTTAATTAATAAATATAAAGAATTAGTTAATATTAAAGTTAGCAAATATTTTATTGTGGGAGCAGAAAAAGACGATATATTTCAAGAGGGACTAATTGGATTATTTAAAGCAATTAAAAGTTATAAAAAAGGCATGCAAAATTCTTTTAAAAGTTTTGCTAATATGTGTATAGAAAGACAATTAATAACAGCCATAAAAACTTCTAATAGACAAAAACATATTCCACTTAATTCATATTTATCTTTAAATATATCTGCATATAATGATATAGATGGGGAAAATGAAACAGATTTAATGGATGTATTTTACTCAAATTTAGTTGAAGACCCGCTAGATACAATAACTAAAAAAGAATATTACCAAAGTTTAGAAGATGCAATTGACAAATCACTTAGTGATTTTGAAAAAAAAGTTTTAACTAAATATATTAATGGTAAAAGTTATATTCAAATAGCAAATGAATTAGATACACCTGTAAAATCCATAGATAATGCTATACAACGTATACGCAAAAAAGCTATAAAAGGCTTAAAGCAAGATTAAGTGCTTCTATAGCTCAGTAGGTAGAGCACAGCCATGGTAAGGCTGGGGTCGACGGTTCGATTCCGTCTGGAAGCTCCAAAAGAATCGCACAATTTTTAGTGCGACTTTTTCTTTTTTCTATTGCAATTTTAATATAAAATGATATAATATTTTAGTGATTTATTAAAGTATAAACAAAGGGGAAAATATGGAAAGATTTAAACAAAAATTAAATTCAAAAGTAAAAGACGAAATTGCAGCATTTGCTATATTAGGAGCAATGATAATAACATTCGCAATCACAATTGGTGCTTTTGAGTATATTAATCATACAAAAATGATACAAACAAGTACAGACTTTGATTTAGAGGAATCTCAAGAAGTAACTAATTCACAGGAAAATTTTGAAACTCTAGAAAATGTAACATCACAAGATGATTTAAAAAAACTTGTAGAAGAAGATAAAAAAGAAAATAAAAACAATAAAAATGAAAAACAAAATATAAATACACCTAAATACTATATTAAGGTAAATTATGGTGCACAAGTAGTCAATATATATACAAAAGATTCAGATGGAAAGTATACAGTTCCAGTAAAAGCAATGGTTTGTTCTACAGGAACACATACACCTACTTCAGGAGTATATACAATAGGATATAGATGGGAATGGCTTGAAATGATAGGAAGTGTTTACGGACATTATGTAACGCAGATATATGGAGATATATTATTCCATTCAGTTCCTTATTTAGAAAAAGGTAATCATTCTTCTTTAGAGTGGTGGGCTTATGATAAGCTAGGGACAAAAGCATCTTTAGGTTGTGTACGACTTACAACAAAAGACGCATTATGGATATTTAATAATATAGCTTCAGGAACAAAAGTAGAATTTTATTCTAGTTCAAATCCTGGACCATTAGGAAAGCCAACAGCAAGGAAAATATCTAACGCTCCAAACAATATAAGGGGTTGGGATCCAACTGACCCAGATAGTAGAAATCCATGGCCAAAATATCTAAAAGAATTAGAAGATAAAGAAGAAAATGATAATGAGAATAATACTATAGAAAAAAATGAAATTACAAATGAAATAGTAAACCAAGTTACAAATGAAATTACAAATGAAACAGTAAATCAAGTTACAAATGAAACAGTAAATCAAGTTACAAATGAAATTGCAAATGAAACAGCAAACCAGATTGCAAACAAAATTACAAATGAAACTGTAGAAAATAATATAGAAGAAACAAAACCGAAAGTAAACGAAGTTAATATCAAAGTAAATGAAGAAATAACAATATAATATTAAGTAAGAATAAACTTTCTGAATAAGGACAAAAAAGTAAGTGGTGCATTGAGAAAGGAATGTGAGAAAATATGAAAATAGGAATAGTAGGATTACCAAATGTAGGAAAGAGTACAATGTTTAATGCAATTACAAATGCTGGAGCAGAATGTGCAAATTATCCTTTTTGTACAATAGAACCCAATATTGGAGTTGTTCCTGTGCCAGATGAAAGATTAGAAGTACTTACAAAAATGTATAATGCAAAAAAAACAACTCATGCCATAATTGAGTTTGTAGATATTGCGGGATTAGTAAAAGGTGCAAGTAAAGGAGAAGGGTTGGGAAATAAATTCTTATCACATATTCGTGAAGTAGATGCAATTTGCGAAGTAGTAAGATGTTTTGAAGATCCTAACATAGTCCATGTTGATGGAAGCATTGATTCTAAAAGAGATATGGAAACAATAAATTTAGAATTAATATTTGCAGATATTGAAACTATAGATAAGAAAATAGATAATGCAAAAAAGAAACTTAAGGCTGATAAAAAATACGCACAAGAAGTAGAATTGTTTGAAAAGATTAAAGCTACATTGGAACAAGGAAAATCAGCAAGAACTTTAAGCTTTAATGAAGAAGAACAAGAAATACTTAAAGATACATATCTATTAACAATGAAACCAATATTATATATAGCAAATGTATCAGAAGAACAATTGGTAAATCCATTTGAAGATGAAAATGTAAAAAAAGTAGTAAAATATGCTAAAGAAGAAAAGGCAGAAGTTATTCCATTATGTGTAAAAATAGAAGAAGAGCTTGCAGCAATAGATGGAGAAGATAAAAAAGAGATGCTAAAAGCATTAGGATTAGAAGAATCAGGTCTAGATAAAGTTATAAAGTCAAGTTATAATTTGTTAGGTCTAATGTCATTTTTAACAGCTGGAGAGCCAGAAGTAAGAGCATGGACAATAAAAAAAGGAACAAAAGCACCACAGGCTGCTGGGAAGATACATAGCGATATAGAAAGAGGGTTTATTAGGGCAGAAATTGTTTCTTATGATGATTTAATAAAAGAAGGAAGTATGAACTCAGCTAAAGAAAAAGGATTAGTTCGCTCTGAAGGTAAAGATTATATAATGCAAGAAGGAGATATTGTTTTGTTTAGGTTTAATGTGTAAAAAACAAAAAAATGTCGAAAAAATACTTGACGTAACACATAAATAATAGTACAATAAATATGTAAGTGTTTTATTATTTATGTATAAAAATTTATAATTGATAAATAATAATACAAATGTATCTAATGAAAAAGGAGAGGTAAGGTATGTTAAAGTCAAAGAAAATGATAGTTTTTTTAGTTATTTTATTTTTAGTTATAGGTATAGCTGTTCAAGTTAAAGCAACAAGTAATACATTAGACTTAGATGATTTTTTAAATTCTAATTCACTAAGTAGTAATACTGTAACAACAAATACAACAACTAATATAACGACAAATACAACAACAAACACAACAAGTAACACAATTGTTCAACCAGATACAAATAAACAAAGTGAATCAGGAAATAATCTTCCTCAAACTGGTGTTACAGAAGACATAACAGTAATGTTCTTTATAATAGTTTGTGTAATAGTTGCTATATATGCATATAAGAAAATAAGAGATTATAAATCATAATTTGTTTTGGCACGATGGGGACAGGCCTTTTCACGCCAAAACATTGTCAAAGAGATACCTTGAATTCTTTAAGGTATCTCTTTAGCTTGCAGAACTAATCGTTTTCCATTAACATTGTTGCAAGTTATCAAAGTTACTATTCTTAAATTATTTGTTTCTTGAGAAGTACAAGAAATATCATTCGGAAGGATTTCATATTTTTTATATACAGAATAATTTTTGAAATTTCCATTTAAATCAAAAATAGTTATTTCATCATTAATATTTAGTTCGTTTAATCTACTAAAAAATTTATAATCTACATAATTGTGACCAGCTATACATAAATTACCAATTTCATTTGGCATAGGACCTGCAAACCTACAAACAGAGATATCTAATAATTCATTATTACTGATAGAAAGTATTGAATAATTTACATTTATTTTATCTATTTTTATAATGCCTATAACAAATGGAGTAGATTTATTTGATATATTTTCTAAGTTTGTGTTTCCTGAGTATAAAGTAGATACTGAATATGAAGTGTTTAATTTCTTTGATATTTGTTCATTTATAGAATTTTTATATAATTTGACAAATAAAAAGATAATAGAAATAAAGAGTAAAAAAATAGAAAAAATAAACATACTTTTATATAAATTATTATTGGTTGAAGTTACAGAGATATTTATTTTATTATTTTCTTTATTAAATAATATTTGATTCATACAAAAATCCTTTAAGTAAATTTAATATTATTTATTATTTACTATTTAGAAAAAAATATTTACTTAATTTTGAACTTTAGGGACGTTCCTTAAAGTTCATTTAGAAGAAAACTAACATATTTTGGAAATTTATTTTAATATTTTAATAAATTAAAAAATGAACTTTAAGGAACGTCCCTAAAGTTCAAAATTAAATTAAAAAAATTCAAAAAAAAGGTGCAAAAAGTTACAAATATATGATAGAATAGATGTCAAGTTAAAATAATAATAAGGAGAGTGTTAAAAGTGCCAGAAAATAGGTATAAAAGAATATTACTTAAATTAAGTGGAGAAGCTTTAGCTGGAGAAAACAAAATGGGTATTGACACTGAAACAGTTGAAAAAATCTGTGAACAAATTAAAGAATTGGTAAAAATGAAAACTGAAGTAGCTGTTGTAGTAGGTGGTGGAAACTTTTGGAGAGGCGCAAATAAAAAAATGGATAGGACTACATCAGACTACATGGGAATGCTTGCTACAACAATGAATGGGTTAGCACTTCAAAATGCATTAGAAGAAAAAGGAGTATACACAAGGCTTCAAACAGCTATTGAAATGAGAGAAATAGCAGAACCATATATAAAAAGAAGAGCGGTAAGACATTTGGAAAAAGGAAGAGTTGTAATTTTTGGATGTGGAACAGGAAATCCATATTTTACAACAGATACAGCAGCAGCTTTAAGAGCAGCTGAAATAGAAGCAGAAGTAATTTTGGTTGGAAAAACAATTGATGGAGTATATTCAGCAGATCCTAAAATAGATGAAAATGCTATAAAATATGATGAAATATCATATACTGATATATTAAGTGAAAATTTAAAAGTAATGGACGCAACTGCAATATCTCTTTGCAGAGATAATAATATAGAATTAATAGTATTTGGAATTTCTGAACCAGAAAATATTATTAAAATAGTAAAAGGAGAAAAAATAGGAACATTGATAAGATAGAAAATTTTAAAAAATCAGTTTATATTTAATAGAAAATAAAAAAAGAAAGGAGAGTACAGGTAAAAACTTGTACGAATAAAATTATGGATTATAGTAAATTTGAAGAGAAGATGACAAAAACAATAAGTGTATTTGAAGGAAATTTATCAGAAATTAGAGCTGGAAGAGCAAATCCAGCAATATTAAATAAAATTATGATAGACTATTATGGAACTCCAACACCAATAAATCAAGTAGCAAGTATTTCAGTTCCAGAAGCTAGAATGATAGTTATTCAACCTTGGGATGCAAGTGTTTTAAAAGAAATAGAAAAAGAAATATTAAAATCTGACATTGGAATAAATCCAAACAATGATGGTAAAGTAATAAGACTTAATTTTCCTGAATTAAATGAAGAAAGAAGAAAAGAAATAGTAAAAGATATTAAAAAAATGGCAGAGGAAGCCAAAGTTGCTATTAGAAGTATTAGACGTGATGCTATTGATGAAGTAAAAACAATGCAAAAAAAAGCTGAAATTTCAGAAGATGATTTAAAGGTAGCGGAAGAAAAAATACAAAAACTAACAGATAAATATGTAGAGGAAATTGATAAAATATTAGATAAAAAAGAAAAAGAAGTAATGAGTATATAGATTACTTGTTTTAAATCTCTGTTCCATCTTGCTAGCAATAGGATGTTTTCTTCCTCCAAGCATTCGGAAGAAAAGTGCTATTGCTACTTGGGACTAATAAGTGCTAATTTACTAAAAAATGTCGCCCGCGTGCGACTAATATGCAATGATTATAAGAATAATAGGAGAATGAGTAGATGGATATAAAAGATATAAATGAAGAATTAATGCCAAAGCATATTGCAATAATAATGGATGGGAATAGAAGATGGGCTAGAGAAAAAGGATTAGATCAAAAGCTTGGGCATAAGGCTGGAGCTGAGACATTAGAGAGAATTGCTTCTTTTGCTAATGAAATAGGGCTTAAATATTTAACTGTATATGCATTTTCAACAGAAAATTGGAAAAGAACTAAAGAAGAAGTAGGGGCTTTAATGGTTTTACTAAAAACTTATATTGAAAAGTTCTTAAATAAAGATAGTTTGCGTAATATTAGAATAAGACTATTGGGAAATATTGACGGTTTAGATGAAGGCTTAAGAAATAGTATTTATAAAATTATGGAAAATTCTAAAGATAATACAGGACTTACTTTAAATATAGCTTTTAATTATGGTGGACGAGATGAAATTACAAGGGCTGTAATAAATATATCAAAAAAAGTCATAAATAATGAAATAAATATTGAAGATATTAATGAACAACTAATTACAGACAACTTATATACAAAAGGTGAACCAGATCCAGATTTGATTATAAGGCCAGGAGGAGAATTAAGGATTAGCAATTTTCTACTTTGGCAATTAGCATATACCGAATTATTATTCATAGATAAATATTGGCCAGATTTTTCAAAGAAAGATTTACTAGACGCTATAGAAATATTTGAAAAAAGAAACAGAAAGTTTGGAGGAAAATAATTAAGCTTGAAAGGACTAATAAGATGAATATTAAAAGATTTTTATCAGGAATGATATTATTTCCAATATTTGCAATTATAATAGTATTTGGAAATAAATATTTAGTAGATGTTTTCATAAGTATAATTGCAATAATGAGTTTACATGAATTTTACAAAGCTTTTAAAAATAAGGCGAATCCTATTCAATGGATACGGATATGTTTCAGCAGGTTTAATTTGTTTTATACATTTTATTCCAAATGCATATGTTTTACCAAGTATAACTTTGATAATATTGGCAAATATATTAGTATTGTTTACACAGATAGTGGTTACAAATATGAAAAGGAATATTAAAGATATTGCTATATCTTTATTTGGAGTATGTTATATAGTATTTTTTATTATGTTTGCACCGTTAATTAGAGATAGTATGGAAAATGGAAAAATCTTAATTTGGTATGTATTTTTTGCAGCATGGGGAACAGATACACTTGCTTACTTAATAGGAAAAAATTTTGGAAAACACAAGTTTACAGAGGTTAGTCCAAAAAAAACAGTAGAAGGTTGTTTAGGTGGAATAGTAGGTTCTATACTTTTTTGTTTGATTTACACGGTTATATGTAACAATTTTTGGAATTTGGAAATAAGTTATACTTATATATTAGGTATATCAATATTTTTAAGCGTAATAAGCCAAATAGGAGATTTGGCAGCATCGAGTGTGAAAAGATATTGTGAAATTAAAGATTACAGTAATTTAATACCAGGACATGGTGGAATATTAGATAGAATAGATAGTGTAATATTTATTTTGCCATTTGCATATTTTTTGCTTAGCATACTTTAATTATTAAAATTATTAGAACATTTGATTTCAGTTCTATCTTACTTCCAACTCAAACATTTTCTTTCTCTAAATATTCGAAAGAAAAGTTTGAGTTACTATATGGAACTAATGTGTGCAAGAATAATATAAATTAAATATTTTAGAAGGAATATGATTATGGGATTTATTTTGACAGCTTTAAAGATAATTATAATACTTGGATTTTTAATTTTAATTCATGAAACAGGGCACTTTTTAGTTGCTCGTTTGTGCAAAATTAAAGTGAATGAATTTGCTATAGGTTTTGGACCTTTAATTTGGAAAAGAGAAACTAAAAATACCAAGTATGCAATTAGACTAATACCACTTCGGTGGTTTTGTAAATATGTTAGGAGAAGAGGAACGTTCAGAAGATGAAGGTTCTTTTAGCAAAGCAAGTATTCCTAAAAGAATAGCAATTGTTGCAGCTGGTGGATTAGTTAATATTGTTTTTGCAATAATTTTATATATTATATTAGTTGCAATTGTTTCTAAAGATATTGGAACAGCAATAAATTCTACAGGATATTTTATTTTATCAATGTGGGAAAGTATAAAACTTATATTTACAGGTGGAGTTTCTGTAAATGATTTAATGGGACCAATAGGAATTTCGGAAGTTGTAGCAGAAACAAGCAATTTGATAGATTTCTTCTATATAATGGCACTTATATCAATGTCACTTGGAGTAACAAATTTACTTCCATTTCCGCCACTTGATGGAGGGAAAATCTTAATTTATATTATAGAGGCAATTAGAAGAAAACCTTTAAAAGAAAAATTTGAACTAAAACTTCAATTAATTGGCTTTTTAGCACTAATTACTTTATCTATATATGTAGCTTTTAATGATGTAGGAAGATTATTGCATTAATTTTTAAATATAAAAATAATAAGGGAAAAAGTATGGATGACTTATATTTTGAAAATGAATTAAAAGACGTAGTAAAAGAATCAATAATTAAAGATTTAAGATATGCTACTAATACGTGGAAAGAAATTTTTAGTAAAGATTTTGTTTCTTCAACTACTGAGCATGTTTATCAAGAATTTGAAGAAATCTTATATGAATATTTTGCAAAAAAATACGAAGAAAATAGAATTTTAGATATGCTTAAAGAATTTAAAGATAAGCTAACAGATAAAAAACTTTTAGAAAGATATAAAGACTATACTTTTTCACAAGAAGAATTGGCATATATATCTTTGGTAGAACTTACTAAAACCTGGAGAGGAATCCACGAATTTGAGGTTGGTAGAAAATATGCAATAGTGGATATATTATTAAGAAAAACAATTATAGAAGAATTTGGAGAAGATTCATTAGAAGCATTTATAGATATTATGAATAATAGAATGCCTCATACAAGCAGATATATGCCTACAATTAATCATTATATGCAATTATTTTCAGAACATCCTTATGGAGAAGAAATACAAAAAAGCTTGGAAGATGCTATTGAAAAAAGTGCCTTATACCTTTTTAAAGATAGAATTAATTGTGGGGGATATGCGTTAAAAATTGATCAATGCGTTTTTCCAACATATCAAAGTAATATAAACCAAAGTATTTCTACTTTATTAGAGAGATTTCCATTCGTTAGACTTTTAGGAGATACTAAATTGCAGGAAGATGAATATTTAGTAATATATAGAGCTCCAGAAGGTAAAAATACAGGACATCATTTTATTAGAGTAGATAGTGATGGAACAGTAAGAGAAAAAGATGGTAATGGAGAACCTAGAATTTTTAATGGATGGAGTGAAAGTCTGCAAGATGCTAAAGAAGCACTATTTGCTGTGAAGAAAGAACATAAAATGTTTGGATATGATTATAAAATAAATCATGATAATATTGCTGGACTTGATTTTGAAGGCTGTTTTGGACAAGCGATTAGAAATAGGCAAAATACTTTTTCATATCACAATCAAAAATACTTTTTAAAGAAAACAAGTGAAGGAGATATAGTGGTTGCTAATAAAGAAGGAGATATAGTGGCAGATGGATTTGAAGCTAATAATGAATCAATAGTAGAAGTAAGAGCAGATAAGAGAGAATATGTTGATAATATTTCAAGAGGAGCAAAACCAGTTATAATTAATGGTAAACTTATCAATATAAGTCAATACAGAGATGAGGGCATGAAAACATCTGAAGATATTACAAAATAACATAGAGTAAAAACGGGGGCAAAACTAATGGAAAAGACAATTAAAGAAATTTTTAGAGACTATGATTCTAATAGTTTTTCTTTAAATGCAGGAAAAATTAAATCTATAAATTTGTTTAAAAAAACAAATAAATTAGAATTAGTTATTATTGCAGAAGATTTTATAAAGATAGAAGACATATATAGTTTTGAACAATATTTAAAAAAGAGATTTAATATATTTGAAATAAATGTAAAAATTGAATATACTAAAAAAATAGAAGTAGATATTGAAAAAGAATGGAATTTAATTATATGCTACATGGCTCATAAGCACCCTTTAAGTAAAGCGTTTTTAAAAAATAGTACTATTCAAATAGAAAATAGCACTATTATTATAAATATGGTAATGAAGGGAAAAATGGTTTTAGAAGCAAAAGGCTTTGACAAAATAATATCTCAAATAATAGAAGATATTTATGGACTAAAATATAGTATAAAATTTGTTGAAAATATATCTGCAGATGCTACAAAGTTATATATGGAGCATGCATTACAATTAGAGAAAGAAGCTATAATACATGCAAAATTAGAAGAACAAGAAACTGCTAAAGAAAGTCAAAAAACAGATTCCACAAAAGAGCAAAAAGCGAATAATAATGCTCCACAGGAGGTTAGTATATCAATTGAAGTGCCACAAGAAAAAGAAGAAAATTCTCCTCTTATTTATGGAAGAAGCTTAAAATTAAAAGAGCAGTTAGTAAAAATAATAGATTTAAGTGTGGATAGTGGAAATGTTCAGCTAGATGGAGAAATATTAAACATAGATTCAAGAGATTTAAAAAGTGGAAAAGTATTAGTTATGTTTGATTTATATGATGGGACAAGTACTATTACATGTAAAGCATTTTCGCCAGGAGATAAATCAAAAGAATTAATTGGAAAATTAAAAGGAGCGAAGGGAATAAAGCTAGAAGGAACTGCACAATTTGATCCATTTGCAAAAGAGCTTGGAGTTATAGCAAACACTATAATTGAAAGCACTGGACTTAAGAAAGAATCTAGAAAAGATGAGGCAAAAGAAAAAAGAGTGGAGCTTCATATGCATACTAAAATGAGCCAGATGGATGGAATGACATCAGCTACAGATTTATTAAAAAGAGCTGCAAAGTGGGGAATGAAGTCAATTGCAATAACAGACCACGGTGTAGTACAAGCTTTCCCAGAAGCACATCATTTTTGCGAAAAAAATCCAGATATAAAAGTAATATACGGTGTTGAAGCATATTTAGCACCAGATAGAACTCCAGTAGTTTCATTTCCAAAAGAACAAGATTTGGATACAACATATTGTGTACTAGATTTAGAAACAACAGGATTTTCGTTTAGAACAGAAAAAATAACTGAAATAGGAATTATGAAAATAAAAAATGGAGAAGTACTAGATGAATTTTCTTGTTTTGTAAACCCAGAAAAACCAATACCTCAAAGAGTTGTAGAGATAACTAATATTACAGATGATATGGTTAAAGATGCAGAAACTATAGATAAAATATTTCCTAAAATGCTAGAATTTATAGAAGATAGTGTACTAGTAGCACATAATGCAGACTTTGATATTGGATTTTTAAAATATAACGCAAAAGAATTGGGCTATACATTAGATAATACATATTTAGATACTTTACGCTTAGCTAAAGAATTATTTCCAGATTATAAAAAATATAAATTAGGAATAATTGCTGAAAATTTAGGCATAAAAGTAGAAGTAGCACATAGAGCATTAGATGATGTTGACACAACAGTAAAAGTATTTAATGTTATGATTGGTATGCTTAAGGAAAAAGGAGCTAAGAAAATTGAAGATATAGATAAAATATGTGCTGGAAATACAGATTTTAGAAGACTTCCAACTTATCATGCGATAATACTAGCTAAAAATTATGTGGGTTTAAAAAATCTATATAAACTTGTATCTTTTTCACATTTGGACTATTTCTATAAAAAGCCAAGAGTATTAAAATCTATATACAAAAAATATTCAGAAGGACTAATACTAGGAAGTGCCTGTGAGGCAGGGGAGCTATATAGAGCTATTGTTGCTGGAAAAACAGATGAGGAAATAGAAGCAATAGCTTCAGATTATGATTATTTAGAAATTCAACCACTTGGAAACAATATGTTTATGGTTAAAAATGGTACAGTTCCAGATACAAAGGCATTAGAAGATATAAACAAAAAAATAGTAGAAATAGGTGAAAGATTGGGTAAGCCAGTTGTGGCAACATGTGATGTTCATTTTATGGATCCACAAGATGAAATATATAGACGTATATTAATGGCAGGACAAGGCTATGAAGATGCAGATGAACAAGCACCACTCTATTTAAGAACAACAGAGGAAATGCTAAAAGAATTTGAATATCTAGGAGAAGAAAAAGCCTATGAGGTAGTTGTAACAAATACAAATAAAATAGCAGATATGTGTGAAAAAATAAGCCCAATTTCTCCAGAAAAATGCCCACCACATATAGATGGATGTGAACAAACTATAAAAGATATAGCATATAGTAAAGCACATGAATTATATGGAAATCCACTTCCAGATTTGGTTCAAGAAAGATTGGATAAGGAATTAAACTCAATTATAAAAAATGGATTCTCAGTTATGTATATTATTGCTCAAAAGCTAGTGTGGAAATCAAATGAAGATGGATACATAGTAGGTTCAAGAGGTTCTGTTGGATCTTCATTTGTTGCAAATATGACAGGTATTACAGAAGTTAATTCACTTCCACCACATTATAGATGCCCTAAATGTAAATACTCAGATTTTACAGATTACGGCTATGCTTGTGGATTTGATTTACCAGACAAAGACTGTCCAAAATGTGGAACTAAAATGGTAAAAGACGGAATAGATATACCATTTGAAACTTTTCTTGGATTCAATGGAGATAAAGAGCCAGATATTGACTTAAACTTCTCTGGAGAATATCAAGCAAAAGCACATAGATATACAGAAGTAATATTTGGAAAGGGTACAACATTTAAAGCTGGAACAGTTGGAACAGTTGCAGATAAAACAGCATTTGGATATGTAAAAAAATATTATGAAGAAAGAGGAATACCGGTAAATAATGCAGAGGTATTAAGATTAGCGGGAGGATGTACTGGAATAAAAAGAACAACAGGGCAACACCCTGGTGGTATTATAGTTGTACCAAAAGGAAGAGAAATATATGAATTCTGTCCTGTACAGCACCCAGCAGATGATCCAAATTCAGATATTATAACAACACATTTTGACTATCACTCAATAGACCAAAACTTATTAAAGCTAGATATATTAGGACATGATGATCCAACAATGATAAGAATGTTATTTGATATAACTGGAATAGATCCAACAAAAGTACCACTTGATGATAAAGAAACAATGTCAATATTTAGCTCAACAGATGCTTTGGGAGTAACACCAGAACAAATAAAGAGTAAGGTGGGAAGTTATGGAATACCAGAGTTTGGGACAAAATTTGTTAGAGGAATGCTAGTAGATACAAAACCAACAACATTTGATGAATTAATTCGTATATCTGGACTGTCACATGGTACAGATGTATGGTTGGGAAACGCACAAAGCTTAATAGATGAAGGCACAGTAACTTTAAATGAAGCAATATGTTGCCGTGATGATATAATGATATACTTAATAAAAATGGGAGTTCCGCCTAATAAGGCATTTAAAATAATGGAAACAGTTCGTAAAGGAAAAGCTTTAAAAGATCCTGAAAAATGGGCTGAATTTGTAGGAATAATGAAAGAACACAATGTACCAGAATGGTATATAAAATCATGTGAAAAAATAAAATACATGTTCCCTAAAGCCCACGCAGCAGCTTATGTAACAAATGCATTTAGAATAGCATGGTTTAAGGTACACGAACCTAAAGCATATTATGCAGCATATTTTACAATAAGGGCAGATGAATTTGATAGTGATATAATGTGCTATGGAAAAGAAAAAGTAATAAACAAAATGAAAGAAATAGATTTAGCAGGAAACAGCGCAACTACAAAGGATAAGAATATGTATGCAATACTAGAATTAGTATTAGAAATGTATGAAAGAGGAATAAACTTCCTACCAATAGATTTATACAAATCACATGCTACTAAATTTATAGTAGAAGAGGATGGAATAAGACCTCCATTAAATAGCATACCAGGACTTGGCACGGTGGCGGCAGAAGGAATAGACACTGCAAAACAAGATGGTAAGTTCATGTCAATAGATGATATGAAAATACGTTCTAAAATAGGTAAATCTGTAATAGAATTATTAGAAAAAGTAGGTTGCTTAAAAGGAATGAGCCAAAGCAATCAAATGAGTTTATTTGGATAAAAAAATGAGCCAATGGGGACGTTGAAGTGCACCTTTGGCTCATTTTTTAGGTAAAATATATGAATAAAAGTTAGCCAAAGGTGTACGTCCCCATTGGCTCATTTTTGAAATTACATAATACCTTTAGAAAAGCTAAAATAATACAAAAAAATAGTTTTCATAAAAAATTATAAATAATAATGTGGATAACTTGAAAAATACAACCCCCTATTTATAGTTATTCACAGGGTTATCCACATTATCCACATGCATGTGGATAGAAATATGTTGAAAAAGATTAATAATAATGTAACATAATGTCGCAAAAAAGATTAAAAAATAAAAAAATAAAATAAAAAGTAGAATAATGTTTGTGGATAAGTCTAAAGTCGAAAATTTACTTGACTTTTAGCTAATATATTGATAAAATTTACAAGTAAAAATAAAGAAAAGAAGGTGCTTTTATGGAAAAAGTGACAATGGATAAAATAGTAGGACTTTGCAAAAATAGAGGATATGTATACCCAGGTTCTGAGATATATGGAGGTCTTGCAAATACTTGGGACTATGGACCTTTGGGCGTTGAACTAAAAAATAATATAAAAAAAGCTTGGATGAAGAAATTCGTTCAAGAAAGTAAATATAATGTTGGATTAGATAGTGCAATATTAATGAATCCAAAAACATGGGAGGCTTCAGGACATTTATCAAATTTTAGTGATCCACTAATAGATTGCAAAGAATGTAAAACAAGACATAGAGCAGATAAATTAATTGAAGAATGGGCTCATAATTTAGGAAAAGATATGATTGCTGACGGTATGAGTGATGAAGAAATGATAAACTTTATCAAAGAAAACCATATAGCTTGTCCAAATTGTGGTAAAGAAAATTTTACAGATATTCGCAAATTTAATTTAATGTTTAAAACATTTCAAGGTGTTACTGAAGACACTACATCAACAATATATTTAAGACCAGAAACAGCACAAGGAATATTTGTTAATTTTAAAAATGTAATGCGTACAACTAGAAAAAAATTGCCTATGGGAATTGCACAAATTGGTAAATCATTTAGAAATGAAATAACACCAGGCAACTTTACTTTTAGAACTCGTGAATTTGAGCAAATGGAACTTGAATTTTTCTGCAAGCCTGGAACAGATTTAGAATGGCATAAATATTGGAAAGAATTTTGTGAAAATTGGTTATTAAATCTAGGTATGAAAAAAGAAAATATTCGTTTAAGAGATCACTCACCAGAGGAATTATCTCATTATAGTAATGGAACAACAGACATAGAATTTGCTTTTCCATTTGGCTGGGGAGAATTATGGGGAATTGCAGATAGAACAGATTACGATTTGAAACAACATATGGAACATTCAAAAGAAGATATGTTATATTTAGATCCAGAAACAAACGAAAAATATGTACCATATTGTATAGAACCATCACTTGGTTGTGATAGGGTAGCGCTTGCTTTTCTATG
Organism: uncultured Clostridium sp.; assembly: GCA_946499885.1. GTDB lineage: Bacteria > Bacillota > Clostridia > TANB77 > CAG-508 > CALXVA01. Next base: position 42,869 of record CAMMTN010000003.1, on the reverse strand, counting down.
TAACGCTTACGAAGAACAAGAAATTGCAGAAGGTGATACAAGAACAGTTCTTCATCTACACCCAGCTTTAGCACCATACAAAGTTGCTGTATTACCACTTTCTAAAAAATTAAGCGATAAAGCAGAAGAAGTGTATAGCAAATTGTCAAAGAAGTTTATGTGTGACTATGATGAAGCAGGAAGCATCGGAAAAAGATATAGAAGAGAAGATGAAATAGGGACACCATATTGTGTAACTATAGATTTTGATACATTAGAAGATGATTCAGTTACAATAAGAGATAGAGATACAATGGAACAAATTAGATTAAAAATTGAAGAACTTGAAAATTACTTACAAGAAAAAATCGAGTTTTAGTAGACTATAAAATGTATTTATAATTAGCACTAAGTAGTCGCACGAAGATGATGTGGTTTTCTTTCGAATACTTGGAGAAAGAAAATCCACATTGTCGACAAAGATGCGATGGATTTAATACAACGCATTTTAATTATTGCATAGGAACTAAAACTAATATTGGAGGAAAGTATATTGGGAAACATTAAATATATATTAAAAAGATTAAAAACAATGGATAAAAAAGCCATGTTTGAAAAAATAGATTCTATTCATAAAAAAACAGGTAAATCAAAAATATTTTTGTTATTTGATATGCAAAGATGTGCCATAAAATATGGAGCAGGATATATGGACTATGATTTATTTGAAATGTACAACTTAACTCCAGCACAAAGAGATACATATATTACAAGAGGGAGAAATAATGCACTTATTGCCAAATACAATGATAAAGCATATTTTCATATATTTGAAAACAAAGATGAGTTTAATGAATTGTTTAAGAATTACATAAAACGTGATTGGATAAAGGTAAAAAATACTCCAAAAGAAAATGTAATTGCTTTTATGCAAAGACATAATGTTTTTATGGCTAAACCAATAGATGGTGGTTGTGGACATGGAATAGAAAAAATACATACAGAAGAATATGAATCTTTAGATAAAATATATGATAAATTAGTAGAAGGAAATAATAATTACGAATTAGAAGAAGTAATTAAACAGCACTCAGCAGTAAGTGCAATATATCCAGATGCCATAAACACAGTAAGAGTAGTTACTATTTTAAAAAACGGAGTACCTCATGTTATTTGTGCATATTTTAGAATTGGAAATGGAAAATTTGTAGATAACTTCAATAGTGGCGGAATGGTTGCTCCAATAAATGAAATTACTGGTGAAGTAATAGATAGAGCTATAGATAAAAAGAAGAATTTGTATGAAACTCATCCACAAACAGGAGCAAAAATAAAAGGATTCAAATTTCCAGATTGGGATAAGGCAATAAATATGTGTAAAGAAGCTTCTAAGATAGTTCCACAAATGGCATATGTAGGCTGGGATGTATGCTTTACTCCTGATGGACCAATATTTGTTGAAGGAAATGAATTTCCAGGACATGACATATACCAATTACCAGAACATACACCAAATAAAATTGGAATGATGCCTAAGTTTAATATATGATAGCTGATAATATCTTGTATAAACTTCCGCTCAATCTTAATATCAAAGTTGTATATTTTATTTCTTTAAGTATTAAAAAGAAAAGTACAATTGATACGTGAGAGTATTATTATACAAATTATGCTAATAGTAAATAATTTAAAAATTTAAGGAGATTAATTTGAAAGGAAAAAGATTAAAAAAAACAGCTAATTCTTTTATGAAGAATGTTGTAATTTTAATATTTTCACAGCTTCTAATAAAAGTTTTAGGACTTGTTTATAAATTAGTAATAACCAATATACCAGGTTTTGGAGATACAGGACTTGGTTACTATTCAGCAGGTTATCAGATATATGCATTACTTCTTACTCTTTCTTCTATAGGAATTCCAAGTGTTATTTCAAAATTAGTTTCAGAAAGAATTGCTATAGGAGATACTAAAGGTGCACAAAGAATTTTTAAAGTAGCTTTTAAGTTCTTTACAACAATAGGATTGATTTTATCGATAGGTCTATTTTTAGGAGCGGATATTATAGCAAACAACATATTAAATGTGCCTGATGTAGCATATGTTATGAAAGTATTATCTCCTGCTATTGTTTTTGTTGCAATGTCTGCAGTTTTAAGGGGATATTTTTCAGGTCAGCAAAATATGAAGCCAACAAGTGTATCTCAAACATTAGAACAATTTTTAAATTGTGTGTTATCAATAACTTTTGTATATGCTTGTATAGGAAAAGATACATATATTATGGCAGCAGCAGGAAATCTTTCTACAACTTGTGCAATTATAATTACATTTGTATATCTATTAATGTACTTTAAGAGAAATAAACTAGATACAAGTGAATCAATTATTTCGCCTGAAAGAAAGAAATCTAATAAAGAATTACTAAAAATAATACTAGGAATATCAATTCCAATTACAGTAAGTTCTCTAATTTCAGTTATAAGTGGTGTAATAGATACTGCAACAGTGAGCAACTGTATGCAAATAGCATATAGTGCTACTGAAAGCTCAAAAGAAGCATTAGAACAAATTGCTATGTCAGCTACTGGAATATTATCAAAAGTAGATACATTAGTAAGTTTCCCACTTGCTATAAATCTTGCTTTTTCAACAGCTTTAGTTCCAGCAATTTCAGAGGCTCTAGCTGTAAAGAATAAAAAAACAGCATCAAGAAGACTATCTTTTTCATTTTTTGCATCATTAATAATAATACTTCCATGTGCACTTGGATTTATAGTACTATCTGAGCCAATACTTAAAATGCTATATCCAACTGCATCAGACGGAGCAGGAGTATTTATAATTGCATCAGTATCAATGGTTCTTACAGCATTATCGCAAACATTAACAGGAGGGCTATATGGTGTAAATCAATCTAAAATACCTGCAATTGCAGCAGGACTTGGAGCGGTAATTAAATTTATATTAAATATGATTTTAATTAGTAATCCAAATATAGGAATTTATGGAGCATCTATAAGCTCATTTGTATATCAAGTAATAGTATTCTTTATATGTTACAATGTTATGAATAGATGCGTAAATATGCATATTAAATTCAAGACTCATGTAATAAAACCAGTTATATCTGCTTTAGGTATGGGATTAGTTGTATTTTTAGGCTATAGATTATTGAGTAGTTTTTTAGGAAATACAATAAGTACTATTATTTCTATTATATTAGGTGCAATTTCATATTGTGGATTAATATTATTTACAAAGACACTAAAAAAGGATGATATAATGATGATTCCATATGGAACAAAAATATATGATATACTTGTAAGAATGAAAATATATAAAGAAGAATAAAGGAATGTAAATGAACATGATAAAATATTTTATAATATACCTTATAATAATAAATTTAATTGCTTTTATTGCAATGTATTTAGATAAAAGAAAAGCAAGATACGTAAATTGGAGAATACCAGAACAATCTTTGCTTATACTAGCGTTAATAGGTGGAAGTTTTGGTGCAATTATTGGCATGTACACTTTTAGGCATAAAACTAAAAAATACAGGTTTTCAATAGGTTTTCCTATTATTTTAATATTGCAAATAGTATTGATTTTTTCTATATGGAATGATTTCATAAAATAAATTTAAATTAATAAAGGCATTAAAATATAAGAGATATAATTAAAAAAATAGGAGAGTGAACTATGCAAAGAATCGATAAAGTTAATTATTATTTAGAAATAGCAAAAGCAGTAGCAGGAAGGAGTACATGTTTAAGAAAAAAATCAGGAGCTGTAATTGTAAATCATGATGAAATAGTATCAACTGGATATAGTGGTGCACCAAGAGGAAGAGATAATTGCATAGATTTAGGATATTGTTGTAAGAAAAAGTTTTTTCCAGATGTAAGACATGCAGGTTATGACGCTTGCAGAAGTGTACATGCAGAGCAAAATGCTCTTATAAGTGCGTCAAGAAAAGACATGATTGGAGGAACTTTATATTTAGTACAGTATAGAACAGATACAGAGAAGTATGAAGAAAATGCAGGATGTTGTCAAATGTGCAGAAAAATGATTATAAATGCTGGAATAGAAAAAGTTATTGTTAGAGGAAACAATGAAAATGAATATAGGGTCATAGATGTTGCAGAATGGATTAATAATGATGAATTATTAGAAGGAAAAATAACTTATTAATAATACATATAAATATGAGGAGAAATATTCTAATGAAAAAGATAATAGATAATATAAAAACAAAAAGAAGCATTCATTATATGCTAATTATTATAATAGGATTATTAGTGTCAATTCCATTACTAAAAATGCAAATTTCCAGTAGCGATGATGGTAGATTTCATTTACTAAGATTAATAGGACTAGATTATGCACTTGAATTTTCTAGTTTTCCTTTTTTGGTTTTTCCATTTTTTTGTAATGACTGGGGATACAGTATGACAGTTTTTTATCCACAAGTAGTTACATATATACCATATATTTTAAGCTTTATTACAAATAATTTTGCAAATGCACTTAAATTATTTGCAATGATTACAACTATTCTTTCTGGAATTTTCATGTATAATTTTGTAAATGAAATTACTAAGAAAAAAATTATAGCCTTATTTTCAGCAATAATTTATATAACCTTTCCATATAGATTTGAAGATATATATAATAGATATGCAATAGGAGAATTCACAGCTTTTGTTTTTATACCAATAGTATTTCAAGGTTTATACAATTTATTAAATGGGGATAAAAAAAGACATTATTATATAGCAATTGGTGCTACTGGCTTAATACTAACACATACTATTTCAACATTATATACTGCATTATTTTGCGTTATATATATTTTTTGCAATATAAGAAAACTTAATAATAAAGATATAATTATAAAATGCCTGATAAATACAATATTTATTATATTAATGTCATTAATGTTTATTATACCAATGTTAGAATTTAAATTTCAAGCAGAGTACACAGTATTAGATCCATCAATAATGAGAACTAACTCAGAAAGTGTAGCTAAAAATGCAATTAGTCCAATGCAATTCTTAAAAGATATAGAAGAAGAAAATGGAGTATCATTTGTTTTAGGAATACCTTTCCTAACTACATTACTAATAGGAATTTTAATTTATAAAGATATAGATGAAAAATACAAAAAAGTATATAACATAGGATTAATACTTGGAATAATATCGCTATTTATGTGTACTAAATATTTTCCATGGAAGTATATGCCACAAGTTTTATGTTCGCTTCAATATTCATGGAGATTATTAGGATTTGCTATAATTTTTTTAGCTCCAATTTGTGCCACAAATTTGTATTATTTATTAAAATCAATAACGAAAAAATGGATAAGGAATTTGGTGTTATTGCTAATAATTATATTATTTAGTATATGTACATACAAAGAGCTTATTGCTTATGAAGATGGGTATATAAGAAAAGATACAGAATATGAAAAAGGAAAGATAAATAATCCAGTAGTACATTATTTTTCTATTAATAGAGATTATTTGCCAACAAAATCATTACTAGAACAGTCAGGTTATCTGAAAATAAGAACAGACGAAACATATATATTATCAGGAAATGCTAAAATAATTAATGAAGAAAAACAGGCTCTGCATCTTGAAGTAGAATTGCAAGACGTAGAAGAAAAAACAGAACTAGAACTTCCATATTTATTTTATCCAGGTTATGTAGTTAAATTACAAACCGATAGTAAAGAGTATGAATTAGAATACGAAGAATCCCAATATGGATTTATACAAGTAGTTATACCAGAGGAAATCAATGAAGGAAAAATAATTGTAGATTATACTGCAACTGTGCTTGATAAGGCATCATACATATTATCTGGAATTTCTTTTGTGTTATTTATTGGATATGTAATTTATTTTAGAAGAAAAACGAAAAAAGAGGAAATAAATGAAGAGTAAAATTAGGGACTATATAGTTATATTTGTTATATCAATAATAATTTCAGTGCCACTATTAAGTAGCAAATTTGACATATATGCAGATGACGGAATACAGCACATTGCAAGACTTATGGGAACATACCAAACTATAACAGAGGGAGAATTCCCTCCTGTTATCATGTCTAATTTTTGCAATGAATTTGGGTATTCTTGGAATATATTTTATAGTCCACTTACAGCTTTTGTACCATTAATATTTAGTTTAATTACAAATTCTTTTGAATTAATATTAAAACTATTTATGATATTAGTAACATTTCTATCAGGAATAGCAATGTATGAATTTGTAAAAAAAGTTACCAAAAATAGATATGCAGGAGTATTAGCAGCTATAATTTATATTCTAGCACCATATAGACTTACAGATATGTACATGAGAATAGCAATAGCTGAACTTACATCATTTATATTTATTCCTATTGTATTTCATGGAATGTATAATATTTTTAACAGTGAAGAAAAAAGCATAAAAAAAAGTTTGATACTTACTTTAGGAGCAGTAGGCTTAATACTTTCGCATACAGTAATTGCAATGTATACAGCAATTATCTGTTTTATATATGTAATAGTAAATATAAATAAATTAAAAGAAAAGCAAGTTTGGAAAATGCTTGGAATAAATATACTCTTAATTGTATTGTTAACAAGCTTCTATTTATTACCAATGTTAGAACATAAATTAACTACTGAATATGAAGTATTTGAGCCTGGAAGAATGGAAAGAACAGATGATTTAATAAAAAGGAAAGTAGATATTACAGATTTACTTTATACTCCAAACGGTAATTTTAGTTATGAAATAGGCTTAGTTAGTCTAATTGGAATAGTTTTTACATTGTTAGTATATAAAAAGATAGAAAAGGAAAATAAGAAGATATACTATTTTTCAATAGCTCTAGGATTTATTAGTATCACAATGTCACTAAGATTTTTTCCATTTGAAAAATTACCAGCTATTTTAAAAATGATACAATTTACATTTAGATTATTAGAATTCTCTAGCTTTTTCTTTGCATTTGTTGCAGCTACAAATTATTCTTTACTAATTAAGAACTTTAAGGCAAAAGATGTATTTGTTTTAGGCTTAATAACACTTTTATTAATTGTTCCACTTAAGAAAAATTTAGATTATGACAAAACATGGAGTGAAGAAAAACTATGGCCAGCATTTGAAGTAAATGATTATACTGGTAGAATACATGCAGGATGTGCAACATTTGAATATTTACCAAGCAAGGCTTTTAACAATTTAGATTATATAAAACATAGAGAAAATAGGGTATATGTATTAAGTGGAAATGCAGTAGTAGAAAATGAAGAAAAAGATGGAACCAATATGGAGTTTACAGTTTCGAACATGGAAGAAAACACTGTAATAGAATTGCCATATATATTTTACTTAGGATATGGGGGAGAGATAACAAATACTACAGGAGAAACTATGAAAATAGATACTTTTGAATCAGATAATGGATTTGTTGCAGTTAATTTACCAGAAACAGCCATAAAAGTTAATGTGCAATATGAAGGAACAGTATTAATGAAGGTATCTTATATGATTTCGTTTGCTACAGTGATAGGAATAATAGCAAGCATAGGAATTTTAAAGAAACGTAGCTAATATTACAATAATATTACAGATACATTACATTTATATTATATTTTAACTGTGGTATTGAAAAAACAATATTTCTAGTGTAAAATAAACATATCATGTTAATGATGCTTGAAATTAATAATACAAACAAAATACAATAAAGATAAATTTACGAAAACAAGAAAAATGGGAGAATAAACATATGATAATAGCTGAAAGCCTTATGGCTCTACACACGCACACACACACAAGTAATTCTATAGAAAAAGATAATAAGCTATATTTAAATAAAATAAGCTTTATTAATAATACAAAAAAATATATAAAAATAAATAAGGATAGACTATTTTTAGCAAAAGTAAGAAAACTTTTGCAAAATAGCCTGTCCATTTTGTGTGTCTTGGAGGTGATATATACAAAAGATAAATATGCATAAATGTTAAAATCTTACAATTCAATGTATAATAAAAAATTTTATATTATACATTGTTGGGAAAATGAATAGTAGAAAAAATAATAAAAATAGGAAAGGAAGATTTTAATGATGAATAAAAAGAAAGTATTAAATAATCAAAACGGTATAACTTTGATTGCGTTAGTAGTTACAATTGTGATATTAATCATATTAGCAACAGTAGCAATAAATGCAGTATTTGGAGATAACGGATTAATAAGAAAAGCTGAACAAGCAAAAGAAATACAAGAACAAGCTACAAGAAACGAAGAAGAAGTAATGAATACATTGCTTGGAGAATTTGCAGAATTTATGGGAGAATTACCAATAACACCAAAACTATCAGAAGGAATGGTGCCAGTAAAATGGAATGGAAGTAATTGGGTAATGACAACGGAAGAAGATAAAGAATGGTACAATTATGGAAATAAGCAATGGGCAAATGTAGTATTAACACCAACAAGTGGAGAAAAAGAAGGAAAAGATGCAACAGGAGAAACAGATGTATTTAATGAAGACGGAACATTAAATGAAGATTCAGCATATAGCATGCTAGTATGGATACCAAGATATGCATATCAAATAACAAGTGGATATCATCAAAGTGGAGCAGAAATAAATCCAAGTGATGCAACAACAGGAGCAGGAAATATAAATATAGTATTTATAGACACAGAAAATAAAAAACAATGCAGGAACAAAGAGATATAGTGAAATATATCCAAGCTATGAAACAGGAACAGGAATGTACGGAGTAGCAGAAGAAGGATGTGAAGCAGGATATGTAGTACACCCAGCATTTAACTTTGGAGAAGAGAAACTAGCAGGATTTTGGGTAGGAAAATATGAGACAAGTAATACAAATTGTACAACAGATGTTGAATCCGGACAAGTAGCATATACAGGAAATGAAACAGTAACAATAAAAGCTAACGTCACAAGTTGGAGAAATATAAATATAAGTAACATGTTTACAACATGTATAAATTTAAATAAAGAAGGGAATCCATACGGATTAAATACATGTGATAGTGTAGTGGACCCGCATATGATGAAAAATGTAGAATGGGGAGCAGTAGCATATTTAAGTCAAAATAGTAAATATGGAAAAGGAACAGAAGTTGAAAAAAATGATAATAGTATTTATGTAACAGCGGATGGAGATTATAGAGTAAATACAAATCAAAGTACTACAGGAAATGTTTGGGGAATATATGATATGAGTGGTGGAGCGTATGAAAGTGTAGCGGCATATGTAAATAATGGGGACTCTTACTTAAATACTTATGGAACAACGTTGGTAGCAGCTAATACAAAATATAAAGATGTATATAGCGTGGGAAGCAGTGATAGTAAAGGTGATAATTATGAAGTATCAACACCAAATAATGGAAAATATGGAGAGGCAGTTTATGAAACATCAAATAGTTCAGCTCAATCAAATTATGACTCATGGTATTCGGATAGATCTTATTTTCCGAATTCTGCCGACAATTCGTATCCATTCTTTACTCGAGGGGGAGACTTTGCAGGTGCTTATCAATATGGCTTGTTCTATTTCGGCGGTGCCGGAGGTTTTGCGAAAGTTGGTACCGCGTTCCGCTTGATACTTACTGCAATATAATATCTCTCGTAGGAGAAAATTTCTAAGAAATCTAAAATTCTTGCTATTTTTTTCTAATTATAGTAAAATTGTAAGGTGAAAAAGGACAAAATAAGCCCGTCCCCAATTGTCCTAGTAAAAGGAGAGTGAAAGAATTGAGTAAACCAACAGTAGCAATAGTAGGAAGACCAAATGTAGGAAAATCAACATTTTTTAATTATATAGTGAGAAAGAGAATATCTATAGTAGAAGATACACCAGGTGTTACTCGTGATAGAGTGTATGCGCAAGGGAACTGGAGAGGAAGAAATTTTACTTTAGTAGATACTGGGGGAATTGAGCCAGAGTCTGATGATATTATTCTTTCACAAATGAGAGAACAAGCAAATTTAGCAATAGCAATGGCAGATGTTATAGTTTTTGTTACAGATTTAAAACAAGGTGTTACTGCAGCAGATAGTGATATAGCACTTATGCTTAAAAAATCTAAAAAGCCAATTGTTCTTGTATGTAATAAAGCAGACAATTATGGTAAAATACCAGATGAATTATATGAATTTTATAATTTAGGTTTAGGAGAACCACATAGAGTTTCAGCAGTAAATGCAATAGGCATTGGTGATGTTCTAGATGCGATTTATGAAGAACTTCCACCAGAAGATGAAAACGAAAATGATGATGAGGTTATAAAAGTTGCTATTATAGGAAAACCAAATGTAGGCAAATCTTCACTTGTAAATAAGATATTAGGAGAAAATAGAGTAATAGTTAGTAATATTGCAGGAACTACAAGAGATGCTATAGATTCAGAATTTGAAAATGAGTTTGGAAAATATGTATTTATAGATACTGCAGGAATAAGAAAGAAAAGCAAAGTGTCTGAAAACCTAGAAAAATATAGTGTTATGAGAAGTTTGTTAGCAGTAGAAAGAGCAGATGTATGTTTAATTATGATAGATGCAAATGAAGGTGTAACAGAACAAGATACAAAAATTGCAGGAGAAGCACATGAGGCAGGAAAAGGTATAATTATTGTTGTAAATAAATGGGACGAATATGAGAAGGATAATGGCACAGTAGAACAATATAAAAAAGAGGTATACAATAAATTATCATATTTATCCTATGCACCAATATTATTTATTTCAGCTAAAACTGGCCAAAGGGTAAATAAATTATTTGAAATGATAAACAGTGTTGCGAGTCAAAATGCATTAAGAGTTTCTACATCTGTACTAAATCAAGTTCTAAATGAAGCAATAGCAATAGTACAACCACCAACAGATAAAGGAAAAAGACTTAGAATATTTTACATGACACAAGCAACAACAAAACCACCAACATTTGTAGTATTTGTAAATAATAAAGACTTATTTCATTTCTCTTATGAAAGATATTTAGTAAATCAAATTAGAAAAGAATTTGGACTAGTTGGTACGCCGGTTAGAATGATTGTAAGAGAAAAGGTTGAAAAATAATTACAATTTTGACGTTGTCAAACATCATTTGAAATTTAATCAACGTACAAAAAGTACGCCTCATAAATTTCAAACTCGTTTTCCTAGTCAAAATTTAATTCTTTTCCAACCAGATTTGATATAAAGATGTACCTTGTAACCACCAGCAAAAATATTTTTCAAAATTTTATTGAAATAATCTATATAAAATTATATAATACAAATGAAATACAAAAATAGAAAGGAAGATAAATCATGGTAGCATGTATAATTGTAGCAATAATTGCATACTTAATAGGAAGCATTAATTTTTCAGTAATACTTAGTAAAAAAATGGCTGGATTTGATGTAAGAGAAAAAGGAAGTGGAAATGCTGGAACAACAAATATGTTAAGGTCTGTTGGAAAAAAAGCAGCAGCCATAACATTAGTTTGTGATATATTAAAAGGAGTAGTAGCTATATTAATTGCAATGCTTATAGGAAATATAGTGAAGAGCACAAATTCTGCTCTACTTGTGCAAATAGCAGGTATAGCTGTAATAATAGGACATACTTTTCCAATATTCTTTAAATTTAAAGGAGGAAAAGGAGTAGCCACATCACTTGGGGTATTAATAATGTCTAACTGGCAAATAGGACTAATTTGTTTAGTGTTTGCATTAATATTAATGGTACTTACTCAAATGGTATCTGTAGGATCAATAGCAGCAGCTATTCTTTATCCAGTGCTTACACTATTCATACCAGATAATTATATAGTTCAAGGTAATTATGTAATATATAGCATAATATTAGCAGTACTTATTGTATATAATCATAGAGAAAATGTTAAAAGATTATTAAATGGAACTGAAAACAAAATAAGTTTTAAAAATACAAAATAGACATAGTGGAGGTAACTTATGAAAAAAATAGCTATAATTGGAAGTGGAAGTTGGGGCTGTGCACTAGCAATACATGCAGCAAATTTAAGCCATCAAGTAAAACTTTGGTCTTTTTCAGAAGAAGAAAGAGATTTAATAAATAATGAGCATAAATGTAAATTTTTACCTAAAGCAACAATGCCACAAAACATTTTGTGTACAACAGATATTAAAGAAGCAGTAGAAGGAAGTGATATGATATTACATGTTACACCTTCAAAATTTACAAGAGATACTTTGAAAAAATATAAAATGTATGTAAAAGACCAGCCGATTATATTATGCTCAAAAGGTTTTGAAGCATCTACACTATATACATTAAATGAAGTTGTTAATGAAGAATTGCCAAATGCTAAAATAGGTGTTTTCACAGGACCTAGCCATGCAGAAGAAGTTTCATTAGGAGTGCCAACGGCTATAGTAATTGCATCACAAAGTATTGAGGTGCAATATTTGGTTCAAGATACATTTATGAATGAAAATTTAAGAATTTATACAAGTTCTGACGTAAAAGGTGCAGAATTAGGCGGAGCATTAAAAAACATAATAGCATTTTGTGCTGGAATAATAGCAGAACTAAACATGGGAGATAACACATTTGCAGCATTAATAACAAGAGGACTTACAGAAATTTCTAGATTAGGTGTTGCATTAGGAGGAAATCACAATACATTCTATGGCTTATCAGGGCTTGGAGATTTAATAGTTACATGCCTTAGCGAACATAGTAGAAATAGAAAAGCAGGAAGATGCATAGGTAGAGGACTTTCTATTGAAGAAACTAGAAAAGAAGTTGGAATGACAATAGAAAGCATAGATAATATAGAAGTTGCGTATAAACTTGCACAAAAATATAATATAGAAATGCCAATTGTTAATACTGTATATAATGTATTATATAATGGTTTAAAACCTAAAGAAGCAGTAACAATGCTTATGACTCGTGAAAAGAAGTGTGAATAGATTTTACCATGGGTACCTTTCATAAATGTATTTTATAATTTCATCTGCATTGTCATCAGTGACATTTATGAATACACCTTTATCTAAGCTAATCCACATATTAATAGAATATTTATCATTATTATCAATAAAAGTACCAATAATATCTGCTATTTCAACAGGGTTTTGGTACTTTTTTTCCCATTCTAATAGATTTATATGTTCATCTTTTTGATTTAAAAAATTATTTAAAAAAGAATTAATTTCATTTCTTTTTGTACTATAAAGTCTAACAATAGTTTCCATAAGCACCTCACTTAAAAAATTCTTTATTATTAATATTTGTAAAAAAAATAATAAAATACTAGAGAATAAAAGGAAATTTTTTGGTGATAATAATTATAAAAAATGTGCAGTAAGAAGAACTTGATGAGGCTCAAAAAAATCTTTTCAAACCCGATTTGCACTAAGAAAGGAAGATAAAATAAAAATGAAAAAATATATTATAACAATAATAATACTTTTTGCAATAATATTATTATCAATAGGTGGATATTTTATTTATGCAAATGCAAAAACAAATGAATCTAATAGTTTAGATATGCTAAAATCTAAGTCAATTTCAGAAATTGAATTTTTAAGTTCTGACATAATTACCATGATGAATGAAATAAACAATATTTCATATTCAAATTTTAAGGTTGAAAGTAAAGAAATCGAAATGAATGATGAAAGCTTGCAAAATTCCGTAGATACTCAAAATGTAATAAATACTACTCAAATAGTAAATGACAATATTTTAAATAATTATAAAGATAGTACTGATTGGACTTTTCTAAAAAGTAAAATAGAGAATATGTATTCAACCTGGACTACTGTTATGATGGATTTAACAAGTCTAAATGTAAATAAAGATAATTTATTAAAGTATAATGATGTTTTAGATAAGATTACTAAAGACTTTGAAAATGAAGATAAGAGCTCAAGTTTAATCCACCTAGCAGATTTATATAATTTGTTGGAATTGTATATTAAAGATATAGGACCAGATAATCAAAAGGTAAGTCTGTTTATAGTAGAATCTAATATTTTATATGCATATTCATATATAGAACAGGATAATTGGAACAAAGTTTTAGAATATATAGGTAGCGCAAAACAAGAGTTTTCAAATATTATAAATAATCAAATAAATAATGTAAATAATATTGATGTTATAAACAAAAGTTATATTTTAATAAATGAATTAGAAAAAAATGCCAACAACAAAGATAAAAATATATTTTATATAAATTACAGTAATTTGATGCAAGAACTAGAAAACATAGATTGACTATGAAAATATTTTGTAGTAAAATAGAAAAAGAAGTAAATTAAATAGTCGCGTATAGCAAGGTCGAAAGATAGCGTACGAGGAAAGTCCGGGCTCCATAGAGCAATGATGCTGGATAACGTCCAGTGAGGGCAACCTTAAGGAAAGTGCAACAGAAAATAACCGCCACTTAGAAGTTAGGTATTAGAAATTAAATAAAAGTTAATATATAAAATTTAATTTTTAATATCTAATTTCTAACTGGTAAGGGTGAAAAGGTGAGGTAAGAGCTTACCGCTAATATGGTGACATATTAGGTCAATGCAAACCCCATCTGGAGCAACACCGAGTAAAGAAGGTTAATGGCTGCTCGTCAGTCTTCTTGTATTGGTGGCAAGAGACATATAGCAATATATGTACTAGATAGATGACTATTCACGACAGAACCCGGCTTACAGATTTACTTCTTTTTGTCGCGATAGGGACAGGCCTTTTTGCGACACTTTTTAAATATAATTATATATAAACACAAAGTGTCGCAAAAATGCCTGTCCCTATCGCGACAACTTATCTGATGGCACCAATAAAAATAAGTATAATACCTGAAATAATATTCCATATATTATTAGGCAATTTTGAAATATTGCTAATTTTATTTCCTAAGAATCTACCAATACTTAGAAAAATTATTTGAAATAAACTAATAAGAATAGGAAATATAAATGAACTTATTCCTATTGTACTTCCCATAAATCCAATGCTTATGGAATCTAAAGATAGTGCTAAACCTAAAAATATGGCTTCTTTTATGTCAATTACATTTGATTTATCTAAATCTGAATTAATAGGATCTTTTATAATATTAATAGTTATTCCAAGGAAATCTATAAAAAAATTATATTCTTTATGCTTACATATTTTTTTAGGAGATTTTTTTTCTTTATTAGTAATTGCTCCATAAATAATAAAAATACCAATACAACATAACAAAAGTCCGCCAATACGTGTTGTTAAATCAGTAGAAATAAAATTAGAAATTGTACTTCCTAAAATAATTGATAAACTAGTAATAAAAAGGCTTAAGAAAAATAGTACCAAAATTGCAAGGAATGATATTTTTGTTTTTTTAATTCCATATGTAATTCCAACTCCTAATGAATCTATACTAGCTGAAAAAGCAAGCAAAAATACATTAAATAACATATTTATTACACCTCTTTACATAATATGTGCAAACTATAAATATGTGCTACAACAAAAAATCGACAAAATTATATATTTCTATTTATTTTTTTTTAATATATGCTATAATATTTGGTGTGAATTAATATATGAAATAGAAAATATAATATAATAAAAAAGGGGGAAGGCTTTAATGTTAAAAAATAAATCAAGTAAAATGTTGCAAATAGTAATTTTTATATGTACAGTAATGATAGTAATATTTGCAATATTAGCCACTATGTATAGTACAAAAGCCTTCCAATACAAAACATATATAAATGGAATAGAGTGTTCATTTTTAAATATAGAAAGTGCTGTAGATAAACTAGAAAGAAAAATGAATAGTGCAAAATTAACATTGATTTTTGCTGATAATAAGCAGTATACATGTTTAGGCACATATTTTGAAATAAAAGTTAATAATAAACATGAATTAGAAAATACTTTAGTAAAGCAAAAAAAAGAAGATTCTAATACTCAAAAAACATATAATATTACCGAACTTTATAGTATAAATGAACAAAAAGTAGAAGAATATGTATCTTCATTAGGTGTATTTAAAACTGAAATGAATGAACCAAAAGATGCTTATTTAGAGTTTGATGGTAAAAGCTCTGTAGTTATTAAGCCAGAAGAATATGGTAATAAAATTGATTTAGAAGATGCATATAACTTTATGATTAGTGAATTAAAAAAAGGAGAAACAATTATTGATTTTAGAGAAATTACTAATATAGAGCCAAAGATAAAAGCATCAGATGAAAATCTTATTTCTCAAAGAGACTATATAAATTCTATACTTAAGACGACAATAACATATAAATTACATGATGGAAATACATATAAGCTAGATGCAAATACTATGAAGGACTGGATAAATAAAGATGATGAAGAAAATTATGGTATGGATTTAGATAAGAATATTACTGAATTTGTAAATGGCCTTAATAAAAAAGCATCATATTTACTTACTTCAACAAAATTTAATGCAACAGGAAAAGGAGAAATTTCTATTTCATTTGGTAGAAAAACATATGCAACTGTAAACAAAGATAAAGAAATAGAAAGAATAAAAGAACAACTAAAAAAAGGTGAATCCGCTGAATTTGAAGTAACATATAATCCGCTTCCAGATTACAAAAATATAAAAACTTATGTAGAATTAGATTTATCTAGACAAAGAGTATGGATGTATGTTAATGGAAAATGTATTTTAGATACACCATGCGTAACTGGCAATATTGCGGGCGGATATGCGACTCCAAGAGGAATATATTACCTTACATATAAAACAACTAATACGACTTTAGAAGGGTATAATAGTGATGGCAGCAAGTATTCTTCGCCAGTAACTTTTTGGATGCCATTTAATGGAGGAATAGGATTTCATGATGCATCTTGGAGATCATATTTTGGAGGCAATATTTACATGACAAATGGCTCACATGGTTGTGTAAATTTACCTTATTCAGCAGCTAAAACATTATATAATAATATAAATACATCTGTGCCAATAATATTGTATTAATTAAAATAAGGGGGAAAATTTTATGGAGGAAAATGTAAAAAACAATTATTTAATAGGAATGATAGGAGCATTATTAGGCGCACTAATAGGTGCGATTCCTTGGGTACTTATGTATATTTTTGGAAATATGATGTATGCAATACTTGCTATATTAATAGTAATTTGTAGCTTTTATGGTTATAAAATAACAAAAGCCACAATAGATAAAAAGCTACCAATTATATTGTCAATAGCATCATTTATATCAATTACTGTAACAATGTTTGTTATAATACCAATATGTATGATGATTCAAAATGAGGTAGAAGTTAGTACAGAAACATTTGAAATTTTATATTCAAATGACCAATTTTTAACTGCAATGGTGGGGGACTATATTATATCCTTATTATTCTGTTTAGTTGTAATTGGTGGAATAATAGTTAATTTAAATAAACAAATAAAAAATGGTGTAGAAAGTAAAGACATAAAAATTATAGCTCAAGATGCAGGAAATGAAGAATTTTCTAAAGAAGATATTGAAGTAGTAAAAAATGCATTTGAAAGAAATGAATGTATGAGTAAGGAACATACTATAACAAAAGAACTTATATTAGAAGAATTAGAAAGAACATTTGATAAAGAAAAAGCTGAAAGAATTTTTGAATATTTAAAAATACAAAAAATTATTAGAAAAAAATCAGGCAAATATTATTTCTTAGAAAAGGCACAAAAAAACACATTCTATAGATATGGAGTAACTAGTATAAGAACATTTATAATAGTTATGGTAATTGCTGTTGCCTTAGCAGGAATAATAATATTCACAGAAGACCAAAATAATACAACCAATAATTTGGGCGAAAGTAGCACAGTAGAAAGTAGAACATATGATTTTGGAGTAAATAATTTAAAATTAGAAGTTCCAGAAGATATGCATATTCTATCAGCAGAAGAAATAACATACTATTTTGCACCAGAATATGCAAATATGTATGATTGTTTAGCGGCAAGTGATGATTTTAACAAAATTATTATGGTATTTTCTAGAGAAAAAACAGACCAATCTGCAAAAGATTATTTAAGTGAATCTATAGGTGATGAAGATATAGAGATTAAAGAAGAAAAAATAAATGATAATACTTTTTATACAGTAGCATTTACCTATGAAGATAATGAACAAAATTATATTACAATAAATTGCGTATATGATGCTGGTGATAAGTTTATTTGTATGGTATTAGACAGTTTACAAAGTGATATGATTAGTTTAGAAAATGTAATAAAGTAAAGCATTCAAAAATGTAGGTAAAACTTATTTGACGATTATGTAAATTTACAGTATAATAGAATTAGTTCTAGTAAAAACTGATTTTTAAATGAGGTGTTAAACCATGAAAAAAAGCATCAAGAGAATTATAAACAAGCGGCTGAGAAAGCTGGTAGGGCACGAAATCATTCGGACAGCTCCTACAATAAACGGAGGTAAAAGTCATATTACAGTTCCAGTTTTTCTGCATGGGTTCACCGAAAAAGGTGAACTTATTCAGGTAAAAGTACTGATGAAATAATCACTGTAGGAAGAAATAACTCCATTGTTAAATAGAAAGAAGTGAGAAAATGCAAATAGTAATAGCTTTATTAATTCCTTTTATAGGAACAACTTTAGGAGCAAGTATGGTTTTTCTAATGAAAAACAAAATAAATATTAAAATAGAAAAATTACTTTTAGGATTTGCAGCAGGAGTTATGATGGCCGCATCTGTTTGGTCTTTAATGATACCATCAATATATATGGCAGAAGAGCAAAATATTGTAAAATGGCTACCTGCAACAATAGGATTTTTATTAGGAATATTATTTTTGTTAGCCTTAGATAATTTTATACCACATTTACATTTTAAGAGTGATAAACCAGAAGGAATAAAAGCAAAATTCAAAAAAACTACAATGATGGTTTTTGCTGTAACTCTTCACAATATACCAGAAGGAATGGCAGTAGGTGTAACAATTGCAGGAGCATTATTAGGACATATTGGAATGACATCAACAGGAGCTATTTCACTAACAATAGGTATAGCAATCCAAAACTTTCCAGAAGGTGCAATAATATCTATGCCTCTTAAAAGCGAAGGAATGTCTAAATCAAAAGCATTTTTATACGGAACATTATCAGGTATAGTAGAGCCAATTTCAGCAATAATAACTATTCTTTTAACAACAGCAGTAGTACACATCCTTCCATATTTGTTGTCATTTGCAGCAGGTGCGATGATATACGTTGTAGTGGAAGAATTAATACCACAATCTCAGGTTGGAGAACATTCTAATATAGGAACAATAGGTGTAGCAATAGGATTTATTATCATGATGATTTTAGATATTGCGTTAGGATAAATACAGAGATGTAAAATAAATACACTTACGAATAATCTTTGAAAATAATTATAATACAAGACAACCTAAATATTTATATACAAAAAAATAAGCCCTAGGAATCACCTAGGGCTATAGTAAATCATGCATTGATGAGATTAAGAAATCGTGCAGATTCTTCGGCATTCAAAGTCTCAAGCGTCCTTTCAATATCAATATCATTCGGGTTGATAATCAAAGCATGATTTCGCCAAAATTCTTGACAACTTTCCACAAAAGCATTACCTCGTACACGAGCAATGGGATTACAAGGAAGGGGTGGAACTCTCTTACCAAAATAACAGGTAACTACAAAGATTTTCTCTCCACGACGCTGAAAAATCATAGTCATATAAGTCGTCCATCTGGGAGAAATGGGAGAAGTACTAAAAAATGCTGGAACTTTCCATTTAGTTTTTGATTTGCGATAAACCCAAAACATACAATCTTTTTTATCGTCTTCAACTTCTACTAGAGAGGTTATGCCAACAAGCCGATTAAAAGAAAACGTATATATCAATGGAAAGTATTTATACGTAATGTGAGGTAAGGCCTCTGCAATGAGTTTTTTTTGTTCATCAGTGAACCGTTTAACCCCCTTTTCTGTATAAAAAATGTTCTGATTATCTCGGGTTGTTCCTGCAAAGTAGATATTATTTTGTTCATGCATGTTGTAAAATCTCCTTTATCTCTTATTGAGGATTTGCGTAAAATATGCTTGTTTGTGGACACTCAAAAAATTATATGAATATAATATAATTATACAATATTATATTTGTTATGTCAAAATTAATAATTAACATCATGTATGAATACTAAAGCCTTAAAATTTATAGAATATTAATAAAACTTATTTACTATATATTGGTTACATAATACATAATAAATTCATACCATAAAAGATGGAGTGAATTTATTATGAAAAAATTATTATTTATAACGAAAATGTATTAAGTTGTAAAATATGACAGATAAATTAAGGCATGCAAGTAAATATAATTTCTTAATACATAATACAATATAGGAGAACTCAATAAAAAGAAAATTATTTTATACCATAAAAGTATAGAATAATTTTCTTTTTTATGGTATAGTAATGGAAAATAATAGAAAAAAGGAGAAATGTAAGTGTTAGAAATAAGCAAATTATTTAAGCAAAATAATATAGTTAACAAGGAAAACATAAAAATTTTTTTAATAACCATTGTAACTTCTATTCTAGTACATTTTCAGCTTTATGCTTTAATGATAACAGGACCGGATACTTTAATAAATAGTATGTATCACCAGGCAGATATATGGGAAGCTATGCTATTAAGATTTGGATTGGATTTTATTCAAGCAATTAAAGGAAATATAGTATCTCCTGTATTAGCAACACTAATAAGTAGTGTGATGTTAGGAATAACAGTAATTTTAGTAATAGAAACACTTAAAATAAATAATAAATACTTAAGATATCTTACTGCAGTATTATTTGTGGTAGCACCAAATATATCTGCAACATTAACATTTTTTTATTGCTCAGATGCATACGTACTAGGATTACTTTTAGCAACCTTATCTGTTTTCTTAATAAAAAAATATGAAAATAAAAAATGGATAGTATTAGTAAGTGGTCTATCATTAGCTTTAGCTATGGGAATGTATCAAACTTATTTATCAGTAACAATGGTATCAGCTATTGCTACACTTATAATAGATGCATTAAATAAAAAAGATAAAAAACAAATATTTATAAATATATTAAAGTACATAATTACAGGGATAATAGGTATAATTTTATTTTATATTTTATCACATATAACCTTGCTTGCTAAAAATTTGCAGGTAAGTGATTATTCAGGAGCAGATACAATAGGGTTAGGAACATTATTAAGTTTACCTAAATTATTACCAGAAGCATACAAAAGTTTTTTTAATTACTATTTTAATGATATAATGCTTCCAAATACAATATGGCATACAAACTTAATATATATAGTTATATTTTTGGTAATGTTAATTTCACTTATATATATTATAATAAAAAATAAAGTGTATGAAAAAGTAACAAATACAATATTAATATTGATCTTCATAGTAGTTTTACCAATATGTTTTGGAATAATAGAAATAATAGTTCCAAGTGTAGATATACATATACTTATGGCATGCTCAATGATATATATTTTTCCAATATTTTTTAAAATTCTAGAGATAATGCCAAAATCTAATATATCAAAAATTTCTAAATATATTGTAGCAATTTGTAGCTTAGTAATTATATGGAATTATACTTGGCAAGATAATGCATCATATATTGCTATAAAATCAATGCAGAATCAAACTGAAAATCTGGCTTTAAGAATAACCACACAAATTGAGCAATTAGATGAATTTGAAGCTAATATGCCTGTTTTAATTACAGGTGGATTAGAGGGTAATTCATATTTAGATAGGAATAATACAAATTTAGAGGCAAAGAAAATATATAATAGAACTTGGGGCTTTATATCAGATAGTCCTACAATTTGGTGGGGCAACTTAGATAGTTGGAATAAGATATTCTATGAATATGTAGGAGTTAATCTAAATTTAGTAAGTGAAGCGGAAAGCGAAGAAATATTAGAAACAGAAGAATTTAAAAATATGAAATGTTATCCTGAAAAGGATAGTATAGAAGTGATAAATAATACAGTTGTTGTAAAATTAAGTTAGAATATTTATGGCTACACATAATCCAAATTACATATATAATTTGGATGGAACTATAACAGATGAAAAAACTGAATTGACTGAGCACTTAAAATTAATCGAGGATGATAATGAACAAAGGGCGACCAAGGTCGCTTTGTTCTTTACAAAAAATAAATAGCGTTATATAATATCAATGGTGATAAAAATGAAAACACAAAAAAATATTTTAATTGCATTTATTTTAAATATATCTTTTTCAATATTTGAATTAATAGGAGGAATATTCACAAACAGTATATCAATAATGTCTGATGCAGTTCATGATTTTGGAGATGCATTAAGTATTGGAATATCATTAGTATTGGAAAAGATAAGTAAAAAGAAACCAGATGAAAAATATACTTATGGTTATGCTAGATATTCAGTTTTAGGAGCATTAATTACAACAATTGTTTTAACAGTAGGTTCTATATTTGTAATATTAGGTGGAATAAATAGAATCTTAAATCCTGAAACAATAAATTATAATGGAATGATTATATTTGCAATATTAGGAGTAGTTATTAATTTTCTTGCTGCATATTTTACAAGAGATGGAGATTCAATAAATCAAAAAGCAGTAAATTTGCATATGCTAGAAGACGTGCTAGGCTGGATTGTAGTTCTAATAGGTTCTATATTAATGAAATTTACGGATATTTCATTAATAGATTCAATTATGTCTATAGGAATAGCAATATTTATTCTTGTTAATGCATTTAAAAATTTAAAAGAAATTTTAGATTTATTTTTAGAGAAGACACCTAAAAATGTATCTATAGAAGAAATAAAAAAGCATTTATTAGAAATAAAAGAAATTGTAGATGTTCATCACATTCATATTTGGAGTATGGATGGAGTTACTAATTTTTCAACAATGCATATTGTAACTGAAGATAAAAATATAAAAAAATTAAAAAATAAAATAAGAGAAGAGATGAATGAATTTGGTATCTCTCATACAACAATAGAAATAGAAGATAAAAATGATAATTGCGATGAAAAAGAGTGCGAAATTAAAGTTAATAGTGAAGGACATAATCACCATCATCATTAGATAAGTAATAATAAGTTATAATTTAATAACTCATGGAGGAATAAAAAATGAGTACTGTTAAAAATAAATATAATATAATAACTTTATGTGGTTCAATAAAATTTAAAAATGAATTCATTAAGGTACAAGAGAGATTAACATTAGAAGGAAATATTGTTTTTACACCTAATTTTTTTTATAATATAAAAAAAGAAGAGATAAATGAGAAAACTAAAAAGATGTTAGATGAAATGCATAGACAAAAAATTGATATGTCAGATGAAATTTATGTAATTAATCTTGGTGGATATATTGGAGAAAGTACAAAGTCAGAAATAGAATATGCAAAAGAAAAAAGAAAAGAAATATCATATTTAGAATGTATAAAATAATTAATTTTTAGATTTTATAATAAATAGATAATATAGGGGGATAAGTTATGGAAGAAAAATGGATAAAAATTTATGAAGTAGATAATTACAAAATAAATACATCTGTATGGTTAGAAGAAATTTTACAAAAGGATAATATACCTTATAAAACTAAAATTGAGGAATATTGGGTAGGTATTAGAATTCCTAAATATATGGAAAGATTAAAAATATTTATACCAGAAGAATATGAAGAAAAGGTAAAGAAATATATAGAAGAGTTTGAAAATCCAAATTCCTTAGATATTAAAGATATAGAAGAATTAACAAATGTTAGCGACAATGAAAATGATGAAGAAGTAAAAAAATATAACAAGATAAGAAAGAGATTTTTTAAATTCTATATTTATTTTATGGCTATAGTTGTAATTTTAGTTATTGTTGCTGCTATATTAAGATAAATAGTAAGTTGTAAGGAGAAAAAGGTATGTTTGAAAAATATTGTAGTGAAATACAAAAATTAGATAGATTTAATAAAGAAGATATATTAATTGAAAAATTTGAACTGTATAATAAGGAGAATATGAAAATATATTATGCACCACATAATGAAATAATTAATGATAAAGCAAAAATATTTATAGTAGGAATAACACCAGGTTGGACACAAACTAGTATTGCATATAAAACAGCACAAAAAGAACTACTAAATAATTCAAAAACAGAACAAATAAAAAAAGAATGTAAAAGAAATTCTAGATTTGCAGGAAGTATGAGAAAAAATCTTATAGAGATGTTAGATGAGTTAGGACTTAATAAAAAACTAAATATAGAATCCTGTAATGAATTGTTTGAAGATAAAGATTATTTACTTCATACTACTTCAATAATTCCGTATCCTGTTTTCATAAATAATAAAAATTATACAGGCTCTAATCCTAAAATAATGGATAATGAAGTATTATATAATTATGCAAAAAAATATTTTTATAAAGAAGTAGAGTATTTATCAAATGCATTAATCATACCGTTAGGGAAAGCTGTAGAAGAAATATTGCTACAAATGATAAAAGAAAATATAATACAAGAAAAACAATGTTTATTAGGATTTCCGCATCCATCAGGAGCTAATGGACATAGAAAATGTCAATTTAACGAGAACAAAAATAAGTTATTATATATAATTGAAGAGTATTTTAAGCATAACTAAAATGTTTTAAGATGAACATATCAGCAACAACTTACAATTTTTCAATTACTTTATACAAAAAAGTATAGAGTAATTTTTCTTTTTATGATAATATATAAAAAGAAAATTTGGAGGGATGTTTTATGAAAAAGAAAGTTTTAATTAGTATAGTTATTATTCTAGTAATCCTATTAGCAACTTTTGGATATTTTATCGCTAAAGATTTATTGCAGGAAGAAAAATTATTATTAGAATTAGATGAGATAAATACTCTAGTAAATTCTGATAATATTGACATAGACGAAATAAATGCAAAACTTAATTCAACAATAACTAATGGAGATTATGCTATAGTTGAACAAGCATTTAAATCATATCTAAAAGATAGTTTTAATACTAGTATTAAAATAGCTGAATTATTAAATGATGAAAAAATTACGAATATTTTAACAGTAGAAAATTATAAAAAAGATGGAAAAGAATTTAAAGAAACTAAAGAATATATAAATACTACAAAGGAAGAATTGGAAAATTGTAAAAATGAATATAATGAATTTTTAACTACAGAGAAAGCAATGTCATATATCACTGATAAAGAATTAGATAGTTATTATATAGATTGGTATAGAGATGAACTTGTAGGAGATATGGAAAGTAATCAGGATAAAACTATAGAAAATTCAATAGATGATATAATTGAATTATTAAACAAATCTGAAGATATAATTGATTTTTTATCAGAAAATAAAAATAACTGGGAAATTGATGGAGAAAATATTGTATTTTATAATGAAAACTTATCTGATAAATATAATAAACTACTAGACAAATTAACAGAGGAAGTAAGTGATGGCAGTGTTACATATAATAAAAATTTGGGGAGTTATAAATTGCCAGAAAACTGGATAGAAAGCGAAGAACATTCAACTAACAGTAAATTTTTCTATGTAAAAAAAGAAGATAAACAAAAAGAAAAAATTTCAATAAATGCAGGGGAAAATAAATATGCAAAAGCAGAACATGAAAATTTTAAGAAAGCAATATTAAATCAACTTTCTATGCAGATAGGAGGAGATGAAAATGTTAAATTAACTGCCAATGGTTCTAATACAGAAAATGGAGATATTGTATATACTTTTAATATTATAGAAGCGGATGGAGTAGAAACAACACAATATTATATTGTTGGAGATTATAAATATATATTAATTCAAAAAACTATTTTTGAAAAGTCAGATGATATAGATAATATTGCAGAAGATATGGTTAATAGTTTTAGATGGAGTGAATAAGGTTGAAAAGGAATTAGATGAAATATGAAAGAGCAAGTTTACGAATTTTTACTAACCATTCCTAAAGGGAAAGTAGCAACTTATAGCCAAATAGCCGAACATTTAGGTAATAAGAAATTAGCTAGAGTTGTAGGTAATATTTTACACAATAATCCAAATGAAGAAAAATATCCCTGTTATAAAGTAGTAAATAGCAAAGGAGCTTTATCAAATAATTTTGCTTTTGGAGGAATTGAAAAGCAAAAGGAAAAATTAGAAAGGGAAGGAATAGTAGTTGAAAACTATAGAGTTGACCTAAACAAGTATAAAATGAAATAAATGTTAAAATAAATAGCATAATTGTAAGATTTACTTGGTAGAACAAAATAAGTTTTAGGTATAAAATTTATTTTGTTATTTATGAGAGAAAGGAATGTGAATAAGTATGAAATTAGGTAATAATTTGTTTCAAGCAAGGAAAAAAGTAGGTTTATCTCAAGAAATGGTTGCAGAAAAATTAGGAGTAAGTAGACAAACTATTTCAAAATGGGAAACAGATGAAACTTTACCAGATATATACCAATCGAAAAAATTGGCTAAATTATACAATTTAACTTTAGATGAGCTAATAGAATTTGATGTTGAATTAAAAGAGATAGAACAAGTAATAAAAAATACGAATGAAGAAAAAGAAGCAAAAATTAATTGGACAAAAATGTGGGGAAAGAAATATCCAGTATTAAATACATATCAAGAAGAAGTAGATACTAAAAAGTATGCTAATGAGTTAAGGAATCTTTTGGAAGATTTACAAAAAGAGTATGGATATAATGAGCTTGACAGTTTATTAGTGTTGAAGGATATTTTAGGACATTGTTGGAAAAAGGGAAAATAGAAATTACAGTTTCTACTACTGTAACTTCTTATTTGCTTCTATTAAAATAAGAGGTATTGTATTTTTGCATGTAATAGAAATATAACTAACAATTTTTTTTCTATCAATTGTTTCTTTATTTTTAAAATAAGCAAGCAAATTACCAGCAATAGCTTCGGTATAAAAATTGCATAAATATTTTTTGAAATCATCATTAACTTTTAAATTCAATTCTTTTTCAGAGGCATCAATAATCATTTTAACAACATCTTTTAAATCGTCAGAAAAAAATTGTTTCATTTGCTCTCTTCCTAAGGAATTAGTAACACAGTTTAAAATATGTTTATTATCTTCTACATAATCAATGATAAAGTTTAATGCTTTTTCGAAATCAGTAGTCATATCAAATGTTTTCAGAAAATCAAATGTTTCTTGTTCAAACGTCCATTTTAACAGTGCATTAATATCTTCAAAATGATAATAAAAAGTATTTCTGTTTACTTCGCTTAATTTAACAATATCGTTAATTGTAATCTTATTAAATTTCTTTTTGTTCATCAATATTTTTAAAGATTTTGCTAAACTTTTCTTTGTATTTTCAGATTTTAAATCAGTCATTTTCATAAATACCACCTACTGACATTTTAGCATATATATAGCAAAAAATAAACAATTTATTATACAAATATAAGAAATTGTCTATTGTATTGAGAAGAGAAAGAGAGTAAACTAAATTGTAATGCAAAAATTAATTTATGAAAGGAAGAAAAAAATTGAGAAAGGTAACAGATTTTATTATTAAGCAAAGAAACATTATAATTGTATTATTCATAATTCTCTCTATAATATCAATAGTTATTTCAACAAAAGTAAAAATAAATTATGATATGACAGAATATATGCCATCAGATTCTGAAACACGACTTGGTTTAGATATTATGAACAAAGAATTTGAAGAAGAAAATACATCAGTTCTAAATATAATGTTTAAAAATCTTACTGAAGATGAAAAGGTAGAAATACAGGAGAAGTTATCCAATATAGAAGGGGTATCAAGTGTAGAATATGAAAAAGATAATGAAAAATATAACAAAGATGAAAATACCCTATATATTTTAAATGTAGATGAAGCAGAAGATTCCAAAACAGCTAAAGACATATATAAATATGTAAATGATAATTTTAAAGATTATGATTTTTATACAAGTGGTTCAATATCAAATAGGAATATGGAAATATTACCTGCTTGGATTATAGCTTTAGCAGTATTTATATGTACTGTAATTCTTATTATTATGTGTGAATCATACATAGAGCCATTTTTATTTTTGATTTGTATTGGAATAGCAGTATTACTTAATAGTGGAACAAATATTATACTAGGAACAGTATCTAATATAACAAGTTCTATATCTGCAATTTTGCAATTAGCATTATCAATGGATTACTCAATAATGCTTATAAATAGATATAAACAAGATTATGAAAAGTAGCAACAATAAAGTAACATATACATATACAGAACTTTCAAAATTCATGGAAATTGATGAAGACTTAAGCAAAAAAGTATATGCATTATATACCACAAATAAGGAAGAATTAAAACTTACACCTATTACATTTACAGATTTTATATTACAACATAAAGAAGATAGTATATTAAAAGATAGTATTGATTCTTCAAGTATGGCTAACTTAACATTAACTCAAAAATTTATGAAATCAACATTAAATGGCCAAAAATATTCAGCTACACAAATGTCAGAATTATTAAACATTAATAATGAAGATATAAAATTATTATATTCTTTATATTCTGCAAAATATGTAAATTCAAATATGCAATCATCATTAAAAGAATTTGTAGAGTTTATATTAAATAATGTTATAACAAATGAAAAATATAGTAGCAAATTTGATAGCAATAGTATTACTAAATTAAATACTATAAATGGAATTATGAATGCAGTAGTTAATAAAACGGAATATAGCCCAGAAGAGATTTTTGCAATTTTATCTAATTTAACAGACAGTATAGATCAAAATACAATAGACATTTTATATATTTATTATGGTAGTGAGAACTATTATAATGAGGAATGGCAAATGACGATAGAACAACTTATAAATTATGTGAATAGTAATGTTTTAGAAGATAGCAGATTTGATGATTTCATAGATGAAGAAATGAGAAACAAGATTAAAGATGCTCACCAAACAATTCAAGATAATAAAGAAAAACTTATTGGAAATGAATATTCAAGAATAATTCTTAATACTACATTTGATCTTGAGGGAGAAGAAACCTTTGATTTCTTGAAAAAAATATATAAAGATTTAGATGGAACAGAATTATATATAATTGGAGATTCTCCTATGGCTTATGAAATGAGCAAAACATTTGAAAGCGAATTTAATAAAATTTCAATAATTACAATGATAGCAATATTTATAGTAGTTGCGTTTACTTTCAAATCTGTTGGAATTCCTTTGGCGCTTGTTTTAATAATACAATGTGCAGTTTATTTAACAATGGGAATATTAGGATTATTAGGTGGAAAAATTTATTTTATAGCGCTACTTATAGTTCAAAGTATTTTAATGGGTGCAACAATTGATTATGCAATTTTATATACATCTTATTATAAAGAATCAAGAGTTAATATGAATATAAAAGAAGCAATTATAAATAGCTATAATAGATCAATTCATACTATTTTGACATCATCTTCAATTCTAATACTAGCAACATTTATTGTAGGAAAATATGCTTCAGCAATTGTATCTAAAATATGTGTTACATTATCACAAGGTGTATTATGTGCAACAATACTTATTTTATTTGTATTGCCACCAGTATTAGCTATTCTAGATAAATTAATTGTAAAAAATAAATTATAATTTGAATAAAAATAACTAAAAAAACATCCGAATATGAATTCGAATGTTTTTTCTTAGAGGGTTGAATTTATCATATTGTTTTAAAGTTGATAGATAAAGAAAAAAATATACATACCCCCTCATTTACAAAATACCTAGTAGGGTATATAATAGCTGTGGTGGTGATAAAAATGAATGAATGTTGTCAAAAGAAAACTATAAGAAGTGAAGACGAAAAGAAAAAAATAATTAATCGTTTAAGTAGAATAAAGGGACAAATTACTGGAATTGAAAAAATGGTAAATAATGATACATATTGTAATGATATATTAATTCAAGTCGTTGCTGTAGAAAAATCTATGAAAAGTTTAGCAAATTCTATCTTAGAAAATCATTTATATAGATGTGTGGCGGAAGACTTGGAAAAAGGAAATTTAGAAGTAATTGACGAATTAATAAGCTTATTTAAAAGATTTAATAATTAAAAGGGGGAAAATTTAAAATGAAAACGGAAAAAAATATTTTAATTGCATTTGTTTTAAATATATCTTTTTCTATATTTGAATTAATAGGAGGAATATTTACTAATAGTATATCAATAATGTCTGATGCAATTCATGATTTCGGCGACGCATTAAGTATAGGAATTTCGCTAATATTAGAGAAAATCAGTAAGAAGAAACCAGACGAAAAATATACTTATGGTTATGCTAGATATTCAGTTTTAGGGGCATTAATAACAACAATTGTGCTAACTGTAGGTTCTATATTTGTAATATTAGGAGGAATAAACAGAATTTTAAATCCTGTTACTATTAATTATAACGGTATGATTATTTTTGCTATATTTGGAGTAATAATTAATTTCCTTGCAGCTTATTTTACAAAAGAAGGAGAATCTATAAATCAAAAAGCAGTAAATTTGCACATGCTAGAAGACGTGCTAGGCTGGATTGTAGTTCTAATAGGTTCTATATTAATGAAATTTACGGATATTTCATTAATAGATTCAATTATGTCTATAGGAATAGCAATATTTATTCTTGTTAATGCATTTAAAAATTTAAAAGAAATTTTAGATTTATTTTTAGAGAAGACACCTAAAAATGTATCTATAGAAGAAATAAAAAAGCATTTATTAGAAATAAAAGAAATTGTAGATGTTCATCACATTCATATTTGGAGTATGGATGGAGTTACTAATTTTTCAACAATGCATATTGTAACTGAAGATAAAAATATAAAAAAATTAAAAAATAAAATAAGAGAAGAGATGAATGAATTTGGCATCTCGCATACTACAATAGAAATAGAAGATAAAAATGATGATTGTGAGGAAAAAGAGTGTGAAGTTAAGATTAATAACGAAGTGCATCATCACCATCATCATTAGAAGTTTTGGGTTTAAATTATATTTTTGAAATTAAAATTTTGATTTAAAATAAGGTTAAATATAAAAAGTAAATTATTTATGAAGGGAGTTACAAATTTGAAAGAAATTAATTTAAAAGTAAAAGGAATGCATTGTGAGGGATGTGAAAATAGAATTAAAAATTCATTAAGCACAATAGAAGGGGTAGAAGAAGTTATTGCAAATCACAATGATGGCACAGTTTTAATCAAAATAAACAAAGAAGTTGAATTAGAATATATCAAAGAGATAATTGAAGATTTAGGTTTTGAAAATGAGGAAGAATAATTATGAAAAATATTATATTATCAATAGAAGGAATGACTTGCAGTGCTTGCTCTAATGGATTAGAAAAATATTTAAACAAACAAAATGGTGTTATAAATGCAAATGTAAATCTGGTAATGGCAAATGCAAGTATTGACTATGATGAAAATATTTTAAATCAAGAAAAAATTGAAAAGTTTGTTAAGCAAGCGGGATTTAAAAGTGACGGAATTTTTAAAGAAGTTAAAATTGAAAAAGAGAATAAAGCAGAAAAAATAAAATTTATAGTATATTCAATTTTAGCAATAATTCTAATATATATTTCAATGGGACATATGGTAAATTTGCCTATTCCTACAGTATTTAATCCACATACAAACCCTATTATATATACAAGTACATTATTGGTTTTAACAGTATTATTTTTGATTTATGGATATGATATTCTAAGAAATGGGTATATAAATTTAATACATAGAATTCCAAATATGGATACTCTAGTAGCTATAGGTGTACTTAGCAGTTTTATATATAGCTTATACGGAATGTATAGAGTTATAAAAGGTGACAATAGCTATACGATGAACTTATATTTTGAATCTTCATCAATAGTTATTTATTTTGTAAAACTAGGAAGATATTTAGATGGTATTAATAAAGACAAAACTAAGGAAGCAATAAAAAAATTAGTTGAGATAACACCAAACCAAGCAACTATTGAAATAGATGGAAAAGAAAAAACAATAACTTTAGATGAAATAAAAAAAAGAGATATACTTATAAGCAAACCAGGAGAAAAAATAGCTGTAGATGGTGAAATCATAGAAGGAAAAGCTCATTTAGATGAATCTTTTATTACAGGAGAAAGCAAACCAGTAATAAAAGAAGTAGGGCAAAAAGTTATTGCAGGAAGTTTTAATTATGATGGATACATACGATATAAAGCAGAAAAGATAGGAAGAGAATCAACAGTATCAGAAATAGTAAGACTTGTAATAGAAGCAAGCAATACCAAAGCTCCTATTGCAAAAATTGCAGATAAAATTTCAGGATATTTTGTGCCAACTGTATTAGCTATTTCAATTATAACATTAGTTATATATTTGCTATTAGGTTTAGAAATATCAACTGCAATTTCAACATTTGTAACAATATTAGTAGTTGCTTGTCCTTGTAGCTTAGGCTTAGCAACACCGCTGGCTATTGTGGTGAGTGAAGGAGTATGTGTTAATAATGGAATATTAGTTAAGAAAAGCGAAATACTAGAAACCGCTTCTAAAATAGATACAATAGTTTTTGATAAAACAGGAACACTAACTTATGGAAAGCTTAAGATTTCTAAAATAAATAATTATAGTAATCTTGATAATAAAAAACTTTTGCAGATAGTAGGAAGCATAGAAGCAAAGTCAACACATCCAATAGGAAAAGCATTTTTAGATTATATGGAAGAAGAAAAATTAAATAGAGTAGAAGTAAATAATTTTGAAAATATATCTGGATATGGTGTTATAGGAGAAATTAAGGAACAAAAGTATATTTTAGGTAATAGAAAAATGATAGAAAAATATTCTATTTCTAATACTCACATAAAGGAAGAACAAGAATTAGCTTCTGAAGGAAATAGTATTATTTATGTTGTTAAAAATAAAGAAATAATAGCTTTAATTGGAGTAAATGACATTGTAAGAGATAATGCTAAATCAACTATAGAAGAATTAAATAAAAAAAATATTAAAACTATTATGATTACAGGAGACAATAAAGAAACAGCTAAAAATATAGGAGAAAAAATAGGAATTAAAGAAATAATATCAAATGTATTGCCAAAAGAAAAAGCAGAAATTATTAAAAAGCTAAAAGCAGAAAATAAAAAAGTTATGATGTGTGGAGATGGAATAAACGATAGTCCAGCTCTAGCAAATAGTAACATTGGAGTAAGTGTGAAAAGTGGAACAGATATAGCTATGGATTCATCAGATGTAATACTAACAAAAAATGATTTAAATTCTATTTTAAAACTGATAAATATAAGTGAAAAAACAGTAAGAAATATAAAACAAAATTTATTTTGGGCATTTTTTTATAATGTTTTAATGATACCTATAGCAATGGGAATATTAAGACCAATAGGGATTTTAATAAATCCAATGATTGCAAGTTTGGCTATGGTATTTAGTAGCTTAACAGTAATTGCAAACGCATTAAGATTAAGAAAGTTAAAATAAGTTTTAGAAATAACTTTATACAAAAGTATAGAGTTATTTTTCTTTCTATGATATTATATAGTTATGTAGAGAAGTTAAAAAAGATAAGGAGAAAACCTAAATGAGTAGTAATAAAAAATATAATATTATAACTTTATGTGGTTCAATAAAATTTAAAAATGAATTTATTAAAGTACAAGAAAGATTAACATTAGAAGGAAATATTGTTTTTAAACCTAATTTTTTTAATAATATAAAAAAAGATGAGATAGACGAAAAAACTAAAAAGATGTTAGATGAAATGCATAGACAAAAAATTAATATGTCGGATGAAATCTATGTAATTAATTTAGGCGGATATATTGGAGAAAGTACAAAGTCAGAAATAGAATATGCACAAGAAAAGGAAAAAAAGATATCTTACCTAGAGAGTATAAAATAATTTTTTTAATAGGTGAAAAATGAAAGAGAAAGTATATGAATTTTTGCTAACTATTCCTAAAGGAAAAGTAGTAACTTATAGCCAAATAGCTGAATATTTAGGTAATAAAAAATTAGCTAGAGTTGTAGGAAATATTTTACACAATAATCCTAATGAAGAAAAATACCCTTGTTATAAAGTAGTAAATAGTAAGGGTGGTTTATCAAATAATTTTGCTTTTGGAGGAATAGAAAAACAAAAGGAAAAACTAGAAAGAGAAGGAATAGTAGTTAAAAAATATAGAGTTGACTTGAACAAGTATAAAATGAAATAAAAGTTAAAATAAATAGCAAAATTGTAAAATTAACTTGATAGAAATAATAGCCATATTATATTTTTATTAAAGAAACTTTTGAAAAATTATTTAATGAAACAACAAATAACAATTAAAAAATATTTAATTGTTATTTTATTTATGATATAATGACACAAAATAGTAATATCATATATTAGATAGGGGAAAATATAAGTGAAAACAAATAAAGTAGAAAATTTAATATGGATTATTTTTGCAAGTATAGGAATGATATTTATTCTAATAGGATTAGTTATAGGAATAAATGTATTTAATTATGATAATAAAGAAAATACAATGGGAACTATTACAAACATATCATCTTACAGAAATCATGATGGAGACAGAAATTATGAAGTGTATGTAACTTATAATGTAGATGGAAAAGAATATGAATCCAAATTAAATGGTTATTCTTCTAATTTTTATGAAGGAAAAGAAATAGAAATATATTATGATAAAGATAATCCAAGCAAAATTGGAGTAAAATCATTAGACTTATTATTTTTGATTTTCCATGGAATCGGTTTGATTTTCTTTATAATAGGAGGGACAGGAATAATAATAAAAATAAAAAGAATTAAACTTGAAAAAAGACTAAAAGAAAATGGAGAAGTTATATATGCTAATTATGTTGAAACAATTATTAATACATCATATAGGGTAAATGGAAAACATCCTTATAATATAATTTGTGAATGGAATAATCCAGAAGATAACAAAAAATACATATTTAAAAGTAACAATATTTGGCTAAATCCACAATCCATAATAGAAGAAAAAAATATAAAAAATTTTCCTGTATATATTGATAACGAAAATAAAAAGAAATATGTAATTGACATAGATTCTTTAACAGAAAATGTGGTAGATTTAAGATAAAATTTAATAATACAACTTAAATGGGAGTAATTATATTAATAATTATTCCCATTTAATATTAAACACAAATTAAAGTATAGAATAATTTTCTTTTTTATGATATTATAATTAAAAAAGTAATTTGGAGGGGAGATTATGAACAAAGAAAAAATATTTAGAGTTTTAACACTTGTATTTATGATAATAACTTTTATAGGTGCAGGATATGTATTGATTAATAAAGGACAGGTAAATGCAGGATATGCTGTAGTTCCAAGTTTATTCTGTGCTATATTTTCTCAGTTAGCGGTTTATGAAAAATTTAAGAAAGAGAAAAATAAATAGTAATTGGTAGGGGAAAGTAATTATGAAAAGAAAATATTTAATAATGTTAATAGTTTTGATATTACTAGTTGTTATTATATTCTTGGGTTATAACATTTATAATTACATTAACTATGTACCTAGAATACATTCAGTGGAAGAAGTTAACATCACAGGAAATGAAGTAAAAGAAGATACTACGCAAACAATTAATCTTATTTTATAATATTTAATAATAGTAAAGGAGATTATTTATATGGAAAATAAATATGAATTTTTTATAGCAGGAAGAGCTAGAAATAAAGAAAATATATTAAAAATATGTGATTTGTTTGATAAATATAAAATTTCTTATTATTGCTTTTTAAAAAATGAAGATGATTGGGGATATGGAAATAAAAAACAAACTCCAGAAGAAAAACAAAAAGAATTTGAATCACTAAGTTTAAAGAGTGATATAGTTTTGAACTTATTTCATAATGATTTAGAAGGTGAAAAAAATTCAAGAAATTTGCTATTAGTTTTGCCAGCTGGAAAAGCAGCACATATTGAGGCAGGTATTGCTTATGGATTAGGCAAAAAGTGTTATGCAATAGGTGAATATGAAGCAACTGATACATTATATAATATTTTTCAAGAAATTTTTAGTTGTGAAACAGAATTAGAAGAATTTTTAATGAGGTATTTAGAAAAATAACAATAGAGCAACAATTATTTTTTGTATAGCATATTGCTTAATTTCTTTGTTTTTAGCATATAAATATGTACCAAAAACTTTTAAATTAAGAGTTTAATTTTAGAGGAGAGCAATTGATAATTACTCTCCTTTATGATATTATGATATAAATAGTAATTTATAGGGAGGATTACTTATGAATAAAGGAAAAACTGGAATATTATTAATAATATTAGGAAATATATTGTACTTGGCTTATACATTCTTTTGTGGTAATGAAGTTACACCATTTAGTGAATTTAGTTCAGGTCTGCTATTAGGTTTGTCAATAGGAATTAATCTAACAGGAATAATATTATTGGTATTATATATTTCAAAAAATGAAAAAAATAAATGATTATATATAAAAGTAAGGAGGTAAAAAAATGTATAAAACTGTTGTTATAGAGTATTCTCCAAAGGCAGATGATATGGCACAAAAAGTAGAAGAAAAAGCAAATGAAATGTTAGAAAATGGCTATGAGTTAGTTACAATGTCAATTACAGGAACAGCAAAAGCAATTCTAATATTTAAAAAGTAAATAAAAAAATAAAGGAGTTTCTATGAATAGTATTATAATATATGGTTCTCATTATGGAACAACAAAACAATATGCAGAAGAACTTTCAAAAAGAACAAATATAAAAGTAAATTCTTTTAAAAAATTTAATCAACAAATAAATGATTATGATAATATTATTTATTTAGGTGCTTTGTATGCTGGTGGAGTATTAGGAATGTCAAAAACACTAAAAAAATTAAATAATATTTCAAACAAAAAGATTATTATTGCAACAGTTGGGCTTTCAGATCCAGCGGATGAAGTGAATAAAAATAATATAAGGAATAGTATAAAAAATCAGATACCAAAAGAAGTTTTTGAAAAAGCAAAAATCTTTCATTTAAGAGGTGGGATAGATTATTCAAAATTAAACTTTGTCCATAAAACTATGATGAAATTGCTTTATAATGCAGTTAAGAATTTACCAGAAGAAAAGCAAACAGCTGAAAATAGAGCAATGATAGAAACTTATAACAAAATAGTTAATTTTATTGACTTTTCTAGGTTAGACAAGATAATTAATGAAATATAAAAGTCGAATATAAATTATAATTTATCTAGTTAACTAAAACTAAACTAAAGGTTTATTGATGTAAACTAACTGTCGGTTGAGTTTGTGAAATATCTGTAATAAAATAGAATTAACAATTAAAGGAGGGATTTTATATGGCAAACAAAACTCTTGGAGAAATGATTAGTTCTTTAAGAAAAGAAAAAAATATGACACAAAATGATTTAGCAGAGAAAATGAATGTTACTGACAAAGCAGTATCAAAATGGGAAAGAAATTTATCTTGTCCTGATGTTAATTCTATTCCAAAGTTAGCAGAAATTTTAGGTGTTTCTGTGGAAGAACTATTAAATGCACAAGCAAAACAAGAGAATAGCAAGGTAGATGACATTATCAATATTGCTTTAATTGGAGTTAGTCTTGCAATGGGTATTTGTATTGTAGTTACTTCTATATTAAAACAAATTGATATGAATAATGCTATTATTATGCTAGGAATAGGGATAAGTTGTTTATCTATTTATTTATTAAAAAATAACAAAGATAAGGGCTAGAACTTATATTTACTAGACCTACAACTTACAAGTTATATATAACAAGAACATTTACATTTTAGTAGATGTTCTTTTAATTTACAAAAAAGGAGGAATGGTAGAATTCCAATAAAGGAGAAAGAATATAAGTAGAAGAATATTAATATTTTTAGCAATTATAATTAGCATTTTTATTAATGCATATCTTTCGGTTAATTTACATTTTATATTAAGCAAAAACTTTGATGGCTTGTTTAATATAAATATTATGACAATAATAAATACCATATTTAGTGAAAAGAAAGTATTTGTTATTTTCGGTGTTTTAGAAATAATAATAATCTCATTTCTATTATTATTTTCTAGTAGAAAGAAAAACATATATCATAGCAATACAATAAAATTAACAAATAAAATAGAAGTTCCAATTCCAGTAGGAAATGGACAATATGGCACTTCGTGGTGGTTAGATAAAAAAGATTATAGCAAAATTTTTAAATGCAATATTTTAGATAGAAATAAAAAATATAATGAAGCTAGATAAAGGAAATTATACAATAAAAGAAGTGGAATCAGGAAAATGGTATTTATTAAATGAAAATGAATTTGCAACAGAAATAAAAGAAAATGATGAGATAGTTGAAGTAAATATTACAAATAAACCAGAAGAACCAAATGTAGATATAAAAAAAGAAGGTTTAATTCAGACTACAGCAAATGAAGAAATTAGATATGACTTTCACATAAAGAATACAGGAAATACTAAATTAGATAAGTTTACTTGGTACGATTATTTACCAACAGAGTATGTAAGAATTACTAAATTAATAACTGGAACATATAATCAAGACTTAAACTATGCTATTTATTATAAAACTAACAAAAATGATTATAAACTATTAAAAGATAATTTAAGCACACAAGTAAACAACTATATTGATTTTTCCAATTTAAAACTAAAAGATGGAGAATATGTTACAGAATTTAAGATTGATTTTGGAACAGTTGATGTAGGATTTGAGTCAGTAATAGACCCATATATTTTTACAACTGTAAATAGTACAGTAGAAAATGAGGATACTTTTACAAATAAAACAAGAATTGAAGGATATAATGATACTTATCTAGTTTGGGATGAAGATGACCATACAACAAAAGTATATGAAAAAGAATTAAAAGTAAAGAAATTGCCCAGAACAGGTTACTAAAATTTAATATTTAAATAAATGAAAACTCCAGTTATTGAAGTATAACTGGAGTTTTCTATGTTAATTGTAGAAAAACGAGAGATGCCATAAACTCGTTTAAAAATAATAAAGAGATAGGTGTTATGAGCCGACGCAATAAAATTCATTCGTATTAGTGTAAACAGTCTATTTGCACAAAATGCGTAAGTGAGATTTCGTAACGCAAACTCACAATAAACAAAGAGTTTCAGGAGGCAAAACTTGTTTGAGGATATGCAGATGTAAGAAAAACTTCAAAAAAATTTATAGGATGTTTTTCTTGTTACTTTTGAAATGCTATCGCATTTCAACGTAATAAAAAGTGTGGGCAAGGATGCACAAGGTTAATAAATAACAGCATCTGCAGTAGAAATTTTCTACATACTAGACTATCATAAATGTAAAGCGACGGAATGATGGGGTTAAATTAAATGATGTATTATTTTGACTATAAAGGGGATAATACATCATTTTGATCTGCTCAAGAACTCAAGGGTTAAATGAAAAACAATAAAAACAGAATTAATTGACATAAACATATAAAAGTAGTAAAATAGTATTGTAATGCTTACTTTTTTACATTGAACAAAATTATTTGATGTAGGAGGAATTTATTATGGGAAAAAATTGTCGGTTCTATGTAGACATAATGGCAATGCATCAAGAGGTTACAGGATCCTGTAATCTTATAATAGTCAAATTCCCTGACGGAGAAACAGTACGGTTTGTTGTGGACTGTGGATTGTTTCAGGAGAGAGAATATGACGACTTAAATTCTGTATTGCCGTTTAATGCAGAAAATATTGATTTTTGTTTGGTTACACATGCGCATGTTGATCATATTGGCAGATTACCATATATGATTAAAAATGGTTTTCTTGGAAAAATTTATGCAACTGAAACGACATGTAAGATATTACCAATAGCTCTAAACGATTGTTTCAAGGTATTGAATTCGGTATCAAAAAGAAAAAATAATAAATGTTTATATTCGGAGGTAGATGTAAGAAAAACATTGGACAGTTTAAAACCGTGCCAGTACAATGAAACAATCAGGCCATATGATAATATAAAGGTTACATTTCTCAATAATGGTCATCTTATAGGAGCAGCCCTTATCCTTGTACAGATTAGCTATACTGGATATGAAGATATTAACTTATTGTTTACAGGAGATTATAACAATAAAAATATGTTTTTTGATGTTAAGCCAATCCCTAAGTGGATCTTAGATTTGCCATTAACAGTAGTGCAAGAATCAACTTATGGAGATATGGATTCAACTGAAATCTATAAATGTTTTAAAGATAACATCAAGAAATGTATAAATGATGATGGAACAGTTGTTGCATTGGTATTTTCATTAGGAAGGGCACAGGAAATTTTGTATGAATTGAAAAACATGCAAAAAACAGGAGAATTAGATCTAGAAATACCAATCTATTTTGATGGAAAATTAGCAATTAGATATACGGATTTATACATTAAAGATGGATTGGATATTAAGCCAGAAATGAGGGATTTTTTACCTGAAAATCTTATATTTGTTGATAAGGAAACTAGAAGTGATGTATTATATGATACAAGTAAGAAGATAATTCTTACAACTTCTGGAATGGGATCATATGGTCCTGCACAAACATATATACCAGAGTATATATCAAGAAAAAAAGCATTAATACAGTTCACAGGATATACTGCCGAAGGAACATTAGGAAACAAACTAAAAAATACTGAAGTAGGTGATACAGTAGAAGTAGGTGGATTGGTTGCGAAAAAAAGAGCAAATGTGGAATACACAACAGAATATTCTGCCCATGCAAAAGCTGATGAAATGATTAACTTTTTAAAGCAATTTAAAAAGTTGAAATTGGTTTTAGTCAATCATGGAGAAATCAAAACAAAGAATATTTTTGCAGAGAGAATTGTTGATGAAGTAGATACTAAACGAGTAGGATTACTCGGAAGAGAATATTTTTTCAGAGTAGACCCATATGGTTTAGTAAAGACACTATCGACAAAATTCGAGTAATAGTTCCATGTATCTTGTAAGATGCAAAAGGAGGCACAATTATGTCAAAAACAAAGTACACAAAAGGACGGAGAATCTACAATATAGGAGAAACAACGGATAAACCCAAAACAGTAATAACTAGTAAAGGTGCAAAACTAAAAGCAAAACCAAATACTGGAAAAGAGTTTGGTTCGGGTAATGGAAGAGTTAAAGGAAACAAAAGTGATCCTAAGAAACGCAAAAGACTTCCGGGCATCAAAAACATTGAGAGAAATGTATTGCAGTATATTATTGGGCAGGATATACAGGTAAGGCAAATTATTACTGCCATATACAGAGCAATTAATTTCAAGACAATAAAGTCGAATGTTTTGGTTATAGGAAGTAGTGGTACAGGAAAAACAGAAACAATTAGACAAATTGCCAAAAGACTGCATATACCTTATACCATTGAAGATGCTACAAAATATACTCAAGAAGGCTATTATGGAGCGGATGTTGAGGAAATGATCTATAATTTGCTTGAAAATGCCAACCATGATATAGAAAAGGCACAGAATGGTATTATTGTAATTGATGAAATTGACAAAAAAGCTGGTCATGAAGAACATGATGTTTCTGGCACAGAGGTTCTAAAAAGTTTACTAAAAATTATTGAAGGAACCACAATAAAAATTTCAGCATCAGAAGATCCTTTTGAAGAAGAAATGATTGATTTCGATACGAGAAATGTTATTATCATCTTTTTAGGAGCTTTCTCTGGATTAGAGAAAATCAGAGATAAAAGATTGAATACTAATCCAATGGGATTTACAACAAGGAATGTTGCAATGAACGAAAGTCAGAAATCAAGATTTTTGAAGCAAGATCTGGTTAAATATGGCATGCCAGAAGAATTTGTAGGCAGAATTGATACTATAATAGAGATGAATAAGCTTACTAAGCAGGACTTATCATTGATATTAAAAAGATCAAAATTATCTATTTTTAGAAGGTATCAAGCTGAATTAAGAAAAAGGGGAATTGCATTATCTTATAATGGAAAACTGTTTGATTGTATTGCGGAAGAATCACTTGCACTAGATACAGGAGCAAGAGAGCTTAGTAACACTGTAAACTTTATGTTCGAGAATATTATGTATGATATTCTTGCAAATCCGAATAAATACAAGAAATGTACTTTAGATTTAGACATTGTGCATGACAATACTAAATATTTATTATCCTAAATTGTCATAGGTAATTACAGAAACTGTCTTATAGTTTTTTATAACTATAAGACAGTTTCTGTATTCAGATAAAAAAGAGAGAGCCATTGATAATGACATCTATTTGTGATACTATAATTATGAGAAAAATAAGATTAATAAAAGATAGCAAGGGAAAATATGAAAAGTATAAATAAACAAGATTTACATTTAATATT
The DNA here is from genome assembly GCA_946499885.1 of uncultured Clostridium sp. Lineage (GTDB taxonomy): Bacteria > Bacillota > Clostridia > TANB77 > CAG-508 > CALXVA01. The sequence continues at coordinate 275 of CAMMTN010000003.1, read as the reverse complement.
TCAAGAAATAAAACAAGGAAATATCAATAAATTAGATGATTTATATTGTAAATATAATAAGTTAATATATAATGTTGCTTTCTCAATATTGAAAAATTGTGAAAACAGTGAAGATATTGTTCAATTTGTGTTTATGAAAATATTTCAAATGGACAAGAATAAATTGCCAACAACAAATGAATCAACATGGCTATATTCTTTGACAAAAAATGAAACACTTAATTATTTAAGAAATAAAAAACAAGAAGTTAATTTAGACGAAATCTATTATATAA
>CAMMTN010000002.1 GCA_946499885.1 uncultured Clostridium sp. | reverse complement strand
GTGATTGCAGATTGTCTTTCACCTTCTGCTTGAAGGATTAAAGCTCTTTTATTTCTTTCAGCATTCATTTGTTTTTCCATTGCATCACGGATGTCTGCTGGTGGTGTAATATCTTTAATTTCAACTCTGTCTATTTTACATCCCCATTGGTCTGTCGCTTCATCTAGTAATACTCTTAATTTATCATTAATAGCATCACGTGAACTAAATGTTGAATCTAAGTCCATTTTACCAACAATATCACGAATTGTTGTGATAGCTAGGTATTCAATACCTTTTTTCAAACTTTGAATTTCATAAACTGCTTTTGCAGGGTCTGTTACTTTATAGAATACAACTGTATCTATTGTGATAGTAACATTATCTTTTGTAATAACACCTTGTGGTGGAATGTCCATTGTTTGTTGTTTTAAGCTAACTATACTACGAACATGGTCAAAAAATGGAACTACAATTGTAAGACCAGCATCAGCAATTTTATAAAATTTACCAAGTCTTTCTATAATATAAACTTCAGACTGTCTTACAATTCTGATTGTTTTAAATGCGATAATTAGTATAATAACTAATAAAACGATTAAAAATGCCATAAAATATCCTCCTATTATTAAAAATATATATTAAAAATTTTAATATCATAAATTATACAGAAATTTTAGCATTATCTGTAACTTTTTTAACTACAGCTTTTACACCGTCAATTTCTACTATTTCTATTTCAGTATTTTTTTCAATTTCTTCTTCATCTAAAGATTTTGCAGACCAAACTTCTCCATCTATCTTTATTTGTCCACTTCCTTCAATATTATTTATTTTTGAAGTTACAATTCCTTTTTTTCCTATAATTGAATAAGCATTTGTTTTAATTTCCTTTGGAACTTTTACAAATTTATTTACAAGTGGTCTTGTAAATATTATAAGAAGTGTTGATGTTACAAGAAAAACTACGAACTGTACAATTATACTATCTACAAAAAAGCTTGTAACCATTGCTAGCAAAGAACCTATTCCAAGCCAGAAAACTAAAAAGCCAATTGTAGCCATTTCAATTATAAAAAATATTCCTGCTGCAATTAACCAAAATACCCACATATAATATACCTCTCATTCTGACAAAAAAGTCTAAAATTCTAACAATATAATTATACTATAAAATATATTAAAAGGAAATAGAAATATGAAAAAATATATAAATTTTCGTAGTAGTAACAATTAAGTGCTACAATTAGCATCTTATTAAATTTTATACAGAAGCCAGAAATAGTAATTAAAAAATTATTTCAAATATGTCGGTCAAGCTGATTTTCATAGAAATTCTAAATTAATTTTATGGCACCATTCCATCAGAGATGAACTCTTTCCATAAAATCAATCAAGAATTTCTAACTTCAAATCACTTTCCATTCCATATTCTTATAATTTTTTAATTACTATTTCTGGCTTTCATAACATAACTTTAGATTTGAATACGAATAGTAACTTGTAACACTTTTAGAACATTACTAGTAAATCTTACTTGCGTTATATAACATAATGTAGTAAAATAAATAATAAATTTTGGAGTATGTTCCAATTTATCAAGGAGGGGACATGATAGATTTAAAGCGAAGTGTACAATATGTAAAAGGAGTTGGACCGAATAACTTACCACTTTTGCAAAAGCTAGAAATAAACACATTAGGAGACCTTATTACATATTTTCCACGAAATTATGAAGATAGAGGAAAGCCAAAAAAAATATACGAACTAGTAGATGGAGAAGAAGCATTAATAGAAGCTGTTTGCATAAGTCAAATTTCAGAAACAAGATTTGCTAAAAACAAAATAATGCTAAAAATGGCTGCTAGAGATGATACTGGAACATGTGTACTTACATGGTTTAACCAGACATATTTAAAAAATAAATTTAAAGTTGGAGAAAAGTATCAGTTTTATGGAAAAGTAAGTGTTAAATATGGAAGAATAGAAATGAAGTCACCTGTTTTTGATAAAGAAGGAATTAGCAAAAATACTGGAAAAATAATTCCAATATATCCTCTTACATATAATTTATCACAAAATAAATTAAGAAATATTATTGAAAATGGACTAAAACTTGCTATAGGAAAACTAGAAGAAACATTGCCAGAATATATATTAAAACAATATAACTTAGATGAGATAAACTTAGCTACTAAACAAATACATTTTCCTTCAGATTTTAATGAATATAGCAAGGCAAGAAAAAGATTTGTTTTTGAAGAATTACTTACTGTTCAACTTGCATTATCTAGCTTAAAATCACGATATGATAAAGAAACAGATGGGATAGAATTTAATAAAAATGTAAAAATGTCAGATGTAATAAATTCACTTACATTTAAACTAACAAAAGCTCAACTTAGGGTTTTAGAAGAAATAGATAATGATATGGAAAGCAAAAAGCCAATGAATAGACTTCTTCAAGGAGATGTTGGCTCTCGGAAAAACTATAGTATCTATAATTGCTACATACAAAGCTGCAAAATGTGGATATCAGGCTGCAATTATGGCTCCAACTGCAATTTTAGCACAGCAACACATGGAAGAATTTACAAAGGTACTTGAACAATTCGGAATCAAATGCGAGCTTTTATTAGGGGGAATGAGTACAAAGAAAAGAAGAGAAATTTTGGAAAAACTAAAAAATGGAGAAATAGATGTACTAATAGGAACACATGCACTTTTAGTAGAAGATGTAGAATTTAAAAACTTAGGATTAGTAGTAACAGATGAACAGCACAGGTTTGGAGTAAGACAAAGAGCTTGTATTGCATCAAAGGGATTGAATCCAGATGTACTTGTTATGACAGCAACTCCAATACCAAGAACTCTAGCACTTATCCTATATGGAGATTTGGATATATCAATAATAGATGAACTTCCGCCAAACAGAAAAAAGATAGAAACATATCCTGTAATGAAAAATATGGAAAGAAGAATAGAAGAATTTATACGTTCAAATGTAGCAAAGGGAAGACAAGCATACATAGTATGTCCGTTGGTTGAAGAAAATGAAGAATTTGAAAACTTTAAATCAGCAATAGAACTTGCAGAAAAATATCAAGCTAGTATTTTTCCAGAATTTAAAGTTGCATATTTACATGGAAAAATGAAACAAAAAGAAAAAGATGAAATAATGCAAAAATTTAAAGATGGAGAAATTCAAATATTAGTATCTACAACAGTTATAGAGGTTGGTGTCAATGTGCCAAATGCGAATATAATGGTAGTTCAAAATGCAGAACACTTTGGCTTAGCACAACTACATCAATTAAGAGGTCGAGTAGGTAGAGGAGAGTACCAATCATACTGTATTTTAATATATGAGGGGAAAGGAAAAAATACAAAAGAAAGAATGAAAATAATGAAAGAAACAGATAATGGATTTATAGTAGCAGAAAAAGACTTAGAACTTCGTGGATCAGGCGAATTTTTTGGAACAAGGCAGCACCGGACTTCCAGAATTTAAAATAGCAAACTTATTTCAAGATGTTGCAATACTAAAAGAAGTTCAAGCATTAGCATTAAAAATAGAAGAAATAGATCCAAAACTTGAAAAAGAAGAAAATGCAAAACTAAAGAAATTAGTGGAAGAAAAATTTGAAAATAGAATTAGCATTTGAATTGAGCAAAAGTGAGCCATTGGGGACGTACACATTTGGCTCAAATAAAAAATAGATTGTGTCATATGGTAAAAAAATAACTATTTGAGCCAAATGTGTACGTCCCCAATGGCTCACTTTTGTTAAGTAGGAGGAAGAAAATGAGTAGAAAAATTTGGAAAGCAGGGACATTTATATATCCACTTCCAGCAGTGATGGTATCTTGTGGCACAATGGAAAAATCAAATATTATGACTGTGGCATGGACTGGAATTATAAATACAAATCCTGCAATGTGTTACATTTCTGTAAGACCAGAAAGATATTCATATAATTTAATAAAAGACAATAAAGAATTTGTTATAAATCTAACAAATGAAAAATTAGCTTATGCAACTGATTGGTGTGGCGTTAAAACAGGTGCAAAGGTAGATAAGTTTAAAGAAATGCATCTAACAAAGGAAAAAGGGGAGTTTGTGAAATGTCCCATAATTAAAGAAAGTCCAGTTGCAATAGAGTGCAAAGTAAAAGAAATAAGAAAGCTTGGAAGCCACCATATGTTTATAGCAGAAGTTTTATCAATAGATGCAGATGATAAATATATTGATGAAAAAGGAACTTTTGATATTTCAAAATGTAATTTGATTGCTTATTCTAATGGACACTATTATAGCTTAGGAAGAAAAATAGGAAGATTTGGTTTTTCTGTTCAAAAGAGAAAGAAAAGATAGATATGCATTTTTTGACTTTTTATGAATGATTGTATAAAAATTTTTGACAAGCAATTTAAAATTAAAAGGTAGTAAATTATTAACAATAACAAAAGTAAACCATTATGTTTTATTAAATAAAGAAGAAAATTTATGGTGTAGTAATTTACAGAGCATAAGCAAACTTAAAATAAGTTATGTAATAATAACATGAAAATTAAAAAGTAAAGGCTATTTAGCTCTGCTTAAGTTAATTGTAAATAATTATATCATATAAAAATCATATAACTTTGTGAACTTTTTGTGAAAACTTAAATAAACTATTGACAATTATAAAAAAAGGGTATATATTTTTAGCAGTCAATGCAAAAGAGTGCTAAAACACATCGACAAGTTTGCATATATATTAATCATAAACATATTAATATATAGAATAAATGGTGTAAAATTTTTAAGGAGGTAGATAAAAATGTTAAAACCATTATCAGACAGAGTAGTAATAAAAATGTTAGAGAAAGAGGAAACAACTAAGAGCGGGATAATTTTAGCAGCAAATGCACAGGAAAAACCACAAATAGCAGAAGTTGTTGAAGTTGGACCAGGAAGAGAAGTTGAAGGAAAGCTAGAAAAAATGCTAGTTAAAAAAGGAGATAAAGTTGTAGTAAATAAATATGCTGGAACAGAAGTTAAATATGAGGGTGTAGACTATATAATAGTAAAACAAGAAGATATTTTAGCTGTCACAGAATAAAATTTTATTTTGTACAATATTACCGTTCCATCTTACTAGCAATTGGGCATTTTCTTCTTCAAGTATTCAGAAGAAAAGTACAATTGCTACGTGGGACTAGCAAGAAAAACATTAAATAATAAAATTTTTGTTCATAAAGATTAATATAATTAATTTAGGAGGTAATTTTAAATGGCAAAAGATATTAAATTCGGAGAAGATGCTAGAAAAAGTTTATTAAATGGTGTTAATAAATTAGCAGATACAGTAAGAGTTACAATGGGACCAAAAGGAAGGAATGTAGTTTTAGATAAAAAATTTGGTGCACCACTTATTACAAATGATGGTGTTACAATTGCAAAAGAAATTGAACTTGACGACCCATTTGAAAATATGGGAGCTCAAATAGTTAAAGAAGTTTCTATTAAAACTAACGATGTAGCTGGAGATGGTACAACAACAGCTATGGTTCTTGCTCAAAGTATGGTAAGAGAAGGAGTTAAAAATGTTGCAGCTGGTGGAGATCCAATGGCTATTAAAAGAGGTATGGATAAAGCTGTAAATAAAGCTGTAGAAGAGCTTAAAAAAGTAAGTTCACCAGTTAATGGAAAGGAAGATATAGCAAGAGTTGCAAGTATTTCTGCAAACAATGATGAAGTTGGAGAATTAATTTCAGAAGCTATGGAAAAAGTTTCTAAAGATGGTGTTATAACTATTGAAGAATCAAAAACTTCTCAAACAGAATTAAATGTTGTTGAAGGTATGCAATTTGATAAAGGTTATGTATCACCATACATGGTAACAGATACAGAAAAAATGGAAGCTATTGTTGATAATCCATACATATTAATAACAGATAAGAAAATAAGCAATATTCAAGAAATATTACCTTTATTAGAAAATTTAATGCAACAATCTGGTAAATTAGTAATTATCTGTGATGATATTGAAGGAGAAGCTTTATCTACATTAATCCTAAACAAATTAAGAGGAGTATTAAATGTAGTAGCAGTTAAAGCACCTGGATATGGAGATAAGAGAAAGAATATGTTACAAGATATAGCAATTCTTACAGGTGGTGAAGTAATTTCATCTGATTTAGGAATGGAATTAAAGGATACTGGTATTGAGCAATTAGGTAGAGCAAGACAAGTAAAAGTACAAAAGGAAAATACAATAATTGTTGACGGTATGGGAGAAAAAGCTCAAATCACTGAAAGAGTAAATCAATTAAAAGCTCAAATTGCTGAAGAAAAGAGCGAATTTGAAAAAGAGAACCTACAAGATAGACTTGCTAAAATAGCAGGTGGAGTTGCAGTAATTGGTGTTGGTGCAGCTACAGAAGTAGAAATGAAAGATAGAAAATTAAGAATAGAAGATGCATTATCTGCTACAAAAGCAGCAGTAGAAGAAGGTATTGTTGCAGGTGGTGGAACAGCATTTATAAATATTATTCCAGAAGTTCAAAAAGAAGTAGAAGGATTACATGGAGATGAAAAAATAGGTGGAAAAATAATCCTAAGAGCATTAGAAGAACCAGCAAGACAAATTGCTACAAATGCAGGATTAGAACCAGCTGTAATTATAGAAAAAGTAAAACAAAGTGAAGCAGGAGTTGGATTTGATGCCGCAAACGAAGAATATGTAGATATGAAAAAGGCAGGAATAGTAGATCCTACAAAAGTATCAAGAAGTGCACTTCAAAATGCAGTATCAATAGCATCAATGATATTAACAACAGAAAGCTTAGTTACAGATAAGAAAGAGCCAAAAGAATGCAATTGCGGTGGACACGATGATGCAGGAGCTATGGGAGGAATGTATTAGAAAAATAAAACTTGGTCAGAAAGGAAAAACTTTTTGACCAAGTTTTTGGTATACCACTAAAAAATTAAACAATAGTATGGTAAAAATTTATAGCAATTAATCTAAGTTAAAATAATATGCATTGGATAAAAAAGTTTTTTTAATCTAAATATTTTATAAAATACCTTCTTTTTATTAGAAAATAAGTAATAATACTACATAATATTATGTCTATTAATATAACAATATACATAGGGAAGAAATAAGCTTTTGAAGTATTAATTGCATATTCAATAATAGAAAGATTTTGTTTTAAAGATGAAGTATCAGCATTTTGGTCAAATTCCTGTAAACCATTATATGAATTACTTAAATTAGACTCGATATATTTAATGTCGTTAATATCATTTAGCAAAGCCAATATAAGATATATAACTATAATAACTGTTACTATAAACATTATAATTTTTACATATTTTAATATGTTAATATTTGAAATATCTTCAAAATTTTTTAGAGTAAAGTGTAGAGTTAGTTTCCAAATTATAAAAAAGGATATATTAAATATTATGATTATTGCAAATTTAGAAATTAAATTTAATGTTCCAATATTCTTAATCTCATCATATACTGTTGAAACATTATCACTTAAAATATTTGATACAATGTTATTAATACAATAATAAATTAAATAACCTAAAGTACTGAAAATTAAAGTAAATAAGATAAAAAAACAAATTATTCGTATTAAAACATTTTCTTTAAATTTTTTTATTATTATTTCCATAAAAAATTCCCCCTTCATTATTCATAGTTATATAATACCACAATAAGAGTAAAAAAACAAGAATGTTGTAAAAAAACAAAAAACGTGTATTTAATCTTGGATTGAATGTTTATATTATTAAATGTACATTTACTTTTAAATTCAACGAAATACAGATAGGCAAGTATTAGTCCATCTTTAAACTTGACATAATATATAAAAATGATATAATATATATATCACTTTTGAAAAGATGAGGTTATATATTAGAGGCAATTAGAATGTTAGGGGTCTTAGTGTTTGTACTTAGTGCTCCATTAGCATTTGCAATTGGCGTATATGAGACCTATCACCCAGAGTACTTGGAAAAGATACGGAAAATCTTTGAGAGATACAGCAGGATTGGTACTATTTTCATAGTCATATATGTGCTTTTAGCAGAGGTTGGAATACTACTGACAATTGCTCAATTAAACAAGTAACCAAATAAAAAAGCAAATACGACTTTTCAATTGAAGGGTCGTATTTTGCTGTAAAATATGATATAATATAGAACAAATTAATTGAAATGGAGTTAGAAATGGAGAATAGAACAGTAGCATTTTGCACATTGGGATGCAAAGTAAATCAATATGAAACAAATGGAATGATACAAGAATTTATAAAAAATGGATACAAAGTAGTAGATTTTGAGGAAAAAGCTGATGTATATGTTGTAAATACTTGTACAGTTACGAATATGGCAGATAGAAAATCACGTCAAATGTTAAGAAAAGTAAAAGAGTTAAATCCAAAAGCAATACTTGCAGCAGTGGGGTGTTATGCACAAGTATCTAAAGAAGAATTAGAGAAAATTCCTGAAATTGATTTGATTTTGGGAACTAATAAGAAAAAGGACTTATTAGAATATGTTAATAAAATGTTAGAAGAGAGAGAAGAATTAAATTCTAACACTAAACTGGAAGAAGATATAACAGATGTTCTACATTGTGAAGAATATGTGGATTTTGGAGATGTAACTTTTACAGAAAAAACAAGAGCTGTTATAAAAGTTCAAGATGGATGTGATAGATTTTGCTCATATTGCATAATTCCATACGCAAGAGGACATATTAGAAGTAGAAAGCCAGAAAGTGTAGTAAGTGAAATTACAAAAATTGCGCAAAATGGAATAAAAGAAGTTATTATAACAGGAATTCATTTGGCATCATATGGTAAAGATTTTAAAGAAAAAAATTACCGATTAATTGATTTATTAGAAGATATAAATAAAATAGATGGAATAGAAAGAATACGTTTGCGGATCACTTGAGCCAACACTAATTACAGACGAATTTGTTAATAGATTATCTAAATTAGAAAAAATATGTGATCATTTTCATCTATCACTTCAAAGTGGATGTGACGAAACCCTAAAGAGAATGAATAGAAGATATAGCATAGACGAATTTGAGCAAGGAGTAGAATTGTTAAGAAAAGCATATACTGATGTGGCATTGACAACAGATATAATAGTGGGATTTCCAGGTGAGACAGAAGAAGAATTTAATGTAACATATGGTTTCTTAAAGAAAATAAAATTCTATAAAATGCATATATTCAAATATTCACAAAGAAAAGGAACAAGGGCAGCAGTAATGCCAAATCAAGTAGACGGCAACATAAAAGAAGAAAGAAGTAGAAAATTAATAGCACTATCGGATGAAAATGAAAAAGAGTACAATGAGAAATATATTAGACAAGAAGTAGAAGTACTTTTCGAAGAACCATATGTGGAAAATGGAGTAAGGTACATGAAAGGTCATACTACAAATTATAGAGTGGTAAAGGTAGCAACAAGTGAAAACTGGGAAAATGAAGTAAGAAAAGTTAAAATAACAAAAATAGATAAATTGGAATTGTTAGCAGAATAAAAATGTGTTTGGGGACGGGGAAAATTTGCATATGCAATTTTGCCACGTCCCCAAGCGCATTTTTTTGAAATTAATTTAATTCAACTACAGTTACGCCCATTTCACCTTCTCCGAATGTTCCAAGTCTAAATGATTTTACATGCGAATTAGTTTTTAAATATTTGTGAATTCCTTCTCTTAGTTTTCCAGTGCCTTTTCCGTGAACTATTCTTACAGGAGAAAGTTTTGCAATAGCACAATCGTCTAAGTATTTGTCAATTATAAATATTGCTTCATCAACATTCATTCCAATAACATTTATTTTACTAGATATATTTTGCGCTTTAAAGTTATTTCCTTTTGCAAATGTTACAGAAGAATTTGATTTTTTATTGTTACTTAAAGTACTATTTTTTAAACTAAATTTGTTATTTAGAGCTTTTAGAGCATCTAAATTTAAGGAATCCGTAGAAGATGTAGGAGATAGTTCTTTAAGGTTATTATTAAGCTTATTTCTTAAATTATTTGCTGTAGATAAATCTTTTTTATCCATATTGCTTAGTTCTCTTATTGTTTCATTAGCTTTTTCTTTTGCAGATAATAAAATTCTTCTTGCTTCAATTTTGGCTTCTTCTATTATTTTATTTTGTTGCTCTTTTTGTTTATTATTTTCATTTTCTAGAGATTTTCTAAGTATTTCTATTTGATTAGAATTTTTTGCTATAGCCTCTTTTTCTTTTTCAATTTCTACTTTATTATCATATATATTTTTCATCAATTCTTCTATGCTAATATCATCGTTTTTCATCAATGAATTAGCCATATCTAATATCTCGTTTTTTAAACCAAGCTTTTTACTAATTGCAAATGCGTTGCTCTTACCAGGGACACCAATTAATAATTTATATGTTGGACGTAAATTTTCTATATCAAATTCACAGCTCGCATTTTGAAATCCTTTTGTTACAAGACAATAGTTTTTTAGTTCTTGATAGTGAGTTGTAGAGATAGAGGTTACTCCTAAATCAAAGAAATATTTTAATATGCTTATTGCAAGATTTGCTCCTTCAATGGGGTCAGTTCCAGAACCAAGCTCATCTAACAAAACTAAACTATTTGAAGTAACATTATTAGTTATCTCAACTATATTAGTTATGTGTGAAGAAAAAGTACTTAAATTTTCTTGAATACTTTGTTCATCTCCAATATCTGCAAAAATGTTGTCAAAGACAAAAATTGAACTTCCTTCCTTCGCAGGAATATAAATTCCAGAGTAAGCCATTAGTAGTAGAAGTCCAGTAGTTTTAAGAGAAACAGTTTTTCCTCCAGTATTAGGCCCAGTTATAACTAAAGAAGAATAATCTTTTCCTATTGAAATATCTATTGGAACAGCTATATTCTTATCTAGCAAAGGATGCTTAGCGGATATTAGGTTTATATATTTTTCATCATTAATTTGAGGTAAAATTCCGTCAAGTTCAATTGAATAATATGCTTTAGCAAATATTAAATCTAAATCGCCTAAAATAGATATATTATTTTTTAAGTAATTTGAATAATCAAATAACATTGCAGATAAATTGGCTAATATTTTTTCAATTTCAATATCTTCTTCTACTTTTAAATTTGTTATTTCATTATTTAGCTCAAATACACTTATAGGTTCAATAAATACAGTAGAACCACTGCTAGATATATCATGTATAAATCCTTTAACTTGCGAGCGATATTCTTCTTTTATTGGGATAACGTATCTGTTAGCCCTAATTGTAACAATAGGCTCCATAATATATTTTGAGTAAGTAGAAGAATGAATAAATGAATTTAATTTGTCACGAATATCCTGTTCTAATTTTTTGCTTTGCTTTCTAATAGAAGCAAGTTTTGGAGAAGCGGTATCAGATATTGTGTTTTCATCTAAAATAACTGAAAATATTTTTTCTTCAATATTCTTATTTGTATATAGTAAGTCGAATAAATCATATAGCTTAGTATACGAAGTTAAATCTAAGTCATCAGAAGAAAAAAAGTATTCTTTTACTTCTCTAGAAATTTTTAAAAATTTAGCTATATTTAGCAACGATATTGGAGATAGGATATTGTTACTCTCAATATTTTTTATGCTAATAGTAATGTTTGGAATATCAGAAATAGGAATAATTCCTTTTCTAAAAATCAAACTAATTGCTTCACTTGTAGATTTTAGTAAATTAGTAACTTGGCTAGTACTAAATTCAGGTGAGATACTATCTATATTTTCTTTACCTATATATGTTTTACAATATGTGATTAATTTGTGGATAATCTTATCATATTCTAAAATTTTTAAGTATTTTGTATTCATAATAAATCCTCATTTCATAAAAGCTAATATAAGTATAGCATATTATACAATCCTATGTATACAGAAATACAAAAAATAATGAAATAAAATTGAATAAAAATATTTACAAATAGATTAATTAAATATATAATAGCAATTGATAAATATCGTTTTATATTTGACTAATGGAATTGAAAATATTAAATAATTTTATTATCAAAAAATTGAAAGGAGGCAACCAAAGAAAACTGTATAAATTTAAGAAATAGCGTAAATAATAACTTATAAAATAAAGTACATAAGATTAATGAAGGGAAGGAAAGAAGAGATGATATATAAAAATAAAGGAATAACGCTAGTTGCCTTAGTTATAACAATAGTAATACTAATAATTTTAGCAACAGTAACAATAAATGCAGTATTAGGAGAAAATGGATTAATAAAAAAGGCAGAAGAGGCAAAAGAAATGGCAGAAGAAGCAACAAAAAATGAAGAAGAGGGAATTAATAATTTGTTACAAGAGTATACAAACATAGTAGGAGATCCAACAGAGCAAGAACCAACAAAAATAGCAGATGTAACAAGAAATAAGGTATTTACAAGAACAACAAAAATAAGTGATGCAAGTGGAAAGATATTATATGTGCCAGGAGGATTTGGAATAGCAACAGATTCACCAAATGAAATAGATGATGGAATAGTAATAACAAACGAAGGTAATACAAAACAATTTGTATGGATACCAGTAGATGATGAAAGTTTAGCAGAGATGTATAATACTACAGGAGAAGAAAAAACATTAACAGGTGTGACAACAAAAACAAATATATATAGTAATTTAAGAGTAAGAATTGGAGATAATTATACAACAACAACTCCAGGAGATATTTTGAAAGATAGAGGAATTAGAGAACCAGATGTACTTTCGGGATATGATACAGATGAACAGTATTACAAAACTATATTAGGATATACAAATATTGGTGCAATGGCAGATGCAATGGTAGAAGAATATAATGCAACATATGAAAGCATACAAAAATATGATGGATTTTATATAGGAAGATTCGAGATAACAGGGACAGTAGAAAATCCAACAGTAGAAAAAGGAAAAGATGTAATAACAAATCAAAATTGGTATAATTTAAAAAAAGCATGTACAAATGTAGTAAGTAGTTCTTATGCACAAAGTACAATGATATATGGAAATCAGTGGGACGAAGTAATGAATTGGCTAATAGAAACAGAAGAAAAGACTGATTCAGAAGTAAATAGCGATTCAAGTAGTTGGGGAAATTATGCAACTGATATAAAAAGAACATCGGGATACAGTGAAAGCTGGAAAGCAAATAATGTATATGATTTAGCAGGAAATTGTGGAGAATGGACACAAGAAGCTAATTATCGTTATGCTCGTATAGGCAGAGGAGGTAGTTTCCAAATTTCTATGTCAAAAAATGATAAAGCTTCTATTCGAAACACTCACGGTACCTACCATAATGAATACAATGACCTTTCATCTAGACCAACTTTATATATAAAGTAGACATAGTGTGACAGGCTAGAATTAAATGTAAAAAGAAACTTTAGATAAAAAACAAATACAGAACTTATAAGAAAAATATTTGTGTAGGATTAATTACTAAAATAGAAAAAGTTATTTATATTTTTCTTATAATACCTTGAATAATAAAAATTCAAATGATATAATGTATGTATATTTACAAGAGAGGAAAGAAACATGGAAATAGCCATAATAATATATATACTATTACTTATAATATTTGGATTAATTTCTTTTTCAATATTTCAGCTTAAACTTGCTGGAATAAAGGTAAAAGATTTTTGGGGGTTCATACAAGCAAATCAAATGCTTGATAAACTATATATTTTTTCAAGAAAATATGAAAAAATGAATCCACAAGAACAAATAATATTTTTAAGTGAAGCTGAAAAGGTATTTAACGCATTTGATAAAATACCAAATATGATTTGGGAAGAAGAATATAGAAAATATTCACAAGTATTAGATGCATATAAAAATATTCGAGTATCTAGATGGAATAAAGAGCAAACAAGTAATAATAAATGAAAAGTTACATATAATAAAATATATGTAACTTTTTTGTTCTGTTAAAAGTTATAATATATTAATAAATTAGAACAAGGGTGAATAAAATGAAAATTAGATATTTTGACCATGCAGCAACCACACCTGTAAGAGAAGAAGTAATTAAGGAGATGATACCATATTTAGAAATAGAATATGGAAATGCATCTGTTATGTATTCTTTAGGTAGAAATGCTAAAAGAGCAATAAACAAAGCAAGAAATCAAGTAGCATCAGTACTCAATTGCAATTCACATGAAGTATATTTTACATCATGTGGTAGTGAAAGTGATAATTTAGCAATAAAAGGATTTGCTTATGCTAATAAAAATAAAGGAAATCATATTATTACAAGTAAAATAGAACATCACGCAGTATTAGATTCTTGCAAAACATTGGAAAAGCAAGGGTTTAAAGTAACATATTTAAATGTGGATGAGAAAGGATTTATTAATCTAAATGAATTAGCAAATAGTATTACAAAAGAAACAATATTAATAACAATAATGTTTGCAAACAATGAAATAGGTACAATAGAGCCAATAGAAGAAATTGGAAAAATAGCAAGGCAAAAAGGTATAGTTTTTCATACAGATGCTGTTCAAGCAGTTGGAAATTTAAAAATAGATGTAGAAAAATTAAATATAGATATGCTATCTTTATCAGGACATAAATTTTATGCTCCTAAAGGAGTTGGATCTTTATATGTAAAAAATGGAATAAATTTTGAAAAGCTTCAAGATGGAGGAGAACAAGAAAAAAATAAAAGAGCAGGTACTGAAAATGTAGCAGAAATAGTAGCATTAGGTAAAGCAATAGAAACAATATATGATGAATTTGATGGATATAATGCAAAATTAAAAGAATTGAGAGATTACTACATTTCAGAGCTAAAAAAGAATTTTAAAGATATTCAGATAAATGGTGATTTAGAAAAAAGACTACCAGGAAATGTAAATATTAGTTTTAAAAACATAGATAGCCAAGAGCTACTATTTAAATTAGATGAAAACGGAATATGTGCTTCAGCAGGTTCCGCATGCTCTACTTCAAATCCTATGCCTTCACATGTTTTAACAGCAATAGGGCTAGGTATAGATATAATTAATGGAACACTTAGATTTTCTTTTGGAAAAGATAATACAAAGGACGATATAGATTATTTAATTTTAACGCTAAAGAAAATAATGAAATAGGCTAAAAAAAAGAGTAATTAAGAGAAAAAAGAAGAAAATAAAAGGTAAATTTAATACAATACGAAAATAAATACTAGCATATACGCTAGTATTTATTATATAATTAAACTAAACCGATAGGTTATATTTAATCAGAATTATCACGATCGCTTTGATTATCAGAAATATACTCAAACAAATCAGATATTTCACAATTAAATACTTCGCAGATACGATTTATTTGTGAAATATCTAAACGCTTAGATTCTTCATAGTACATCTTTGATATAGTAGCTGGTCGGATATGTGTAGCCCTTGCTAATGCAGCCTGTGTCATTTTATGCTTGCCTAATAAATCAGATAGTTTAATTTTGATCATATTTCACAACCTTCCATTATTAAATTGTATAAATATGCAAAGTCAAAATTTGTCATATTTTGCAATATACTTGTATTTTATCACGCAATGTATTAAAATTACACATACAGACTAAAAAATAACTATAAGAGTAATAAAAAGTACTATAAAAGTAAAAAGAAGGTGCAATATGTTTAATGAAAAATATAATTATTTAAAAAAAGATAGAAATTGGAAAGAAAAAAATAAAGAATATTTAAAAGAATTACAGAGCTTTTTAGATAAGGCAGACAATATTGAAGATGAAAGTTTAAAGAGTAAAGTAGTAGGGCAGATGCTACGCTGTGATGATATATTAACTAAATTAGCTGAAAAGGAATTTATAAAATTTTATAAAAGTGGACTTAAAAATTCAAAAAAAGAATAAAAAAAATCATTTTGTACATACTAAAATTGAGAGTGTGTATAATGAAGAATGTATTAATTGGGATTATAGTTGGAATTATTAGTGGGCTTTTCGCATCTGGTGGAGGACTTATATTAGTACCACTATATACATATGTAATAAAACTAAATGAGAAAGATGCAAGAGCTACATCTATTTTTTGTATACTACCGATGGTAATAATTACTGCTATAGTATATAGTAAAAATAATTTTATAGATTTGAACTTAGGAATAAAGTGTGCAATTGGAGGGATATTTGGTGGCATAGTAGGAGGAAAATTGCTTAATAAAGTAAAGGATAAATATCTTAAAATTATTTTCATAATCTTCCTTTTATATGCAGGAATTAATATTATTATGAGGTGAATATGCAGGAAATAATTATAGGTTTTATAGCAGGAGTAGTTAGTGGATTAGGAATGGGTGGAGGAACAGTATTAATTTTGTTATTATCATTATTCTTAGGAATAGAACAACATATTGCTCAAGCCACGAATGTGATTTTTTTTGTTCCAACAGCTATAGCTGCTATTTTTATGTTTATAAAAAATAAAAATATAAAATTTAAAGTAGGATTGCCAATATGCATTTGTGGAATTATAGGAGCATTTATAGGTTCTAATATAGCAATAAGAATGGATGTTAGAATTCTAAAAAAATGCTTTGGAGTATTTTTAATAATAATTGCAATATATGAAATTTATTCTTTATATAATACGTATAGAAAAGAAAAAAATAGGAATAATACTATAAAATGATATAAAGGAGGAAATATATGAGTATGAAATTTGTTAAAGGAATGTTAATAGGTGGTTTAATATCAGCAGGTGTAGCTATGGCTTGCTCAGAATCAATGCAACCAAGTAGAAGAAAAATGGTTAAAATGGGGAGACAATTTGCTAGAAAAATGGGGATAATGTAATTGAAAAATGCATAAATTAAAACACCAAGAATGATTAACATTCTTGGTGTAAATTCTTTTAGTTAGAAAGGTCTACAGCAAGGTTTGCAAGGTCTTTCACATTTTTTTTCGCATTTATCTTCTTCATTTGGTTTTTCATTACATTGGCATTTTTTTTCATCTTTACAAGGTTTATTACAGTCTTTTTTACAATCTAATTTAATACCTTTTAAGCAATCTTTATCATGTTCTACTTTAGTACATATTTTACAATGTTTAACTCTATCTACCCAGATTTCTATTTCATAGAATCTGTTTGCACAAAGAGGGCCAAAAACAAATTCACCATTTTCATCAGTAAAAGTATGGGAAACAGGTCTTCTTTCTTCTTTTCCGCATTCACATACAACTTCTACAAGCTTTACTACAGCATCAGCTACTGGTTCATGACAACAATCTTTAACAATACCATATATAACATCTCTATTATCTTCTGGTAAAGTTACTTCTAAATCAAATTGTTTACCTGCAGCTAAAATACCGTCTACATTTAATACTGGGCATATATTTTTTTCATATTCCATAACTTTAATCATCCTTTCTTAAGCAATTAGCTTAGTATATATTATGTAAAAGTAAAAAAAATGTGATATAATGTAGAAAAATAATAAAAAAATAGTATAATAGATTATATAAAATAAGAGGGGATGATGAAGTGTGTCTATAAGAAAAGTTGAAAAAGTAAGTGGTATAGGTTCCACAAGATGTTCTACTAGTAAATCAAGAGATGAAGGAAAAAAATTTAAAAAAGCATTGGAAGAAGCTGCAAAAAGAAAAAATTTTGATGTATCAAGTTTTTCTAAAAATTTAGATAGTGAAAGAGAAGAAAGATAATAGGAGTGAAAAATGGATAGTAGAGCAATAGGAGTATTTGACTCTGGAGTTGGTGGTTTAACTGTACTTAAAGAATTACAAGGACAAATGAAAAATGAAAATTATATATACATAGGTGATACGGGAAATTTTCCATATGGTAGTAAATCCAAACAAACAATTATAGAATTATGTAAAAAAAGAATTGAGAATTTAATTGAATTAGATGTAAAATTAATAGTAATAGCTTGCGGTACAGCAACAAGTCAAGCATTAAATGAAATGAAAAAAAATTTTAATATACCTATTATTGGTATTATTCAGCCAACAGTAGAATATTTAAAAGGAAAAAAATTAAAAAAAATAGGAGTTATTGCTACTACAGGTACTATAAGAAGTAAAGGATGGCAAAAAGAGATAGAAAAAGAGATAATGGATGCAAGAATTGAATCAAAGGCATGTCCTCTTTTAGCACCGATGGCAGAAGAAGGTTGGATAGATAATGAAATAGCAAAACTTACTATACATGAATATTTAAAAAATATTGGAAATGTTGATGCATTAATATTAGGATGTACGCATTACCCATTATTTGAACAAATAATACAAAGTGAATTGGGAGAAAATGTTGAGATAATAAACACGGGTAAAATGGTTGCAAGGAAAGTTAAAGAATTTTTGAATAGCAATAATATTATTAATGAACAAAGTAATATTTCTAAAACAAATATATACTTAACAGATTTGGAATGTAATTTTATAGAAGTTGCTAAAAAAATAATGAATAATACAAATATACAGCTAAATAAAATTGGATAAAAAATGCATAAATTTCCAATTATATACATATAATCATATTAACTTATAATTGGAGGTTTATGTATGTTTTTTGTTATAGATAAATCTAAAATATTTTCATATGTTATTGCTATATGCACAGTTGTAATATTATTTGTAGCAGCTTCTGGGTTAAATGATATGGCAAATAACAAGATAGTAGAAACTTCTAGTAATATTACTGAAGTAAATAGTATGAATTTTTTTAATGAAGTAAATAATTCAATTGAATAAAGTAAAAATATGTTTTTTATGTATAAACTTTGAATAATTATAAATAATATATACTAATTAATAAATGAAATTTTAGGAGTAAAAAATGTTTTTTGTAGGAGTTATTACTAATCAAAAAAATGAACAATATGTAAAAAGAGAACTATCAGGAATTATACCAACTGACAATATAATATTTATAAATGATAGGAATATTACAAATATAAAAAACATAAAATTTGAAGTAATAATAATAGATAACAAAATAAATAATAAAATAGAACTTAGAAAAATAATAGCTGATGCCAAAATTATAATACTAAATACTGATATACAAATGAATTTTGAAACATTAAATAATTTGAATTTAACAATTATAACATATGGATTTAATTCAAAATCTACATTCACAGTATCTAGTATAGAAGAAAAATATATAATAATTTGTTTACAAAGAAATATTTATAACAGTGAAAATATAGAAATAGAACCACAGGAATTTAGACTAGAAATAGAAGAAAATATTGAAAAATATATAAGTATAGCTATATTTATAATTAAAAAAATATATGCTTGAACAATATATTAAAATAAAAAAATAATAAAAAAATGCAAAAAAATAACATTTTATGTAGACAAAACCAAAAAAACGTAGTATAATAAGTAATATGAATGAAAACGATTTTAAATTTGTTACTAGAAAAAATAAAAAAGAAACAAATGGGGGAGGAAATTTAAGTGAATACTTTGTATTTAGACAATAACCACATTACATTAGTGGGAAAGGTAGCAAGCGAAAAAAGATTAAGTCATGAAATTTATGGAGAAAAATTTTATGTATTTGATTTAAGTGTACCACGTTTAAGTGGAAACAATGATAGTATACCAATTACTATTTCAGAAAGATTAATAACAGAAACAGGATTACCATTAGAAACAAAAATGTCTGTAACAGGTCAATTCAGATCTTATAACAGTTATGAAGGTGAAAAAAATAGACTAGTACTTACTGTATTTGCTAAAAATATAGAAATATTAGCAGATCAAGAAGCAGATATACCAGTAGGAAAAGACTTTATTACAAACGAAGTTGTTCTTGATGGATATATTTGTAGAAAACCAATATACAGAAAAACACCTTTTGGAAGAGAAATTGCAGATATATTATTAGCAGTAAATAGATCATACAACAAATCAGATTATATTCCTTGTATTGCATGGGGAAGAAATGCTAAATTCTGTGATACAGTAGCAGTTGGAACTGAAATAAGAGTAGTAGGTAGAGTTCAATCAAGACAATATGAGAAAAAACATGAAGATGGAACTATTGAAAATAGAGTGGCTTATGAAGTATCTGTTGCAACATTAGAAGTAATAAATAAAGATTCAGATAATAATGAAGCACAAGAAGAAAATAAGGAAGCTATATAAAATATATAGATTCAAACAAAAGATTGAACATAAAAAATTCCTAAAAAAATTCAGGCAAAAGCCTGAATTTTTTGATGTTAGTTGTTGTTATTTTCTGGAATCACTATATTTTCTTTTTTTTCGTTTTTAGGTTTTTCTACTTCAAGATAATCTGTAACTGGAGAAATATCTAAATCATTTCCACCATTAATAACCTCTATTTTTTTTGGTTTGGGATTTGAAGTATTAGATTCATCATCTTGGTTTTCTTCACTTTCATTAGAATTAATTAAATTATCTATGTCTAAATCATCAAAAGAAAAAGTATATGATTTATCATCTTTATTGTATGTATACATATATAAATACCTCCAACTGATTTTAATCATAAATGTAATAAGTAAGTCCCTTTATAACATAATTATAAAAGTAAAATTTAGTAAAGTCAAGTGGTTTACAAGAAAGAAAATAAATGGTAGAATATTATATGTAAAAAATTAGAAGGAATGAGAAAAAGTGGAACTAAAAAAGATAAAAGGTATAATTGAATCAATATTATTTGCAGCAGGTAGAGATGTAAAAATAAATGAACTTATGTCTACTTTAGAAGTGAGTTCAAATGAGGTTATAAATGCAGTAGATTCATTAAAACAAGATTACCAAAATGAAGAAAGAGGTTTGGATATTCTAAAATTAGAAGATTCTTTTCAAATGTGTACAAAAAAAGAATATTACGAATATATTTATCCAATTTTTGATAAAAGGAGTAAACCTAATTTATCGCAAGCAGCATTAGAAACCTTGTCTATAATTGCATATAATCCTAGAATAACAAGAGCAGAGATAGAAACAATAAGAGGAGTAAATACTGATGGAACAATATATAAATTATTAGATTATAATTTAATAGAAGAAGCAGGAAAGTTAGATGCACCAGGAAGGCCTATGACATATAAAACTTCTAAAGAATTTTTAAAAATGTTTGGAATTTCAAGTTTAGATGAATTACCAGAATTGCCAAAATATAAATTAGATGAAAACAGACAAATTGTAATAGATGAAATAATAGAAGAAGGAAATGCGGAGGCTCCAATGCCCGAAAGGGAAGATATACAAGAATTAAATAATAATTTAGAATAATAAAAATAAAGGAGCAAAAATAATGAGTGATAATAAAAGTTTTGTAAAAGAAATAACTAATATAGAAGAAGATTTTGCTAAATGGTACACAGATATTGTGCTAAAAGCAGAACTTGCAGATTATACAGCAGTTAAAGGATTTATAACAATACGTCCTTATGGATATGCTATATGGGAAAATATACAAAAATATGCAGATAAGAAATTTAAAGAGCATGGAGTACAAAATATATCTATGCCAGTGCTTATACCAGAAAGTTTATTGCAAAAAGAAAAAGACCATGTAGAAGGATTTGCGCCTGAAGTTGCTTGGGTAACAATGGGTGGAGGAGAAGAATTAGAGGAAAGATTATGCGTAAGACCAACCTCTGAAACTATTTTTTCTACTATGTATTCTAAATGGCTTAATTCTTGGAGAGATTTACCATATAAATATAATCAATGGTGTAATGTATTAAGATGGGAAAAAGAAACTAGACCATTTTTACGTTCAAGAGAATTCTTGTGGCAAGAAGGTCATACAATTCATGAAACTGCAAAAGAAGCAGAAGAATTTACTTTAGAAATGCTTGAAGTATATGCAGATGTTATAGAAAACTTATTAGCAATACCAGTATTAAAAGGAAGAAAAACTCCTTTGGAACAATTTGCAGGGGCAGAAGCTACATATACAGTAGAAACATTAATGCATGATGGAAGAGCATTGCAAGCAGGAACATCACATTATTTTGGGCAAAATTTCACAAAACCATTTGAAATAAAATTCCAAAATAGAGAAGGAAAAGAAGAATATGCATATCAAACTTCATGGGGAATTAGTACAAGATTAATAGGCGCAGTTATAATGGCACATGGCGATAACAGAGGTTTAAAATTGCCACCAAGAGTAGCACCAATTCAAGTAGTTATAGTGCCAGTTGCAATGCATAAAGAAGGCGTAAAAGAAAAAGCAGAAGAGCTAAAGAATACTTTATCTAAAAAATATAGAGTGGAATTGGATGTAAGAGAACAATATTCTCCAGGATATAAATTTAATGACTGGGAAATGAGAGGTGTACCAGTAAGAATTGAAATAGGACCACGTGATATCGAAGCTAATAAATGTGTTGTAGTAAGAAGAGATACATTAGAAAAAATAGAAGTTAGCTTAGATGACTTATCAGAAAAATTAAATGATATATTAGAAGAAATACAAAAAAATATGTATGACGAATCTGCAAAAAGAGCAAAAGAAAAAACAACAATAGCTAATAATTTAGAAGAATTTACAGAAAATTTGAATAAAAATCAAGGATATGTAAAAACAATGTGGTGTGGAAGCGAAGAATGTGAAGAAAAAATACATGAACTTACAGGAGCTAAATCTAGATGTATACCATTTGCACAAGAAAAAATAGGTGATAAGTGCGTATGTTGTGGAAAACCAGCAGATAAAATGGTAGTTTGGGGTAGACAATATTAACAAAGAATGGAGATTTTAATCTCCATTCTTTGTTGGTTGGTTATTAGTATTATCCATAAAGTCAAACAAATTCATATTTCCCTCTATAACATCTGAAGAAATTTGTTTATTAGAAAAATTTAACTCATTAGATTCATTACTTTCAGTATCAGATAAAATGTTTCTATTTAAAATATCATAATTATAAACATCTTTAGGAGAACCTAGCATTTCATCAGAATTTTGATTATTTTTTTCTTCTAAAGGTTCATCTCCAAAATCTTTAGTTAAAATTTCTAAAAGGTTTGGATACATTGTTCCAGCATGCCTTTTCCAATTTTCAACAATTTGCTTTGCTTGTTCACGTGAACCTGCAAAAGTTTTTACTTCAAATAAACATTCATTATTCTCCATAATTTTGCATGTGACATTATAATAGTTTTCATTAATTGGGGTATATTCAGCAACAATTGATTCTTCTTCAGCTGCATTTTCTAATGCGTGCTTCAAATTTGTATCTATTTGTAATTTTAATATTCCTGGTAAAATATCAACAGTTAGTTCAAGTGTTCTAATACCTTTCTCTGTAATTAAATATAAATTTTGTCCTTCTTGTTCATATGTAAGGATAAAATCACTTTTAACTAAATCTAACAAAAATTGTTGATAATAAAAATAGTTCATATCTAAAACCGAAAGTATTATTTTGTATAAAGCGTTATTAGTTATAGCTTTTTTTACATTGTTTAAGATATATAAAATAAGAACTTTATTTTCAGCTAATGTTTCACCGTTTGAAGTTAGTTTCAAATAATTCACCTCTTATAATTTGTTTAGTTTTGACATAAAGTATTATATCATAAAATAAAGAAAAATACTATTGTTTTTTGTTGTTTTATGGTATAATAATTTTAGTTCTAACTAATTTTAAGGGGAAGTAAATGAAAAAAGATACACTATATGAAATATTAGAAGTAAGTGAAAATGCTTCTGCAGAAGTAATTGAAAAAGCATATAAAGTTCTTGTGAAAAAATATCATCCAGATTTACAAGAAGAAGCAGAAAAGCAAACAGCAGAAAAAAAGATAAAACAAATTAATGAAGCTTATGAAATACTTGGAGATGAAACAAAGAGAAAAGAATATGATTTAAAATTAGAGCAAGAAAGAGAAATACAAAAAAATAATTATGAACAGAGTGTGAGACATACTCAAAATAATCAGGATAAGTATACTAATAATATTTCAGATGATTATAAAACAGATAATGTAAACGGACAGGTAAATTATAATTATGAAAACGAAAGAATAAAATATGAAGAAAGACTAATGCAAGAAGAATATGAAAAAAGAAAACAAATGCAAGAAGATTTAAATAGAGAGTATGAAAATGCATATTATAATTATTTAAGAAGTTTAGGCTATAAGATAAAGTATAAATGGACAAAGGAGAATGTTAAAGATTTTATTATAGTAATAGCTATAATGATTATAATTATCATAATTTTATGGTTATTTCCACCTACACATAATTGGATGATGAATTTTTATGAGCAAAATCCTATATTAAAAACTATTATAAATATAATAATAGGAATTATTAAAGGAATATTTGTAGGAATTTGGAATTTTATCACAGGGATATTTAAATAGAATGATTACGAGAATTGTAGTTACAATTCTCAGCTTAACTTATTAGAAATTATATGAAAGCTAGAAATAGTAATGGAAAATTACTTCTGGCTTTCATAACATAATTTTAAATCTGGAATCAAATTGTAACATTAAAATAAAAAAATAAAATTTTTGTATAAATTTTAAAAATTAGTGCTATAATCTATTTATAAATTTATATAAAAAGGAGCGTGCAAAAGATGGAAAGAAAAGTAAGAGTTGTACAATATGGTACAGGAAAAATGGCAGTATATACAATGCGCTATATTTTTGAAAAAGGTGGAGAAGTAGTAGGAGCAATTGATGTAAATCCAGCAGTTATAGGAAAAGACATTGGAGAAATAATAGGAGGAGAAAAAAGAGGAATAACAGTTACTGATGCAAAAAATGCAGAAAGTCTACTTAAAGAATTAAAACCAGATATAGTAATTGTAGAAACAATGAGTTTATTAAATGATATTAAAGATGCATTTTTATTATGTGCAAAACTTGGAATTAATGCAATATCAACTTGTGAAGAAGCATTCTTCCCATTTAATTCAAACCCAACAGTTACAAACGAAATAGATAAGCTTGCTAAAGAAAATGGATGTACAATAACAGGAAGCGGATATCAAGATATTTATTGGGGAGAACTTATAAGCGCAATAGCAGGATCAACACAAAAAATAACAAAAATAAAAGGAAGCTCATCATATAATGTAGAAGATTATGGAATAGCATTAGCTGAGGCACATGGAGCAGGACTAACTTTAAAAGAATTTGATGAAAAAATAGCATCAGTTGATAGAATAAGTGATGAAGAAAGACAAAAAATGATTAATTCAGGAGAATATTTACCATCATATATGTGGAATGTAAATGGTTGGCTATGTTCAAAACTAGGACTAACACCAATTAGTCAAACGCAAGAATGTGTACCTCAAACATATAAAGAAGATATTGATTCTTCAACATTAGGAATGACAGTAAAAGCTGGAGACGCAACAGGAATGAGTGCAGTTGTTACAACCAAGACAAAAGAGGGAATAACAATAGAAAGCGAATGTATAGGCAAAGTTTATTCAAAAGAAGATTATGATAAAAATGAGTGGACAATAGAAGGAGAGCCAAACACAACAATAGTTGTAGCAAGACCAGCAACAGTAGAACTTACTTGTGCAACTATAGTAAATAGAATACCAGATGTAATAAATGGAAAACCAGGATATGTTTCAACAGATAAGCTAGATGAACTAAAATATTTAGTAAAACCAATGAATGAATATGTAAAGGATTAAAAATAAGCCAATGGGGACGTACACCTTTGGCTCAAAAAATCTTATAAATAAGTTGCTACTAACTTAAATAGAATTAGTAGCAACTTATATTTTTATTTTGAGCCAAAGGTGTACGTCCCCATTGGCTTATTTAGATGTTTTTTATATCTCTTTTTTTAAATATTACTAAACTTAAAGTTACCATTATTATTAAATAAATAGCACAAACCGTGATTGAGAACGGCAAAGTTATGCCACTAAAAGTTGGAGTTTTTCCAAATAAATATTGGGTTAAATCCCAGTTAGGTGTCACAAAATATATTACTTGTTTAATTTTATTGGTTAAGGCTATTTGATTTATAAATGGTGTAGCAATATATCCTAAAAAAGGAAGTGAAACTGCTAAAGCTGTATTTGTAAATAAAGTGCTACAGGTGAATGCTAGAGTAGTTAATAAAATGTACATTGGTAATTTACAAATACCAATTAAACAAATATATGAAGCTATATTCATTGTTTCTACTTTATTTGTTTCAAAGTTATATTCAATTGCTGGAATATTTAAGCTGTCAAATCCTTGTATTAATCCACCAAATATTAGTTGTGATATAGCAATAAATACAGTAGCTAATACTAATATACAAATACAAACTGTAAATTTAGAAAGCAGTATTTTTACTCTATTATATGGTTTTACAAGTAAAAGTTTTATTGTGCCCCTACTAAATTCTTCACTTACAATAGAAGCTGCAATAACAATACCAATAATTAGAATGAATAGTTCATAATTACTAAATAGATTGATTAAAATTTCTCTATTATCTCCAGATTTTAATGTAATCATATTATCAATATAATATTTATTTAGGTTTGCTTGTTCTAAGGAACTGTTATAGTCTTGTAATTCGTCTTTATCTAATTTATTTATATCTTTATTTTCGTAAGAAAGAAGATTAATTTTATTAGAATAATAATTTCTTAAGGCATTGTTTAAAAAACTATATTCATAACTTATATTTTTTTCTAATCTCCAAGTATTTACTTGTTTTTCTATTTCTAAGTTTGCAATAGTATTATTTATTGACTTAAGTGTCTCAGTGTCTTTGGTAGATTCTTTTAATTTATATTGCTCTTCTAAAGATTTATTTACATTGTCTAAAGCTTTACTTGCAAAGTATTTCCAATCATTATCTTTAAATTTTTGAATAGCAGTATCATAATTTTGCTTTGCCTCTTTATATGCACTATCTGTTATTTCATCAGTACATTCATAAGAAACGATTGTATTAATATCACCTGATAAATCTGTATTAATTATATGTGCTTGCCAAGAATTTCCGCCACCATATTCATTTGTTAATTTTGATATTTCTAATTGACTCTTGATTTCTATATATAGTGGAAGTTCACTTGGATTATTAGGATCCAAGGTTTTTAGTTCACTTTCATAATATTTCATATCACCAGTATAATAGTAGGTAAAATCATTAGAGTTAAACTTAATTATAAAATTTGAAAGTACAATATATGCTAAGGTTATAAATAATAAAATATATATAGTTTTTTTCTTAAATATTTTCTTAAATTCATTTTCAATTAATTTAATCAATTACATTACCCCCTGTCTTTTTAAAGAATGCATCTTCTAAAGATAAAACTTCTTCTCTTACAGAATAGATATTTATATCTTGTAAAACTAATTTTTTAACAATAAAAGGAATATTTTCTTTGTCAGAATGAACAATTAAATGAGTTCTATCTTGTGCTTCCGACATATCTCCAATAATAATTCTTGCTTTTTTAGCGTCATCAACTTCTAAAATATAATTTCCTTCAGAAGCATCTTTTTTTACTTTATCTAAATCACTTGATTCAACAACAATGCCATTTTTTATAATGCATACTTTGTTACAGAAACTCTCTAATTCTGATAAGTTATGGCTAGAAATTAATATTCCCATATTTTCTTTTTTAGCAAGTTTTACTAAAAGATTACGCAAATCCTTTATTCCTTCAGGGTCTAAGCCGTTTGTAGGTTCATCTAAAATTAATAAGTTTGGTTTATGAAGTATGGCTTGAGCAACACCTAAACGTTGTCTCATACCTAAAGAATATTTTGAAACTTTATCATTAATTCTGTTTTCCAAACCAACTAATTTTACTACTTCATCTATACGTTTTGAATCTACATTAGGATATAGATTAGATATTAATTTTAAGTTATCATAGCCAGACATATACATATATAAATCAGGATTTTCAATTATAGCTCCAACTTTAGAAATGGCTTTTTCAAAATCTTTTTCTATACTATGACCATTTATATATACTTTACCACTAGAAATTTTTTGAAGTCCTAGTATTAATTTAATAGTAGTTGTTTTACCAGCTCCATTTGGACCAATAAAACCTAAAATGTCTCCTTCTTGAACTTTTAAAGATACCCCTTTTAATATTTCTTTTTTTCTAAAATTTTTATGCAAATTTTCACATTTTAAAATTGTATTTTGCATACCATCCCTCCTTCGATGAAGATATGATACCATAAATTTCTTAAGAAGCAAGTTATAAATTATTAAGAAATTATTAACTTAAAACAGAGCAAGAGGCGTATCATTTTTGACAAGCCTCTTGCTCTATAAAGAATCCTTAATTTCTCTGGATTTCTTTGAGGAATTGAACTTTAGGGACGTTCCTTAAAGTTCATTACAAAATTTCACAAAACTAATATTGCTGAAATTGAAAAAACAGGTTGAGAAATTTACATAATTTGACATACAATTTAAAATATTATATAATTTATACATATAATCTTTTTGAAATCCTTTTTATATACTACCTGGAATTGCAAAAAGAAATAATTATTTGGAGGGTAAAAAGATGAAAAATGAAAGAAGAAAGGCTATTAAGAAAATTATTGCATTAGTAATGGTAATTCTAATGGGAATAACTATAACTAGCTGTAGGACTTCAACTAACTATGATGAAAAAATTCTTGAACTTGGAAAACAAACCTTGGATCAATTAGAAATAATACAGGGAAGGACGTATGGCGTTTCGTTTGAAAATGGAATTTATACTGTGGACATAAATGGAGATATTCGGAAAATAGAAATTGCTGATAAGAAGGAGAATAAAAAAGATTCCATTGAGTGCATAGATATAGAACTTAGTAAAACGTCAAAGGAATTAATTGAATCATCGTTTCTTCTTGTCAAAGATTATATAGCAAATTCAACTGTTTTGAAAGATAAGGAAACAATTATGCAAGAACTTGACAAGATAGAAGTAAAAATTGCTGAATATGATGAAGTGGCTGAATACAGAGATGGAACGCTATATATTGGTAAGGACTATGTTAATGTTATATGCGAATGGATGATATGCCACGAGTTAATGCATGCACTTGCAGACATAACAAATGGTGGAGTAGAAAATGAACCATATGCATATTATCAATTTAATGAAGGTCTTACAGATTTTATAACGTATACTTTGAATCCACAAATACCAGAGGGATATGTTAGTGGATATTCTCAGTATTACTATTATATAAGTCTGTATATAGGCTGCTTTGAAGAAAAAGCTATTCAAGCATATTTCTATGGATATGATGAATTATGGGAAAAAGTTGGAAAAGATGAATTTGATTTTTTCGTATTTTCTTTTGAAAATATGGAAAAAGACAAGCTGGGGATAGTTTGTATAAACAATTTTTTTAATAAGTGGGGGGCACGAAACTAATAATCTTTCATTGCCGGCATTTAATTTTTTAAATGCCGGTCTTAAAATTTCACAAACCTATTGTTAGTAAAAGATTTTAATGGTATAATAATTTTGTCAAAAAATAAGAAAATTGAAAGGATGTAAGTAAACTAAAAAATGCGAATTAGATTTAAACCGTGGGCTAGACCAGAATTAGAAGCTAGCAAATTTTATATTGATAATCCAGAAGAATATAAAGAAAAATGGAGAGAGTTATTTAAGAATGACAATCCAATATATTTGGAATTAGGTTGTGGAAAAGGGGGATTTATTTCTCAAGTTGCTGTATATAATCCAGACATAAACTATATTGCAATAGATTTAGTTGATGCAATGCTGGGGCTTGCAAAAAGAAAAATAGAAGAAGAATATAAAATGGCAAATAGAGAAATAGACAACATATATATAACTAGATATGATATAGAAAGAATAAATAATATTTTATCAAAAGAAGATAAAATAGAAAGAATATATATTAATTTTTGCAATCCATGGCCAAGAGGAAAGCATAGGAAGAAAAGGCTAACTCATACAAGACAATTAGAAAAATATAAAGAATTTCTAATTGAAGGTGCAGAAATTTACTTTAAAACTGATGATGACGACTTGTTTAACGATAGTATAAACTATTTTAAGGAAAGTGGATTTATAATAGAAAAGATTACATACGATTTAGAAAAAGAAACAGACTTTTGGGAAAACATAGAGACTGAGCATGAAAAAATGTTTAAAGAGCAAGGAATTAAAATAAAAGCCCTAATTGCAAAAAATGAAATATAAAATAAAAATGTAGGAGGACTAAATGGAGCAAATAAATAATTTAATAAATTTCTTTAAAAATATTACTTCAGAACAATTGTTAGACATAGGAATAGCACTAATAATAGTAATATTCTTTATCATACTAAGTCCGCTAATTGCATATGTTTTAATTAAGATGTTTAAATTTAAAGAAAAAGATAAATTAAAAATAAAAAATAGTCCATTTTATTTACCAATAAAGGCACTATTAATATGTAGTGGAATATATTTGGGAATATTAATTATTAATCCTGTAAAAGAAATAAAACTAATTTGTGAAAAAATATTGGACATTGCAATAATTTTAATAATTGCTAAAGGTTTAGTAAATTTTGTAGATCCAAAAGAAGGAATAGTAAGAAAATTAAGAAATGATGACATGCCAGATGGAAATAAAACAGTGGCAAATTTTACAAGTAAAATACTAAAATATATTATATATATAGGTGCTGGTCTTTTAATTTTAGCTGTATTTGGAATAAATCCATCTAGTTTGATTGCAGGATTAGGAGTAGGAAGTGCTGTAGTAGCTTTAGCTGCACAAGATTTTGTAAAAAGTTTAATCTCAGGTTTTTCTATTATGGCAGATAAACCATTTTTAGTAGGTGATTGGATTAGTGTTGGGACAAATGAAGGAACTGTAATAGAAATGTCATTCAGATGTACTAAAATAAAAACATCTGATAATACTATTGTTACAATACAAAATTCAGTATTTACAACTAATAATATTGTAAACTGGTCTAGAATTAATCAAAGAAGGTATTTATTAAATGTAAAACTTCCACTTGAAACAAATTCTGATAAAATAGAGAAAATAATTGGAAGAATAAAATTTGTTTTAAATAATAATGAAAATGTGGATAAAGACACTATACAAGTACATTTTAATACAATAGAAATAGATGCTATAAATGTAATTGTATATATGTATACAGATATAATTGCGTATGACAAATATTTAGAATTTAGAGAAAAAGTAAATAAAGATATATTAAAAGTGTTAGAATCAGAAAATGTCAAAATGGCATATCCTGGACAAAATGTATATGTGCATCATGTAGAAGATGAAAATATAACAGTAGAAAAATAAAATTTCCCCACTGAAAAATCGGTGGGGTTTATACAAATTATTCATACAATGGACACAAAAAGTAGGTATAATATATAACGTAATATAAATGGAAAGGATATGGTAACATGATAGATACAACAGTTTTAGTAGTAGATGACGAGTCAAGAATGAGAAAGTTAATTAAAGATTTTTTGATGCAAAAGGGATTTGGAATTTTAGAGGCAGGAGATGGAGAAGAGGCACTAAAAATATTTGAAGAAAATAAAAATAAAATAAATTTAATTTTATTAGATGTAATGATGCCAAAATTAGACGGTTGGTCTGTTTTAAGGCAAATTAGACAAACTTCAAAAGTCCCAATTATTATGCTTACAGCAAGAGGAGAAGAACAAGACGAACTTTTTGGATTTGAGCTTGGAGTAGATGAATATATATCAAAACCATTTAGCCCTAAAATATTAGTCGCAAGAGTAGAAGCAATTTTAAAAAGGACAAACCCAGAAGCAAAAGAGATAAAAGATTATGCTGGAATAGTTATAGATTCAGAGGGGAGAACTGTAACAGTTGATGGAAAACAAATTGAGATGAGTTTAAGAGAATATGAACTCTTAAAATATTTAGTAGATAATCAAAATATTGCATTATCAAGAGATAAAATACTAAATAATGTATGGAATTATGATTACTATGGAGATTCTAGAACAATAGATAGTCATATAAAGAAAATAAGACATAAACTTGGAAAAAAAGGAAAATATATTCAAACAATAAGAGGTATTGGGTACAAATTTGAAGCAAAATAAAAGTAGAAGGGAAAGTTACAAAAATGCAAAAAATAAAAAATAGTTTTAAGTCGGTAAGATTTAAATTATTCTTTACAATGTGTATTGTAATAGCAGTTATAGTATTATGTTTGGTTGCAATAAATAATATTGTATTAGAATCGTTTTATTTATATTCAAAAACTAAAACTGTAAGAGATTTATATAAAAAAATAAATACATATTACAATGTAAATCAAAATAGTGATAACATAGATGAAGAATTAAGAAGAATAGCATATAACAATAATTTTGATATTTTTATTGAAACAGATGACAATATAATTATATTTAGCACTAATAGAGATTTATATTCAACAATAGATACAATTACAAATGCAAAAAATTATAAAGATAGTAATAGTGTAATTTATTCAGATAATAATATAAAAATTTCTAGAGTAAATGATAAATATAATAATCTAAATTATATATTATTATCAGGAAGATTAGATAATGGATATAATTTGTATATTAGTATACCTGCTGTTCCGATAGAAGAAAGTGTACAGATTTCAAATCAGGCATTAATATTAATAGGCATTATAATTTTGTTAATTTCAGCATTTATTGCTTCATATATTTCTAAAAAGTTTACTGCTCCAATTGTTGAGTTAAATGAAATAACAAATAAAATGGCCAAATTAGATTTTACAAAAAAATATAGAATAGCAGATACAGACGATGAAATAAATGAGCTTGGAAAAAATATAAATACCATGTCTGATAAGTTAGAAAGAACTATAAAACAATTAAGAGATAATAATTCAGAGCTTGAAAAAGATATAGAGGAAAAATCTAAAATAGATGAGATGAGAAAGCAATTTATTTCAGATGTATCGCATGAATTAAAAACTCCAATAGCTCTAATACAAGGATATGCAGAAGGGCTTATAGAGAATGTAAATACCGATGATGAATCTAGAAAATTTTATGCAGAAGTTATTTTAGATGAATCTAATAAAATGGATACTTTAGTAAAACAATTACTTGAACTTATGAAACTTGAGTATGGGAAAAGAGAGTTTAACAATGCTAATTTTGATATTGTAGAACTAATAAATGAAGTAATAAGAAAATGCAGAGTAATGATAGAAGAAAAAAATATCAAAATAAAATTCGAAGCAAAGAAACCCGTACTTGTATTTGCAGATGAATTTTACATAGAACAAGTTGTTACAAACTATTTTACAAATGCTATAAAACATGCAATAGATGTTAATGGTAATAAAGAAATAGAAATAAGAATAGAGGAAGAAAAAGAAAAAATAAGGGTATCTGTATTTAATACAGGTGAAAATATTGCTGAAGAAAATATTCAAAAAATTTGGAGAAGATTTTTTAAAGAAGATACTTCAAGAAATAGAGCAGAAGGCGGAACAGGAATTGGCCTTGCGCTAGTTAAAGCTATTATGACTAATTATGAAAACGATTATGGTGTAATAAATAAAGAAAATGGTGTGGAGTTTTATTTTGAACTAAATAAAGAAAAATAAAAGGAGAAAATCAGTGGAAAAATTTGAACTAGTTGATAAAAATGGAAATAAAACAGGCAAAGTTATAACATATAAAGAAGCTTGTAATTCTGATAATATACCGAGTGAATATTATCTTTCAGTTGTTGGTGTTGTTATTATTAATGATAATAATGAAATATTATTGCAGAAACGTAGTAAATTTAAGAAAAGTAATCCAAGCAAATGGGAAATTTGCGGAGGAAAAGTAAGATTAAAAGAAGAAACTACAGATGCTGGAGTACGTGAGGTTTTTGAAGAAATAGGCGTTTTGCTAGATAAAAATAAGTTAAAGATAATTAGAAAAGCTACAAACGGAAAAGCATATTTTACAATATATTTTATTAGAAAAAATGTAGATATAAGTGAATGTATATTACAAGAAAAGGAAGTAGAAGAAGTAAGATATTATAAAATAGAAGAATTAGTACATTTAGAGAGCGAAGGGTTTGAATGGTTGGAGGGATTAAAGAAAAACATATAGGATAAGTAAAAGAACTTTTTGTCGAATTATGTCGACGAAAAGTTCTTTACAAATTATGTAATCTGTAGTAATATATAAGCATATTAAAAATTGCAATTTTTATCAAATTAATTTTATCAAAAATTAAATCAATTAAGTTTTAATCAACAAATTATTTTATTCTTAAAAAAATCACAATGTATAAAGAATATATAAAAAGGTAGGTGTATTTTATGTGCTAATTTGTACAAAAAAATGCATTAATTCTGTAACTCAATTTATAACAATAGTAATATGTTTGTTACTTTTTATCATGTTAGATTTTTGTTTCTTAAATGTACCCAAAAGCTCAAATAACGAAAAAAAATATATAAGTAATATTGATTTAGGAAGATATAATAGTATAAAAAGAAGAAATATAAAAAACAGTGGCATGGATATAGAAAAATCTTTTATAGAATTAATGCAAATTGCAGATATTTATGATGAAAACACAAGAGTAGAATATATAGAAAATAACGACCAAATAGATGAAATTGAAGAAGAAAATGTGCAACCAGAATATACTTTTTTAGATGCAAATAATAAATGGAGGATAAAAATACCTAAGATAAATATAAATGCTCCAATAAAAAATGGAACTTCTCAAGCAATTTTAGCAACTGCGGTTGGGCATTTTGAGAATACTACTAAATGGAATGGAAATGTAGTTTTAGCAGGACATAATAGAGGATACAACTGTAACTTTTTTGAAAATTTGAAATATTTATCAAATGGAGATGAGATAATTTATTGTACTGAAAAAGGAGAAAGAAAATATAAGGTGGTTTTAAATAAAATTATAAAGCAAACAAATTGGAGCTATACGGTAGATACAATAGACAATAGAATAACATTAATAACATGTGTAGAAAATATGAAAGAATACAGAAGATGTATTCAAGCTATTGAAATTATATAAGAAAGAAGGAAAATATATGGAAATAAAGAAAATAATATCAATATTATTAATTATAGTAACAATGATTACTACATTTGGCATACTTAATAACACTTCAAAAGCAGCTACATACTTAATAGATGAAGCAGACTTATATTCTAAAGGCGAAATAGTATGCTTAACATATAAAAAGACTATTAAAGTAGGTGTTGAATTTGTAGTATATGAAAAAGATGGAATAGAATATCCGGCTTATTGTTTAAATAGGGATTTACCAGGTGTTACAAGTGAGGGAGGATATAATGTTAAAGCAGAACAATTAGTAACTAACAGCAAGATTTGGAGAGCAGTAACAAATGGTTATCCATTTAAGTCAGCTAGCCAACTAGGTTGTAATAGTGATATAGAAGCATTTGCTGCGACTAAAATGGCTGTATATGATATGATGTATAATTATGACTGGAATGACTTTAAAGGAATGAATGAACAAGGTGACAGAGTTTTAAATGCAGCAATAAAAATTTCACAAACAGCAAGAAATTCTGCTGCAGCCAAAGATGCACCAGTAGTAACTGTAAAAACAGATGATAAGAAATGGGAGATGGATGAAAATGAAGAACAATATGCAAGTAAAACTTTTTATGTTGAAACTAATGTAACAAGTACAAAATATAAGGTGAAATTAAATAATGTATTAGCAGAAGGTGTTAAGGTAACAAATGAAGATAATGAGGTAAAAAATGAATTTGAAACTGGAGAAAAATTTAAAGTACTAATACCAATATCTGAAATGGATAAAGCAGGAGAATTAGAATTAGAAGTAACAGCGGATATGAGAACATTTCCAATACTTTATGGTGATTCAGGAGATAGTAATAAACAAAGTTATGCCCTAGTAGCAGGAGAATATGAGTTTGAAAGTACAAAAATAAAGCTTAAATATTTAGAAAATACAACCAAGATAGAAATTGTAAAAAAAGATGCAGAAACAGGAGAAACATTAAAAGGTGCTAAATTTAATTTGCTTGATGCCAAAAAACATTATGTGTATACTGATATAACAACTGATGAAAACGGAATTGCAATAGTAGAAAATATTAATCCAGGTGTATATTATATCGAAGAAAGAAAAGCACCAGATGGATATAGTACTTATGGTTCTTTAGTAGAAATAAATGTTGAATTAAATCAAAGATATGTAGTTAATGTAAATGATTACAAAAAACCAGAACAAGAAGAAAAACAAGTAGAAGATGAAGATATAACTGTAACAGGAGAAAAAGAAGTTAATTTACCACAAACAGGATTTTAAAATTATATTAGAATTTTGATAAGCAAATTCTAACAAAACATAACTATTTTCTAATTGAAAAATAAGAAAATTGGACGTTAACGAAATCAAAGATTTCGACGTCCACATGTGCAAAATTGCTTCGCAATTATTGCACGTAGCAAGGTAACTTAACCTTGTTGTATACGGAAAAATCGTTAAAAACACTGAAATATCAAATAAAAAGTCGATTTTTCCTATACAATAAAAAAAGCAGTGAAAAAAATTGTAAGAAAATACAATTTTTTTCACTGCTTTTTTAAGTGGAAATTCTTGACATAATTTATTAAATAAATTATGATATATTATATTGTTATATACATATAATATGTAACAAAAGGAAGGATAAAATTAATGATTTCACAATTAATAGTTTTAATTATCTTAATATTACTTAATGCATATTTTGCTGCAACAGAAATAGCCTTTATTTCTTTAAATGATGCAAAAATAGAAAAATATGCTAAATCCGGAAATAAAAAATCGAAACAAATTTTAAAAATGTTAAAATCTCCAAGTAAATTCTTAGCAACAATACAAATAGGAATAACACTTGCAGGATTTTTATCAAGTGCATTTGCATCAGATGCTTTCGCAGATAAATTAGCCCCGGTACTAAATTCACTTTTGCCAGTTATTTCAATAGATGCTTGGAAGGGAATTTCAATAGTAATAATTACTTTAATTCTTTCATTCTTTACGTTAGTATTTGGAGAATTAGTGCCAAAAAGATTAGCTATGAAATATTATGAAAAAATTGCTTATGCAACAATAGGACCAATAAGAGCAATATCTATTTTTACAGCACCTTTTGTAAAATTGCTTACAGCTTCAACTAATATGATTTCAAAATTATTTGGAGTAGGAGAAGCAGATGAAGAGATAGTTACAGAAGAAGAAATTAAAATGATGATTGCAGAGGGTGAAGAAAAAGGTACTATAGAAACAGAAGAAAAGCAGTTATTAAACAATGTTTTTGAATTTAATGATATTATAGTTTCAGAAGCTATGACGCCAAGAACTGAAATGTATGCAATAGATATAAATGATAATATAAAACAAATATTAGATGAAATTGATGAATTTAAATATAGTAGAATACCAGTATATAATGAAGATATAGATGATATAAAAGGAATATTATATGTCAAGGATATATTAAAGCCTCTAAAAGAAGGAAAAAAAATAGAGATAGAAAAATTATTAAGACAACCATATTTTGTTCCTGAATCAAAAGATATAGATGAACTTTTTAAAGAAATGCAAAAAAATAAAGTTCAAATGGCTATTGTAATAGATGAATATGGAGGAACAGCAGGTTTAATTACAATGGAAGATATTATAGAAGAACTGGTTGGAAATATATTTGATGAATATGATGATGAAGAAATAGAAGTAAAAAAAATAGATGATAACACCTATATTTTAAGCGGAGCGCTAACATCCTATGATTTAAAGAAAATATTTGGAGTTGAAATACCAGAAGGAGATTATGAAACTTTATCGGGTTATCTAATTGATAAACTAGGTAGGATACCAGAAAAAAATGAACATCCAGTGATAGAAGGAGAAAAGCTTACATTTAAAGTAGAAGAAGTAGAAGATAAAAGAATTAAATATGTTAAAATATGTAAAAATCTAGAAGAAAAAGAAGATGTAGAATAAAAATGTATTTTTAGAAAGGATAGGTAATATGAATAAAAAGAAAATAATAATTTTAGTAATTATAATATTGATTATTGCAATTATAGCTACAATTCTAACTATGTATTTTATAAAAAGGGCTAAATATATTTATGAGATAGAAACAGTTTCAAATATAGAATATAATACTATTAATGTAAATAATAGGTATGGTGTAATTGACGGAAAAGGCAATATTATAATTGAACCAAATTATGATGTTATTCAAATTCCTAATCCATCAAAACCAATATTTATATGTATGTCAAATTATAATACAGAAACAAAAGAGTATGAAACAAAGGTATTAAATGATAAAAAAGAGCAAATATTTATTGGGTATGAGAGTGTACAAGCTATTCCAACGGAAACAACAGCAGATGGTATTCCTTTTGAAAAAACAGTATTAAAATATAAGAGAAATGGAAAATACGGACTTATAGATATTAACGGAAAAGAAGTGACAGACCCAGTATATGATGATATATCTTCTATACCATATAAAGAAGGTATGTTTATAGTAAGTTTGAAAGACAAAAAAGGCGTGATTAATCTTAATGGAATTACAGTAATTGATGTAGAATATGAAAATATAACAATAGATAATTATTATGATATTAATACTAAATACCAAACCACAGGATTTATTGTATGTAAAACAGAGGAAAATGGTTATAGATATGGATATATAAATTATAAAGGTGACGTAATATTAAAAACAGAATATACAGAAATAGAAAGAGTAACAGAAATAGAAGATAGTAAAAATATATACTTAATAGCATATAAAGATGGACAAGCAGGATTATTAAGAAATAATAAAGTTATATTAAATTACGAATATGAAGAAATCAAATATAATTCATATAATGATGTGTTTTTAGTTAGAAGAAATGGTAACCAAGGAATTACAGACAGAGAAGGAAATATAAAAATAGACACTAAGTATAATAGTATTACTTTTGGTGGGGTATATATTAATGTAACTGAAAACGATGAAGAAAAAGTATTAGACTTAAATGGAAATGAAGTGACAAATGGATATATTTATAAAATGCCAACTAAAGATGGAAATTATAGCATAGTTTATGGAAAAGATGAAATTTACAAGATAATAGATGATAATGATAATGTTGTAATAGATAAAAATTATACTTATATAGAAGAAATAGATAATAATAATTTTATTGTTGCCACAGATAAAAATAATGGTATTATAAATTTAAGTGGAAAATCTTTAGTAGACCTAAAGTATAATAGTATATTTAAATTAGATGGAACTGAATTATTACAAGCAAATATTTCTGATACAAATACAATAAGTTTAATAAATAAAAATATGGAAATTGTAGTAACCATGGATGAAGCAATAGTAGAAGTTAAAGACAATTATATTGCTTTATATTCAGAAAAAGAGAGTAAATATTTTGATTATTCAGGAAATGAATTAACTGCAAGCCAAGTATTTCCAAAAAATAAATTATTTGCGAAAAAAATAAATAATAAATGGGGATTTGTAGATAAAGATGGAAATCTAAAAATACAAAATGAATATGATTTTGCTACACAGTTTAATGAATATGGATTTGCAGGTATAAAGAAAGATGACAAGTGGGGAGTCATAAATGAAAATGGAGAAATTGTGCAAGAACCAATATACGAATTAGAAAGCATAAATCCAATATTTATAGGAAAATATTATAAATCAGAAGAATGGTATGGAAATGATTTCTTTACAGATAAGGTGGAATAAGGATTTTGAAGGTGATAAAGATGTATAAAAAATTTGGAATATCAGATAAATTAATAAAATTATCTGAAGAAGTAGAACAAGAACTAAAGCCAATTTTTGAGCAAATAAATAAAACTTGTGAATATAATTCACTAAAAGTGCTAAAAGCATTTCAAGATAACAATATTTCGGAAATGCATTTTAATCAAACAACTGGTTATGGATATGGAGATATAGGTAGAGATACTTGTGAAAAAGTGTTTGCAGAAGTTTTAGGTGCAGAAGATGCATTAGTTAGAGGGCAATTTATTTCAGGAACGCATGCGTTAACTGTAGCTTTGTTTGCATTTTTAAGACCAGGAGACACATTACTTAGTATTACAGGTAAGCCTTACGATACTTTAGATGAAGTTATTGGAATTGTAAATAATCCAAGCTCATTAAAATCTTACGGAATTAATTTTGAAAAAATAGAATTAGTAAATAATGATTTTGATTATGAGAAAATAGAAGAAAGATTAAAAAAGGACAAAGTAAAATTAATAGAAATTCAGCGTTCAAAAGGATATAGCACAAGAAAAAGTATTACATTAGATAAATTAGAAAAAGTAATTGGGCATATTAGAAAATTTGATAAAGATGTAATAATTATGATAGATAATTGTTACTGTGAATTTGTAAATGAAAAAGAGCCTTTAGAAATAGGTGCAGATGTAATAGTAGGCTCTCTTATAAAAAACTTAGGCGGAGGAATTGCACCAAATGGAGCATATATTGCAGGAAGAAGGGATTTAGTAAATTTAGCAGCAGAAAGGTTAACGGCACCAGGAGAGGGAAAAGAAGTTGGACCTTCCTTAGGAATTACAAAATCTATTTTGCAAGGATTATTTATGGCACCATCAGTAGTAGCAAGTAGCTTGAAAACAGCAGTATTTGCAAGTAGGATGCTAGAAAAGTTAGGATACAGTGTAGAACCAAAATATAATGAACCAAGAGCAGATATTGTTCAAAATATCATATTTAATGATAAAGATAAACTTATAAAATACTGTCAAGGAATTCAAATGGGATCGCCAATTGATTCATCTTCAATTCCAGAACCTTGGAATATGCCGGGATATACAGACCAAGTTATAATGGCAGCAGGCAGCTTTACACAAGGCTCTTCAATTGAGCTTTCTTGTGATGGACCAATAAGACCTCCATACATTGCTTTTATGCAAGGCGGACTTACTTATGAGTATGGAAAATTAGGTGTGCTTAAAGCTATAGAAAATATGGAGGAAAAATGAAAGTAGTAATAATTGGTGGTGGACCTGCAGGAATGCTTGCAGCAATAGGTTCTGCACAAAATGGAAACGAAGTAACTATCTTAGAAAAGATGGATATGCTAGGAAAAAAACTTCTAATAACAGGAAAAGGTAGATGCAACATTACAAGCAATCTTCCAATAGAAGACTTTATAAAAAACATTCCAGGAAATGGTATGTTTATGTATAGTAGCTTCAATAATTTTAATAATAATGATATTATAAAGCTTTTGAAAGAAGAAGGAGTAGAAACAAAAGTAGAAAGAGGAAATAGGATATTTCCTGTAAGCGACAAATCTTGTGATGTACAAAAAGCTTTAATAAAAAGATTAAAAAAGCTTAATGTAAATATAATATTAAATGCAAAGGTAGAAGAAATATTAGTAAATAATGAAAAAGAAGCCTATGGAGTAGTTGCAAACATAAATGGAGAAAAAAATAAAATTTTAACAGATAAAGTAATAATAGCTACAGGAGGAAAAAGCTATCAAGGGACAGGATCTACAGGTGATGGATATTTACTTTTGCAAAGATTAGGTCATACTATTACAAAAATAAGGCCTTCTTTAGTACCACTAACTGCATCTAAGAATAATGGTTTAGAACTTTGCAAAAATATGCAAGGCTTAAGTTTAAAAAATGTTAAAATAAAATTAGAAGATACACAGAAAAATAAGAGTATATATGAAGATTTTGGAGAAATGCTATTTACTCATTTTGGAGTATCTGGACCAACAATATTAAGTAGTTCAGCCCATTTATTAAGATATAAAAATGTAGATGAACTATTAAAAAATGGAAAAATCGAACTTTCCATAGATTTAAAGCCAGCACTTACAGAAGAAAAATTAGATGAGAGAATTTTAAGGGATTTTAATGAAGAAAAAAATAAGGTTTTTAAGAATAGCTTAGATAAGCTATTACCTAAAAAAATGATAAATACAATAATAGATTTATCAAAAATAAACCTAAATAAAAAGGTAAATGAAATAACTAAAAAAGAAAGAAAAGAACTTGTAGAAATATTAAAAAATTTAAAGATAGAAATAAGTGGATTTAGACCAATAGAAGAAGCAATTATAACATCAGGAGGAGTAAATATTAAAGAGATAAATCCAAAAACAATGGAATCTAAACTAATTAAAAATTTATATATTGCAGGAGAGCTTATTGATGTAGATGCATATACCGGTGGATTTAATTTACAAATTGCTTATTCTACGGGATATACTGCAGGTATTAGTTAAACTTTGTAGGAAGGAAATAAAAAGATTGAAAAAATTTAAAACTATAGAAAATAATATAACAGTAGAAATCGAAGAAAAAAGATCAAAATTTATTGCAAATATATTTTATATAGAAAGTGCAAAAGAAGCTGAAGATATTATAAAACAGTGTAAAAAGAAATATTATGATGCTAGACATAATTGTTATGCATATATAGTGAATAATGAACAAATGATAAAAAAGTCAAGTGATGATGGAGAACCAAGTGGAACAGCAGGTTCTCCTATCTTAAATGTAATTGAAAAAAATAATTTGTCTAATGTATTAATAGTTGTTACAAGATATTTTGGAGGTATATTACTAGGAGCAGGAGGATTAGTAAGGGCATATACAGAGGCTGCCACCAAGGCAGTAAATAGTGCAAATATACAAGAAATGATAGAAGGAGAAGAAATTGAAATAGTTATATCTTATCAAGATATTGAAAAATTAAAATATTATTGTAGAAAAAATAATATAAAAATTGTAAAAATTGAGTATGATAAAAATGTAAAATGTATATTAGAATTAACAAAAGAAGAAAAAGATAATATTTTAAGTGATAAATATGATAATATAGCTGGAAATATAGTAAAATCTGATACTATAAGAAAAAAATATATAAAAAAATAAAGAAATTTTAAAAAAACTATTGTAAAATATTGGAAAAAGATATATAATCTTAATTGTAAAAAATTTACAATTATATATTTGTTGGGGGGATAAAAAATTGAGCGAGAAAATTAGAATTTTAGTATCAGATGACAATCAAGATTTTGTAGCAACATTAGTAAACTATTTATCAAAAGATGAAGACCTAGAAGTAGTAGGTGTAGCAAGAGATGGACAAGATGCATTTAACCAAATAGTAGAAAAAAAGCCAGATATTGCATTATTGGATATAATAATGCCACATCTAGATGGATTAGGAGTTTTAGAAAAATTAAATTCAGTAAATTTAGAAAGTAGACCTATTTGCATTATTTTATCTGCAGTGGGGCAAGATAAAATAACACAAAAAGCAATAGAACTAGGAGCACAATACTACATAGTAAAACCATTTGACATAAATATTTTAGTAAAAAGAATAAAAGAATTAAAATATTATAGACCAACACAAAATAAACCAAGTATTATAAGTAGAGAAATAAAAACTCAATACATAGATATATCTCCAGCAAATATGAAAAATGAAGAAAATATAGAAGCACTAGTTACAAATGTAATACATGAAGTAGGAGTTCCAGCTCACATAAAAGGATATCAATATTTAAGAGAAGCTATAATAATGGCTGTTAATGATATTGATATGATTAATCAAATTACAAAGCAATTGTATCCTGAAATTGCAGAAAGATATCATACAACTTCATCAAGAGTAGAACGTGCAATTCGTCACGCAATAGAAGTTGCATGGGGAAGAGGAAAGCAAGATGTTGTAGAAAATATCTTTGGATATACTGTCTCAGCACAAAAAGGAAAGCCTACAAATAGTGAATTTATAGCAATGATTGCAGATAAATTAAGGCTTGAATTAAAGACAGCGTAAGGAGTAACTATCATAGCTCTTACTTCGATAATAGTACTTGTAGTAATACTTTGTAAGAGCAAATAAACCCAAAAACAGACACATCTGTAAACTCGCCAAAGTTTGATGTGTCTAAAACATTATTCCGAGGTTGACCACGTTTGTGGTTTCTCCATTTCCTATAATTATTATACACAGATTAAACGAATTTGTCAAATTATTTTTCATTTACTTATTTTAAAAACTGTATAAAAGATTAATCATAGAAAGTTCATAGTCTCTATTTTATATATTTATAAAACTAAAAAGTAAACAAGAAATAAAATACGTTTTTGCACGAAAATAATATTAATATTATACTTTCTAAAAAATAGGAGAGAAAAATGAATATTAGTATTAAATACCATATTCCATCAAAAGAGTTAGATTTTGTTAATGTTGATTTAAAAAAGGATAATAAATTATTTATAGATCCTTTTATATTAAAAAAGGGTGAGACTCGGATTTCATAAAGAATGCTATTGCAAAGTTGAAAATTTATAAATAAAATAATAAATCTAGCAAAAAATAAGCAATATGATAAACTGATAGAATTTATAGATAATTTTTATGAAAGAAATGAAACAAGGCTAGGATATTCAATTGAAACAACTTATGGTAAAAGTTTTGGAGAAAATGGTGGAAAATTCCA
Source organism: uncultured Clostridium sp. (assembly GCA_946499885.1). Lineage (GTDB taxonomy): Bacteria > Bacillota > Clostridia > TANB77 > CAG-508 > CALXVA01. Next base: position 80,480 of record CAMMTN010000002.1, on the reverse strand, counting down.
ACCAAAAATGTAAGTCTAGAAAAAAAGTGTTGGAATTCATAACTTGAAATATGGGAAAAAATAAATACAAGATTGCCTATACATTCAAAAAGACCTATTGTATTTGTCCCTAAAAGTTTTGTAGGAAAAGAATATATTTTTTCTTATGAAAAATTATATAGAGAATTAATTATACCAGAATATAATGAAAATGAATTATTAAAAAAGATAGTAAATTTGTAATAAAATATAAAAATGGAAGAGTACATGTATTAGAAAATGAACTTAGAAAAGAATACCTATGTACTAAATATGTAGTGCTTGATTTTATAAAAAATATGATAATTTATATAGGCAATATAAAGAAAAAATATTGTAGTATGTATCAAGTTTATGTGATATAATATGTAAAAAAAGAATGTGAGTGAAAATGGAAGATTTAAGAACTGAATTATATAAATTATCTGATGAAAAATATAAAAAATTTCATAGTGGTTTGTGTCCTAATGTAAAGAATATTATAGGAGTTAGAATACCAAAATTAAGAGAAATTGCAAAAACAATATCAAAAGAAAAACCAATAGAATTTTTAGATACATATAAATGTGAATTTTATGAAGAAAAAATGATATATGGTTTAGTAATAGGATATATGAAGGAAAATTTAAAAACAAGATTAAAATATCTAGATAAGTTTGTTCCTATTATTGATAATTGGGCTATTTGCGATTGTTCATGTTCTACATATAAATTTACAAATAAAAATTTAGAAAAAATGTGGGAATACTTGCAAAAATATGTGTCTTCTCAAAATGAATTTGAGGTAAGATTTTTTTGTATAATGCTTATGGATTATTACTTAACGGATAAATATATAGATAAAGTTTTAGAAATATATAATAAAATAAAACTTGATAAATATTATGTAAAAATGGGTATAGCTTGGGGAATATCTGTAGCATTTGTAAAATACGAAACAAAAGTAAGAAAATTTTTAGAAAATAATAATTTAGATGATTTTACTCATAATAAATCAATACAAAAAATAATAGAATCATATAGAGTAAATGAAGAAACTAAAAATGAGCTACGTAAATTAAAAAGAAAATAAAGTGGCTTAGGAAAGGAAAGAAACATAAATATGGAATTTCAGAAGGAAAAAAGTGATGATAAAGATTATGTTTTGGAAATGGTAAAAAAACAAGGTAGTTTATTAGATTATGCATCAGATAGATTAAAAGATGATAAAGAGGTTGTAATGGCGGCTATAAATCAAGATGGAAATGCTTTAGAATTTGCAAGCAAAGCTTTAAAAGATGACAAAGAAGTGGTGTTAACTTCAATAAAAAAGGTTGGTTGGACAGCTTGTTATGTAAGTGAAAGACTTGCCGATGATAAAGAAACTATGTTAGATGCAGTAAAGATAAATGGTCAAGAACTATATTATGCATCAGAAAATTTAAGAGATGATTATGACGTAGTACTTAGTGCTGTGACTAATAAAGGATTAATATTTAAATATGCAAGTAAAAGGTTAAGAGCTAATAAAGAAATTGCCCTAGCAGCTGTAAAAAATTATCCTAATTCTGTAGAATATATTTCAGATGAAAATATAAAAGCTGAAGTAATTTCTGAAACTCAAGAAAAAGAAGAGTAAACTAATTGTTATAATTGTTACTAGTTAATGGTTTAATTCTCCCTAAAACATATATCTATCTAGTTTTGTAGTGTATCTTTTTATAAAAACTATAACTAGTAACATTATAATTCATGGATAGTTTTGTAATTATGTTATGAAAGTCAGAAATAAAATAATTGAATATTTTTTAGAAAACATCAAAAACTAATACTGGTGATAAAAATGAAAATGTCTTGGATGAAATATGAAAAAGATGAAACAAGTTTTAAAATACCAGAAAAATTAGGCTTTGATGTTTTTAAATTAGAAGATCCAGAATTAGCAGATAAAAAAATAAAAGAATTAATAAATAAAAGATATGATACTATTATTTTAACTAATGAGATTGCAGGATTTTCAGAAGATATAATAAAAAAGTATAGTAAAGATAGAAATATAAGCATCATAATTGCACAAGATAAGGAATAAAATGCACTAAGTAAATAAACTAGGAGGAAGAAAGTGCATAAAAAACAATTAGAGTTTGAAAGAACATTAAAAAATAGAATAATAAAATTATATAAAAATGAAGAAATTTCTAATATAATATTTTTGTGTATAGGAACTAACAAAATAATTGGCGATGCCATTGGGCCAATAGTAGGAAGTAAGATAAAGCATTTAGAAAATTCATATATTAAAATATATGGAACAGAGGATAATAATCTAAACTTTAATAATGCTAAAACTACAATTCAAAATGTTTATAATAATTATGAGAAATCTTGTATAATTACTATTGATGCGGCTTTGAGCGATAATGCAAATTCAGGGGATATATTTTTTAGCTCTGGATTTATTAAAATTGGAAAAGCACTTGAAAAAACATTATGCTTTTATTCTGATATTAATATAAAATATGTTGTAGGAGAAAGTTTATTTAATAAGAAAAAAAATTTAGAAGTGCTTAAAAATGTGGCAAAAGAAAAAGTAAGCAAAGATGCTTTATTTATATCAAAAGGAATAGAAAATGTTATGTTACAATTTGAAGGTTTAAGATAATTAAATTGTATAATATTCATAAAATTGGCAAAACTTTAAGCAAAGAAAAGCTTAAAGGAGGAAGATATGAATATTAGTGATATGAAGAATATTGTAGTTTTAAAAAATTTGCCTTCAAATTTAGTAGAGGAAGCCATTGTGGTATTAAAAGAAAACAAGAAAATACATAAATATCAGTTAGTACAAAAGGAAACAAATAAAAATGAAAAAGAAGTAAAAGATAATAAGGATTATATTATAAAAGAGGCGGAAATGCTAGTTAAAAATTATACAGAAAATTTAGAAAAGAAATCTCCTAAGTGGAAAAACAATATAAAAAAATTAGAAAAAAGATACAAAAATTCAATAAGATTAAATTTTTTATTGTTTTTTACCACTATTTTAGGAATTATATTTACTTTAATTTAATATGAATAAAAAACACCTTAAACACATATACATTAAAAAAAGACAAATGAAGAGGTGTTTTTATTATGGAAAGAACTTTAAGCCCAGAAGAAAGAATAAGAAGAGCAGAAGAAATATACAACAGAAGAAGAGCATTAAATCGGGGTAAGAGTTTCAAGTAATAATGTAAATACAGGAGAAAATAGGAAAATATCTTTATTTAAAAAGATGATTATGCAACTTGCAATTTGTGCTGTTATTTACATTATTTTTTATTTGATTAAAAATACTAATTATATTTTTTCAGATGATGTAATATGTAAAACAAAGGAATTTTTATCTTATGATATAAATTTTGGTAATATACAAAATCAAGTAAGTTTATTCATAGAAAATAACAAAGATAAATTTAGTTTTTTAGGGATAAATGAGGAGAATTTGCAGGCAAATGAAATAAGTAATGAGGTTAAAGAAGAAAGTTCTAATGAGATTAATGAAAATCAAATAAGTACAAATACATTAGGAGGAATAGGTGGAGCCTCAAATAATGAAATAGTTGAAGAAGAAAGTAAAGAAACAGATAAGAAAGAGGAAAAAAAGTCACAAAATGAAATAGATGTAGAATATATAAAAGCAAATTATAGTTTTAAAATGCCAGTAACAGGAACAGTTACATCTAGATATGGTCAAAGAGAAGAAACAGAAGTAGTTTCGGCAAATCATCAAGGGATTGATATTGGCGCCGACGAGGGTACACCAATTTATGCTGCAATGGAAGGCACTGTAACAGTATCATCAGAAGAAGGAGAATATGGAAAACATATAGATATAACAAATGGAGATATTTTAACAAGATATGCTCATTGTAGTAAGCTTTTAGTAAAAGAAGGAGATAAAGTAAAACAAGGAGAAAAAATCGCAGAAGTAGGCTCAACAGGAAATTCAACAGGTCCACATTTGCATTTTGAAATAAGACGAGATGACAGAACAATAAATCCGGAGTATATATTGAAATTTGATTAATATTAATATTTTAAATTGATATTTAAAATCCGTTCCATCTTGCTGCCAATTGGACATTTTCTTTCTCCAAGTTTTCGAAAGAAAAGTGCAATTGGCACGTGGAACTACTAAGAAAAAATTTTAATTTAATTTTAAATATTAAATTAATGGAGGAAATATGAGTATAAAAGTTGATTTGAAAATTTTTTTATTTTTGTTCTTATTTTTACTTACTTCTCAATTAGAAATATATATAGTTTTAATGGTATTTGCAATATTACATGAAATTGGGCATTTATTTGCAGGAATATTGCTAAAATTTAAATCAGAAGAAATAAAGCTTACACCAATAGGACTTAGAATAAGTTTTAGAGTAGAACCAGAAGAATATAATAAATATACAAATAAGGTAAGGACAATTAATATTAAAAAGGCAATTATTGCTATTTCTGGACCACTTACAAATTTGATTATTGCAACTATTACAATAATACTTGCGAAATTTAATATGAATTTTGCAAACATATACATATATGAGCTTATAATATATTCAAATTTTTTAATTGCTATGTTTAATTTGCTTCCAATTTATCCAATGGATGGAGGAAGATTTTTAAAAGAAATATTAAAAATTACGGTAGGAAATAAAAAAGCATATAAAATTACGTACATAGTATCTAAAACTATATTGATAATTTTAACAGTATTTTCTAGTATTGCTATATTGTATTTACAAAACATAGCAATATTAATAATAATTGCATATTTATGGTACTTAGAAATAGGAGAAATTAGAAAATATAATACAAGAAAGAATGTAGAAAGATTAGTAAAAGAATATGGAAATACATAAAAATAGTTCAACAAATTAAAAATTTATGATATAATATTTATGTTAATACTAATAAAGGAAAAGAAAAATGTTTAATATAGAAGAAGAACTAAAAAAATTGCCTGCAAAACCTGGGGTATATATAATGCACGATAAAGATGATAAAATAATATATGTTGGTAAAGCAATCTCTTTAAAAAATAGGGTAAGGCAATATTTTAGAAAAACGAATAAAACTAAAAGAATAGAAAATATGGTTTCATTAATAGATCATTTTGAATATATAGTGACAGATAATGAGGCAGAGGCTTTAATATTAGAATGTAATCTAATAAAAAAAAATATGCCAAAATTTAATGTTTTATTAAAAGATGATAAAACATATCCATATATAAAAGTAAATGTAAAAGCTGATTATCCTGATGTATATATGACAAGAAGAAAGTTAAATGATGGAGCAAGATATTTTGGACCTTATGCAAATGCAGGGGCTGCAAAGGAAATGGTGGAGTTTATAAAATCAAAATTTAAAATAAGACAGTGTAGAACTTTTAAGTATAAGGATAGGCCATGTTTAAATTATCACATAAAAAAATGTATGGCTCCATGTATGAGATATATTTCAAAAGAAGAATATATGAAGCAAATAGATGAAATAATATCAGTTTTAGAAGGAAAAACTGATAAATTAATAAAAGAACTAGAAAAAGAAATGGTAGAAGCTTCACAAAATATGCAGTATGAAAAAGCGGCATATTTAAGAGATAAGAAACTTGCAATAGAAAGAATTTCAGAAAGACAGAAAGTATCTAATATTACTGAAAATGACATAGATGTTATAGGCTTAGCAAAAAATAAATCAAAAGTATGTATAGAAATATTTTTTGTAAGAAAAAGTAAAATGATAGGCAGAGAACATTTTTTCTTAAATGAATTTGTAGATGAAGAGCCAAAAGAAATCTTATCAAACTTTATAAAGCAATATTATTTAGATAGACCAGTACTTCCAAATAAAATAATGATAAGAGAAGAAATTGAAGATAAAGAATTATTACAAGATTTACTTACAAAACAAGCTAAAAGAAAAGTAGAAATAAAAACACCACAAAAGGGTGAAAAATTAAGATTAGTAGAAATGGCAGAAAATAATGCTTTAGTAACATTGGAAAATAAAGAAAAAGATAAAAATTTAGCTTTGATAGAATTAAAAGAAGTTTTAAAATTAGAAAAATTACCAAGAAAAATAGAGTGCTATGATATATCAAATTTATCAGGAACAAATATAGTTGCAGGAATGTGTGTTATGCAGGATGGTGTTATAAAAAAGAATTTATCAAGAAGGTTTAAAATAAAAACTGTATTTGGACAAGATGATCCAAGGTGTATGAAGGAAGTAATTAGTAGAAGATTAGTCCATTCAATAGAAAATCCAGAAGGAAATTTTGGAAGCTTACCAGATGTTATATTTGTAGATGGTGGTATAACACAAATAAGGGCAGCATTAGAAGCAATAGGCCAATTAAAAGTGCAGTATAAGGAAAAAAATGCGAGGTTTAATACTGAAATTTTAGATATACCAATATTCGGAATGGTAAAAGATGATAAACACTCTACAAGAGCACTTATGAATAAGAATAGAGAAGAATTAGAAATAACTGAAAGCTTATTTAATTTAATAACTGCTTTTCAAGATGCTGTGCATGATACAGCAATAGGGTATCACAAAAAACTAAGAGATAAGGAATTTACAAAATCTGCATTAGATGATATCAAAGGGATTGGAGAAAAAAAGAAAAATGAATTGCTTAAGAAGTTTGGAAGTAGTAAAAAAATTGCAGAAGCGGATATTGAAGAAATTACAAAAATAAAAGGAATAAATGTAGAATTAGCCAAAAAAATAAAAGAAGAATTAAGTAAAATGTAAAGTTTTAGTATACGAAAATTAGCATAAATCATAAAGATTACGAATAAATATATATAAGATAAATATATATTTAGGGGGAGTTTTTATGGAGTATGCTAAAGATATTATTTTGGATTTAAAACAAGGACAGGCAGTACAAGGAAAGGACTACAAAAAGGAAACTAAAACAGAAAAAATTTTAAGAAAGATATTAGAACATAAAATAATGACTACAATCATATCATTAACAATTGGTTTTATAGTTTGTGATATAATGTTAATATCAAGTTTTGTTAATGTTTTAAAGATAATATAAGCTACAGCTGATAAGTCCGTCCCATCTTGCTAGCAATTGGACATTTTCTTCCTCCATGTATTCGGAAGAAAAGTACAATTGCTACGTGGGACTACTAAGAGGAAGTAATAAATAAGAATTGTTAAAAAAATAAATTATTAATAAAAAAGGAAGGAAAAAATGAATATAGCAAGTAATTGGAAAGATTATGAAATATTAGATATGGCAAATGGAGAAAAGTTAGAAAGATGGGGTAATGTTTATTTAATAAGACCTGATCCACAAATTATTTGGAAAAATAAATCTTTTCCAGAGAAATGGAATATGGCAAATGCTAGATATAATAGAAGTAATACTGGTGGAGGAAGCTGGAAATATAATAAAAAAATGCCAGATAATTGGCAAATTAAGTACAAAGATTTAACATTTAATATTAAGCCTATGGGATTTAAGCACACAGGCTTATTTCCTGAGCAAGCAGTAAATTGGGAGTGGATGATTTCAAAAATAAAAAATGCTAAAAGAGATATTAAAGTGTTAAATCTATTTGCATATACTGGTGGAGCAACTGTAGCATGTAGTTATGCAGGTGCATCAGTTTGCCATGTAGATAGCTCAAAAGGTATGACAACTTGGGCAAAGGAAAATATTGCTTCATCTGGGCTATCAGATAAACCAGTTAGATTTATAGTAGATGATGTTGTTAAATTCGTAAATAGAGAAATAAGACGTGGAAATAAATATGATGGAATAATAATGGATCCACCATCTTATGGTAGAGGTACAAATGGGGAAGTGTGGAAATTTGAAGAGAATATAGCAGAACTAGTGGAATTATGTACAAAAGTTTTATCAGATAAACCATTATTTTTCCTAATCAATTCATATACTACAGGAATATCTAGTACAGTTTTAGAAAATATTTTGAGATTAAACATAAAGAAAAGTGGAAAATTTTCACACGGAGAAGTAGGGTTACCAATGACTAATTCAAAACTCATTTTACCATGTGGAATTTATGGGAGATGGGAAAATTAATTTTTATATTGATTATAAAGTTATTTTTAGATATAAGCAGTTCAATGCACCTTTTGTGCTTTTCTTTCAAAAACATGCATAAAGAAAATGGCAAAAAGTAGCAAGATAGAACAGAGAAAAAAGAGGTAAAATAAATGCAAAAATTAAAAGTAATATATGAAGATAATCACATAATTGTAGTAGAAAAGCCAGTAAATATTCCGTCACAAAGCGATAAAACAGAAGATGTAGATATGCTAACCATTATAAAAGAATATTTGAAAGAAAAATACAATAAACCAGGAAATGTATATTTAGGATTAATACATAGACTAGATAGACCTGTTGGAGGAGTAATGGTGTTTGCCAAAACTTCAAAAGCAGCATCAAGGTTAAGTGAAGAGGTACGAAATAAAGTATTTAAAAAGACATATTTAGTTGTAGTAAATGGAAAAATGGAAAATGAAAAAGGAATAATAGAAGATTATTTACTAAAAAATGAGAGAAATAACATTAGTAAAGTAGTAAAAGAGGGAACAAGAAATAGTAAACAAGCTTCCCTTGATTATGAAGTTTTAAAATATAATGAAGAAATAGATTTATCAGTATTAAGGATAAACTTACATACAGGAAGGCACCATCAAATAAGAGTGCAATTATCGAGTAGAAATCACAGCATATATGGTGACCAAAAATATGGAGGAAGAGGGCATGGAAAACAAATTGCACTTTGGGCATATAGACTAAAAATTGTTCATCCTATAACAAAAGAAGAAATGGAATTTAAGTCACTTCCAGAGATAAATGGAACTTGGAAAATTTTAAAGAATTTAGAGTTATAGATAATATAAATTGCTATTATGTAATTATTTCAAGAATAGCCGCACGCAGACGATGTACTTTTCTTTCGAATACATGGAGAAAGAAAAGTACATTGTCTGCGTGCGGCTAAGATGCGGCGGAAATATTCATCCAACTTGTACTATAAATTAAGACTTTTTAAACCATAAATATTATGTGAATTTTATAAAACCAAAAAATATTATATGAAACTTATAAAAATGAAATTTCATATAATATTTTTTGCTATTTATATAACAATTAAAAAATATGTCAAAAAAAGTATTATTATGTGCTTAGTTCAAATGAGGTGAGCAAATTGATAGAAAAAATCTGTGATTTTATTTTAAAGAAAATGAGAAAGAAAATGCCAGATATAACAGATGAAAAAGCAGAAATAATACTTTATGGCTTACAATTAATTATTGGAGAAATACCAAAAACACTTTTGCTATTTGGAATGAGCTTTTTACTAGGAATAGGATGGTATATGATTTTTGCATATATTGCAATAACACCATATAGAGCAGTATCTGGAGGATTTCATCTACATACTCACTTAGGTTGCATATTGGGAAGTGCTGTATTTTACTATGGAAATATCATAATAAGTAAATTTTTGGTATTAGGAAACATAGAAAAATATATTTTAATAGGATTAAGCTTAATATTTGGGTTACTTATGGTTAGTATGTATGCACCAGCAGATACAGAAAACTTACCTATTATAAGCAAAAAAGAAAGAAAAATGAAAAAAATTCTATCATATATAATGCTAATTGCAACTCTAGTAGTAGCAGCAATTATACCAAATCAAGTACTATCAAATATATTAATAATAGGTACAATAATTCAATCTCTATCAATATCAAGGATTGCATATATATTAACAAAAAATAAATATGGATTTGAAGAATATGAAAAACAATTAGAAAGCAATACATAAAATATTTTTATCAAATAGTTAATAAACATTAGCCGGCAATGTTTTATTATAAAATTTAAAAACATAGGGGGAATTTATTATGTTAAAAACTTTAGCTAAAATGGCAGAAAAATATGCCAAATCAACAAATACAGCATGTGTTATGATGGGTATATTACACCAACCAAAAATACCAGCATCATTAATAAAAAAAGATTAATAAAATAAATATTATTCTCTAAATAAAAAATATAAAAATCGACAAACTAAAAAATAGCTTCTTAAAACGAAGCTATTTTTTAGTTTGATAAATTATTTAAAAATTTCAAATTGCTGAGTAAATAATTTATCATCTTTGGTAGTAAATAAATTTAAGTTATTATTTTTCATTAATATTTGTCTTACTTTCCATAAACCAAGTCCACTATGGTTTTCCTTTGAAGAAATACCTTTTTGATAAATTTCTTCAGTATTTACATCTTTATTTAAATATGTATTTTGAATTATAACTAAAATCATATTATTACTAATTTCTTTTCTAAAAGTAACATTTAAAATTTTTTCTTTGCATTCTTTTGCAGCATCTATTGCATTATCAAGGATGATTCCAAGAATTCTTGTAAAATCATATATTTTCATTCTTTCTTCTATTTCATTTAAATTTAAAAATACATTTAAGTTTATTTGTATATTTAATTTATCTGCTTCAAAATATTTTGTTGCAAGCAAATGATATATTGCAGGATGATTAATAACTTTTGGAGATAGAGCATACAGGTTATTTGTTTTATTACATTCTTCTAAAAGTTGATTATAATATTTTTTTAGCCCTTCCATATCTTCATTTACTACATAGCCACCAATACTATTTACCATATTATCAAAATCATGTTTAAAAGAACGAACTTGATCATGTAAAATTGTTAAAGAGTTAATAGTATAGTTTGCACTTTCTAAATCTTGTTTGGTTATTTCAAGTTTTGATATATTAATAATGCTATATATACTTATTGTGAAATATATAACCAGAATAAATATATTTAATATTGAAACTATGGAAGGGATTATAGTACTGTAAAACATTAATAAAATAAATTGTAAACATAAAACAGATATTATTAAAAAAATACTAATACTTAGTAATAATTTGTTTTTTAATGATAAATTTTCTATAACATTTATATTGAGCTTGAAATATCTAATGAATTTTGAAAAAAGATAAATAAATGCATAAATTATAATTGCACAAATAAATCTATATATAGGAATTTGTACAATTTCTTGAAAAGATATATTTAAAGTTAATACAAAAATATTTATAAAAATAGATTCTAAAATAGAAGTAACTATTAATGTTATTGTTATTGAAAGTAATGCTTTTAAAATATTTGATTTTAATATTAAAAAAATTAATAATGGCCATACTAATATATTTATAAATACTTTATAAGAATTTGAAACAAAAAAAGTTAATATATTTCCAATTGTTCCATACAATAATATATATATTATTTTTCGTTTGATAGTTGGATTAATGTTTAGTATAGTAGTAAAAAATAACATTCCAACAAAAGCATCAACATAAGCTAAAGGAATAAGTAATATTTTTGTCAACATCTCATCAGGTATTGTCAAAGCAGTCCAAATTGTTTGTAAAGTATTCATTTTTTAAAACCTCCATAAAATTATCTTTATATTTAGGGCCGATATAGCATTTGTCATTTGGTGTAAATGAAATTACATTATCAGACATATCTATATCAGTTATTTTTGACATATTTACAATGTATGATTTATGGCAACGAATAAAATTATCAGGTAACATTTCTGATATTTTACTAAAAGAACTATAAGTTTGATAATCTCGTGAATCAGTATGAAATATTACCTTCATTCCATCTTTTTTTATAAATCTAATACTATTTTGTCTTATAACAGTTTTATTATTATCTAAATGCAAGTACTTTGTTTTGTTATCAAATATATCTGAATATAATCTTAAAATTGTTTCTTCAAAACGTTCTTTGGTTAATGGCTTTTGCAGAAAATCAAAAGTTTTATATTTATATGCAACTAAACTATATTCGAAATGACCAGTTACAAAAATTATATAAATATTTTTATCAATTTCTCTAATTTTTTCAGCTATTTCTAGGCCAGAAATATCATCCTTTAAGTCTATATCCAAAAGTAAAACATGAGTAAGATTATTTTTTACATAATCTAATAGTTTCATGGGATTATCTGTAGAAAATGTTATTTGCCCCTCTAAATTGTGCGAAATGATAATTGAATTTAACATTTTAGATAATTTATCAATAGCACTAGAATTGTCATCGCATAAAGCAAAATTTAACATACCAATCCTCCAAATAATAAAATAAAAAATCGGAACTTTAGTTCGACAAACTGCAAATATACAACCAAATTTTTCCAATTACTTTATAATATAATCTAAAAAATTAAACTTGTCAATACAAAATTTTTAGAAAAATAAATTTAATTGTCGAAAAATAAAAACAGAAAAACAGTAGATGGAAGTATTTGATAAAAACAAATTTTAGCATATTTAAATTTGTATTTACATTAAAGTAATAACTTAAAAAATATATTCATAGAATTAAATAAGAAAAAGGGGAGGTCGTCATGGAAAAGAAAAATATAAAAAATGTTACTAATGGATTAATGCTTTTTTTTGTTTTTTTATTTGCATTTTCTATTATAAGTACAAATAATAAAACAGTAGAAACTAATTCATCAAATATAGTAAGTAATAAAAAGATAGAATGGGGCATAAAAAGAGGAAAAGACCATTCACAGCCAAATTTAGGAAATGAAAATAAAAGAATAATAGATGAATATGAAGGAATCTCTATGGGAAATAGTGAAAAACCATATATATATTTAACATTTGACTGCGGATATGAAGCAGGATATACAGAAAAAATATTGGAAGTATTAAAACAAAATGAGGTAAAAGCAACTTTTTTTATAACAGGGCATTATTTAAATTCAGCAAGCGATATGGTTAAGAAAATGATTGATGAGGGCCATATAATACGGGAACCACACATCAGATCATATATGTATGCCAGAGTCAACTAATGATGAAATAAAAGAAGATGTAATGGAATTACATACTGCACTGTATAACAAGTTTGGATATGAAATGAAATATATTCGACCACCAAAAGGAGAATATAGTGAGAGAACTGTGGAATATACAAATACTTTAGGATATAAAACTGTAATGTGGTCATTTGCTTATGATGACTGGGAGGAAAGTAAACAAGGTAGAGAAGAATATGGGAAAAAGAAAATTTTAGATAATGTGCATAATGGAGAAGTAATGCTTTTACACAGTACATCAAAGGATAATAGCAACATATTAGATTACTGCATAAAAGAAATAAAAAATATGGGGTATGAATTTAAATCCTTAGACGAATTTGAGAAATAAGCAAAATAAGCCAATGGGGACGTACACCTTTGGCTTAAAATAAAAAACTTATGGTTTGTATGTGTGTTATTTTTTGAGCCAAAGGTGTACGTCCCCATTGGCCTATTTTGCTTACAAGGAGGAGAAGATGAGAAAGAAAGCAAGAAAGATAGATGAAATTTTAGAAATTCCTGTTGAACTAGCAACTAATAATCCTAAAATTACAGTTGTTGGTTTTGAAAGGGTTCTTATTGAAAATTATAGAGGTATTTTAGAATATCAAGAATACTTTGTAAGATTAAATACACATATTGGAATTATAAATATTAATGGATTTAACCTTAAATTAGAGGAAATGACAACAGATGATTTGTTGGTTACAGGGAAGATAGACAGTATTGATTTCGAAAGTATCAGTGATGAAGAAGTTTAAAAAATGTCGCGAAAGGGACTGTCCCTATCGCGACAAGGAGGATATATGAATTCAAACAGATTAACTCAGTGTGTAAATGGATATGTTGATATTGTTGTAGAAGGTTATTATATAGAAAGATTTATAAATATATGTAGTACTAAACAAATTTTACTTTGGAACCTAAAAAGAGATGATTCTATAACACTTTATGCTAGTATTGCAATAAAGGATTTTAAAAAATTAAAAGAAATTTCTAAGAAGACTAAATGTAAGGTAAGAATAAAAAAGAAAAAAGGTATGCCTTTTACTATTAGAAAATACAAAAAAAGAAAAGTGTTTATAATTTTTTTCTTACTTATTATTATAGGTATAATAATTCTTTCAAATTTTGTTTGGAATATAGATATTAAAGGAAATGAAAGTATTTCTAAAGAAGAAATTTTAGCATTAGCAGAAGAATACGGGTTATCAATAGGAAAACTAAAAGGAAAAGTTGATACAAAGGAGATAATAAATAAAATACGATTAGAAAGAGATGATATTGCTTGGGTGGGAATTGAGATAGAAGGTACCAATGCAATTATAGAAATAGTTGAAGCAGATATAAAACCAGAAATAATTGATGAAGATGAGTACTGTAATATTGTAGCTGATAAAGATGCAATGATAACAAAAATAACAGCTAGAAATGGTACTCCCCTAGTAAAGAAAGGAGATATTGTAAAAAAAGGAGATATACTTGTTGCAGGCTATTTGGAAGGTAAATATACAGGAAAGCAATATGTTCACTCACAAGGCGAGGTACAGGCTAAAGTATGGTATTCGGCAATAGAAAAAGTAGAGTTAAAAGAGGTAAAAAAAGTAGAAACTGGAGTAAGCCAAAATAAATATTCCGTAAAGATAAATAATTTTGAAATAAATTTTAATAAAACTCTTCCAAAATTTGAAAAATATGATACAATAGAAACGGAAAAAAAATTAAAACTATTTTCGAATTTCTATTTACCATTTGAGATTATAACATATACATATAAAGAGTATACAGAAGAAACAATTATTCATAGTATAGAAGAAGCAAAACAAATAGGAACAGAAAATGCAATAAAAAAAATAGAAGAAGAAGTAAAAGACAAAGAAATATTAGATAAACAAGTAAAAGTAAAGCAAGAGGCAGATTATATATTAGTAGAAGTAACACTTGAAGTAGAAGAAAATATTGGAATAGAGGAAAAAATAGTTTTTTAAACATAATTATTATACACTAATGAAGAGAAAGGAAGGATATAATGGAAGAAAGAAGTTTAAGAATTTATAATTCAGAAAGAACATTTTTTTCTAAAATTACAAGTACAATAAGCAAATTACTTATACCAACAAAAATAGGTATAAATGGTATGATAATTGCAATGAAAAGAAATAATGTATTAAAAGCTTATGAAGCTATTAATACTACAGAAAATCAAGAGAAAAAAGAAGCTCTAACTAAAAAGTTTGATGAAACTTATGCACTTTATTTAGAATCTATAGATAAATATATAATGGATTCTATTTATAAAAAAGTGAAAAACGATACTGCAACTGAATTTGAAAAAGAAGCAATGTCACAATATTATATGATTACACATTTAAAAGAAAGTGGATATACTGAGTATAAATATAAAAAACAAATATATTTAATTGGTTTGGATTATCAAAATGTTTTAAATGAAAAAGAAAAGCTAATTGAAAAATATAAAAAATTTTATTTAAACCAAACTGAATGCTTATATAAAGGTTTATTAAAACATTTTTCTATAAGACTTGCTGATAATATTACAGATGGCGAAAAACAAGAAATATACAATAAAATATTTAAAACACTGGAAGAATATATTTCAAATATTTTACCAATTAAATTTGAAATAGAGAAAAATGAAAGCTATAAAGAAATAATAGACGAATTTGACAATTTTGATAGATTTACAGTAGGTAAATTAGACCAAAATGATGTTATTGAAAAAAATATGATTTTATTAGGATTAAGCAGAAAATTATTTACACATAGCTTACCTCTTGTTGTAGCTGAACAATGCTATATTAAACTATTAAAAGATGCAAGAAGTTTAATAGTAGATACAAAAATTTTAAGAAAACAAGAAAAAGCATATTCTTTACTAATTAATATAATAGAAGAATATAATGCTAAACTTTTAAGTACAAAGATATATTGGGAAAAACCAGCTCAAAGAGAAGAATATAAAAAATTCTGGGATAAATATAAAGAAATAGAAAAACAAAAAGATGAAAATTATGACGAATATATAAAACAAAAAGAAATCTTATTTATTAAAAGCGATTTAGAAAAAGTATATACTAATGAAAATAAATATTATAAAATTATAAAATTCTATAAAAATAAATTAGTAGAACTTGGTGTAATGAGAAATTTATATAATTCGTATGCATCAGAAGGAAGCTATACTAAGAGTAAAAATAAAGTAAAAGCTAAGGTAAGTAAAAAAGCAGTATAGAGATAAATAATACTTTATGAAGTAAAAAACAATAAAAAGGGATAGGGTATGAAAGAAAAGTGCGAAATCATATATAAAAATATAGAACAAAATTCAAAATATGAAAGTACAATTAAAGAGGTTATAGAAGAATGTTTTAAGCAGGAAGGATTAGATAAAACAAATATTTATATAAGCATTACTTTAACAAATCCAGAAGAAATAGAAAAAATAAATAAGCAATATAGAAATATTGATAAACCAACAGATGTACTTTCTTTTCCTATGTTTGAAAAAGAAGAGTTGGAGAAATTTATAGAAGAAAACTCAAAAAATACAAATATTAATATGCAAGGAGATATTTTAGGAGATGTTGTTATTTCTATACCTAAAGTATATGAGCAGGCGGAAGAATACGGGCATAGCTTTGAAAGAGAACTTGCGTATATGGTAGTTCATGGCTTTTATCACTTAATGGGGTATGATCATATTGAAGAAGAAGACAAAAAAATAATGAGACCAAAGGAAGAAGCTATACTAGATAAATTGGGTATTAAAAGAGAGACAAGCACTACCAAGGCAAAAGAAGAAATAAAGAATAAAGAAAAAAAAAATAAAAATAAAATAACCAATAGCAGTAGTTTAGATGCTTGGAAAAATGCTACAAATGGAATAATATATGCAACAACAACACAAAGAAACATAAAGATACAATTAGTAATTGCAGTTTTTGTAGTAATTATTAGCTTGTTTTTCAATTTAGATAGAGCAGAATTTTTATGCTTTTTATTTACAATAATATTAATTTTATTTGCGGAGATGTGTAATACTGCAATAGAAACTGTTGTAGATTTATATGTTGATGTATATCATCCTAAAGCAAAAATTGCAAAAGATGTGGCAGCTGGAGGAGTAGTTATAACAGCAATAAATGCACTAATTGTAGGGTACTTTCTATTTTTTGATAAACTTAGTAATATAGGACTAAATTTTATAAAAAACATTGCAGAATCTCCAATTCATTTAGCATTTTCAACAATAGTAATAGTAATAATTGCAGCTTTAGCATTAATTGCTATAGCAAGAACTAATAAATATAAAACATTGAATCATAAATTTATTCCAAGTGGTTTTACAACTTTTGCATTTGCAGCAAACACGATTATTTGGCTTATGGTAGATAATATGACAAATAATGAAGCTATAAACATTGTAATTTTAACATTATCGCTTGTACTTTCAATTTTAGTTGCTGCAAGTAGAATAGATGCAAAAGCACATAAATTATCAGAAATAATTTTTAGTGCATGTATTGGAATAATGTTAGTACTTATAATTTATGGAATAGCATTAGGTGTTATGCAAATATAAAAACATAAAAGTTCTTTATTATAAGGAGTGTAAAAGAATGAAAGAAAAAAGCTTGAAAAACGAAGGAACTAAAGCTTTTGTTGTTGTTTTAGTTATACTTATATTTATTGCAGCAGGTTTATTTATAATGAAAATTGCTAATAATAAACAAAACGATTTGTTAGTTGTAAATGCAAATGAAACTAATATAAATGAAGAAAAAGAAGAAATAGTAAAAAAGCCAAAAACTTTGGCAAGTGATTCTAGACCAATTGCAGTTATGATAGATAATCATATAGATGCAATGCCACAAGCAGGTGTATTAGAAGCAGATATTGTATATGAAATAATTGTTGAAGGTGGAGAAACAAGATTAATGTTAATACTTCAAGATAAAGACTTAGAAAAAATAGGTCCAATAAGAAGTTCAAGACATTATTTCTTAGATTATGCTTTAGAAAATGATGCAATTTATGTACATTATGGTTGGAGTCCACAAGCAAAATCAGACATAAGTAAATATAGTGTGGATAATATAAATGGAATATATGAAAGTTCAACATCTTTTTGGAGAGTATCTGACAAATATGCACCACATAATGCAGTAACAAGCACTAAAAATATACTTAGTATTGCAGAAAGAGAAGAATACAGGACAACTACTGATCAAGATACAGTGCTAAATTATGTTGTGGATGAAGTAAATTTAGAAGATGGAGAAACAGCAAATACAGTAACAATTCCATATTCATATGCAAATACTGTTAAATATGAATACGATGAAGATAAAAAAGAATATATTCGTTATTCAAGAGGAGAAAAACAAGTAGATTGGGATACTGAAAAAACTGTAACAACAAAAAATATAATAATAGAAAAAGCAGAAAATTGGACTTTAGATGATGGTTCAGGAAAAGGCAGACAAACACTAGACAATGTAAAAGAGTTAGAAGGCTATTATATAACAAATGGAAAAGTTATAGAAATTACTTGTAATAAAACTTCAAGAAGTGGGCAGACTGTGTATAAAGACCTAGAAGGAAATGAAATAAATGTAAATGATGGAAAAACATTTATACAAATATGTCCTATAGATTCAAAAATAACATTTGAAGAATAGTTTTAAACGATGGAACGAAGTTATCGTTCAAGAAAATGAACAAAGGGACACATATTTTATTAAATATTATTATAAAAAATAGGAGGAAAAAGAAAATGGGAGAACAAAAAAATACTGAAAAAGGAAAAATAATATTGCTTGTTATTATTGCAATCATTGCAATAGCACTAATAGTAACAGGAATAGTATTTGCAACTAAAGAAAATAAACCAAAAAGCAATGTGCAAATTACAAGTACAGAAGATATGCAAAATTTAATAAATACAGTATATGAAGGACAAACAAATAATTTACCACCTACATTAAATACTCAAATAGTTGATGTAAATAATGCAGATGTATTAAAATCTTTTACAGGACTTAGCTCTAATGAAAAGATAGATTCAGCAGTTGCATCAGAGCCAATGATTGGTTCTCAAGCATATTCATTTGTTTTAGTAAAAGTAAAAGATGGTGAAAATGCAGATGAAGTAGCAAAAGAAATGTCTGAAAATATAGATACAAGAAAATGGATTTGTGTTGAAGCAGAAAAACTATATGCTACAAGCGTTGATAATTTAGCTGTATTAGTAATGTCAAGTGATGAATGGGCAACACCAGTATATAATAAATTAAAAGAAGTATTAGGTACAAATAATGAAGAATATGTGAAAGAAAGCAATATAGATTTTTCACAAGAGCTAGAAGGAGAAGTATATTAAATTAAGTAGATAAAAGCCTTAAAGTTTTGTTACTATTTAATAGTATATAAATTTAAAATAAAGGAAGCTAGATATATGTATATTTTATCGAATTTTTTGTTGTTGAAGCCTCTAATCATGCAAATAAAATACTTTTATTTGCATAGAAAGAAGGATTTTTCAATCGCACTCGCATAAAACGCTCGTTTGAACGCTATGCAAACTGCAAAATTTCTCAGAATATACATATATCTAGCTTCCTAATTTGTATAATGAAAAATTATAGGAGGGTAGCATGAAGAAGAAAATAGTGATAATTGTAATAATTCTACTTGCCATAGTATCAATAATTTGTGCAGTTTTGATAAAGAAAAAAACTCAAAAAGAAGATAACTATTATGTAGAAAGTGGAGCTATATACGAAAAAATAGGTGATATAAATGAAACTGCATTAAAAAATAACATAGAAAAAATAAATAAAATAATTGAAAAATGTCTTAATAATATGAATATATATTTTTCAATTATACCTGATAAAGAGTATTATTTAAAAGATAGCATAAGTACGAAATTTAGTGAATTAGAAAGTAAAGTAAAATCAAATCTTAATGAGAAAGTAAACTATTTTAATATATCAGATACACTTTCATTAAATGATTTTTATAGAACTGATATGCATTGGAAACAAGAAGATTTGCAAAATACAATAGAAAAAATAGCAAAAGAAATGAATTTAGTTGCTAAAACAGATTATGAAGTAGAAAGCTTGGGAGAGTTTTATGGAACTTACTATAAAGAAATAAAAGATGGCAATATAGATCCAGATGAATTAAAATATTTAAATAATAACATACTACAAAATTGCAAAGTGTATAATGCAGAAACAGAGCAAGAAGAAAAAGTATATAATTTAAAAAAAGTAAATGAAACTAAAAATAAGTATGACTTATTTTTATCAGGAGCGTCATCAATAATAACTATAACTAATGAAAGTGCAAAAACAGATAGAAAACTAATATTGTTTAGAGATTCATTTGGAAGCAGTATAGCACCATTATTAGTAGAAGATTATAAAGAAATTGTTTTAATAGATATTCGATATGTAAATTATATGATTTTAGATGAATATGTTGATTTTAAAGAATATGAAAATGCAGATGTTTTATTCTTGTATAGTAGCAGAGTTATAAATAAGTCAGGAATATTTAGGTAAGATTTTTTATGAACAATAATTATAAATATGTAAATTAGTATCCTAAATTATATCATATAAAATGGTAAAAAAGATGTTTACAAATAAATTTATTAAATGTATAATTAAATACAAATAATATCATAAAAAACAACTTAAAATAAGCAAATATATCATAGTTTTATTACATGTATAAAAATTAAAGAAAAATAAAATAATTAAATAAAGTTAAAAATTTAAGTGAAAAATACAGATGAATAAAGAAAGGATATTAAATAAAATGAAAGAAACAAATAACAAAAAATTGAAAAAATTTAGCAAGGAAAAAGGTGTTACTTTGGTTTCTCTTGTTGTAACGATAGTAATTATAATTATATTGGCAACAGTAACAATAAATACTGTATTGGGCGAAAATGGGCTAATAGAAAAAGCAGAAAAAGAAAAAAACAGGCAAGAGAAAGAAATAATAACTGAGGAAGAAGACTTAAATAGTATGCTTACAGAATATTCAAATGCAATGAAAGAAGATAGCAAAATACCAAATCCACCAGATATAACTATATTATCAACGGATGGGACATTCAGCGAAGAAAAGGGAGTAAATACACCAAAAATAAGTACAAATATGGAATTAGTAAAATTTGATGATAATACAGGTACATGGTTAGTAGATAAAACAAATTCATCATACAGTTATATAGATACTTCAGTAAATGGAAATGAAAATAAAAGTCAATGGGCAAATGCAAGAGTAACAACACAAGTAGGAGATGAGACAATGGAAAGTTATTTTGTGTGGATACCGAGATATGCATATAAAATAACATATTACACAGATGAAAATAAAACAACAATAAGTGAGACTCCAACAATTTATGGAACAATTAATATAATATTCATAAAAGGAACAGGAAAAGAAGGAGCAGACGGAACAATATGCAAATACGCAAGTGAAAATCCAACAGCAAGTGACTATATAATCCATCCAGCATTTACAGATGATGTAGACAATGGTGGATGGAATAGCCAAATAGCAGGAATATGGATAGGAAAATATGAAACAGCAAGAAGTGATTCAGAAGGAGCAACACAAGGAAGTGCAACAACATTAAAAGTACAGCCAGGAGTAACAAGTTATAGAAGTGAATCAATAGGTAATATGTATACAAATGCGTTAGCATATAATACAGACTTAAAAAGCCATATGCTAAAAAATAGTGAATGGGGAGCAGTTGCTTATCTTACAGAAAGTAAATATGGAAGAAATGGAACAGAAGTAACAATAAATAATAATGGAACTACATATTATACAGGAGGAGGAGCAGAAAAAGCATATGTAACAAATACACCACAAAGTTCAACTGGAAATGTATATGGAATATATGACCTATCAGGAAATGCATATGAATATGTAGCAGCAGGATATCAAGAACAAAGTTCAATAGGAACTACAAATGGAAGTAATGAATATGGAACAGTATATACAGGGACAAGTGTAAGTAGTGAATATAAATATGGAGATGCAATATACGAAACAAGTGGATGGAATTCAGATGGAGCGGGCTTTGTATATTTGGATCATCCTTTCTTTTTACGTGGAGGTTATTATGGCAATTATATTTCTTCCGTAGGTGTGTTTTACTATTACCACTATAGTCGGTATTGCTTCTAGCAGTACTTCATTTCGTATTGCATTAGTAGTGTAAATCATAATCTGTAATCTAAGTAATATAATGTTTATAAAACGAATGTCAAAATCTTACTATATGCAATTAAAATAATTTTAAATCTGGCTGTGAATTGTAACTAAAAAATACAAGTTATTCATTAAATACAAGAATATATCTTGACAAGATGCATAAAATAGTTTAATATATAATATGTTGTTTAGGGGATGCATTATATAATGCATTTTTGTCTATTAAACAACGATTTTATTTTGTAAGAAAAGTGGCTTTGCTTTTTGTAACGCTTTGGTTTGCAAATACGCACAGCCTAAGGAAAGTAACCTTGAATAGTCAAAGATTATTGATTTTTTAGACAATAAAAAGGAGGGAGACAAAATGGAAGAAAAAGAAGTTCTATTAACTCAAGAAGGGTATGATAATTTAGAAAAAGAATTAGAATATTTAGTAACTGAAAAAAGAGCTGAAATAGCAGAAAGAATAAAAATAGCTTTAGGATTTGGTGATTTATCAGAAAATTCAGAATATGATGAAGCAAAGAATGCTCAGGCCGCAAATGAAGCTAAAATAGCTGAATTAGAGAATAAAATTAGGTATGCTAAAATTATAGATGAATCTGAAATAGATACTAAAACTGTACAAGTAGGAAATACTGTTAAAGTTTTAGATATGGAATTCAACGAAGAAGAATCATACACAATAGTAGGTTCAACTGAAGTTGACTTGACTCAAAACAAAATTTCAAATGAGTCACCTATTGGTTCTGCACTTATGGGAGCTAAAAAGGGTCAAATAGTAGAAGCACAAGCACCTGCAGGTATTATTAAATATAAAATTGTTTCAATAACAAAGTAATATATAATAACAAGAATGTATAAGAAAAATGGCTTTTAATTTTACAATAATTATTAAGTCTAAGAAAACTTATTATATAGAAAATCTATACAATAAGAAAAGGAATGATAATATGAAAAACTTACTTATACAAAAGCTTGAAAAATTAGATAAGTTTAAAGAACTTGTAGAACAAATAGAGTTAAAACAAACCCCGATAAATATATCGGGGTTAGCCTTCGTAGGAAAATCTTATATTATTTCATCAGTTGCAGAAAAATTTAAAAGACCGATTTGCATAATAACATATAATGAAATGCAAGCTAAACAAATGGTTAAGGATTTAAGATTTTTCACAGATAAAATAGAATATTTTGGAAAAAAAGAGATTGCATCATATGACTATATTGCAGAAAGTAAAGATTTGCCTTATGCAAGAATTAATGTTTTGAATAAAATACATAGTGGAGAAGTAAAAATAGTTGTTACAACAATTGAAGCAGTAATGCAACAAGTTGTGCCAAAAGAGACATTATACAAAAATGTGTTGAGCTTTAATGTAGGAAGTGTATTTAAAGCTACTAACTACAATGGAAAAAAAGATTTAAATTGTTTGAAAAAACTACTGCTATTATTAGGTTATGAAAGAAATGATTTAGTAGAAAATAGAGGACAATTTAGCATAAGAGGTGAAATTTGTGATATAGGATTAACCGAAAAAATAGGTATCAGAATAGAATTTTGGGGCGATGAAGTAGATTCTA
Source organism: uncultured Clostridium sp. (assembly GCA_946499885.1). GTDB lineage: Bacteria > Bacillota > Clostridia > TANB77 > CAG-508 > CALXVA01. The sequence continues at coordinate 56,652 of CAMMTN010000002.1, read as the reverse complement.
TTAGATATTTTAATATAAGTTCGCAAAGAACAACTGAAATGACAGACAAAATTACAATATTTCCAGCTCATGAATATATTTTAAGCTATGTGGCAGAAGATAATATATTGCCTGAATATTCGAAAATTGCTTTAGATATTATTACTAAAATAAGAAAAAAATATTTAGGTTACAATATAAATAATTTAAGTGAAAAGCTAAAGCAAAATATAGAAACAGATATAGAAGCAATTCAAAATGGAGAATATATAAGTAAAATTGATAAATATTTTGATGAATTTTATGATAAAAAGGCTAATTTTTCGGATTATCTTTCAGAAAATTGTGCAATATTTATAGATGAGAATTTAAAAATAAATCAAAGAATAGAAAACATTGTTATCGAAAATAATAATTTAATAAAATCACTAACCGAAAAAGAAAGATTTGTGCCAGAAGCAATTAGCAAAATAAGTGAATTTAGTAAAGAAAATTGGAATAATCTATATGAAATAAAACAAGTTATATATATAGATGAAAATAATACTAATACTGCTAATAAATTTGAATTTAATTATAGACCAGTTAATTTTTATAAAAGTGAAACAGATTTAATAATAAATGACATTAATAAATGGATTCAGAATAAAAAAGAAGTTATAATTCTTGCAGGAAGTACAGAAAATATATCAAAAATAGATAAATTACTATTGGAAAATGGAATAAGTACATCAAATGAAATAGTAGAAAACAAAAAAAGTGGCGCGAAAAGGCCTGTGCCAATCGCACCAGGTGGTCTTTCTTCTGGATTTGAATGTTATGATTTGAATTTAGTAGTTATAAGCATGGCAGATGCTTTTGAAGGAGAAATAAAGAAGAAAAAGACTAATACAACCTTTAAACAAGGTGAGAAGGTTGTTTTTGCAGATTTAAAACAAGGAGATATTGTTGTTCATAGAACACAAGGAATAGGGCAATTTGTTGGAGTTAATACAATAGAGGCAGATGGTGTTACAAAAGATTATATTAAAATAAGATATCAAAATGATGATATGCTTTATGTTCCTACAAATAACCTAGATAATGTTAGAAAATATATTGGTGGGGGAGATTCTGTTCCTAGATTAAATAGGCTAGGAAGTAAGGAATGGAGTAATACCAAGGCAAAAGTAAAGAAGAACTTAAGGGAAGTTGCAAAAGATTTAATTGAATTATATGCAAAAAGGCAGAAAATGAAAGGCTTTGCATATAGTAAAGATACAGAATGGCAAAAGCAATTTGAAGGAGAATTTCCATACCAAGAAACAGAAGATCAGTTAAGATGTATAGGGGAAGTTAAAAAGGATATGGAAATGCCAAGACCTATGGATAGACTACTTTGTGGAGATGTTGGATATGGTAAAACAGAAGTAGCCATAAGAGCAGCTTTTAAAGCAGTAATGGACCATAAGCAAGTAGCATATTTAGTACCTACAACTGTTCTTGCAAATCAACAATATGAGAGTTTTAAAAAGAGAATGGAAAACTTCGCAATAAATGTAGAACTACTAAACAGATTTAGAAGCAAGAAAGAACAAGAAGAAGTTATAAAAAAGCTAAAATTAGGTGAGGTTGATGTAATTGTAGGAACACATAGATTATTAAGTCAAGATGTAGAATTTAAAGACTTAGGACTTCTTATTATAGATGAAGAACATCGTTTTGGAGTTAAAGATAAAGAAAAAATAAAGAAACTAAAAACAAGTGTAGATGTGCTTACAATGACAGCAACACCAATACCTAGAACTCTTCACATGTCGATATTAGGGGTAAGAGATATGTCTGTTATATATGAGCCACCTCAAAATAGAAGACCAGTTCAAACTTATGTATTAGAATATGATGTAGAAGTTGTAAAAGAAGCAATAACAAAGGAATTAGAAAGAGGTGGACAGGTATATTATCTATACAATAATGTAGAAAATATATCTAAAAGAGCACTTGATATTTCTGAATTAGTGCCAGAGGCAAAGGTGGAATTTGCACATGGAAAAATGACAGGTAGAGAAATTGAAGATATAATGGAAAGATTTATAAATGGTGAAATAAATGTACTAGTTTGTACAACAATTTTAGAATCTGGAATAGATATACCGAATGCAAATACTATAATTGTAGAAAATGCAGATAGATTAGGTTTAGCACAGTTATACCAAATAAGAGGAAGAGTTGGAAGAAGTGATAGGCAAGCATATGCTTATGTAACATACAAAAGAGACAAATTGCTATCAGAAGTGGCAGACAAGAGACTAAAAGCAATTCGTGAATTTACAGAGTTTGGTTCAGGGTTTAAAATTGCAATGAGAGACTTGGAAATAAGGGGTGCCGGAAGTTTACTAGGAGAAATACAACATGGACATATGGAACAAGTTGGTTATGATACATATTGCAACCTTTTAGACCAAGTTGTAAAAGAAATGCAAGGAATTGAAATAGAAGAAGAACAAGAAATACAAATAGATATAAACATTTCAAGCTATATACCAGATAGCTATATAGACAGCAGTAGCCAAAAAATAGAAGTATATCAAAATATTGCTATTTGCAGAACAGAAGAAGATATACAAAATGTAATAGACGAAATAATTGATAGATACGGTGTAATGCCAAAAGAATTAGAAAATTTGATAGAAGTAGCAAGAATTAAAGAATTGTGTAGAAAAGCTGGAGTTGTAAAAGTATCAGAAAAGAAAAACATGTTAACAAACAATCAAAATTTAGTATTCTATTATGATAAAAATAAATATAATCCAGAAATAGTGGATAAACTAATAAAAAAATATAATTACGACATTAAATTTTCGACAGGCATTGAACCATATATAACACTAAGAATTGGAAACTTAAAAGATGAAGAAGTAATAGAAAAAATCAAAGAATTTTTGTCGCAATAGGGACAGTCCCCATCGCGACACTTTGAAAAAAAGAAAGGAGATTATAATATATTTGAGTTATTGGATATATTATATAAATAAAAATGCAAGTTATTTCAAGTAAGGATAATGAAATTATAAAAAATATAAGAAAGTTAAAAGAAAAAAAATACCGAGATTTAGAAAATGCATATATTATAGAAGGTATAAAATTAGTAAAAGAGGCAATCACAGAAAAAGCTAAAATAAAGCAAATTGTAATGTGCGAAAATTTTGCAGATAATCAGGAAATAGATAAAGAAACATTATATGAAATTGCAAAATATAATTTAATATATGTAACAGAAAAAGTATTTAATTTAATAACAGATGTAAAAACTCCTCAAGGAATTATTGCAATAATAGAAAAAAATAAAATAAATCAAATCGACTATTCTCAAGATATGATAATTGCATTAGACGGAGTGCAAGATCCAGGAAATCTAGGTACTATTTTAAGAACAGCTGATAGTGCCGCTTTAAATCAAATAATAATTTCAAAGAATAGTGCTGATCCATATAATAATAAAGTGGTTCGTTCAACTATGGGGGGAATTTTTAGAGTAAATATAATTGAAGTAGATAACTTAGAAGAAACTTTAAAGGAAATACAAAAGAATAAATTTAAAATAATGGTAACATCTTTAGATACAAATAATAGTATTTATGAAGTAGATTATAATAAAAAGGTTATAGTAATAGGGAATGAAGCTAATGGGGTTTCTAAAGAAGTACAAGCTATAGCGGATGAAAAGGTTAAAATACCAATGCTTGGTAAAACAGAAAGTCTAAATGCTGCAGTAGCTACAGGTATTATGATTTATGAGTATGTGAGAAGGAAAATTGAACTTTAGGGACGTTCCTTAAAGTTCAAAAGAAAATAATATATTCAGAATTTATTGATTATTAAAAATGAACTTTAAGGAACGTCCCTAAAGTTCAAGGAGGAATAAAATGAAATTAGTAGTTCAAAGAGTAAAAAATGCAGAAGTTAACGTGGAAGAAAATATAGTAGGAGCAATAGATAAAGGTTTTTTAGTGTTACTTGGAGTTACACATAATGATACTAAAGAAATAGCAGATTATTTAGTAAAAAAACTTTGTAATTTAAGAGTGTTTGAAGATGAAAATGAAAAAATGAATTTAAGCTTAAAAGATGTAAATGGAAAATTACTTATAGTTTCTCAATTTACACTTTATGCAGATTGTACAGGTGGAAACAGACCATCTTTTGTAAATGCAGCTAAGCCAGATATGGCAAATGAATTATATGAATATTTTTGCAATAAATGCAAGGAAAATGGAATAGAAGTTCAAAAAGGAATTTTTGGAGCAGATATGAAAGTAAGCCTTTTAAATGATGGACCTGTTACAATAATATTAGAAAAATAGAACAAAAAATATTTAAATTATAATAAGTTGTAATAATTTTTAATATATAGTATACTATATATGGCGAAAATGAATAAAAAAATATAAAAGGAATGATAAAAATGTATAGAGACCATAATTGTGGAGAATTAAATATATCAAATGTTGGACAAACAGTAGTATTAGCTGGTTGGGTTCAAAAAATAAGAAATTTAGGTTCAATGAAATTTATAGATTTACGAGATCAATTTGGAATAACACAAATAGTAATAAGTGACAATGAAGAAATGCAAGAAAAATCAAATGAACTTGTTACCGAATGTGTAATACAAGTTAAAGGAAAAGTTATTGAAAGAAGCAATAAAAATACTAAAATATCAACAGGTGAAATTGAAATTGAGGTAGAAGAAATCAATATTTTAGGTAAATGTAAAAATGTTTTACCATTTGAAGTTAATTCTGAAAAAACAGGGGAAGCAAGGGAAGATTTACGTTTAGAATATAGATTTTTAGATTTAAGAAATGATAAATTACATAAAACCATTTTACTTCGTTCAAATATAATGAAAACATTAAGAAGAAAAATGGATGAGCTTGGATTTACAGAAGTTCAAACTCCAATATTAGCTAATTCATCTCCAGAAGGAGCAAGGGACTATTTAGTACCAAGTAGATTACATCCTGGAGAGTTTTATGCACTTCCTCAAGCGCCACAACAATTCAAACAACTTCTAATGGTATCAGGTTTTGATAAATATTATCAAATAGCTCCATGCTTTAGAGATGAAGATCCTAGAGCAGATAGAGCACCAGGAGAATTTTATCAATTAGACTTTGAGATGAGTTTTGCAGAGCAAGAAGATGTTTTTAAAGTATTAGAAGATATCTTTACCACTGTATTTAAAGAACATACCACTTGGAAAGTAGACGAAGCACCTTTTAGGAGGATACCATATAGAGAAGCTATGGAAAAATACGGAATAGACAAACCAGACCTACGTAATCCATTAATTATTCAAGATGCAACGAAATTATTTGCCAATACAGAGTTTAATGCATTCAAAGATAAAACTATAAAAATAATCGTTGTTGAAAATGGTGCAAGTCAAGGTAGAAAATTCTTTGATAGCATGACAGACTTTGCAAAAGAAGAAACAGGTGCAAACGGACTAGCTTGGGTAAAAGTTGAAGAAGCAGGTTACACAGGAGGAATTTCAAAATTCATTACAGAAGATATGCAAAATGAACTTGCAAAAGAATATAGCGTAAAAGCAAATGATGCAATATTCTTTATAGCAGACGAATTTATAAAGGCTCAAAAAATAGCAGGACAAGTTAGAATAGAACTTGGAAAAAGATTAGACTTAATAGAAAAAAATGTGTATAGATTTTGTTTTATAACAGATTTTCCAATGTATGAATTGTCAGATGAAGGAACAATAGACTTTAATCATAATCCGTTTTCAATGCCACAAGGTGGACGTGAAGCATTAGAAAATAAAGATCCATTAGAAATATTAGCATATCAATATGATGTTGTATGTAATGGGTATGAGATGGCATCTGGTGCTGTTAGAAATCACGACCCAGAACTTATGGTAAAAGCATTTGAAATAGCAGGATATACTGAAAAAGAAGTGGAAACAAGATTTGGTGCATTATACAATGCATTCCAATATGGAACACCACCACATGCAGGAGCAGCACCAGGATTAGATAGAATGGTAATGTTAATAGCAGATTCAGATAATATAAGAGAAGTAATTGCATTCCCTAAAAATAAAAAAGCAAGAGATCTTCTTATGAGAGCACCAAGCACAGTTACAGAAAAACAATTAGAAGATGTACATATAAAAGTAGATATTAAAGAAAAATAAGGAGGAAACAAATGGAATATAGATATAAACCAAATGGAGTTTGCTCAAGGGAAATGATAATAGAAGTAGATGGAAACATAGTAAAAAAATTAACGATAGTTGGAGGATGTGCAGGAAACACTGTTGGAATATCAAAATTAGTAGAGGGTATGAATATTAATGACGTAATAAAAAGATTAAAAGGAATACCTTGTGGAATTAAAAGTACATCATGTCCAGACCAACTTGCAAAAGCATTAGAAGAAGTAAAAGAAAAATATATTATAAGTTAATATAAAAAAGGACACTCCTAAAATCTTGAAAATTTAAGAATTTAAAGGAATGTCCTTAAAGTTTAGACTTAATAATGAAATTTAAAGAGGAAGCTTAAATGATGAAAAAAGTATTATTAGGAATGAGTGGTGGAGTGGATAGTTCAGTTTCAGCGATAATATTGCAAAAACAAGGATATGAAGTAATTGGACTAACTATGTTATTATGTGAAGGTGAACAGTCTACTGCAATAGAAGATGCAAAAAAAGTATGTGAAAAACTAAAAATAGAGCATCATATAGTAGATTTACGAAGAGAATTTAGAATAAATGTTATAGATAATTTTATATGTTCATATACACAAGCTAAAACTCCAAATCCTTGTGTAGAATGTAACAAATATATGAAATTTGGTGAATTTTATAAAATTGCACAAGACTTAAATTGTGATTACATAGCAACAGGACATTATGCAAAAATAGAATATTCAGAAAAATATAAAGAATATGTGCTAATTAAATCAAATTCAGATAAAAAGGATCAAACTTATTTTTTATATGGAATTAACAAAGAAATTTTACCAAAAGTAATATTTCCTCTTTCAGACTTTAAAGATAAAACAGAAATTAGAAATATTGCAGAAGAAAATGGATTAATAGTTGCAAAGAAGAAGGATAGTCAAGAAATTTGTTTTATACCAAATAATGATTATATAAGCTTTTTAAAAAGCAATGAAAGCAACATAAAAAATAAAAAAGGAAAAATTGTGTTAAGAAGCGGAGAAATTTTAGGAGAACATAATGGACTTATTCATTATACAATAGGACAAAGAAAAGGACTTGGAATATCTTATAAAGAACCATTATATGTATTAGAATTAGATAATAGAAACAATCAAGTTATAGTTGGAAGAGAAAAAGAATTGTATAACAATGAGTTAGAAGCAAATGATTTAAATTTTTTAGTAGATATAGATTTAAGCAAACCAATAGATATAAAAGCAAAAGTTAGATATAGAGCAAAAGAAGCAGAAGCAATTTTAAAGGTAAAAGATGGAATTGCCAAAGTAATATTCAAAGAGCCCCAAAGAGCTATAACACCAGGACAATCGGTTGTATTTTATAAAAATAATGTTGTTATTGGCGGAGGAAAAATAATGCGAACAAAAATTTGCAAAAACTATTGATTAATCATAAAAATAGTGATATAATAGTTGCACAATGAAATTGAGGTGATTATATGTCAAAAAATGATTCTGAAAAAGAAACACTTGAAGCATTAATTACACAAATAAATGAACTATTAAATGAAATAAAAAATGAACAAAAAAATATGCAAAAAACTTTAGAAAATAATCATAAAGTAAACATGCAAAAATTTTCAAAATTATTAGAGTATGACAAAATATGTGATATGACTAATACTTTATTTGAAAGAAGGCTGGCTAGCATAGAAAAATTACTTTATGAAGTTTTCAAAAGTTAATGAACTTTAGGGACGTTCCTTAAAGTTCATTTCATTTTTGAAAAAGTATTGATTTATAATTAGCAATAATATATAATACTTTGAGTAAAAAATAAATAAAGGGGCGAAAGATAAATGAAAAAAAGTTTTAGATTTTACATGGCCTTATGGGGAGCCAAAATAGGAACTATATTTTTAAAATTACTTAGAAGAAATGCAACATTTTTCCCTGGAAAATTTGCACTAAAAGTATGTCCAGATTTTATAGGAAGAATAGAAAAGCCTAAAACAATGATAGCAGTTACTGGCACAAATGGAAAGACTACAGTTTGTAATATGATAGAAGATGTATTAAATGATAATAACTATGATTTTATTGATAATAAATATGGTTCAAACATAGATGCAGGAGTTGCTACAACTTTAATTAGTGGAGTAAGTTTTATGGGAAAATCTAAAAAAAATTTAGCTATTTTAGAAGTTGATGAAAGAAGCGCACCTAAAATTTATCCATATTTAACACCAACATATTTAGTATGTACAAATCTATTTAGAGATTCGCTTATGAGAAATGCTCACACAGAGTTTATTTCAGGAATACTTACAAAATATATTCCAAAAGATACTACACTTATATTAAATGGAGATGACTTAATAGTAAGTAATTTAGCACCAGAAAATAAAAGAATGTATTTCGGTATAGATAGATTAGACACAGATGGAGAAAAATGTGAAAATATAGCAAGAGACATTATTGCTTGTCCAAAATGTGATACTAAGCTTGTATATGATTATGTAAGATATAATCATATAGGAAAAGCACATTGCCCAAAATGTGACTTTAAATCACCAGAAATAGATTACTTAGCAACTAAACTAGATTTAGAAAATATGAAAATGACTTTAAAAATAGGCAAAAGAGAAGAAGAATACGATTTAATTAGTGATAATATCATAAATATATATAATATTATTTCAGTAATAACAGCATTAAAACAATTAGGATTGGACAAAGATCAAATAAATGAATCACTAAAAAAACAAAAAATAGTAGACACAAGATATACAGAAGAGACTGTTAATGGAATTAAAATAATTACACATTTAGCTAAAGGAATTAATCCAATTGCTTGCTCTAGAGTATTTGATTATACAAGGAAATATAAAGGGAATAAAGCTGTATTTTTAATAGTAGATGATTTACATGAAGCAGCAAAAGGAAGTGAAAACACTTCTTGGCAATATGATACTGATTATGAATTTTTAAATGATGAAAGTATAAAACAAATAATAATAGGAGGAGCTAGATATTTAGATGGTTTAGTAAGACTAGAAATGGCAGGAGTTAGTAAGGAGAAAATAGTTTATGAAAGAGATGAACTTTCAGCATTAGACAAGCTAAATTTAGAAGGAATTGATACAGTATTTATTTTACATGATTTATATTCTATGGAATTAAAAGATGCTGCTAGAAATAAAGTAGAGGTTATGATTAAAAATCTAAATAAGAAAGAGAAGTGATTATAAATGAGAATAGAAGTTCTATTTCCTGAATTTTGTAATTTGTTTGGAGATATATTTAACATGAAATATTTAAAAATGTGTATTCCAGATGCAGAGTTTATAGAAACAGCATTAGACGAAGTTCCAACATTTGTAAATGAAGATGTAAATTTAATTTATTTAGGACCTATGACAGAAAAAACGCAGGAAAAGGTAATAAAAAAATTGTTACCCTATAAAGAAAGAATTGAAGAATTAATAGAAAAAAATGTGGTATTTTTATTTACAGGAAATGCTTTAGAGGTGCTTGGAAAATACATTGAAAACGAAGATGAAAGTAAAATAAATGGGCTAGGTATATTTGATGTATATAGTAAAAGAGATATGATGCATAGACACAATAGCCTTATGGTAGGAAAATTTGAAGATATCGAAATAGTAGGATTTAAGAGTCAGTTTACAATGATGTATGGAGATAATACTAATTCATATTTCTTAGAAGTAGAAAAGGGAATTGGATTAAACAAAGAGAGCAAACTGGAAGGAATAAAGAAAAATAATTTTATAGGAACTTATGTAATTGGACCGTTACTTATACTAAATCCATTGTTTGCAAAGAAAATAATGAAAATATTAGGAGTAGAAAAAGAAGTTGCACTAGAAAAAGACATTATGGCTGCATATGAAGCAAGACTAGAGGAATTAAAAAAAATATGAGAAATTCGGAATAGCCCCTAATTTTTCAAAAGTGATTGAAAAATAATCTAAAATATGATATAAGTTATTGAAATAACAAAAAGAAATGAAGGTTAATAAGTGAAAAATATAAAAGAATACAATTTAGATGAATTGCAAGACGAACTACTTTCTATGGGAGAAAAAAAGTATAGAGCAGAGCAAATATTTAAATGGATATATGTAGATAAAGTAAAAGAATTTGATGAAATGACTAATTTATCCATAGACCTTAGAGAAAAATTAAAACAAAACTATACTATGTGCAATTTTAATATTTTAAAAAAGCAAGAATCATCAGATGGAACAAAAAAATACTTATTTGATGTACTTGATGGAAATGCAATAGAAACAGTACTTATACAGTATCATCATGGAAAAACAATTTGTGTGTCATCACAAATTGGATGCAAAATGGGATGTAAATTTTGTGCTTCTACTGGAATAAAATTTATAAGAAGTTTAACTTCAGGAGAAATTGTGGAACAAATACTAGCAGTAGAGCAAGATATTGGAGATAAAATAACAAATATTGTATTTATGGGAATTGGAGAACCATTTGATAATTACGATAATGTAATGAAAGCAATAAAAATAATTAACAATCAAAAGGGATTAAATATAGGAGCGAGACATATAAGCATTTCAACAAGTGGACTAGTTCCTATGATATATAAATTTGCAGATGAAGAATTACAGTGCACGTTATCTATATCATTACATGCTACAAATGATGAAAAACGTAGTAGTATGATGCCAATAAATAATAGGTATAACATAAAAGAATTGATGGAAGCATGTAGATATTATATAGAAAAGACAAATAAAAGAATTTCTTTTGAATATGCACTAGCAAAAGACAATAACGATAATTTGGATGACGCGAAAGAATTGGTAAAGCTACTTAAAGGCATGTTATGTCATATTAATTTGATACCAATAAATAAAATAGAAAATGGAGCATTTTCAAAAAGCTCTAATGAAAATATAATAAAATTTAGGGACTATTTAAATGAAAAAGGAATTGTAGCAACAATACGAAGAGAATTAGGCTCAGATATTGATGCGGCTTGTGGACAATTAAGAAGGAAAAATTTAAATAAAGAATAATGAAAGGACAATGGTTAGTATTAATGGTTTTTGCAAAAACAGATATAGGAAAGTTAAGAGAGATAAATCAAGACTATTACTATATTTCAAAAGAAAATGACAAACCTCAAATATATATATTAGCTGATGGAATGGGTCGGATATAAAGGCGGAGAAATAGCTAGTAAGCTTGCTACAGAATCAGTAAAAAAATATATAGAGAGTAATTTTAATAGTATAAACAAAGAAAAAGAAGAAATCCTAAAATTAATATCAAGTGCTGTCGAATATGCGAATATGGTGGTATACGAAAAATCAAAAGAAACGCAAGAATTAGAAGGAATGGGTACTACTTTAGAAGTTTGTTTAATATATAATAATAAAGCATATATAGGACATGTAGGAGATAGCAGAGTATATAGAATTAGAAAAGAAGTTATTAGAAAGCTTACAAAAGACCATAGTTATGTACAACAATTAATAGAAGATAAAAAAATAACTAGAGAAGAAGCAAAGAATCATCCTAAGAAAAATATGATTACAAAAGCTCTAGGTTGTACACCTTATGTTGAACCAGATTTAAGGGCTAGAAATTTTGAAAAAGGCGATATATTTATAATATGCTCGGACGGTTTAAGTAATATGCTAGATGAAAAAAGAATATATGAAATAATAAAAGAAGATTTAGAAAATGCAGCAGAAAGATTAGTAAATGCAGCAAATCAAGCTGGTGGATATGACAATATAACAGTTATTATAATAAAATAAAGAGGAGAGTTTTTATGAACATAGAAGGAAAAGTATTGGGGAACAGGTATGAAATACTAGAAAAAATAGGAAATGGCGGAATGGCAACAGTGTATAAAGCACAAGACCAAATGTTAAAAAGATATGTCGCAATAAAAGTGCTAAGAGAAGAATTTACAACAGATGAAGAATTTATAAGAAGATTTAATACAGAAGCTCAGTCAGCAGCAAGCTTGACACATCCTAATATAGTGTCTATTTATGATGTAGGTATAGAAAACAATGTTTATTATATTGTAATGGAGCTTATACAAGGGAAAACTTTAAAACAAATTATTGATGAAGATGGAGTTCTTCCATGGAAATGGTCAATAAATATAGCATCACAAATTGCTTCAGCATTAGAGGTAGCACATAAAAATAATATAGTACATAGGGATATAAAACCACATAATATAATTATTACAGAAGATGGAGTTGCGAAGGTTACCGATTTTGGAATTGCAAAGGCGGTTTCAAATTCAACAATTACAGCATTTGGAACAACAATAGGATCAGTACATTATTTTTCACCAGAACATGCAAGAGGAGGATTTACAGATGCTAAATCAGACCTATACTCGCTAGGTGTTGTAATGTATGAAATGCTAACAGGTAGAGTTCCATTTGATGCAGATACACCTGTATCTATTGCATTAAAACACATGCAAGAAAAACCAATAGATCCAATAAAACTAAATCCAGCAATACCATATTCAGTAAATAAGATAATTATGAAGGCAATGGAAAAAGATTTAAATCTACGTTATCAATCTGCAACAGAAATGCTTAAAGATTTAAATATGGCATTAAAAGATCCAGAAGGAGATTTTGTGAAAACTTCTTCAAATGATATGGCATATACTCAAAGAATTGAAACAATAAAGGAAGATACAATAAAGGGGAAAGAAGAAAATAGAAATGCAGAAACTAAGGAAAAAGAAAAAAAGGAGAACTTCTTTAAAAAACATCCTTCTGCAAAATATATTTTAATAGTAGCAATTGTAATTTTAATACCAGTAATAGGATTTTTTGGTACACAAGCGATATTAAATATAGGCAGAGTAAAAGATGTTGCACTTCCAAACTTTGCAAATATGACTAGAGAAGAAGCAGAAGCAAAAGCAGAGGAAGCAAAAATTACTTTAGATATCACGGAAGAATATAGTTCGGAAGTAGAGATTGGAAAAGTTATTTCACAAGATCCACCATATTTAGATGGATATGTAGTTAAAGAAAATTCAACTGTAAAACTAGTTATAAGTAAGGGCGAAAATATTAAAATCGTACCAAAAGTAACAGGAATGGCAAGAGAAGAAGCAGAGCAAGCTATTAAAGCAGAAGAATTAGAATTAGAAGTTGTTGAAGAAGCAAGTAGCAAAGTAGAAGCAGGCTATGTAATAAAACAAGAGCCTGAAGCAGAAAAAGAAGTAAATGCAGGTGAAACTGTAAAGATATATGTAAGCACTGGAATAAAGCAAATTACAATGGAACACGTAATAGGTAAAAAAGAAGATGAGGCGAAAAAGACTCTTACAGATTTAGGATTTGATGTAAATGTTGTTTATGAAGAAGATACAAGCAAAGATGATGGTGTTGTATTAAAACAAAGCTTAGATGTAGGAGAGACTGTTGACGAAGGCACAAAAGTAACACTTACAGTAAATAAAATAGAAAAAATTAAAGAAGGTACTCTAAACATAAACTTAAAATCATTAACAGGCGGAGTTATTGAAAAAGACGAAGAAGGTAATGAAATAAATCCTACTATTGAATTAAGAATAGAAATTAATGATGAAAATGTTTATGAGGGAGATCAAAGAAAAGATGTAGAAAAATTCACAAAAACAATTTCTGGAAAGGGAACTGTTACAGTAAAAATATTTATAAATGGAGTAAAAGAAGTAGAAAAGCAGCTTAATATGAATTCTAACAATCCTGTATTAAATATAGATTAAAAAAAGGTAGAAAAACTCTACCTTTTTTATTTCTTTATGTTATAATATATATGTACTAATAAAAAAAGGAGATTTATATTGCAAAAAGGAATAATAATAAGTAACATATCAAATTTATATAAAGTAGAAGTAGATGGAAAAATTTATGATTGCAATGCAAGAGGAAAATTTAAAAATGGCGAAACAAGTCCAGTTGCTGGAGATTCTGTAGAAATAGAAATAATTGATGAAGAAAAAAAATCAGGTATAATTAATAAAATAGAAGAAAGAATAAATTACTTAAAAAGACCTAAAATGGCAAACTTATCACAAATTATATTAGTTATTTCTATGAAACTGCCTAAACCAGATTTAGAATTATTAGATAAGCAACTAGCTTATGCAGAATATATGCAGGTACCTCCTATAATAGTTTTAAATAAAATAGATTTAGAAGACGCGGAAGTTATTAATAGCATTAGTGAGATATATGAAAAAATAGGATACAAAGTTATAAAAACCGATGCTAAAAAAGGAATAGGTGTAGATGAATTAAAAGAAACTTTGAAAAATAAAATTACAGCATTTTCAGGAAATTCAGGGGTAGGAAAGTCTACATTAATAAATAGTTTATTAGGTAAAAGTGTAACAGAGGAAGGAATAATAAGTCAAAAAAATAAAAGAGGAAAAAACACAACAACTCAGGTAAAATTATATAAAATAGATGAAAATACATATATAGCAGACACACCAGGTTTTTCAACATTTGACATAAATGAAATAAAAAAAGAAGATTTAGCAAAATATTTTATAGAATTTAGACTATATATTACAGATTGCGAATATGTAGATTGTAGACATTTAAAAGAAGAAAATTGTGGAATAAAAAAAGCATTAATAGAAGGCAAAATATCAAAACTAAGATATACTACTTTCGAGAAGTTGTCGCGATAGGGACAGGCCTTTTCGCGACACTTAGTATATATCTAAAATATAGGAAAATAAAAATGTCGCGAAAAGGCCTGTCCCTATCGCGACAAAAAAGGAGAAAGTATGGAGATTTCAACATCAATTTTGAATGTGAAAGAAGAAAATTGTATACAAACTTTTTATAATTTAGAAACAGCAGGTACAGATTATTTTCATATAGATGTAATGGATGGAGAATTTGTGGAGAATAATACGGTAGAGAAAATGACTAAATATGCTGAATATTTAAATAGTATTACAAATGTGCCATTGGATGTGCATTTAATGGTAAAAGATGTAATGTCATTTATCAAAAGTTTTATAATATTTAATCCTAGAAATATAACAATTCATTATGAAACAGCTAAAAATAAAGAAGAATTGATGAGTTGGATAAATTATATAAAAGAAAATAATTGTAAGGTAGGAATAAGTATAAAGCCTAATACAGAGGTGGAAAAAATATATGATATTCTTCCATTTATTCATACAGTTTTAGTAATGACAGTAGAACCAGGAAAAGGTGGGCAAGATTTAATACCAAATACGATAGATAAAATTAAAACATTAAAAGAATATATAGAAAGAAATAATCTAGAAGTTGATATTGAGGCTGATGGAGGAATAAATTTAGAAAATATAGAGAAGATAAAAGAGGCAGGAGTAGATATTGTAGTTGCTGGAACTTGCATTATAGAATCAGATGATTTTAAAGACACAATAAATAAATTAAAATTGTAAAAAAGTATTGATTAATGTAAAATTTAGTGATAATATATACAATATTTATTAAGATTTATTTAGTAGATTAAAAAAAAACCGATTTTGGAGTTTTTGTTTTTAATCTACTTTTTGTTTTTTAAGAAATGTAATATTTAATTAAAATCAAGAAAGGTGGAAATAATATGAAGACAAAGTACATTTTTGTAACAGGTGGAGTAGTATCAGGACTAGGAAAGGGAATAACAGCAGCATCATTGGGAAGGCTTTTAAAAAATAGAGGATATAAGGTTGTAAATCAAAAATTTGATCCATATATAAATGTGGATCCAGGTACAATGAGCCCATATGAACATGGAGAAGTTTTTGTGACTGATGATGGTGCAGAAACAGATTTAGATTTAGGTCATTATGAAAGATTTACAGATGAAAATTTAACTAAAAATTCTAGTGTGACTATGGGAAAAATTTATCAAGAAGTGATTGAAAGAGAAAGAAGAGGAGATTATTTAGGAAAAACCGTACAAGTTATACCTCATATTACAAATGCTATAAAAGAAAAAATATATGCCTTTGAAGATACGGATGTAGATATTGTAATTACAGAAATAGGTGGAACTGTTGGAGATATTGAAGGACTATCTATGATAGAAGCAATAAGACAGGTAGGAATTGAAAGTAAGCCAGAAGATGTACTATATATTCATGTAACTCTTTTACCATATATTTCAGGTTCAAAAGAAATAAAATCAAAACCAACACAACATTCAGTAAAGGAATTGCAATCATTTGGAATAAAGCCAGATATAATTGTATGTAGAACAGAAGTGGAGATACCAGATGAAGTAAGAGAAAAAATAGCTCTTTTTTGTAATGTAAGAAAAGAAAGTGTAATTGCAAATAGAACAGCAAGTTGCTTATATGAAGTACCTTTAATGATGGAAAAAGAAGGATTAGCCAACGAAACTTGTAAACATTTACAATTAGAAAAAAATACACCAGATAATAGAGAATGGGAAGAATTAAATGAAAAAATAAAAAATATTTCTAATAAAAAGATAACAATAGGAATAGTAGGAAAATATGTTAAATTAGAAGATTCATATTTATCAGTAATAGAAAGTTTAAAACATGCTGGAATTGAAAATGGAGTAAATGTAAAAATAAAATTAATTGACGCAGAAAAAGTAACTAAAGATAATGTAAAAGATATGTTAAAAGATTGTGAGGGAGTAGTAGTACCAGGAGGATTCGGAAATAGAGGAATAGAAGGAAAAATTCAAACTATAAAATACGTAAGAGAAAATAAAATACCATTTTTAGGTATATGTTTGGGAATGCAAATGGCAGTAGTTGAATTCGCAAGAGATGTATTAAAATTAAAAGATGCAAATTCAGAAGAATTTGATGAAATATGTGAAAGTCCAGTTATACATATAATGTATGATCAAAAAGATATAACTAAAAAGGGTGGAACTATGAGGCTTGGCAGTTATCCATGTACAATAAAAAAGGAAAGTTTGGCAGAAAAAGTATATAAAACAAACAAAATAAACGAAAGACATAGACATCGTTTTGAATATAATAATGAATATAGAGAAAAAATGGAAGAAAAAGGACTAATTATTTCAGGAACATCACCAGATGGAAAATTAGTAGAAATTATAGAAATACAAAATCACCCATATTTTATAGCTTGCCAATTCCATCCAGAATTTAAATCAAGGCCAAATAAACCAGCACCATTATTTGTAGAATTAGTAAAAGCTGCAATTAGATAAATAACTATTATTTTACTAAAAAAAGAAACATTAGCAATTATTTTTTGTAAAGACAAAGTTGATTTTAATTTAAAAATTTGCTAGAATTGTAATATGTAAAAACATATTTGATTTCCTACAACATTAATTGAGGGGGGAACTATTATGACAGAAAATGTACTGCGGAACATTTTAAAAGAGGCTAACGAAAAAGAACAGCATGGATTATTTATTTGGCCAAATTGGGAAGCTTGGGAGCGCTTTGGATTTGAAATACAACAAGAAGATGAGAAATATGAATCTGCAATATCTCGAATATTAAAAGGAGAAGATTCATTAATTACAATTGAATTAGTAGGCATTTCTATGTTGTAAATTCTTGTACTTCCAGTGAAGCAACTAGAAATTTCTAAAAGTTTATTTAAGCATGTTCTAAAAATATGCCAAGAAGCTCATTACAATGGGCCAGTCACATTAATTCCATCAAATGATATTAGTGAATTTTGTTAAGGAGGTCACAGTGAATTTTTATTAGAGTTCACCTAAATTAATATAAAAAGAACACAGAGAGGGTTAATAATTCTCTCTGTGCATTTTTTAATTAATTATATTATTTAACAAAATTTATTCTTTGCTTATTAAATTTATTCTTTTATATGCATTAATACATAATATTCCAAGACCTGTAATAGCAGTTATAAATCTAATTAATCCACCAATGTAAGGTATAAATTTAACTAATTCAAGTATTAAAACTACTAAAAGTGACAAAAATACATAAGCTGCATTTTTTGTAAAATTAAATTTATTGACTAATAATTTACCAATAGACATACTAAATACTGTATTAGAAATTGCTAAACCAAGAATTAGTAAAGCAATTGCAGCAAGTGCTATGCTTATGCCAAAACCATATGTAAATATTAGTAAAATTATTGAAGCTATAATAGTTATAAATAATACTAATAAACCAATTCCAAAAGCTTTAAGACTTTTTGACAACATAATTTCGCAAGCTCTATCTTTAAATTTAGGTGAAAGCCAAATACTTAACATTATTATAATAAAAGAGAATATTAATACTTTGATAATACCTAATATTGCTGAAAATATTAAATTATTGTTAGTTACTTCGACTTGAGTGTAATTTGTTTCTCCAGCAACTGATCCTTCTGGAATTTGAGCTTCTTGTTTTGATGAATAATTTAAGTTGTTTTTTATGATAACATCTTTACTATCGCCAAAAGATAAATTTTCACAATTTATAAAAGCGTCTCTCGAAATTTGACCAGATAAATTAGCTGTATTTGTATATAAATATAAATTTCTTGCTAGAATTGCAGAATCTGTCAAATTAAAATTATCAGACATAGCATAAATATCTGAAACAATTCCAGATACAGTTATATTTGTTACATAAGTAAATACATTTCCATGAACAATTCCATCTTCAGTTATTTCTAAAGAATCTGCAAAAACGAAAAGGTCTCCATAAATTTCTCCAGTTATTTTTACATTAGAACCATAAGCAAAAACATTGCCGTCTACTACATCAGACATTTCAATATTTGTATCATATAAAAATAAATCAGATGCAACATATTCATAATCAGTTTGATAAACAGCTAAGATGTCATTAGCTTCATCAGAATTAGTCGTATTTGTGGCAAATACACAAATAGGTAACATTAATAATATTAATAAAAAAGATAATATTATTTTAAAAAATACATTAAACTTCAAAAAAATCCCTCCTTAATAAATTATGAAATAATAATATAATTTATTAGGAGTTTTGTCAATGGCTATTTTTTAGAATAATAGACACATTCTCTATTTGGAGATATTTTTTGATTTTGTACATTTTCTAAATGGCATATGCCATCAATTTGATATTTACAATTACATGAACAATTAATATTTGTCAAAATAAAACCACCCCATAATAAATAGTATGAGATGATTTTTATAAAATATGCATATATCTAGCTTTCTCTATTTTAAATTTAGTTACGATTCATAGCTTATTATGTTTTATATAGAAGTTAGAAATAGTAACAATTAATTTATAAAGTTTAAGTTATATTATTATAAAGCTTACAATATTTATTTATAGGGCAAATATTACATTTAGGTGAGCGAGAAGTACAAACTGTGCGACCATGATATATTAGTAAATGGTTTACATCTTTTAAGTAATTATAAGGAAAAAGTTTTAATAAGTCTTGCTCAATTTTTTCAGGAGTAGCTTCTTTAGAAAAACCTATTCTGTTAGAAAGCCTTTTAGCATGTGTGTCTACTGCAATTCCTTGTGGTTTATTAAAAGCTTCTAACATAACAACATTTGCAGTTTTTCTGCCAACTCCAGAAAGCGTTAAAAGTTCTTCCATATTTTCAGGAACATTACCGTCAAAATCATCTATAATTTTTTGAGCAGTGAGTTTTATGTTTTTCGCTTTGTTCTTATAGAAACCACATGGATGTATAAGTTTTTCTAATATTTCTAATGGCATTTTTGCAAAAGCTTCGGGAGTAGAATATTTTTCAAAAATGCTAGGAGTAGTTTTGTTTACTCTTTCATCAGTGCATTGAGCAGATAATATTACTGCAACTAATAGCTCAAAGGGACTAGAAAAATCAAGACTACATTTAGCATCAGGATAAGATTTTTTTAATATATTTAGTATATTTATTGCTTCGTTTGTTTTCAAAAATAATCACGCCTTTCTTATATTTTAGTATTATATATTATTTATGTAATTAGTATCAAGAGTTTTCTATAAAAAATATAGTGCCTGACTTTTATAGTATTATTTAAAATTTTACATAAATTGTAACATAAAATGGTAACCAAATAAAGATAAATTAATATAATATATAAAGAAAAGGAGGTAATAAAAATATGTGTAGATTACTAAAAAAGACAATTGCAGTTTGCTTAATTGGATTTGGGTTAGGCATACTACTCGTATTATTACTTCCTATATCAGGTTGGTTATTTATAATAGGACTTACAATTGTTGCTGTTGGACTTATGTGGTTATGCTGCTAAAAAACATAAATAGTATTAAGAATTTTAAAATTAAGAAGCATAGGAGGGGGGATTATATGACTATTGTAGTAAAAAAAGTTCCAAAATTTTTAAGAGGAATTGTAAAATTAATATTTGGAATAAAAGATAATACATAAGAAAATAAAGAAAATTAAAACAAAGGGGACGGAAATTACTCCGTCCTCTTTGTAAGGTAGAATGCATCAGAAGAGTTTAAATGCACCAAAAAGTTGTGCAATTTCAGCTCTTTTGCTGAGGATAAGCTCTGCGGTCAAACCGATAGATTCGACTTCCTCAAGTGCCTTGAAGAAGTTAGCTAACTCCGTTTTGTGCTGCCATGCAAAATCAGCATTAAAATGATTTTTACTAGCTTCCTGATGTGTTTGAACTTCTACATCATCTTGTACAGTCTGAACTTCACAGCCATTCTGCACTGGAGTATCTTCCCCACCAAACACAAAAGGAAGATCAGATACGCTGTCATCTTCTTGTGTATTATTCTCAGCAGTAATATCTTTAAACAGCTGAGCGATTTCCTTGATGAATGGCTTGAGATAGTTTGCGGACTTTTTGTTGAAGCCCAAATCACGAAGCCCACCAAAATAACGATTCTCTTCTTGACTACTCAGTAGCTTATAGCAATGTGCTAATACATCAGCTGAATAATGGCTGTACTGCATGCACTTTTGCAAAACTTGATATGCAGCAATTTCACCAGCAACGTTAAGCAGTTTGACGTAGCTTTGAGCAACATTGCCCTCAGCATCAACCTTGAGAAAATCGGGATGAGCTTGTTTGTACTGATAACGAAGTTCGCTTAGGATTACTGCTTGCTGCTGAGTAGAGAAATGGTTAAAAACTCGATAGAAGTATGAATACTTTTCCGGTGCTCTAACACCAGAGGGGTTGTAAGTCAAGGACCAAATAAGTCCAATGAAGAACTCTTCATAACTGTAAAGAGCTCTACAGAAGAATTCTTTAAATTCCTCGAAGATAGATAGGCTTGAGAAATTCATTTGATTTCTGAACTTATTCCGAAATCGGATGTTATGGAAGCTGTTAGTCATAATTGCACTCTCCTTAAAAAATAAAATGTAGTTTCACTAACTAAGTATATAATACCATATCTAACATATTATGTCAAATAATAAAAACAATTCAACTATTGCAATTTACTAAAATATGTAATATAATTTTAGTGTTAAATATAGAGATTAATAGAGGATAGGAGAAGTTAAATGAAAGCAATTGAAATAAGAAATAAATATTTAAACTTTTTTAAAAATCATGGACATAAAGTTATACCAAGCGCACCATTAATACCAGAAAATGATCCATCTGTATTATTTACAACGGCTGGTATGCAACCATTAGTACCATATTTATTAGGAGAAAAACATCCAGAAGGAACACGCCTTACAGACTATCAAAAATGTTTACGTACCAATGATATAGATGAAGTAGGAGACAACCGCCATTTAACCTATTTTGAAATGCTAGGAAACTGGTCTTTAGGAGATTATTTTAAAGAAGAATCTGTAGCTATGAGCTTTGAGTTTTTAACCAAAGAACTAGGAATACCAGTAGAAAAATTATCAGTTACATGTTTTGCAGGAGATGAAGATGCACCCAAAGATACAGTTACTGCAGAATGTTGGAAAAAAGCAGGAATACCAGAAGAAAGAATATATTTTTATGGTAAAGATGATAACTGGTGGATAGCAGGAGAAGAAGGACCATGTGGACCAGATACAGAAATGTTTTATGATACAGGAAAACCAGCTTGTTCGCCTGAGTGCCAGCCTTCATGTGATTGTGGTAAATATGTTGAGATTTGGAATAATGTATTTATGGAATATTATAAAACAAAAGAAGGTAAATATGAAAAGCTTAAACAACATAATGTTGATACAGGTTTAGGGCTAGAAAGAATGACAATGCTATTGCAAGGTAAAGAAACACCATTTGATACTGAACTATTTGCACCAATCATGGAAAAATTAAAAGAATTAGCAAATGTAGACAATATAGAAAGTAGAAGAATTGTAACAGAACATTTACGTGCAAGTATGATGGTAATATCAGATGGAGGCAGACCTTCTAATATAGATAGAGGATATGTTTTAAGAAAATTAATAAGAAGAATGTCAAGACATTTAAACAAATTACAAATTGATTTATCAGAACTTGCAGGATTAATTGATTTAAATATAGATATTTTAAAAGAATTGTATCCAGAACTTGAAAAAAATAGAGAAGTAATTAAACAAGTAATTATAGAAGAAAAAGACAAATTTATGAAAACATTGGCACATGGAGAAAAAGAATTTGAAAAAGCAATAAACAAAGCAAAACAAGAGAATAAAAATGTAATAGATGGACAAACTATATTCAAATTATATGAAACTTATGGATTTCCACCAGAAATTACAGCAGACTTAGCAGCTGAACAAGGATTTAAAATTGACAATACAGAATTTGAAAAATTATTTAAAGAGCATCAAGAAAAATCAAGAATGGGAAGTGAGCAAAAATTTAAAGGTGGATTAGCAGAGCAAAATGAAAAAACTATAGCCTACCATACAGCTACTCACTTACTTCATAAAGCACTTCAAATTGTATTAGGTGAACATGCAAAACAAAAAGGATCTAATATCACAACAGAAAGACTAAGATTTGATTTTTCTCATCCAGAAAAAATGACTAAAGAACAATTACAAAAAGTAGAAGATATAGTAAATGAACAAATTGCAAGAGATTTACCAGTTACTTGTGAAGAAATGACATTAGAAGAAGCAAAAGCATCAGGAACAACAGGATTATTTGAAAACAAATATGGAGAAAAGGTAAAAGTATATACTATAGGAGATTTTAGCAAAGAAATTTGTGGAGGTCCTCATGTAAGCCATACAGGAGAACTAGGGCACTTTAAAATAAAGAAAGAAGAATCAAGTTCAGCAGGAGTAAGAAGAATTAAAGCTATTTTAGAGTAATGTCAGATTTAGGACAGGCATTTTTTAGCACTTTTGTCAAAAAAAGAAACTATTACATTAAAAATATATAAAATGAATAAAATTGAAGAAAAGAGGAAAAATAATGGAAGATTGTATTTTTTGTAAAATAATAAAGAAAGAAATTCCTTCTGAAATTGTGTATGAAGATGAAAAAGTTATAGCATTCAAAGATATTAATCCAGCAGCACCAATTCACATATTAGTGGTACCTAAAAAACATATTGCAACTTTATTAGAGGTAAAGGAAGAAGATAAAGATTTAATATCATATATTTATCAAACTATAAATAAAATATCAAAAGAACAAAAATTTGCGCAAAATGGTTTTAGAGTTATTGCAAATTGCGGAAAAGATTCTGGACAAGAAGTTATGCATATTCATTTCCATGTAATTGGCGGAAAAAAATTAGGCGACAAAATTGTAGATTAATAGTAATAAAATGTAGATTATTATAAAAAAATATGTTATAATATATTTATGGTAACTAATAACAAGGGAGGAAGGAATATGTTTAATAATAAATATAGTAAAACATTAACTGTGATTCTTATTATTGTTATAATTATAATTATAGG
This sequence comes from uncultured Clostridium sp., assembly GCA_946499885.1. Lineage (GTDB taxonomy): Bacteria > Bacillota > Clostridia > TANB77 > CAG-508 > CALXVA01. The sequence continues at coordinate 32,617 of CAMMTN010000002.1, read as the reverse complement.
ACTATTAATATTCTGGGGGATAGATGTTTATAGAAAGTATTATATTGAAGAGGCAGCAGGAGATGCTTATGGGGAATTTCAAAATAGTGTTGCTAATAAAGTTATTACAAAGCCTGTAGAAAATGAAGTGATTTTAAATGATGTTACTCCAGATGTGGATGAAAATACAATATATCAAAATACTACGAACAATGAACAAAGTAGCTCAGGTTCAGGAGTTACATATATGGGATTTGATGTAATAGGAACTATAGAAATACCAGCAACAGATGTAGAATATCCAATTATACCAGAATATCAAAATGGCTTAAAAGCATTAAATGTTGGAATAGTAGTTTTATATCCAGCAGGAGATAAAATAAATCAAGTAGGAAATACTGTACTTGCAGGGCATAATTATAAAAATGGAACTTTTTTCTCAAATAATAAAAAATTACAAAAAGGAGACAAAATTTATATAACAGATATATCAGGAGAAAGAGTAACCTATGAGATAACAAAAAAATATGAAACAAGTACAAGTGATTCAAGTTATATGAATAGAGATACAAATGGAAAAAGAGAAATATCTTTAACTACTTGTACAGATGATACAAAAAATAGATTAATAATTTGGGCAGAAGAAGTATAAAATTTTGAAAAAATAGTTGACAAATATGAGATGATGGGGTAAAATAATATATGCATTTATAAAGAAGATGGTGGATGTAGCGTAGTTGGTTAACGCGTCAGTTTGTGGCACTGAAGACCGTGGGTTCGAGTCCCATCTTCCACCCCATCAAAATATATTGGGCTGTAGCCAAGCGGTAAGGCACCAGACTTTGACTCTGGCATGCGCTAGTTCGAATCTAGCCAGCCCAACCAAAATGTAAAGCTATGAAGTGTTGAAATATCAACGTTTCATAGCTTTTTTAGTTTTAAATTAATGCAATAGTAATGCAATAGCTTTTTATATTCCATTTTGTTTCATATACAAATTATATTTTTCATTTTCATCTTTATTAAATTTTTCGAAAACACTGGTATATGTATCTAATGTGGTTTGGATTTTTTTATGGCCAAGATTTTTCTGTAATACTTTAGCAGACATTCCAGATTCTATACATCTAGTAGCATAAGTATGTCGTAGCATATGTGTATGAATTTCTGTACAAAATTTATAAGAAGCATTTAATCTTTTTAAATAACAATTTATCTCGTTAGGAGTAACATAAGTATTTTTTTCATAATCATAAAATAATAAATTATATATATTGCTAATTTTTTCTTTTAAAATATTTTCCAAAATATTTCTAGCATTATTACTTAAATATATTGTGCGCTGACCTGTTCTAGTTTTAGTTTTATCTCCTAAGATAACTTTATCTTCTTTGTTTCTAGTTAAAGTTTTTTCAATGGATAAAGTATTTTCTTTTAAGTCTATGTTATCATAAGTTAATGCTAAAGTTTCTCCAATTCTCATTCCTGTGAAAAGAGTCAGTAAAATAATGTTTTTGTATTTATGATCTGATTTTTTTAGAATATTGATTAATTTTTTTTCTTCTTCTAATGTTAAGGCTTCTACTTTTAAATTTTCTTTTTTAGACTTAGGCTTTTGTATACTTTCATTCTCCATTATATTATATTGTAGTATTCTTTCTGAAATTGCAATTTTAAAACATTTATTAAGAAATCTATATAATTTATCTATTACTGTTTGAGAATAGTTTTTTAATATAATTTCATTTGTTTTAGGATTAGTTATTTGTAGTTCAACTAAATTAGGCAATGCTTTTTTTACTTCTAATACGGTAACTTTTTGAATTGGCTTATATATGAAACTTTTACAACATTTTTCTAATAATTTTAAATTCTCTATATTTCTTTTATAAGTATTATCGTTAGTAATACCAGTACTATAGTTATTATCAATATAATCTTTTAATATATTGTACATACTGGTATCAGTAGATTCAATATAAGTATTATTATTTATTTCGTTTATAATGTTAGTAAATCTTTTTTTAAAGTCACTTACTTTTTCATTTTTTCTTTGTGTTAATGTTTTTCTTTTTCCAGAAGGTTCTACATATTGAGCTACCCATTTATTTAATATTTCGCTAAAATATATAGTTCCTTCTCCATTACCTTTTACTTTTTTTCCCATAATAAAAATACCTCCAATTTCTTTAATTTATTACTAATAAACTATTGAAAATGAAAGTACTCTAATGTATAATTATAGAGTAGTCACTTTCAATAGTGATGTTCGGAATTAGAATAGTGGTTGTGCTGTGCGAAGACTCAAACACTTTCTAATTCTTTTACAAAATAAGAAATTTGTTTTTTTTTCATAAAATACTTGCATTTTTTATGAAAAAATGTATAATATATATATAAAGAGTAATTCGTTCGCCGAATAAATTACGGGTCGATAGCTTGTCTATTGGCAGTACGCTTAGACGTATGGGATAACGTAATCGGGGGGATTACTCTTTTTTATGCTGTTATATATAGTAGATTTGGAAAAATTTTAAACCAGTCAACAGGTGGATAGAATTTAATTCCATAACCAATAATTAAACCTTTATAATTCCATAGATTAGCTTTCAATTTTATTACATATTCCCATTCTTGTACAGTATTATACTTAATTGCTTGAGCAAAAGAACTACAACAAACATCCGCTAATTGAAGTAGATTCCTATCTCTGTTATCAATAAATTTTATATCATTAATACATTTAATTGCTATATGATGATATTTTCTCTTATTAGTAAGCTCATTTTTTAAATATATGTTCTTTTCTTTATTATTTTCATTTCGTGTACTTATAAAAATATTGCAAGTTCCATTGTTATTTGTTACATAATAAGATACTCTTTCTATTAAATAACTCATAAAATATGGATATAAATCCTTAGATTTAAGTTTATTTATTTCATCAGTATTAATAGCAACATGTATAATTTTAAAGTTTTCGGCTACAATGTCGTAAATAATTTGAATTTTTTTATCATATTTTAAAATTCTATTCCAGTGAAGTTGATCTTTTCTATTCATATTCATTGATTCTTTTATTTTAACGATTTTGTTTGATAAAGTTAAATCATATTCTTTTGGAACAATAATTGCAGTAAGAATAAACCACTTACTTCCTCTTTTTATACCTTCATCTCCGACTCTCATCTATATACACATTATATTCCATATTGTACTCCTTCTAAAACTCTCTTTTTAACTGTTTTACTACACCTACTATTATAATAGGTATTGTTTCCATTTCTTCTTTAGTATACATTACTGGACCATATGCAGGATTTAAAGGCTGTAAGATAATGCCATTATCTGTTTTCTTTATCTTCTTTAAAGTACCCTCATCTCCGTTTATTATAACAACAGCATATTCATTATTTTCACAATCATTTTGTTTCTTTATTATAACTATATCATTTTCAAGAAATACTGGAGCCATACTGTCACCCTTGACTTTTAATGCAAAATAATCTTTGCCATCTCCTACAAGACTAGTTTCTACATCAACAGTACCTATCCAATTTTCTTGTGCTAAATAGTTATAACCTGCTTTGACAGAGCCTAGAAGCGGAACAGAAGCTACTGGATTACCTAATATGTCAGTTTTAATTTTAGATTTTTTTTCGTCTTCTATTAAGTCTGAAAAACCAGCTTTTATAAGTAAATCATTGTAATCAATATGATATATAGATGATAGCTTTTTCAAAATAACTGGACTAGGTCTTCTTTTACCATTTTCCATTAATGATAAATAACTAGGAGAAATATCACATAGTTTGTTTACATCATATATACTATAACCTATATTTTCTCGTATAGTTCTTAAATATTTGGCAAGTTCTTGCGTTGAAAATTCCATTTCATTTGCCTCCTTATATAAGTGATTATACTACGAAAATTTACATTTGTAAATAATTTTGCAAAAATTTTAAAAAAGTATTGACATTTGAAAACTATATGCTATAATGTTTACAACAGTAAACAACGAAAGGCGGTGTAAAATAAAATGGCAAATAGAACAGTATATATAAAAGATTTAGATGCCTTTATTGAAAGAATAGTAACAGCAGGATTTAGCTATAGAGAACTAGCTAAAAGAGCAAAATCAAATCCAACATCAATTACATTATTAACTAAGGGAGAAAGAAACCCAAGTCCTGAATTAGCAGTTAATATTTGTAAGGCATTAAATTGCAACTTCGATGATATTTTTTTTATTAAAAATGTTGACAAAAGTAAACCTAAAAATAAGCACAGCACAACCATATAGGAGGAAGTATGAATTGGTTTAGAGTAATTTTAGGAATGGTAATTATAACAATAGTAGGAATAGCAGTATTAATAAATTGGCACAAAAAAATAGACCACGAAACAACATGGATATACGCAGTCTATGTAATATTAAATATTATTCTTTCACTATTTGTTTTGATAGAACTTGAACAATATTGGTTAACTCACTAGGAAATTGTTTTACATTAGAGGTTAGATTTTGTATTTCACTAGGAATATTGTCAAAATAAATATATAAAGAATTTAGAGCACATAAATATTCTTCATGTTCCTTTGGCGAAAAAGAGTTAACGTATTTACTAGCACAATTAATAAAATTTTCTAAAACATTTCTTTTAGCAATTTCAAACAAATCTAATTTTCGTAATTTTAATTGTTGTTTATTATTTTCGCGAGTAACTAACCAAGGAGAAACAACAGAAGATATTAAAAGAATTACAGCTACTGCATAAGAAAACCATTCCATAAATGCACCACCTTTCAACAGAATTATAACATGGTGGTAAAGAAAAAGTAAAGCACAGCACAACCAAAAGAGAGGAGATGAAAAAAGTGGAAAAAGAAATTTTAGCAGAGATAAAGAAAACGAATGAATTATTACAACAACAGATTAAACAAAATGAGGCGCAATATGAATTACTTACAATAGAGCAAGTTCATACAGAATTTGATATAGGAACTAATATGGTACAGAAAATGTTTAATGACCCAGAATTGCCAGTACAAAGGTACACAAAGCCATTTAAAGTAAGTAGACAAGCATTAAATGAGTATATGACCAAAAGACACGATTATTTATGTGAAGGGAAGTGATAAAGATGAGTAGAGAACAAAAGATATACTGCAAAATAGGACAAGCAGTATGTAATGTAATAGGTGCAACAATGGTTTTAGCAATGTTGATAGTGCCATGTGTATTGGCAGGTTATATAACAAGTTTGATTTAGAAAGGAGGAAGTGTAATGTTAGCAGTATTTGGATGCTTATGCGGAATATTTACTGGTTATGCAACTTGTGCATTGTTTAGCATTAATAGAATAAATGATGCAGAGAGAGAAATAGCAAATAAAGGTGCAATGATAAAAAATAGAGATGAGGCTATTGACAAACTAAAAGTAGAAAGAGACAAAGCTAGAAATGATTATGATACAGAAATGAAAAGAACGGAGTTACAAGACAGACAAATAGAATGTATAAAAACAGTATTAGAGCAAAACAACTATGGAAGAGACGATTTAAAAATCGCTAAAATAAAAGAATTAGTTGAAGATTACCAAGCCAACAACTAATTCAAATAAAATTCAAATATATGAACTCTTGAACTAATTATAGCACAAGAGTAGAAAGGAAGTCAAATGGATTATCAAGATAGATATGATGAATTAGACAATATAGTAAGAACTTTAGACATATTAGTAGATGATATAAACGATAAATATTATATAGATTTAATAAATGACATTAAATTTGAGGCGGAAAACGAATTAGAAGAAGTATCAGAAAAGCTAGAAGAAGAGAGAAGAAGAGAAGAAAATCAACAAGAAAAAGATTATTGGGAGGAAGCAATCTAATGGAATATAAAGAATTGGAAAGAGTTAACAATGAAATTCAAAAGACAGACATAAAAGGAAAGAAGTATGCAGAAGTAAGTGAAAGAGTTCTTGCATTTAGAAAATTAAATCCAAATGGAAAAATATTAACTGAAATTATAGATAAGACAGAAAATGATGTAACAATAAAAGCAACAATATATGGAGAAGATGAAAAAGAATTAGCAACTGGTTATGCAAGTGAAGTAAAAAAAGGATTAGTAAATAGTATTTCGATGTTAGAAAATTGTGAGACATCTGCAATAGGAAGAGCATTAGGTTTTTGTGGATTTGGTGTAGATAATGGAATAGCAAGCGGACAAGATATGGTAAAAGTGGAAGCGTATAAATTAAGAAATAAAAAAGAGGAAATTTATACAAATGTATTTATAAGTTATGAAGATGCAATGAAGATAGTAAAAATAGCAATTAATGAATTATGTAGAAAGCAAGGAATAGTAGTAACAGATTTATCAGTTGTAATAAATAGAGAACTGTGGACTACTTTGGAAGATTTAAATTTACAACAACTAAAAAGATTGGAAGTAGAATTAGCAAAAATAAATAATAGGACTCATAAATGGCACGATGAATTATATAATCAAAATTCAAAAATCAAGACAGTAGTTCCAGAAAATCAAGAAGTTGTATATAAAAGTAGTTGTTATATGTTTGGACAAGAAGCTTTAAAGCAAGCAGGAGAAGATGAACTTCTAAAACAACAAATAATTAATGACTATTTAGATTTAGGAACTGATTTGACTAAAAACATTGAGTAGGTGATTAAATGCAAGGACAATTAACAGACATAAGTATAGATTATTTGTCTAAAAAGCCTAAGATACAGTTATTAATCAATACTAATGAAATTACATATCTTGAAGAATTAAAAGGCTTAGAACTTGATATAGAGCTAGATAAACATAGAGAAAAGAGAACACTTAATGCAAATGCTTATTGTTGGGTTCTATGCGATAAGATAGCAAAAAAATTAACTGTACCAGATGCAGTAATTACAAAAGAAGATGTATACAAAGATGCAATATTAAATATAGGTACATTCCAACCAATGATAGTAGAAGAAAAAGCATATGATAATTTGAAAAGAATATGGGAAAAGCAAGGACTAGGATTTTTGATTCAAGAAGTATCAAGAAAAGATAAATGTATCAGAGTAAATTGCTACTATGGTTCAAGTACATATAACACAAAAGAAATGAGTTTATTAATAGAACTTTTAGTGCAGCAAGCAAAAGAACAAGGCATAGAAACAAAAACACAAGCAGAGATAGACAGTCTATTAAGGAGTTGGGATAAATGATAGTAACAGATTTAAGTACAAGTTATAATCCAGTTCCTAAAAAAGAAAGAAAAACAAAAGAAAAAGTGACAGAATTAAAGAAAAAATCAAACAAGTTAATAAAGATAGAACGACAAAGAGATAAAAAGATAATAAAAGCAGGAAAATGTGATTACTGTCATAAAGAATTTAAACATCTTGATCCTCACGAAGTTTATGGAGGAAGTAATAGAAAAAGAAGCATTGAGAATGGATTTGTAAAATTAATATGTAGAAAATGTCATTCAAATGAAGAAATACTTTTACAATTAAAAAAAGATGTTCAAAAAGAATTTGAAAAGACACATACAAGAGAAGAATTTATAAAATTAATAGGAAAAAATTATTTAGATTAAACAACAAGGGGCTAGGCAAAATACTAGCCCTTTTAACGAAAGGAGAAATTATGTGGAAAGAGATAGTTTTATATTTTACAGAAGTTTCTATGAAGCCATAAAAGAGATTCCAGAACAAGAACAACTAAATGTATATAAAGCAATAACTGAATATGCACTAAATCATAAAGAAATAGAAATAACAGGAATTTCAAAAGCAATATTTACATTAATTAAGCCACAATTAGATGCAAACTTTCAAAAATATCTAAACGGAAAAAAGCAAAAAGGAAGCAAAACAGAAGCAAACGACAGGCAAAGTAATAGCAAAAGCGAAACTAATGTAAATGTAAATGAAAATGTAAATGTAAATGAGAATGAAAATGCAAATGAAAATGTAAGCGACAGTTGTGTTGACGGCTTACAAGAAATCATTGAATTTTATAATAATAATATTGGCTCTATTACTCCATTTGGGCTAGAAATATTATCAGACTATGCTAAAGAAATGCAAAAAGACCTGATAATTTTAGCTATGAAAAAAGCAGTAGAGGCAGATATACGAACAATACAATACATAAAAGGCATTTTGAATAACTGGAATAAAAAAGGGATAAAGACAGTTGCAGATGCAGAAAAAGAAGATAAACAATTTAAACAAAATAGCAAGAAGGAGATAAAAAATAAAGTACAACAAAGAGATTATAGCGAAGATGATTTTAGTAAATTATATGCAAATGTAGGAGGGAAATAGATGGGAACTGAATTATTAGGAAAGTTAGTAATGATAGATGAAAATGGAAATCAAAGAGAATTAAATGGAGTAATAAATTCTGTAACAGTTGAACCAGAACTTATAGAAAGAGATAATACATTATTTGACGAGAAAATTACAAATGCAACAAACTATAGTGGCGAATGTAGTTTTGAAATAAAAAGCATGACAAGAAAAAAATTTATAAAACAGTTAATGGCACAAGGTATAGCAAGAAATGGAGCAAAAGATATTGCAGAATACGTGCGCAAAAAATATGGACAGTACAATCCAATGTTTTTAATGATGATATAGAGGAGGAGAATAGATGATAATAGTTAAGCAAGATAAAAAAGGAATAGTAAATTTAAATAATGTAACAGATATTTACATAGATAGTGTAGAAGATGAAAATAGATTTTTTGTATTCTATATTCCAGTATCTAATATTGACGGACTAGATATATTAGGAATTTATGAAACAGAAGAAAGAGCAAAAGAAGTATTACAAGAAATAATAAAATTATATAAAGCAACAGAAACTTTTAAAGCTATATCTAATAGAATATCAGATGAAGTAGGAGCTATAGCAATAGAGAATGGATTTGTATATGAAATGCCAGAAAAATAAAGGAGTGATAACGAATGATAGAAACAAGACAAATGAGCTTTGAAGATATAAAGCCCAAACGATTAACAAAGTATATGCAAATAATAGAAATAATAGATAATAGAGAGATGACAGCAAGAGAAATAGAAGTAGAAATGAACCAAAAAAGGATATTCAAAATACTTTGATATGAACCATGTAAGACCACGTTTGACAGAGCTAGTATATGAATATCACGAGTTAGTAGAATGTGGAACAAAAGTGGATTATGTAACGAAGAAAAATGTTGCAGTATATAGAAAAGCTACAGAAGAGGAAAAGTTGATGGCTGAAAATATGCAACATATACCGAATATAGAGTAAATTCGGAAATAACGAATAAGGAGATAAGTATGAGAGAAATTAAATTTAGAGGAATACCAACAGATAATAATACAAGTTATTTTGAAGATGAAGAATTTGTATATGGTTATTTAGTAATAAGTGATTATAAATATTATATTTTATTAGACTTGTTAGATAACATTAAAAGAGATGATTATGCAGTATATATGGTTGAGGTGAAGCCGGAAACAATAGGACAATACACAGGCTTACACGATAAAAACGGAAAAGAAATATATGAGGGAGACATATTGCAAATAGATATAGATAGAGCGTGGATAATATGGAATGAAAAATATTGCTATTTTCAATTAGTGCCAATAGGAGATTATTATTTTGATAGCGACGTTATAGGACAAACTTTAGAATATACGGAAACAGAAATAATAGGTAACATATACGAAAATAAGGAGTTACTAAATGAAACAAATAGATAGAAAATATCTCTGCTATTGGTGCCTAGGATGCACTGGACAAGCAGAAGAAGGATACATACCAAAGCAGAGATGTAAACGGTTTTATGCCAGGTATGGCAGACTGGCAAGAAAGATGGAGAAAGGAGCAAATGAAAAAGTGACAGAAGAGTTACAAGTGACAGATATTTTAAAGTTGGTATTGAAGTTATTTCAAGACATAGATAAAAGGCAAGAAGAATTAAGCAAAGAACAAAGCATTGTAGACAGTAAACAGGATGAAATACTGCATTATATAGAAAACCACAACTTAAATGCTGCAACGAGATGTAAAGTAATTAGTTTATTAAAGAAAGTCAGAGAAGAAAGAAGACAAATAAAAAACGAGTTAGATGTAATACGTTCATTAAAAGATAGCTTTATAGATAGATATAAAAGTAAGTTTATAGAAAGAGATATAATGATTGCTTTAAAGAATCTAAAAGAATTAGAAGGAAGAAAAAACAATCCTAAATATACATATAAGTACTTAACAGAGGATTTAGAAATACTAGAACAGGAAGGAGCAAAAGAAAAATGATAATTAAGATTCCATTAATGTGCAGGTCAAAAAAGAACAGTCAAGAAATACATGTTAATTGTAGAACAGGTAAACCTTTTGTAAGTCAGGGAAAATTATATAAGCAATTCGAACAAGAATGTGGCTATTACCTTTTGAAATACAAAAAGAATATAAGTACACCAGTAAATCTAAAATGTACGTTTTACGTCAAAGACAAACGAAAAAGAGACATAGTAAATTTACTAAATGCAATACAAGATATTCTAGTAAAGTATGGCGTTATAGCAGATGATAACTATAACATAGTACAAAGTGTAGATGGTTCACGAATAATTTATGAAAAAGACAGAGAAGAAACAATAATTGAGATAAAGGAGATGGAGAATAAACTTTATATTCCAATTATAGAAAAATACAAGGAGGAATAACTATGTTATCAGAAGAAGAAAAGAAAGCTATTAAAATGATAGAAATAATAGTTGATGAATGTAAATTAGAAAATAAAAGGAAAGGGTATGAAGGTACGTATTATGATGGCGATACACCAATTCCATACAAAGAATATGAAATAATTTTAAACCTTATAACTAAACTACAAAAAGAAAATGAAGAAAAAGATAAAAGAATAAAATTGTTTGAACACGAATGTAGAAAATTCAAAGCATTTTGCAAAAGAGTAAGAAAAGATGGACATAATATTGATTTATTTAATCAAGGACAAGAACAAAAATGCAACCAATTTTTAAACTTGATAAGTGGAGAACTACATTGGGATTATGAAGGAAAATATTTTGATGAAACAGATAAGGAAATACAAAAATTAGCAAAGGAGAAAGGAGAAAACAATGATAACAATTGAAGATTTAAAAGAACATTGAGAAAAACAATTAGAAAGATTATCTAAAAGAAGTAAAATGTATGAAGAGCATTTATTAACATTAAATATTATAAATGAATTGCAACAAAAAGATAAGCAAATTGATTTAATGATAGAAGAATATGAATATAATGATAGAATTAATTTTAAAAATTTTTGTGAAGATGAATTACGAAAAGACAAATGTATTCAAGACTGTAAAATATGTGCAAAGCAATACTTTGAAACTAAAGCAAAGAAAGGAGAATAGTATGTTAAAAATAAAAGATGAAATAGATTTAAAAGAATTAGAAAAGTATGGATATATGAGCTGGGAAAAAGAAGAGGCAGAAGTTAAATATTTCAAATTAATACCTATTAATGGACTTCTAATAGAGATTTACAGAAATAAAAATATTGGATATCAATTACCTTTATTTAGTACAATAAATGAAAAAGACATAAAGATTGAAACATTTGTAGTCGACTTAATCCAAGCAGGATTAGTTGAAAAAATGTGATAAAACTATACAAAAATGCTATAAAAAATGTGAAAGGAGAACACATCACAAATGAAAATAAGTTATGCATATAAAAAAATAAGTGAAGCAATGGCACTTATAGATAATATAAATTTATATGAAGTATCAACAGTTACAGTTAGAATGTTAAATCAAAAAAAATTACATAAGGCATATAAATTGTTAGATAATTTTAGAGATGAATTGATTAGAGAAAATATAATAAATAAACAAAAACAAGGAGGGAACAAATGATAGATAAAAGTGATTTAGAGCAAATGAGTTTTTTACATAAAGAAATAGCAGACTTACAGGAAAGATTAGATAAATTAAACAAACCTTTAAAGCAAGTTATAGATAGTGTGCAAGGAAGTAGCACAAGTTATCCATATATAAAACATAATTGCGTAATAGAAGGAATAGAATATCCAAAGCAATGGAAACAAAAGCGAAAACTAAGAAAGTTAATAAATGAAAATAAAAGGGAGTTAGACAAAAGAATAAATAACTTAGAATATGAATTAAAAAAAATAGAAGATAGTGAAGTTAGGCGAATTATAAGACTAAGATATGAAGATAATTTGAACTGGATCCAGATAATGTTTAAGATGGATTATAAATCAGAAAGTACAGCTAAAATGAAATTAAAAAGATTTTTTAAAGAAAATGATAAATGTGACAAATGTGACGACAAAACGTGTTAAAATGTTAGTAAGTTAAATAAGGCCCTAAAAAAAGGAAGAAACATAGTCAGAGATGGCTAAGCCCAGATGTTTCTAATAATATATTGCGGTAGGGTAGTAAAGGTAGCTTCTTAGTCTCATAAACTAAGGTATGTCAGTTCGAGTCTGACCATCGCATCCATTTTAACATAAAATTTTCCTAAGAGTTAGCGTTGTATCAATGTTAGCTCTTTTGTTTTTAAAAAGTTTCATAAAAATATTGACAAATAGTACTAAATATAGTATCATATAAAAAGACAGAAACATTCAGAATTGTGAAGTATCTCTCGGGGGGCCTTTAGTTACTTATTCATAGAAAGGAGAATGTTTATGTCAGACATAAGAAAATTAGTACTAAAGATGAAAAGACAGCCAAATGGAATAAGGTTTCAAGAATTGGCAAAAGTTTTGGAATACAATGGATATATGATGAAACCAAAGAAACGGAACATCTCATAGGAATTTTATTAATGAGAAAGGTGATGTTATAACAATAAAGGAAGACAATCCATTAAAGGCAGTGTATGTTAAAGATGTACTTAGAAGAATAGGAGAATAAAATCCTATTCTTTGAGTACACTCTATATAGAAGGAGGGAGCTTTTATGAAAAATGTTGAAGATTATATGAATTTACCATATAATTATATTGTGCAAGCAATCAATGATGAAAGTGGGTCTTATTTCTATGCTCGCGTTTTAGAATTAGATGGATGTCAAAGCACTGGAGAAACATTTGAAGAAGCATACGAAAATTTAAAAGAAGCAATGAGAGGTTGGATTGAAACTAAGCTAGAAGCTGGTTTTGATGTACCATTACCAGTAGGATATGATGATTTTAGTGGTAAATTTATAGTAAGAATACCAAAATCATTACATTATAGATTATCAGTAGAAGCAGAACAAGAAGGCGTATCTTTAAATCAATACGCACTATATAAATTAAGTCGTTAACATACACTGTATATTTATATATACATTTTTATAAACAGAGCTTATCAAAAGAGAGGCTCTTTTATTATGCTAAGGAGCAAAAAAATATGGAATTATGTGATTCTTGTAAAAAAACATTATGTGATAAGAAAATGGAAATAACAAAACAAGGTGATATAGTAACAATAAGATGCAAAGAATATGAGAAAGATGCAAGTAAGATACAAGGATATAAAAGACAACTATGCAGAACAGCAAAACAATGTAATACATTAATGAATTTGAATATATAGGAGGAAATAATGTTAGAAGTATTAGCAATTATATTAATAATAATATTTAGTCCAGTTATATTGATAGCAGGATTTATTAGTTTAATGATTATTGTAGGAATAATATATATGATTATAAGCATATTAATAGGCCTACCAAAAGAAATAGCAAAGCAGGTGAGAAGATGGCAGAAAAAGGCGGAAGACCAAAAAAATATAAAGAAGCAGAAATAATGCAACAAAAAATAAATAAATACTTTGAAGAATGTAATAAGAATAATGAACCATATACAGTAACAGGGCTATGTTTAGCTTTAGATATTTGTCGAGATACATTACTAGAATATTCGAAAGACGAAAAGTTTTCCGACACAATAAAAAAAGCAAAACTTAAAGTAGAAAATTATTTAGAAAGACATTTGATAACAGATAGCTCAACTACAGGCATAATATTTAATCTAAAGAATAATTTTGGCTGGACAGATAAACAACAATTAGAACATAGTGGAAATATTAATAATCCATTTGAAGGTTTATCAACAGAAGAATTAAGGCAGTTGATAAATAATGCTAAATAATGTAGTGAAAGAAGAAATAATAAAACAAGCACGTTTAGAATTAGCTAGGCGTGATTTTTTTGAGTATTGTAAGTTAATGGCATCAGACTTTTACAAAGAGGATAGAATATTCTTAAAGGATATGTGCAATCAATTACAAGATTTCTATGAAAGCACAACACCAGAAGACAAAATAATGGTAATGAATTTACCACCTAGACATGGAAAGTCTAGAACAGCAGGAAAGTTTACAGAGTGGGTATTTGGAAAAAACAATAAAGAGAAGGTAATGACAGGTTCATATAACGAGACATTGTCAGGAACATTTGCAAAGTCAGTAAGAGATACAATTGCATCTGAAAAGACAGAAGGAATTGTAGTTTATAATGACATATTTCCAAATACAAAAATAAAATACGGAGAAGCTAGTGCAAATAAGTGGGCTTTAGATGGTAGCAATCAAGCAAATTACTTATCAACATCGCCAACACGGAACCGCTACTGGTTTTGGTTGCACATTAATGATAATAGATGATTTAATAAAAAATGTACAAGAAGCATACAACGAAAATGTGCTACAAAAGCAAATAGATTGGTTCAATAATACTATGTTTTCAAGAACTGAAACAGGCTTTAAATTAATAATAATTATGACAAGATGGGCAAGTAATGATTTAGCAGGATATATATTGGAAAACTTTGATAATGTAAGACACATTAATTATCAAGCGGTACAAAAAAACGGCTTAATGTTGTGCCCAGAGATACTAAACCAAGAAGATTATATGCTTAAAACAAAGAATATGAATAAAGACATTATATATGCCAATTATCAACAAGAGCCAATAGATATAAAAAATAGATTATATAGTGGATTTAAAACTTATGAAAAATTACCGTCTGCTCATTATATTATGAATTATACAGATACGGCAGATGAAGGGGAAGATTACTTATGTTCAATAGATTATCAAATGTATAACAGTTCATATTACATACTAGATGTCATATATACACAAGCGAGTATGGAAATTACAGAACCAGCAGTAGCAAAGATGTTAACAAAAGATAATGTAGGATATGCAAATATAGAAAGTAATAATGGTGGAAGAGGTTTTGCTAGAAATGTAAAAGAAGAATTAAAAAAATTGAAAAATTATCACACAAAGATTAATCCATTTCACCAAAGCGAAAATAAAATAGCAAGGATATTAAGTAATTCAACTGCAGTTATGAATAATGTATATTTTCCAATAAATTGGGAAGATAAATGGCCAGAGTTTGCCAAACACTTAAAACATTATGTAAGAAGTGGAAAAAACGAACATGATGATGCAGAAGATTGCTTAACAGGAGTATATGAACATCCAAAACCAAATACAATTCAGTTTGGATACAATAGTATTTTATAAGGAGTACAATATGGACATAGTAGAAAGAATACAATATCAAGATGATTTTATAAGTGAAGAAAATATAAATGACAATATTAATACATTGTGGGGAAAAGCATTGCCAATATTTTTTCACAGAAAATACTTATATGATAGGTTTACAAGAAAGTATGATACAGGTGATGTTATAGTGGCATTAGAGTATTATATAAGTGTAATAGCGAGTGGATATTTTGGAGGAAAAGAACCTCAATATAAGGTGAGAAAGATTAATGACACACAAAAAGGAATATTAAAGAAAATATTTGAAAAAGTATTTGGAGATAAAAATGATCCAGATGAGTTTCAAGCTATCATTGATTATATTACAAAATATAATGACAATGGTAGCTTTTTCTATGACTGTGTAAAAGACTATATAAATACAGGTGCTTGCTATGGATTAATATATGAAAATAGCAATAATGAGGAAGTATATGCACATACATCAAGCCTTAATACTATAGCTATATGGAATTATGATACACCAGCACAGAAAATAGGATTGCTGAGAGCTTGGTATGAAAATACGGTTTCAGGAGGAATAGAGACACATTTAGAAATAATTACCAAGGATTACAAAAAGGAATATATTGATGGAATTGAAAAAGCAGCAATAAGCAAAGATGCTAAATATGAATTTAAAGAGACAGAAGGCAGTAGAAAAGAAGTATTATGGAACGATGTCCCTTGTTTTGCAGTAGAGAACCCTGATGGATTAGCATTCTTTGAAAATGTAATAACTTTAATAAAAAAGCATGAACAAGTAATAAGAAACAATGCAAATATATTTCAATATAATGATGATGCGAAATTAAAAATAACAGGATTTACGCCAGATAATGAAGCAATAATACAAGCTACAGATAAAGATGGAAAACCACAAGTAGATAACAATGGACAACCTGTAATGATAGCAAATCCAGCAAGGCAAAAAGAAGATGAAGTTATACTAAATGCTAAAGTGTTCTATACTCCTGATAATACAGGAGATATAGGTTGGGTAACAAAAGACATAAATGACACAGCTTCAGAAAACCATAAAAAGACTTGTTTAGATATGGCTTTAATGATATCAGGAGTACCAAATGTAACAGACCAAGGCTTTACAGATGCAGATAACGCTAGTGCATTAGAGAAAAAGTTTTTTCCATTAGAGCAAGTATTACAACAAGCAGACCATTTATTTAAAAAAGAACTATTAAGAATGTGGGAAATGATTACAGATAGAATTAATTTAAAGAAAAGTAAACAATATGATTTTAGAGATATAGAAATAATATTAACAAGAAACTTGCCAACGGATACAGAGAGCGTAGTAAATGCATGGTTAAAATTAAGAGGGCTACTAAGTGATAAAACAGTAATAGACCATTTGCCATATGATTTAGATAGTGAAGCAGAACTTGCAGAGATGGACGCGCAAAACCAAGAAAATATTGAAAAGAATTTGGAAAACATGCAAAAAATAGGACAAGATACAAGTAATGCACAATTAAATACAGAGCAAGGACAAGACGACAAAAAGCTGACAGAAAACCAAGAAGTAAAATCAGAAGTAAAGCAGGAAAATATTAAGCAGTCAGATACAATAACGAAATGAGGTGTTGTGGATGGATAATTGGCAATACCATGACAGTCAAATGAAAAAGTTAAAGCAATTGTATTTAAAGACTAGTAAACAAACACAAAACAGATTACAAGAAATATTTGATACATTTGATTTTACTTTTGAAAATATATACAATATTGCAGATAATAAAACAAAGAAAAGAGTAAATTCATATATAGAAGAGTGGAAAGATAAAGAACTACTAACAGGTTATTTTGGAACTTTAGCAAATAATATTTATAGAAGAACAAGAGTAAAGAATAGCGAGATATTAGAACTACTTATATATGGTGCTTACATAGAAGAGCAAAACAAAATACAAGAGCAGGAATTAAGTATAATGTATGATGATGCAAATTATTATTATCAGCAAGGACAACAAGAAGTAAACAATACATTACCTAAAAAACAAAGAAAGCCGATGAATATATTAAAATGGGCTTTATTTTTAGCTTTAATGGATCAACCAAACGTAAAAGGTTATATTATAGAACAATATATAGAAGCAACAATACAATTTAATGCACAGCAATTATATAGGCAATATCTTATTAATTTGCAACAAAACAAAAAAAATGATATTTCGGACAGTATATATCAGAACTTAATTAAACGACAACAAAATGATAAATTGTGTATAAATGGTAGTAAAATATCTGGAAATATGGACTTAACTATGATAGGAATAAATAACCAGACAAAGTTAGAAGGAATAAAAGAACAAGATGATAATGCAATGGTTGAATTTGTATCAATAGAAGATGAAAATACAACAGAAATGTGCCAGAGTTTAGACAGAAAGAGATTTTACATAGATAAAGAAAACGAATTTACTAGATATTATGGAGAAACAAAAGCAGAATTAAGAATAGAAAAAATAAAATGTAAAGGGTTAGTGTTGGGCTTGAATTTGCCACCTATTTCACATCATTTTCATTGGTGTAGAAGTTATATTGTTTATTTACCAGTTGAAAGTCAAGAAGAAACAGAGTATAATCTTGATATACCTAAGATAAGTAAAGAATTAAAACTAGTATTAGGCAATACAAAGTTAAATAGCAAAGTAAAGAAACTATTCAATAAATATTTGACAGAAGAAAATGTAGCAATAGATGGAAACAATAAAAAAGTTATGTATTATGACACAGAGCAAGATAAAATAATAATAAATCCAAACCATAAAGAATTTAAAAGCTATGATTTATCAGAAAGCCTATCACATGAAATAATTCATATGATAGATGTTAGAAACAATATATCTAACAAATTAGATATAGCAAACGACTTAAGAAGAGCAGAACTATATATAAATGCTAATAGTGACGAATATAGTAATTTGTTTAAACAAAATAAATATGCAAAGAGCATGACTTTAAGTGATATATTTTCAGCTGTAACTAATAATAGAATAGTTGGAAAGATAGGACACGATACAACATATTGGAATGAAGATGAAACAAGAAGGATAAAAGAAATATCAGCAAATATAATGTCAGCATACTTAAATGATAATAAAGATACATTAGACATAATAAATGAAATTAATTCTTTAAAGAGAATAAAAGAAAAGGTGGTAAAGGAATATGGTAAATATACCAAATGATGTAGATATGTTAATAGATGAATACATAAAGAAAAAAGGAAAGAAACCACGCCTATGGAATTATGACGAATGGGATAGTTTTGAAGAATACAAAAAATACTTAGAAGCAGAATTAAATAAATAAGATATTAAAATTTAATAATTATAAATCAAAGACGCAGACGTGCGTCTTTTTTTCATGCCGTTTTTCTTGTAGTTAGGCTTAATAGAACAAACAAAATAAAAAAATGTAACTGTTGGGCTAGAAATAGAACAATTGGGACAAGGAGGAATAATCATGGAAGATGATAAAAAAGATGTAACTGTTGGGGGAGATAATCCAACTACTGGGACACAAACAAACAATAATAAGCAAGAAGATAACAAGACTTTAAGTTTTGATGAATTAATCAATTCTAATAAGGAATATCAATCTGCTTATGACAAAAAAGTTCGTGAAGCAATTGAAACAGCTAAAACAAACTGGCAAGAAATTATGGACAATGAAAAATCAGAAGCTGAAAAACTTGCAAAAATGAACAAAGAGCAAAAGCTTGAATATCAAGCACAAAAAGCTGAAAAAGAAAAATCAGACGCACTTGCTAAGCTTAATGCTTATGAATTAAAAGAGCAAGCTTTAAAAGTAGCAAGTGAAAAAGGTTTGGATGTATCTTTATTAAATTTCTTTGATTTTAGTACAGTAAAAGCTGATGAGATAAACACAAAAATAGACGAAATATCTAGTGCATTTAATAAAGCAGTGGAAAGAGCTGTTAATGAAAGATTAAAAGAAGATACACCAATATCAAAAATAGGTATCGAAAAAACAATAACAAGAGAAATACCTAGAGCAAGTTATTAATGATAGGAGGAGTTTTAAATGGCAAGTGAACAAATTACACAAGATGCATTAAATATAATGTTACAAGATGGTGAAACAAAAGATAATTTAAAACAAGTTTTAAGTGGAGTATTAGAAAATGTATCAGCAAGAGCTATATCAGAACAAATAAAAGCTAAAAATGGTTCAGGAACACCAGAAGGTGGAGTAATTGAGTATAAAAGATTTGCTAATGCAGAATTAAAAGATAAAGGTACTGCAAGAGCAGCTGGAAAAGGTGATCCAGTAAAAGCTAAACCAGTAAAAGTATATATAGATACTGATAAAGAAATTGTTGAAGAATTACAAGGCAAAGATGTTAAGTTATATGGAATAGATGGTATGGCTGAAAGAAGAAAAGCTAATCATCAATCTGCTATAATTAGATATCTTGATAGAGAGTTTTTTGCAAAAATACTAGAAGGAACAGAAGTTAAAGCTAAAGATAATATACAAGATACTATTGATGACTTACTAGAGAGAGCAAGAACATTAAAGAATGATTTTATAGATGGAATAGAATCAGATTTATTAGTTATAGTTGTTGATAGCAAATATAGAAAAGGAATGAAAAAAATATTAGATGAGTTACCAAATGGTACAGATCCTAAAGAGCAAGCAATAGGAATGTATGATTCAGTTAGAGTGTATGAATCAAATAGAATGCCAACAGATGTTAGATGTGCTGTAATGATGGATGGAGCAATAGCTCAACCTTATTATGTATCTGAATACTCAGCTGAAAAAGTACCATTTGATGATGCTGTTGCATTAGAAGACTATTTACATAAAGGAACAAAAGCTTTAATGGAAGATACAATTTTCTATGTAAAAGATAGCTCAACTAGCGAATTGGGAACATTAACTGTACAATCAGTAGCAGGAACAACAACAGGAAATACTAAAATTACTGTTACACCAGAAAAAGAAGGTAGTAATAGTTATAAGTACAAAGTAGCATCTAATCCAACAATGCCTACATATGATCAAGTATGTAGCTCTGGATATACAAACTGGAATGGTACAGATGAAATAACTGCAACAACAGGACAAAAAATTATAGTTGTAGAAGTAGATAGTGAAAATAAAGCTAAAAAGGCAGGAGAAGCTACTATAACATCAAAAGCTGAATAATGAAAGGAAGGCAATAGAATGGCTGAAAATATAGATAAAATAATAGCTGATTTAGGAGCTAATTATAAAGATGATAAAGATGTATTAGAGGACATATTAGAGCAAGTTACTTCTATTGCCTCTGATATTTCTAATAGACCAAAAGAAGATGAAAAGTTGATTCCATACATAAAAAAAGCTGTAAAGGCTGAATATCTTGCGAGAGGTGCAGAAGGCTTAACAAGTAGAAATGAAGGAAGTATGTCTAGTTCGTTTGAAGATATTATGGACAAATTAAGAAATAACATAATTAAATCTGGTTTAAGGAGGATTAAATAATGTTATTAAAAGATTTAACTAAAGTTTGGGTATCTGAATATGAGAAGGTAAATGACCACGGAGAACCAAAAAAAGTTTGGAAGTATAAAGGAACAGCTTTCCTTAATTTACAACAGGATTTAAACGAACTAGATAGAAACTCATCAGGAGAAGTAGACTATAGTATAGAAAATGCAAGAACTAATATAAAATACGATATTCAAAAAGGAAACGGAATATCACTTACAGACATATCAAAGCTTGACAGTTTCATACCTGACTACACAGTAACTGACTGCCCCAAAATAGGAAATACTACTTTATATAAATTGGAGAAATACAATGGCGATTAAGTTAAAATGTAAGATAAAAGCAAAGCATAATTTCAAAAGATTTGAACAAATAGAAAAGAAACTTCCACAGGCAATAAAAACTGGAATAGAAGAAGTATTAAAAAATCTACAAACAGAAGCTATAAGACTTGAAAAAGGACATAATAAAGATGGCATTATAGTAGATAGAGTAGATTTATCTACAGGAGAAATAAAAGGAAGAGTATATGCTGACCCTACTAAATTTATGAGTAGTGGTCAGTCTTATTTGTGGTTTGAATATTTTGGAACAGGACAGTATGCTGAACAAGAGCATGTTGGAACAACAAAGCACTTTATAGAAAGTGGATACACCGAGTGGTTTATTCCAGTAAGTAAGGTAGAAAAAAATCTTGGATTTCCTAAGGTGGAGATACAAGGAATGCAATTCTACATAGCTCATGGACAAGCACCAAATCACTTCTTAAGTGATGCAGAGTTTAAGACAAGAGATTACAATATAGAAACAGTAGAAAAACAAATATATGAAATGTTGAAAGGAGTTTGCAAATGATACATGAATTTAGTACAAAAGATATGTCAGATTTATTATATGATGACTTATCTATAATTCAAGATAATGCAGGAATAAACACAGAAGTAGTATTAACAACGCCTACAACTGAAAGTACATTCCCATGTCGCGTAATTGACACGCCACTTGAAAGTATAAATAACACTAACAATGCAACTCCTATAAGGAAAACATTTCAAGTATCTATAGAACATTGGGATAACAAGCAAAGAGTTTGTATGGAAATGGCAGACAGAACAGATAAACAATTGCAAAAAAGAAATTTTACAAGGACTAATTCTAGTCCTATTATTTTTGACCAAATAACAAAAAAATATAGATTTGTAACTACATATGAAGTTCGTTGGAATGCTCTGACGAACTCTTTTAGTTATATAAGATAAAAAATTTTATAAAGGAGGAATTTATATGGCAGGAGATACACCATATTCAACAATGTTGAGCAAATTATATTATTCTGAAAGTAAAACTGGGGAGAAAACACAAGTCGCTTATGTGCAAGAAATTCCAGAATTTGACCCAGCACCAGAAGGAATTGAATGGAGTGCATTAGATACAGATTTTACTGGACAAGTTCCTGGAAGAAGAAGTGCCGATACTATTGCTATTCCAGTATTGTTCACAGAAGAACAGCACGACACTTTAAAAGCTTTAGACAAAGCAACAGATTATTGGTGGTTTATAGAATTACCATCTGAAACTGCTAGTCAAACTGGTAAACCAGTAGTATTCTATTTCCAAGCAAAAGTAAGACTTGGAATGGCAGCATTAAGCGTAGATGAAATGTTACAAGAAACATTAACATTATATAAATCTACAGCAGTTGAAGAAAGCAAAGGTTTACCAACTGATTCTGGAGTGGGTGGCTAAATAGTATGAGAATGTCTGAAAAATGGCATTCTCCTTTTTGCAAAGAGGAGAAGAAAGGAAGATTAAAAAATGATATTAGAAACAAAAAAACAAAAAATAAACTTAGTACTAAGAACAAGAAAAATAGCAGATATTGCTAAAAAATTAGATGGAAAAAATTTTGAAGATGTATACTTTAAAGCAATGAATGAATTTGATTTAGAAGCTTTAAGTAAAATAATATGCATTTTAGCAGAGAATGAAGATAAAACAAGTTCATTTAAAAGTAATGCAGACGTGTATGACTTTATAGATGACTATATGGAAGAAAACAAAAAGACTTACAAAGACATATTTACAGAAATTGCAGAGGATATTAATAAAGAAGGTTTTTTCAACAGCAAGATGACAAAGGAACAACTAAAAGACAAGATGTCAAGTCCTTTATCATCAATGAATATGAACGAAGTTATAAAGAACTCAGCAGAAAAAGCAATAGCAAAAGTAGCAGAGCAAGAATTTCAAGGATACAGGGCATAGATGATTTGATAACAAATATCAAAATTGCAAATACTCTTAAAGAATTAGTATATGCATTAGAGCCACTTTCTTATTATTTTAATATGAAACCAGAAGAATTTTGGAATTGCGAGTATAAATACATTAATACATTTATACAAACTAACATGGTAAGAATATTAGATGACTTTAAAATGCAAATAATGTTACAAGAGGCAGTAACAGACAAATTAATTAAAGCAGATAGTATGAGCAAAAGACCTAAAGTAATTCCTTTAAAGAAAATGTTTAAGAAATTATTTGCCGAAGAACCAAAAATACATTATCAATCTCCACAAGAACAAATTGTAAGGTTAAGAAAATTGAAATAGAGTATTGCATAATTTGACATATTATGGTATTATTTTTGTAAAAATAAAAGGAGGAAGTTTAATATGTCAAATCATGGAGAAACAGAAAAGAAACCAATTTATAAGAAATGGTGGTTTTGGGCTATTATTATAGTAGTAATCATTGCTATAGCAGGCTCACAAGGAGGAAATACAAATAATGTTCAACAAACTTCTACAAATCCAAGCAACTCAAATAGCTCAAGTACTGTAAATGATGAAAAAATGACACTTGAAGAGTTTAACAAAATAGAAACAGGAATGAGTTATGAAGAAGTTGTAGAAATTATTGGTGGAGAAGGTACAGTTTTATCTGAATCTGATATAACTGGAGATGGACAGTATAAAACTACTATATATTCTTGGGATGGAAACGGAATGTTAGGAGCTAATGCAAATGTTACATTTCAAGGTGGTAAAGTTATTTCTAAAGCACAATTTGGCTTAGAATAAAACTAAAAAAGGAGATTGAAATGGGATTATTTGATAAAAATTATGAAAAATCTGCTAATAAGACTTATGAAAATTTAAAAGAATATTTAAAACCTAAAGATGGGAAAAAACATATAATTTTAATACATACTTTAGTACCAAATGGCAATATGCCTGAAAGAATATATACAATAAGAATTAATGAAATTATAGAGAATATGCAAAATGAAGGCTATGAAATAACAGATATTAAGCTTGAAATTGGAGGAACACAAGGACTTTCATATGAAACTCTAATAACATATAAATAGAATAAAATAATAAAACACATTACAGAAATGTAGTGTGTTTTTATTTTGAAAAAATTTGCATCAGTATTAACTGGTGCTTTTATTATGCTTGAAAAGAGGTGATTAACATTACTGTAGAAGAGTTAGACATCATTGTACAAGCAAGTGTTGAACAAGCATTAACGGAATTTAAGAAAATAGTACCACAATTAAAAAAGACTATTAAGCAAGTAGAAGATAACTTAAATAATGTTGATACTAAAGGTATGACAAATAAGGTTCAACAAGCAGTACAACAAGTAAAACAAAAAGTAAATGAAGTAAAAAATACAGGAATAGATAAACAATTGCAAACTCAATTTGATAGAGCAGGAGCAAGTGTGGAAAAATATCAAGGACAATTAGAACAATTAAAAGAAAAGTTAAGACAAGTATATGCAGATATGGACACAAGACAAAACCAAAAATGGCAAGAATATACACCAGATGGTTTAAATATAAATAAAAATCCAAAAGTTGCTCAAGCGATAGAACCAATAGTAAACGAATCATTGGCTAACGACAAAACATATCAGAACTTAGCAAAAGAAGCAACAAAATTAGAACAGCAAATAACAAGTTTGAATAGCAAGCTGAATACTACAAAGCAAGAATATAATCAAATAGCAGGGCAAATACAAGAAGTAGCCTCAAAACAAGGAATATGGGGAAATGCAGTTAATAAAGTAAGAAGCATTATAGATAACGTAAAAAAGAATATAAAAGGAACTAAAGATAATTTTGAAGGAGTATCAGCTGTTACTGAAAAAGTAAAAAACGGTTGTTCTCAAATATTAAATGTTACAACTAAAGTAACAAGCAGAATAAAACAAATAGGAACAGGATTTAAGCAAGGGCTTAGGCATGTACTTAAATATGCTATGGCTCTTATTTCTTTGGAAAGTATTTATGGAGCATTAAGTGGAATTGCAAATTCTTGGCTTAGTAGTCAAAATGCAGGTGCTCAGCAATTAAGTGCAAACATAGAATATATGAAATATGCTCTAGGAAGTTCTTTAGCACCAGTAATTCAAACTATTACTAACCTTGTGTACAATTTATTAAAAGCTATACAAAGTGTTGTTTATGCACTTACTGGTGTAAATATTTTTGCAAATGCTAGCGCGAAGGCATACTCAAGTATGGCTAGTAGTGCTAAAAAAGCTAACAAAGAAACAAAACAATTAGCAGGAGTACATAGTGAAATAAATAATATACAAAGTAATGACAGTGGTTCTAGTGGAAGTAGTGGAAGTACGGCACCAACTTTTGATTTATCAGAAATAGATAGTCAAATGAATCCATTAGCTCAAAAATTATACGATTTCTTTAAACCACTTGTAGATAGCTGGAATACATACGGTGCAGGTTTAGTAGAACAAGTAAAGACTACAGCAAGTCAAATAGGAGAGTTGTTAAGTTCCGTATGGGGAAGCTTTGAAAAAACAATAACTAATGGAACAGTGTATACTATTTTAGAAAATATATTAGCAATTATAGGCAATATTGCTCAGGCTTGGGCTAATGCTTGGAATTATAACAATAATGGAGATGTAATAGTACAAAATCTAGCAAATGCTTTTAATAATTTATTAGTAGCAATAAACAATGTTGTAAGCAGTCCGCAATTTCAAGAATGGCTAAATAATTGTTCAGATAAATTTAGAGAAATATCAGAAAAAATTGCAAGCATAGATTGGCAACCTTTAGTAGATGCTCTATCTCAAATAGGACAAACTATAGGAACTCTAGCTTTAGAGATACTAAGTGGCATGGTAGATGTATTTAAGTGGCTAGTAGAAAATCCTACAGTATCCGAAGTATTACTAGCAATTGCAATTGCAATAGGAGTAGTAAGTACAGCTATTAGTGTAATTTCAACTGCTTATGGACTTTGGACTGCAGCAACAACAGCTTTAGCTACAGCATCTAGTGTTTTAGGTATAAGTGTAAGTTGGTTAGTTGCAATTATTGTAGCAATAGTTGCAGTTATAGCATTAGTAGTTTTAGCAATCATGAATTGGGACACAATTACGAAAGCATTAGCTGATGCTTGGGAATGGATAAAGCAAAAAGCACAAGAAATTTGGAACACTATAGCAGAGTTTTTTGTTAATTTATGGCAAGGAATATGTGATGTAGCAACTACAGTTTGGACAGCTATCAAAGATTTCTTCATTTCAATCTGGACAGCTATATCAAACTTTTTCAGTAACATCTGGAATGGAATTAAGAATGTAGCTATGACAGTATGGAATGCAATTACAAGTACAATAAGCAATGTGATTAATGGAATAAAAAATACAATATCAAATGTTTTAAATACTATAAAAACAGTATGGAATAATATCTGGAACGGACTTAAAAATACAGTAATAAACATTTGGAATGGCATTTGGGGAGCAATTAAATCTGTTATAAATTCGATATTAAGTGGAATAGAAAGCTTTGTAAATGGAATAATACGAGGTATTAATTGGGTAATAGGTGGAATAAGTAGTGTAGCAAATGCAGTAGGAAGTTTAATAGGATTAGATCCAATAAGTTTACAATTAAGCACAATTTCATTACCACGTTTAGCAAAAGGTGCAGTCTTAAAAGTACCAACAGTAGCAGAGATGGCTGAATATCCAGGAGCGAGTACAAACCCAGAAATTGTAACACCACAAAACATAATGGAAGAAACATTTGATAGAGTACTATCTAGATACCAAAATGAGGATACTGCACCAATTTACTTAACTGTAAATGTAGGAAACAATAAACTAGGACAAATATTACTAGACGATTTAAGGAATATGAAAAGAAGAAGTGGAAAAGGAATAGAAGCATTAGTAGGAGGATAGAATTATGAGTGATTTACCAGCTGGATGGAAAAAGAATAAAAATGGTCTCTGGGAATATACAATGTTCCCAGAGGAAGTAAAAGAGATGAATAAACAGTTCAAAAAGACGTTTATATTGGCAACTCTAAATATAATACAAGCATTGTTTATAATTATTCTTGTATTATCGAATTTCTGTAATCATTAGAAATAGAAAAGTTTAAATGAAAAGTTTTTGATTTTTGAACTGTATTAATTTTAATATCAAATTTTGTTGGGACTTCATGGACATTGCTAAAGATTAAATATCCCTCGAAAGTTGTAAGAGGTTTTATCTCTAATAAAGGTTTAATAGGTTGATACTTTATATTTTGAGTTTCATTGGAAATAAGATGTTCTTTGTTATATTTGAAATTAATAGGAAAACAATTATCAAATTCACAAGAACTATTAATTTTATATGTATCATTTAAGCATATCTCATTAATAGTAGTTGGATTTTTAGACTTGTTTGTAATTCTAATTAAAATTCCAATAGAAAAACTATTTTTATTAAAAGTTGGCAAAATCACGCCATATTCATTTTGATAATAGTCACTTTTGGATAATGTTATAAAGTTTTTAGATAAATCAATTAAAGATAATTTAAGTCTAAAAAACTCATTTATTGCTGTATATGTAGATAAAATAGCACCATATAAAGCAACAACAAAAGCAAATAAAGCAATAATATCAGTAATATCCATTTTAAAACCCACCTTTCTATGAAAGTATATAACAAAATACAAAATTTTACAATAAAGGAGTAATAATTATGTTATGGAAAGTAGATGGAGTAGTACAAAAAACTCCAAGTACGTATAAAGATAATATAGAAGATACAGATAATGACAGTTACACGTCTAAAATAACAGGAGCATTAATAGATAATCCAATTGCAGTAGGAATGTTAAAAATAGATATGACATGGGATTTATTAACAGAAGAAGAAGCTGAAAAATTACTACAACTAACATATAGAAATCCTCTTATAGCTACTTTTAAATGTCCTAGTGTAAAAGGTGGAATACTAGAAAATGCTAAGTTTAGAGTAAGTAAAAGAACAACAGAAATGCATCAAACAGGAGATGACGAAGACCCTTCTAAATCACTTTGGAAAGTATCTTTTAATTTGATGCAAAAAGAATTAACGGAGCAACAAAAACAAACTGTAATAAATGCAGGAGGCTAAAAGTGTATAATACAAGTCAAAAATGGAAAGAAAATATATACAAAAATGTACAAAGTGTACTAAATATATATATTGATGGGGAACTCATAAATCCTGATTACATCTTAGAATTTAAAGTTGGACAAACTCTATTTGACAATGAAGAATTAGTTCTAGGAAGTATAAGCAGTAAATATATTGAATTTAAGATATATAAAGATAAGATGCCCGAAAATATGAATATTGTAAAGATAGATTATGGAATATTGATAAATAACGCACTAAGTGTAGAAAAAGTACATAAAATATTTGTAGGAACATTGAATGGAATAAAAGTAAGAAGCTTAACAAAAAATGATGGTAGTTTTGAAATAATACCAATTGGGATTTTTAATGTGGATGATTGGACAGACAATGACGATAATACATTAACAATAAAATGTATTGATAATATGTCAAGATTTGAATTTAATTATGATGGAAGTACTTTAATATATCCGACTACATTGTTAGCAGTTTTACAAGATATATGTTCAAAAGCAGGAGTAGAATTACGGTTCTACTTCTTTTTTGAACTCAAACGTGCAAATTTCTACGTATGACAACACCATAACAGCAAGAGAATATTTAGGTTATATATCAGAATGTGCTGGTGGATTTGCTTTTATTGGTAGAGATGGAAAACTTTACATTAGGACAATTTATCAAGATGAGCAACAAATTTCAGCTGACTTGTTAGGAGATTTCAAATGGGGAGAACAATGTAAGATAACAAAAGTAAGCTATGAAAATGGTGTTGAAAGCTTTAAATTTGGTAATGATACAGGAAATAATTTATGGATTAATCAAGACAATATGTATATTGTTGACGAAAATGAAGTAGAAAACATTTACAATGAAATTAATGGACTTATTGCTTATAGCTTTGAAGGAAGAACAGTTATAGATCCAGCACTAGATGTAGGAGATAAATTAATAATAGATGGAAAGCCAGTTATATATCAAGGAGAAACAGATTTTCAAACAAGATTTATAGCAGAAATAAGTAGTAAAATCTCAATAAAACAAAAACAGGAAACAACCGTAAAAATAGCAAGCCAAAAGGTTATAAACAGAAAAGTACAAAGCAGAATTGATGAAGAAGCAGGAAAAATAGAACAACTAGTAAAAGAAATAGGAGATAGATCAGATAAAGAAACATCTA
Source organism: uncultured Clostridium sp. (assembly GCA_946499885.1). Classification (GTDB taxonomy): domain Bacteria; phylum Bacillota; class Clostridia; order TANB77; family CAG-508; genus CALXVA01. The sequence goes on along the minus strand of CAMMTN010000002.1, from coordinate 2,863 downwards.
TTACAGCAGATATAGATGGACTAACAAGCAAAGTATCACAAAGTGTATCTTATAGAAATGATGTACAAGGTACAACACAAATACATATAACTGATGCAGGAGCAACTGAAATATTAAGCTTAGAAATTCAAGGAAATAAAACATACGAAGCCAACCTATTTCCAAGTGAAGATTTATATCCAAGTACAGAATTATATCCAAATATGGAGGTGTTATAATGAAATATACAATAGTAGTAGACAAACAAAGTAGTTCAAATCCAAGTGCAGAAAAAAGAGAATATGAAATAGATATAGAAGAACTAAGAACATTAAATGGAATATCAGACACATTAATAGTTGACAAAGATATAACTTATGTAACAAGAAGGTTGCAACTTAGTGAATATGGTGTTTTAAGTGTATTGCCTAGTCCTGTGAAAGAAAAACTAACAGACTTAAACATTACTTTATTTGAAGGAGAAAATTACTTATATTTACTAAATGCAGAAGGAAATGCAATTAGTATGTCTTATATAATAAAAAATGATTTTACAGAGAATTTTCCTACAAAGATTGAAATGTATTCAGCTATAAATCAAAGTGCAGAAAAAGTATTAATTGAAGTAAATAAAAAAGTAGATGCGGATGAGTTTGCAACATATCTTGAAGTTAATTCAGAGGCAGTTAAGGTTTCTTGGAATAAAATATCACAATATATACAAATGGAAATATTAAATCAATTAGCATCTTTAGTTATAAGAGATGGATCACAAAGTCTTTTAATGGCCTTAAATCAAAATGGACAACAATTCTTTGAAAACAATGAGCTATTTGCAGAAATTGGAGTAAAAAAAGTAGATTATGACAAATATGTTGCATTTTCAGTTCCTTCTAAATATGGAGAAGATATACAAAATGGAATGGCTTGGGGATTATCTACACCAGATGGAAAATATTGGCCTATTCTATATATAAAAAATTTTCACATGGCAAATCAAAGCGCGGGAGATTTTAGTGGAGAATTAGTTTTAAATTCTTGTAATTTAAGATTAGATGGAACATTATCAGGAATTATATGTGGTGGAGTAAAACTATATACTGCATCTGCATTAGGCGGAGTTGCATTTATAGATAAAAATACTGGAGAAAATTTAATTACAGTAATGCCACAAACAGAAATTAATTTTCAAGAAATTAATTTTTTAGATAAAATATCATTTTATAAAAATGCAGGCGGGACAAATACTTTAAGAATAGGTTTGCCAAATGGCGACAATTGTTTACTTTCTGATGATGGATATGGAATTTTTAAATCTGTCTCTTCATACGAATACAATGATAGAAGTACAGAAGATGTAAAAGAAAACATAGAAATATACTCTAAGAATGCAATAGATGAAATTATGAATACAGACATTTATAATTTTAATTACAAAGGCAAAAAAGAAAGAAAAATAGGGGCAGTAATAGGAAAAAACTATAAATGTAGTGATGAAATACTTTCTGATGATAAAAAAAGTGTAAATTTATACAATATGATTTCGTTATCATACAAAGCAATACAAGAACAACAAAAGATAATAGAAAGTTTACAAGAAGAAATAAAAAAATTAAAGGAGATAAGCAATGGATAAAATACCTTTTGAAGATGGAGTAAAGCTAAAAAATGCAACCGTTACAATACAAGAGCAAGAGTATGAAGTAATACCAGCTAAATATCAAGGAAAAACACCAATGTCTAGTTTTAACCTAAACAAAATGCAAAGTAACATAGAAAATACCTTAGTAAAAGTAAGTCCAACAGAACCAAGTCCAAAAGCTGATGTATGGTTAAAGAGGGGAAAGAACTCATTTAATAAGAACCACATTGTAAAAAATTATTATATAAAAGATGAAGATGGCTCTATTTCAGAATATGATAATAATATGTGCTATTGTTTTGATTATATAGAAGTTAGCCCAAATGCACAGTATACTATGAGTAATGCAACTGCTACAATATTCTTAATTGCTGAATACGATGAGAATAAAAATTTTATAAAACAAAATAGGCAAAATGATACAAATAATTTTTTAACTATAACAACTAGCGAAACAACAAAATATATAAGAATATCAATGGGTGTAACACAAATAAACACTATACAATTTGAAGCAGGAGAAAAAACAGAATATGAAGCATATATTGAACCAGCAATATATGTAAAGAAAAATGGTATTTATGTCTTATTTAAAGAAGATAAAAAAAACGTTGTCAGTATTGGAGTAGAATTTAAGACAGGCAGAATAATTGATGGACAAGAAGAATATTGTATGTTTTTTAATTTTGGAGCTTTACCTAATAACACTAGTAAAGGAATAAGCACAGGTTTGCCAAATTCATATTCTTATGTAAAAATATATGGCATAGCAAGAAAAAATGATGGAACTAAATATTGGGTAATTCCAAATGACCATATAAAATTGGACTTTGAAAATGGCTGGATAACAGTTACGACTTATGAAGATTTATCAATGTTTAATGCAACTTTTGAAATTTATTATACAAAAAATTAAAATAATAGTCGACGATTAATAGGAAAGGATAAAAGCATGGAAAGTACAATTATAGTTACTGTAATAACAGGAGTTTTTACAGTTATTAACACAGTTGTTAGCAAGAAAACAAATAAAAAAGTTAACATTATATCAGAATTAAAAAAAGAAATGACTGATATGAGAGAAGAAAGTAAAAAAGATATGAAAGAGCACTTACTTGATTCTGATAAAACTTATTTGATAAATTTTTTAAGTGAACTAGAAAATCGGAATAAAAAAGACAGAAGTTCAAATAAAGCGTGCTTATGAAATATACGAAAGATATTGTAAAAATCGGTGGAAAT
>CAMMTN010000001.1 GCA_946499885.1 uncultured Clostridium sp. | reverse complement strand
AAATAGCTTAGTGATATTAGATGAAATAGGAAGAGGAACTTCAACTTATGATGGATTGTCAATAGCATGGGCAGTTGCAGAATATATATCAGACAAAGAAAAATGCGGAGCTAAAACACTATTTGCAACACATTATCATGAACTAACAGACTTAGAAAATAAATTAGAAGGAGTAAAAAACTATTCTATAGCAGTAAAAGAAAAAGGAGAAGATATAATCTTCTTAAGAAAAATAGTAAAAGGCGGAACAGATGAAAGCTATGGTGTGCATGTTGCAAAACTTGCAGGAGTTCCACAAGTTGTTACAAAGAGAGCAAATGAAATACTAAAATCAATAGAAAGAAAAAATGTACTAAACAATAAAAAACTAGAAAAGCAAGATAAGAATCAAGCAGAAGGACAACTAACGATGTATAACTACAAACTTGCAGAATTAGCACATGAACTAGACAAGGTAGATGTAAATGAGTTAACACCGATAGAAGCACTAAACACACTTGTCAAAATAAAAGAAAAATTGGCGCAATAGGGACAGGCCTTTTCGCGACAAAAAGGAGGAAAGTTAGATGAGAGCAATAGAAAAATTTAAGGAAGATACTAAAAAGAATATTTTAGCATGTAAATATAAAAATGAAGTTAAATCATTAGATTATGAAGTAGAAAATTTAGATGATGTAGTACAAATAGATCTTACTTCAAGAGATGGTAGAAGGGTTTATCAAAGGGGAATATTATATGTTATGGCAATGGCATTTAATAGAGTATATCCTAAAGCACTTCTTACTGTTAACTGTCAATTATCAAATTCTATATATTGTAGTGTCGAAAATATGAAAGTTACTAATGAAATGATTAATAATATTAGAAAAGAAATGAAAGATATAATTGATAGTGATTTACCAATAAAAAAAATAGAAATGTCAAAAGAAGAAGCGGAAAAGTTTTACCAAAAAGAAAAAACTTTAAGAGGTAGGCTTCAATTAGATAATAAATATAAAGATGAAGTTTCACTATATTTTTGTGAGAATTATTATAATTATTTTTATGGTGTTATGCCAATTAGTACAGGATATATAAGATTATTTGATGTTATAAAATATCACGATGGCTTTTTACTAAGATATCCAGATAAAAAAACACCTGATAAAATTGATAAATATATAGAAACAAAAAAATTATTGCATACACTAGAAGAATATGAAGATATACATGATGTACTAGATATAAATACCATATATAAATTAAATAAAAAAATTAAACAAGGTGGTGAAAAGGAATTAATTCTTCTTGCTGAAGCCTTACATGAAAAGAAAATATCAGATATTGCTGATAAAATAGTAAAAAGAAAAGGTATAAAGATGATTTTAATTGCAGGACCTTCTTCATCTGGTAAAACAACATTTGCACAAAGATTAGGAATACAGTTAAAATTAAATGGTATTAAGCCACTTACTATTTCTGTGGATAATTATTTTGTTGAAAGAAAAGATACTCCAAGGGACGAAAATGGAAACTATGATTTCGAAAGGTTAGAAGCAATTGATTTAGAATTGTTTAATAATCATTTGAAAAAATTATTAAATGGAGAAGAAGTAGAGCTTCCAACTTTTGATTTTAAAACAGGAACAAAAATATACAATGGCAATAAAATGAAAATGAAAAGTAATGAAGTACTTGTAATTGAAGGCATACATTGCTTAAATGATAAGTTAACAGAAGCAATACCTAAAGAGCAAAAATATAAAATATATATTAGTGCATTAACTGTGCTTAACATTGATTACTATAATAGAATTTCTACAACAGATACAAGATTAATCCGTAGATTAGTAAGAGATTATAATTTTAGAGGGTATGAAGCATTACACACTTTGCAAAATTGGGATATGGTAAATAGAGGAGAAGAAAATTATATATTCCCATTCCAAGAAGATGCAGATAGTATGTTTAATACATCATTAATATATGAAATATGTGTACTTAAAAAATATGCTATGCCACTTTTAAAAGCAATTGATAATACTCATCCAGAGTATTCTGAAGCTAAGAGCTTGTATGAATTACTAAAATATTTTGATGATATTAATGATGAATATATACCAAAGAATTCACTTTTAAGAGAATTTATTGGTGGAAGTATATTTAATGTATAAATATTTGCGCAATTGGGGACGTACACCTTTTGCGCATTTTAGAAAGGAAAAAATGGGACGAAAATTTACTGAAATTGATGAAGAATTTATATGTGAAAATTGTGGTGAAAAAGTAAAGCCACTTGGATATTCATGTAGAAACCATTGCCCTAAATGTTTACATTCGAAGCATGTTGATAAAAATCCTGGTGATAGAGAAGAAGAATGCCATGGAGATTTAGAACCAATTGGAGCAGAGATAGATAGCAAAAAGGGATATGTTATTATTTTTAGATGTAAAAAATGTGGAGCGATTAGAAGAAACAAAGCAGCAAAAGATGACAATATGGATCTTATAATAAAGCTTACTGCAAGACATTAAAAATAGAGATGTTTTACACATCTCTATTTATATTTCCATAAGTGTACTGTTTACCTTCTAACTTAGTTCCTTCAAAAACAGATTTTGTAATAGAATTTATTTCCTCAATGCTTTCATCTAAGAAATCCATTCTAACAGAATTTATTTTTGTGTCTATATGTTGGATACTTGTAACTTTACTATTAAAAATAGTAGTAACAGTTTGAATATTGTCTGGTAATATTCTAAAGTTAAAGCCTAGCCTATCGCGTAGATAATATTTATTTGAGGTTTGGCATCTTGCTTTGCATTCAGGATAACATTTATTAGTAACACCTAAAACACAATAATTCATTTTCATTACAGGAGTATTTCCATATACTATTAATTCTAAAGGTATGTGACTTTTTTCTGTTTCACAAATATTTTGAATATCATTTAAGTTTAATTCAGGAGAAAGTGTAATTTTACTTATTCCCATGCGTTGAAGAGTATTTATACTAAATGTATTAAAAGTATTTAAAGTAAAATTTCCTATAAAATCAAAATCTTTTCTATATTTTTCAAGTAAAACAAAATCGCCTAAACTAGATACTATAAATCCTGAAACATTATGAATTTCAATTAAATCTTCTAAACTATGTTTTATGATATTTTTGTAATTTGCTTTTATTATAGCAGGCATATAAATATATGTTTTAAATCTAGAAGTAATAGTTTTTAAGACTTCAGTGCAATTCTTTCTCATAAAATATCTAAGAGGTATGTAAACACAGGAAATATACTCTTTAGATAATTTACTATAATCAAAATCTGGATTAATTACATTAAAATATGCTGCAATATACTTTTTATCAGTTGATATATTGGTATTTAATTTATTATTAAAAATATTTTTACAAATTTTATCTAATTCGTCGTTAACAAAAATTTCATCTCTTTTATTTTTTGAAATAATCATATTTTCTAATTTTGCTAAAGCCATTCTTCTAAGTTCGTTTAACTCTTTTATGCTTGAAATAAATACATCATCTTCTAAATCTATATTTATTTCCTTAAATTCAAAAGGTGTGTCAGTTGTTTTCTTTAATTGAGCTATAATACGGTCTTTTGTAATAGGAGAATTTATAGCTTTTTCAGGTAATAGAGTAGATTGGACTTTAACAAAAATATGTTTATATAAATTAAAGTTGATGTTTTGCAAAAACACTTCCATTTCAATAGGCTTGTTTTTCTTTATAGAAATATTACAAGTAAGAGGAAGCTTTTTATTTTCTATGCTATAAGAACTATGTGCTTCATCTAATTGCGATTTGCTAGATAACTTATATATTTTATCTCCTATATGAATATTTCCTTTCATTCTTCCAACTACAACTGTGCTACCAACTTTGGCAGAAGGTATGTTTGAATCATTTCTCATAAGTTCAGAGATAGTGTATTTAGTATCTTCTTTTTCAAAATTAATTGTATCACCTAAAGCTAAAGGTTCATTTAATAGTATCTTTATATGTCCTTTTTGTTTATTATAGCCAGCAACATTTCCTAAATATAATCCCATATTATTAGGCTTTTCTTTAAAAACTAAATCATGATTAGCTTTATTAGATAAATGTCCAGAAGAAAAACCGCCTCTATTAAAGATCTGCTTTAGATTCATAAGATCATTTTCATCTATAATATATTCTTCACTATTTAGAACTTTATCAATATATTTTCTGTAAATCTTAGTCACAGTTGCAACATATTCAGGAGATTTTAATCGTCCTTCTATTTTAAAACAATTAACACCAGCATTTATTAATTTTGGAATATATTCTAAGCTACACAAATCTCTAGGGCTAATTAAATACCCTTTATCCAAAACCTCTTGCTTTTTACTATCTTGTTTTTCTTCTATTAATTCATAAGGAAGCCTACAAGGCTGAGCACATCTTCCACGATTTCCGCGAACGTCCACCTACCATACTAGAAAAAAAGCATTGACCAGAATAAGAAATACAAAGAGCACCATGAATAAATGTTTCTATTTCAATATTAGAATTGCTACAAATATATTCTATTTCATCAATAGATAGTTCTCTTGAAAGTACAGCTCTAGAATAACCTAAATTTTCTAATTCTTTTACACCTTCTAAATTGTGTACAGTCATTTGAGTACTAGCATGTATAGGAAGGTCTGGAAAAAGTTTCATTAAAACTTTTGCAAGTCCTAAATCCTGAACAATTAGAGCATCTACGCCAAGTTCATAAGCTCTTTTAGCCATCAAAACTGCATCTTTAAATTCCGAATCTTTTATAAGAATGTTTAAAGTAAGATGTGTACGGACATTTCTTAAAGCACAGTAATTTATTACTTTTTCTAATTCTTCATCATCAAAATTTGTAGCAGAAGCTCTAGCGTTAAATAAACTTCCACCAAAATATACACTGTCTGCACCATTTTGAACAGCTGCTTTTAAACATTCAAAATCTCCAACAGGAGCTAAAAGTTCAATATTTTTTTTCATATTCCCCCCCAAAAAAAATATTATATGTTTTTCAATAATTCAATTATATTATATAAGATATAAAAAATCAAATGAAAATTATTTATAAATTTTATATATTTTCTTGCACTTTATGTAAAAATGTGATAACATAATTACATTAAAATCAATAAAAACTATAATAAAGGACAAGGTAAATATATAGCATATCTTACAGAGAGCCAAGTAAGCTGAGAATTGGTAGATAAGAATATATTTATTATCACCTTTTAGTTGCTTATTTGAACAATAATAACGAAATTAAGTAAATTAAGCCGTAAACTTGCGTTAAAAGTAAATAAGAGAAAAGAAAAAATAATTCTACTTGAAAAAACATCTATGCTTAGAAAAGTAGAATTAACATATATATTCTTTTAAATTAGGTGGTACCGCGGAAAATAAAGCTATTTCGTCCTATGGATAGAATTAGCTTTATTTTTTTATACTTGTTGAAAAACAATTTTGTTTTGGCGTTGTTAAATTTCGCTTCGAAAATCCTCAATGTACAAAAGTACACCTGCGGTTTTCTCGTTCATTTGTCTAGCCAAAACAGAAATTCTTTTCCAACTTAAAATGATTTATAGTACTAGTTGCACGCAGACGATGAACTTTTCTTTCGAATACATGGAGAAAGAAAATGTCTATCGTAGGCTAAGATGCGACGGATTACCTAGATACACATTAAGTGTTTTTAAATAAAAAGGAGGAATTATTCATGAGTAAAGAAAAAAAAGACTATGGAAAAACATTAAATTTACCAGCAACAGACTTTCCTATGAGAGCTAGTTTGCCAGAAAGAGAGCCACAAATTCAAAAAAATATTTTTGAAAGTGGTTTGTATGAAAAAATATTAAAAAAGAACGAAGGTCATAAAACATTTATATTACATGATGGACCTCCATATGCAAATGGAGAAATCCACGCAGGACATGCTTTAAATAAAATATTAAAAGATACAATAGTAAGATATAAAGGAATGCAAGGATACTATGCTCCATATATTCCAGGGTATGATACACATGGTATGCCAACAGAGAAAAAAGCAATAGAAAAATTGGGATTAGATAGAAGTAAAATACCAGTTACAAAATTTAGAGATACTTGCAAAGAATTTACAAGCACATATAAAGAAATGCAAACAGAAGGATTTAAAAGACTTGGTGTTTTAGGAGATTGGGAACATCCATATGTAACATATGATCCAAAAATGGAAGCTAGACAAATTGGCGTATTTGGAGATATGTATAAAAAAGGATATATATATAAAGGATTAAAACCTGTATATTGGTGTACAGATTGCGAAACAGCTTTAGCTGAAGCAGAAATAGAGTACAAAGATGTAACAGGAACATCTATATATGTTAAATTTCCAGTAAGAGATGCAAAAGGAAAATTTGATGAAAAAAATACATTTATAGTAATTTGGACAACAACTCCTTGGACATTACCAGGAAACCTTGGTATAACTCTTGGAGAAGATTTTGATTACAGCATAGTTGACTGCGGAGAAGAAAGATACATTATAGCAACAGAGCTTGTAGAAAAAGTTATGGGAATTGCTGGTATAGCAGAATATAAAGAGGTACAAAAATTAAAAGGTAAAGAATTAGAAGGAGTACTTTGCAAGCATCCATTCTTAGATAGAGATTCAAGAGTAATAATGGGTAGTGAAGATACAGTTGATGTACAATTAACAGAAGGTACTGGTGCTGTTCATACTGCTCCTGGTTATGGTAAAGAAGACTATTTAGCAGGTTTAAAAAATGATTTAGGAATAGTAGTTACAGTAGATGAAAAAGGACATCAAACAGAAGGTGCTGGAGAATTCGCTGGAATGTTCTATGCTAAATCTAATAAAGAAATAACAAAATGGCTTGAGGAAAATGGATATTTACTAAAAGCAGTAGATATGTCTCACTCATATCCACATTGTTGGAGATGTAAAAAGCCTGTAATATATAGAGCAACAGACCAATGGTTTGCATCAGTTGATGGATTTAGACAAGCCGCATTAGATGAAATAGAAAAAGTACAATGGATTCCTGCTTGGGGAGAAGAAAGAATTGCAAGTATGGTAAGAGATAGAAATGATTGGTGTATATCAAGACAACGTACTTGGGGAGTTCCACTTCCAATATTCTATTGTGAAGAATGCAAAACACCTTATATTACAGAAGAGTCTATAGAAAAAATAAAAGATATATTCAGAGAAAAAGGTTCAAATGCTTGGTATGATATGTCTGAAGAAAAATTAATGCCATCAAACGCAAAATGTGAAAAATGTGGATGTACACATTTCAAAAAAGAAACAGATATAATGGATGTATGGTTTGATTCAGGCTCAACACATCAAAGTGTTTTAGTAGAAAGAGGATTACCATATCCAGCAGATTTATACTTAGAAGGAAATGACCAATACAGAGGATGGTTCCAATCATCACTTCTAACATCTGTTGCAACAAATGGAGTAGCTCCATATAAGCAAGTTTTAACACATGGATTTGTTACAGATGGACAAGGTAGAAAAATGTCTAAGAGTCTTGGAAATGGTGTAGCACCAGCAGACGTTGCAAATAAATTTGGTGCAGACATATTAAGATTATGGGCATTATCATCAGATTATACAAGTGAAGTAAGTCTATCAGATGATATATTAAAACAAATTTCTGAAGTATATAGAAAAATCAGAAATACAGCAAGATATATACTTGGAAATACAAATGACTTTGACCCAGAAAATCCAGTAAGCTATGAAGAATTACAAGAAATAGATAAATGGGCTTTAACAAGATTAAATAAATTAATAAGAAGTGTAACAGAAAATTACGATAGTTACAGTTTCAATGGATGCTATCATGCTATAAATCAATTCTGCGTAATTGATATGAGTAATTTCTATTTAGATATAATAAAAGATAGATTATATACAGCTAAAAAAGATTCAGTAGAAAGAAGAGCAGCACAAACAACAATGTATGTAATATTGGATAGCTTAGTAAAAATACTTACTCCAATGATACCATTTACAGCAGAAGAAATTTGGAAAGTAATGGTTCATACTAAAGAAGAACAAGTAGAAAGTGTAATGCTTACAGATTTCCCTAAAGTAAATGAAAAATGGGATAATAAAGAATTAGCAGAAAAATGGGAAAAAATAATTAAAGTAAAAGATATTGTTGCAAAAGAGCTAGAAGTTGCAAGAGCAAATAAAACAATAGGTCATTCTTTAAATGCAAAAGTAACAATATTCGCAGAAGGAGAAGAATATAAATTCTTAAAAGAAAATGCAGAACTTCTAAAAACAGTATTTATAATTTCAGCATTAGACATAGAAGAAAATGCTAGAAAAGATGAAATAAAACTTGGCGTTAAGGTAGAACAAGCTCCAGGAGAAAAATGTGAAAGATGTTGGATGTATTCAGAAACAGTAGGAGAAGATAAGGAAAATCCAACAATATGCCATAGATGTAGTGAGGCAATTAAATAAATTTTTTGAAATTAGAAATATAATATAAATTTGAATTCCGTTCCATTCCTGCGCTGGTCGCATTCGCTCCCAATTGTTGACCTTAAAGGTCAACTGCTCGTCGGTCACTACATTAAAATTTATATTATATTTCTAAAAAACAATAAATGTATTTTAAATCCGTCGCATTTTAGTCGGCAATGGACGTTTTCTTTCTCCAAGTATTCGAAAGAAAAGTGCAATTGACACGTGGGGCTAGCTTGATAAAGTTTATAAAAATTTATTTTAAAAGAGATTAAAAAAAGGAAGAGGTGAGAGATTGCAAGTTTCAGAGTTTAATTATGAGTTACCAGAAGAATTAATTGCTCAAGTACCAATTGAAAAAAGAGATGAATCTAGATTAATGGTATTAAATAGAGAAAAACAAACAATAGAACATAAAACTTTTAAAGACATTATAGATTATTTAGAACCAGGGGATTGCTTGGTTAGAAATAATACAAAAGTAATTCCAGCTAGAATTTATGGAAAAAAAGAAACTGGTGCGAATGTTGAGTTTTTATTGTTAAATAATATTGAAGGAGATATTTGGGAGTCAATAGTAAGACCAGGAAATAAATTACATATTGGAGCAAAGGTTATATTTGGAGATGGATTATTAAAAGCAGAAGTAATTGACACAATGCCGGGAGGTACAAGAAAAGTTAAATTTGAATATGATGGCATATTTAATGAGATATTAGATAAAATAGGACTTATGCCACTTCCTCCATATATACATGAGGAATTGAAAGAAAGAGATAGATATCAAACGGTATATGCAAAATATGAAGGCTCTGCAGCTGCTCCAACAGCAGGACTTCACTTTACACCAGAACTATTAAAGAAAATAGAAGAAAAAGGTGTAAAAATAGCAAATGCAACTTTGCACGTTGGAATAGGAACATTTAGACCAGTTAAAGAAGAAAAAGTAGAAGACCATGATATGCATTCAGAGCATTATTATATAAAACAAGAAGATGTGGACAAAATAAATGATGCAAAGAAAAATGGAAAGAGAGTAATAGCAGTTGGAACTACTTCTTGTAGAGTGCTAGAAACTATTGCAGATGAAAATGGCTTAGTAAAAGAAACAGAAGGAGATACAAAAATATTTATATATCCTGGGTACAAATTTAAATGCTTAGATGGATTAATAACAAATTTTCATTTGCCACAATCTACTTTATTAATGCTCGTATCAGCATTAGCTGGAAAAGAATACATACTTAAGGCATATAACGAAGCAGTAAAAGAAAGATACAGATTCTTTAGCTTTGGAGACGCAATGTTTATAAATTAGAAAACAGAGAAGATGTCGCGAATGGGACAGGCCTTTTCGCGACATCTAAAATATTAAGTGTAAAAGAATATAATATATAAAGAAATAAAAGTGTCGCGAAAAGGCCTGTCCCATTCGCGACAAGGAGGAAAAAATGAAACCAGCAGTAACTTATGAATTATTACATGTAGATAAAAGTTCAGGGGCAAGACGTGGAATTGTTCATACACCACATGGAGATATTCAAACACCAGTGTTTATGCCAGTTGGAACACAAGCTACAGTAAAGTCTATGACACCTGAAGAATTAAAAGAAATAGGAGCTCAAATTATTTTATCAAATACATATCATTTATATTTGAGACCAGGACAAGATTTAGTAAAGGAAGCGGGAGGTCTTCACAAATTTATGAAGTGGGACAGACCGATTCTTACTGATAGTGGAGGATTTCAAGTATTTAGCTTAGGGCCTCTTAGAAAGATAACAGAAGAAGGGGTTGAGTTTAAATCTCATTTAGATGGAAGCAGACATTTCTTTACTCCAGAAAGTGTTATGAAAACAGAGGAAGATTTAGGTGCTGATATTATAATGGCTTTTGATGAATGTGTTGAGTATCCAGCAAGTTATGAGTATACAAAGCAATCTATGGAAAGAACTACAAGATGGGCTAAACGTTGCAAAGAAGCTCATACAACAGAAAATCAAGCTCTTTTTGGAATTATACAAGGTGGATTTTATGAGGATTTAAGAAAACAAAGTGCAGAAGATTTAATAAAATTAGATTTACCAGGATATGCAATAGGAGGAATAAGTGTTGGAGAACCTAAAGAGGAATTCTTGAAAATGCTATATTATACAGCTCCTCTTATGCCAGAAAATAAACCTCGTTATTTAATGGGAGTTGGAACACCAGATTATTTAATAGAATCTGCTTTAGCTGGAATTGATATGTGCGACTGTGTACTTCCAACAAGAATTGCAAGAAATGGAACTGCTATGACATGGAATGGTAAAGTGGTTGTTAGAAACGCAACATATGAAAGAGATTGGGGGCCACTTGACCCAGAATGTGATTGTTATACTTGTAGAAACTATACTAGAGCATATATTCGCCACTTAGTTAAAACAAATGAGATTTTAGGCGTGAGATTATTATCAATTCATAACATAAACTTCTTGACTAAATTGATGGAAAGGGTTAGAATAGAAATAGAGAATGATAATTTATTAGAATTTAGAAAAGAATTTTATAAGAAATATGGTTACACTAAAGAATAGAATATGTTATACTAACAAAAAATGAATTAGTAACCGTGAATTAACGGGGAGGTTTTTATGAACTTAATTGAAAACGAAGAATTTAATGAGAAAAAACAAAAAACTAAAATGATTATGAGTATAATAATAGTATTTATTATACTATTGTTAATCCTAAGTGGAGTACTATTATACATGATATATTCTGTTCAAAAAAATACACTAAAATTTAATATTGATAATAAAAGTACAAGCTTTGAAAGTGGTACGTTTGTTATAGAAAATGATAAATTATATATAAATATAAAGAAATTTGCTATATTAATGGGGTATGAAACACATAATTCAGAATATAAAGATAGATATTCTGAAGACACTACAAAATGTTATATAAGTGATGAGAATGAAAATGCATCATATATTCTAAATTCAAATACTATATATAAAAAAGCTACTATTAATGATGATTATGAGTATTTTGAATTGGAAGAACCTGTTAAATATATAAATAATGAATTATATGTTACTGAAGAAGGAATGGAGATAGGAACAAATTGTTTAATACAATATAATTCAAATAATAATTTAATTAGTGTAATTTCACTTGAAAATATAGTTAACCAATATGCAACTAAATTTAAAAATTCAGCTGTTGCAGATGATAAGTCAGATTTTAATAATAGAAAAGCATTAAGATATGGACTAGTTGTAGTTCAAAGTACAGATAACCACTATGGTGTATATAATAGTCAAGGTCAAGAAATAATAGGAACTAAATATAAAAGTATAAAATTTAAAGAAGATAGCCAAGAATTTACAGTAACAACAGATGAAGGAAAAATGGGGATTTTAACATCAAGTGGAAATACAAAAATTGAACCTAATTACGACCAAATAAAGCAAATAAGTAAAGATTTAAATTATTATTTAGTTAGCAATAATAAAAAATATGGTGTAATTAATGAAAATGGAAATATAGTAATATATTTAGAATATGATCAAATAGGTGTAGATGTAACCAAATTTTCATCAAACAATATAGAAAATTCATATATATTATATGATAATTGTATACCAGTTCAACAAAATAAAAAATGGGGGTTATTAGATATAAATGGAAATCAAATTTTGCCATTAGAATATGATGAAATGGGTTGTATAACTGGAACTAGCAACAAATCAAGCAATAATGTTTTAATTATACCACAATATGAAGCAATAGTATTAGGAAAAGATGGCAAGTATTCTATAGTAAGTTCTTTAGGAAAGAGTTATGTACCAAATGTTTTAGATAGTGTATACTCAATAACAATTTCAGGTGAGGAAAAATACTATATGACATTTACTAGACAGGTGGAAGAAAATGGAAATGTTGTTAATAAGCAAGAAACTTATGATATAGACCAATATTTTGAACAAAATGCAAATGAAAATAAGCAAGAAGAACAATCAAATGAAAATACAGTAGTTACAAATGAAACAGTAGTAGATAATAATTATATTAACACTACGCAAAATGATTCAACAAATATAGAAAATGCTAATGCAATATAATTATTAAAGCAATGAGATAGAAGATATATTTTCTATCTCATTTATTATCATAAACAAACATCTAATTGAATAATATGTAGAAAGATTTAAATTTAGGAGAAGATGTTAAATGAAATTAGATAAGAAAAATGATAATGTAACTAAAGAAAAAAATAACTATATTAGTATTTTAAAAGGTAGTATATTAGCAATTGTTATAACTATAGTTTGTTTAACAATTTACGCAGCACTACTCACATATACAGCTATTTCAGAGAATACAATTGTGCCAGTAGTATTAGTTGTATCAGGAATAAGTATATTAATAGCAAGTTCTATAAGTACAAGAAAACTAAAAAAACGAGGAATGATAAATGGTGGAATAATTGGTTTAATATATATATTAGCTATATATTTATTATCTGGCATATTATCTGCAGAATTTAGTTTAAATACTAATTCAATATTAATGATAATAGTTTGCATTATTACTGGCATGATTGGAGGAATTATAGGAATTAATATGAAATTTTAGAAAATTTTGCCAAAGTAGATAGAAGATTGTATATGTAGTATTGACATTAATACAAAAAATAAGTATAATTATACGTGTAGAAGGAGAAATGAGGTTAAAATATGATAGCTAAAATATGGAAAAAAGTATTATTTGTAATTTTAATAGTTGCATGCTTATTTAATATAGTAAACAAACTAGTTCATAAAGCATCACTTGAGCAAGAACTTCAAAGTTCAGCAGAATATATACAAGAGAAGAAACTAGAAAATGGATTACAAAAATAATAATGAAATAAATGTTTATATATACTTGAAAAAGTTTTATAAATGTGTTATCATATAAAATAGCGTTTTAAAATGGTAAAGGAGAGGTGAACAAAATGAAAGAAGGATTACATCCAAATTATGCAGAAACAACAATAACATGTGCATGCGGAAATGTTATGAAAACAAATTCAACAAAATCTGATATAAAAGTTGATGTTTGTTCAAAATGTCATCCATTCTGGACAGGTAACTTAAAAAGAGAAACAACTGGTGGTAGAGCAGACAAATTTAAGAAAAAATATGGAATTCAATAAAATTAGGATAGCTAAGTAAAGCTATTCTTTTTTTGCGCGATAGGGACAGGAATTTTCGCGCAAACATAAAATTGAAAGTTTTTATTGAATAGAATTTACAAAAAAGGAAATAATAAGCAAAAAACTAAAGTGAGTAATTTATGAAAAGAAAAGTCTATGAGGAATTAAATAAGAAATTAGATGATTTGAATTATGCTATGACTAAAAGTAAATTTTTGGATTTAGTTGAGCTTTTAGGTAACAGAAAAGAATTGTTTTGGAGAAATATATGGTCTGGCATAATAAAAGGTATAGGTATAGGAATTGGTGTTACTATTATAACAGCAATTATTTTGGTTATACTTCAAAAAATAGTAACCTGGAATATACCAGTAATAGGTGAATATATTGCTGATATAGTAGATATTGTGCAAAATAGTAAATAAAAATCATTTTAAAAGTATACAAAAAAATAACATATATGTAGCAATTTTTAATATTTTATGATATAATAGAAAAGTACGTTAAAAAAGAAAGGATTTGATTTAATATGCCAAGAAAAACAAAAATTATTTGTACTTTAGGGCCAGCAGTAGATGAACAAGATATGATGGAAAAATTAATAAAAGCAGGGATGAATGTTGCTAGATTTAATTTCTCTCATGGAGATTATGAAGAACAAGGTTCAAGGATAGAAACATTCAAAAAGGCTAGAAAAGCAGTAGGCTTACCAGTAGCAATGCTATTAGATACAAAAGGACCTGAAATTAGAATTGGAAAGTTTGCAACAGGAGAAGCTCATCTTAAAGAAGGAGCTACTTTTACATTATTAAACGAAGATATTGATGGAGATGATACAAAGGTATCTGTTACATATAAAAATTTATATAATGAAGTGCAAGTTGGTACAAGAATTCTTATTAATGATGGATTAATAGAAGTTATAGTTGAAAAAATAGATGGAAAAGATGTTGTATGTAAAGTACAAAATGGAGGAAGATTAACAAATAAAAAGAGTATAAATATCCCTAACTCAAAAATTCAATTACCAAGTATGACAGAAAAAGACAAAGAAGACATTTTATTTGGTATAAAAAACGGATTTGACTATATTGCTGCATCTTTCATAAGAAAAGCTGAAGACGTAATAAATATAAAGAAAGTTTTAAAAGAGAATGGTGGAGAATATATAAAAGTTATTTCTAAAATAGAAAATAGAGAAGGAATAGATAATTTTGACCAAATATTACAAGTATCTGATGGTATAATGGTAGCTAGAGGAGATTTAGGTGTTGAAATACCTATGGAAGAAGTACCAATTAGACAAAAAGAATTTATACAAAAATGTGGAAAAGCTGGAAAGATTGTTGTAACAGCGACACAGATGTTGGAGTCTATGATTAATAATCCAAGACCTACAAGGGCAGAAGTAAGTGATGTTGCAAATGCTGTTTATGATCAAACTAGTGCTATAATGCTTTCAGCAGAATCAGCAGCAGGTAAATATCCAATAGAAGCAGTTGAAACTATGAATAAAATAGCAAGATCTATTGAAAATTCTATTAAATATTGGAAAAGATTTAAAAATAAAGAATTTCCAATATTAGAAGAAGATTATGAATTTAACTTAAATTATTCTACTTGTATGACAGCAATGAATTTAGATGCAAAAGCAATTTTTGCATATACAGATACAGGAAGAACAGCAATGAATTTAGCTGGATTTATGCCAAAATGTCCAATATATGCGATAACAGCAAATGAAGAAGTTAGCAAACAATTAGCTTTAGTATGTAATGTTAATCCTATTTTAGTAGAAAGAAAGGAAAACATTGATGATATGATAGATAGCGGTGTAGAAAAAGCAAAAAAAGTTGGAATTTTAGAAAAAGGTGATTTAATCGCTATAGCAGGTGGAGCTTCTATATTAAATGGTCAACATTCAAATATGAATAAAACAATAGGTGGAATATTAAGAGTTGAATAAGGAAATTAAAAAATAATAAAGAAAATTCTAATTTCTAATTAAATAAGAAATTAGAATTTTCTTTTGTTTTGAAACATTTACATAAAGAGCACATATAATATAGTATAACTTATGAATAGGAGGAAACAATATGTATAACAGGTTTAGAAGATGTGGATGCATGTCTTGTAATAGTAATCAAGTATTAGAAGATATATGTGATGATGTTACAAACATGCAAAACACAAACTGCTGTATGAATAGCTGTGATATGAATAACTATGAATGTGACTGCGGTTTTGATGAAGAAGAAAATGTATTTCCATTAAATCCAATGCTTGCACAAAGTTATGTACCAATTCAAACTTTAGATAAAACATTTACTCCATGTTGTGGCTTAAAAAATGGAACAATTTTTCCAGAACTAGTTAATCCATATGAACCATGTCAAAATATGAGGTTTAATGAATATTTAATTAGAAGAAATAAAACAGGAGAGGGGTGCAATGGATAATGGAAACTAATTATGAAAATAGAAATTGTATGTGCAATACGGAAAATAATTGCCAGTATACTCCTCAAGGAATTAATGCTGCATTTGGATTTAATACTGCACAAATATTAAGTAATGATATGAATTGTTGTAATAGTTGTAATGAGGAAGAATGCATGCAAGACAGAAACAGAGTAAGAGCTGAAATGATGAAACAAATAAAATGTTTAAATTTTGCAGTTGTTGATATTGCACAGTATCTTGATACACATCCAGATGATAAAAAAGCTTTATGCTTACACAGAGAATATTGCAACCAATTAGAAGAAATAAAAAATAAATATCAAAAAGTATTTGGACCACTTAGTATATATTATCCATGTAACAAATGGAGATGGTTAGAAGAACCATGGCCTTGGGAAAGGAGTGATTTTAATGTGGACTTATAACAAAGTATTACAATATCCAATTAATATAAAGTGTCCTAATCCAAAACTTGCAAAATTCATCATATCCCAATACGGTGGCCCAGATGGAGAACTTGCGGCATCTCTTCGTTATTTATCACAAAGATTTGGAATGCCAGATCAAAAATCTAAGGCCATTTTGAATGATATTGGTACAGAAGAATTAGCACACTTAGAAATGGTAGGAACTATTGTACATCAATTAACTGATGGAGCATCTTTAGAGGAAATAGAAAAAGCTGGACTTGGAGCATACTATACAGACCATGGTGTAGATGTATATCCACAGTCGGCTGCGGGAATGGCTTTCTCAGCAAATGCGCTAGCTTGTAAAGGAGATGTAATAGCTAATTTACAAGAGGACTTAGCAGCTGAGCAAAAGGCAAGAGCAACATATGAAAAGTTAATTGATCTATGCTGTGATGATCCAGATGTAGTAGGACCTTTACAATTTTTAAGAGCAAGAGAAGTAGTACACTTCCAAAGATTTGGAGAAGCACTTCGTGGAGTACAAGATAAATTAGCAGAAAAGAAATTTTATATGAATAATATGAAATTTATGAATGATAAAATGATGAATAATGATTGTGAATGTAATTAAAAGAAGACCTTGCTAATAGCTTTAGCAAGGTCTTTAACCAAACAGCATAAGAAATAATAATAATACAAAAATAATAGTAGTAATTACATAAAATAATATTATTCCAGATAACATACTTATATGATAATATGAATTAGGCAATAAAACATTTTCATCAATATTAGTTTTGTTTAAAACAACATTAGTATTAATAAATAATTTTACAGTTTTACCAGTTTCTAATTTGCTATATGAAAAAATTTCGGATGAATTCATATAATTATACTTTTTCTCATTAATATAAAATTCAAATTTGGGTATATATATTTTTCTGTAGTTATATGTTGATTTATAAACTTTTATAATTTTTGCTTCAATTTCTGTAGTACAAATTTTTATTTTTCTTAAAATAGAAATTTTTCTATCTAAATATGTAGCTACAGGCAAAAAGTATATACTTAATCCTAAAGAAATCCACAAAAGTGTATGTATTTTCAAATTTAGGTAATTAAGAATAATTAAAATAATTCCTATAGTTAAAACTAGCAATAAAACTATACAACTATAAATATTTTTTCTTTTAATAATACTAATAATATAAAATATGAATAGCAAATGTAAAAAAATTAAAATAGAAATGTATTTTTCAATAGTTATGAAACAAGAGAATAATGACATACTTATTCCAAAATATAAATAAAAAAGAAATGTTTTTAATTTTTGTTTAAAATTTAAATTTCTTTCTTTTATATCACGTAATCCAAAGTAAATAGAAAAAATTATAAATAAAATTGCAAATATGTAATTCATAGAAATTCTCCTTAAATTTTATATATTATAACATATACATAATAAAAAACAATAAATTTTATAGTAATATAAAAAAATATATGTTATACTATTTACTGATAAAAATATAACTCAACAACACATATTATAGGAGGCAAAAATGAAAAATAAAAAAATAGAAATGTTAGTAATTGCAATAGCTTTAATATTACAAACAGTTATATTTGTTATAGTAGGAATGAATAAATCATATATACATATGGATGAAGCATACTCATTAGGACTTGCAAGTTATAATAAAGTAGAAATACAAGATAATGAAGATTTTTATAATACTTGGCATAATAAAGAATACTATGAAGATTATCTAGCAGTAAATGACGATGAGAAAGGAGAATATGCACAAGTATACGAAAATCAAAAAAATGATGTGCATCCACCTTTTTACTATTTACTTTTAAGATTTGCTATGGGATTTAGTATTGACCATTTTTCTGTATGGTCAGGAATAATATTAAATATAGTAATTTATGTATTTATAACAATTTTTATGTATCTCATTATACAAAAATTAATATGTGGCAAGCCAAGAGCAAAAGAAAAAGCTATAATACTAGCTTTTACATCATCTGTTATAATGTCATCACTAAATAATGTGATTTATATTAGAATGTATGCATTATCTACTCTAAATATTTTAATAACTACATTTTTACATATGAAGCTTTTAGATAAAGAAAAGACAAGTATAAAATTACTTTCAGCAATTGTTGTATCAGCGCTAATAGGATCACTAACACATTATTATTATTTATTTTATTTAGTAATGCTAGCGATAATGTTTGTGATAAAATATATAAGAAAAAAAGAATACAAGAACTTAATTTCTTATGTAGTAACGATGTTATTAGCAGGAGGAGCATCACTTGCAATTTTTCCATACTCAATACAGCATATGTTTTTTGGGTATAGGGGGCAAGGTTTCATAAGTAAGTTGTTAGATATACCAGAATTTTTGAAAAATATAGGTAGTTATATATTAAAAATACAATTATTTACATTCAATAATTTACTTATAGTAATTTTATTTGTAATACTAATTTTATTTATATTTAAATTAGCATCAGCAAAAAAGCAAAAAATAGAAAAAAATAAATACTTACCATACATCTTTTTACCAGTATTGTTTTATTTTGTATTAGTGTCAATAGCATCACCATGGGTAGAATTAAGATATATAATGCCAATTTGTAGTTTAGTATTTATTTTGATAATATATGTGTTATATAAATTACTAAATATTGCTCTTGATGAGAAAAAGAGTAGTATATTAATAGGAATTATTTTATGCTTAATTTTAATAGCTCCATTCGTATTTAAAATAGAGCCAGAAGTATTATATAGTGATAAAAAAGAAATCGTTCAAAAATTAGAAAATGAATTAAATGTACCAACAATATTTATGTTTGAATCTAATCACAATAGATTTTTAGATGATATTTTACTATTTGCAAAAATTAATGAATCATATATAGCAAAAGATTTTAATGGAAATGAAGAAAATATTAAAGAATTATTGCAAGGAAAAGATATTTCAAATGGAATTGTACTATTTATAAATGAAGGACAGGACAATGATAAATTAATTGAAATTGTAAAAAATGCAACAAACTTAACAAATTGTACTTATGAGAAAAGGTTGAATGCTTGTGATGTTTATTATATTAATTAAGAAAGGTTGAAAAATAATTACAATTTTGGCGTCGTCGAACTTTATTTGAAATTTAATCAACGTACAATAAGTACGCCTCATAAATTTCAAATTCATTTTCCTAGCCAAAATTTAATTCTTTTCCAACCAGATTTGTGACTCAGGAAGGAATGATAGTAAAAATGGAAATAATATTGGGAAAAACTGCAGGATTTTGTTATGGAGTAAATAATGCAGTAAACAAAGCAGAAGAATATATAAAATGCAATAAAAATAAAACCGTATATTGCCTTGGAGAATTAGTACATAATAAAGATGTAACAAATAAATTAGAAAAGGAAGGTTTAAATTTTATTGAAAAAATAGATGAAATAGAAGAAAATATTTCAAAAAAAGAAAAACAAAGTTTAATTATAAGGGCACATGGAGAGCCTAAATCTACTTACGAAATTTTAAAAAAGAGAAACGTGGAGATAATTGATTTAACTTGTCCAAATGTTTTAGCAATCCATAATATAGTAGAAAAATATGTAACAGAAGGATATTATATATTTTTTATTGCAGAAAGAAATCATCCAGAAGTAATAGGAACATATGGATTTTGTGATGGCAAGTGTTCTATTATAGAAAATGAAGAAGATATAGAAGTAGCATTTAAGGAAACAATAAGTAATAAAATACTAGTTGTTGCACAAACAACATTTAGAATAGAAAAATTTGAACAATTCATACAAGAAATAGAAGAAAAAGTTAGAGAGATAAATAATAACAAAGAAGAGAATAGTAAAATAATTTTAGAAGTAAAGAATACAATTTGTAATGCTACAAGATTAAGACAAGAAGAAACAGAAAAAATTTCAAGGCAAGTTGATTACATGATAATAATTGGTGGAAAAAAGAGTTCAAACACAAGAAAACTATATGATATATCTGTTAAAAACTGCAAGAATGCAATTTTAGTGCAAAATTATTTAGAATTAGAACATGATTACAAAGAAGAATTAGAAAAAATGAAAACATTATCAAAAGTAGGAATAATGGCAGGGGCATCAACACCAAAAGAAAGTATAGAAGAAGTAATTAACATTATTAAGTAAAGTAGATACAGGTGACAGGTGTTTAGGGACGGAGCAAAAACGCATATGCGTTTTGCTCCGTCCCTAAACACCTGCTTTCACATAAAATTCACAAAAGTTAGGGAACAAACTAATTGACATTATATAAAATTTGCAATATAATATATAAATGCAATTAAATAAAATTTATAAAAAGGGAGGAATTATGCTAAAAATATTAAAAAATTTAAAGAATTCATGGGTTTCAGTAATAGCGATAGTCATTTTACTTTGTATTCAAGCAGCAACAGATTTAGCTCTTCCAGATTATACCTCTAAAATTGTAAATACAGGTATACAAGCAGGAGAAGGGCAAGGATACATATTTATGGCAGGAATGCAAATGCTTGGAATTGCACTAATCAGTATGATATGTGCAGTATTAATTATGCTTTTGTCATCAAGAGTTGCAGCAAGATTAGGAAAAACTTTAAGAGATAAGGTATATAAAAAAGTTTTAAGTTTTTCAACAGCAGAATTAAGAGAATTTTCAACAGCATCATTAATAACACGTAGTACGAATGATATTCAACAAATTCAACAATTGCTTACAATGTTATTTAGAGTTGTAGTATATGCACCAATTATTGGTATCGGAGGATTTATAAAAGTACTTACAACAAGTGATAGTTCAATGGCGTGGATTATAGGTGTAGCAATACTTGCAATATTATTTATAGTAGGAACATTGTTTGCAGTAGCAATGCCTAAATTTAAAAAATTACAAGATTTAATAGATAAATTAAATCAAGTTTCAAGAGAAATTTTAACTGGACTTCCAGTAATTAGAGCATTTAATAAAGAAAAGAAAGAAGAAGCAAGGTTTGAAGTATCAAACAATAATTCAATGAAAGCAAATATATTTGTAAATAGAGCAATGTCAATGATGATGCCAATGCTTATGTTTGTAATGAGTTCTATTTCTGTTTTAATAGTATGGGTAGGAGCTCATAATGTAGATGCAGGAACTATGCAAGTTGGTGACATGATGGCATTTATACAATATACAATGCAAATAGTAATGGCCTTCTTAATGATTTCTATGATATCAATTATGCTTCCAAGAGCTTCAGTATCAGCAAGACGTATTAATGAAGTAATTGAAACTGTGCCAAGTATTAAAGATAAAGAAGAAACTAAGAAATTTAATGAGAATAAAAAAGGATTAGTAGAATTTAAAAATGTTTCTTTTAGATATCCAGATGCAGATACTGAAATATTAGAAGATATTAACTTTACTGCAGAACCAGGAAAAACTACTGCATTAATAGGAAGTACTGGTAGTGGTAAATCTACAGTAGTAAATTTAATACCAAGATTTTATGATGTAACAGGAGGAGAACTTTTAGTTGATGGAGTAAACGTAAAGGAAGTTTCTCAAAAAGATTTAAGAGATATAATAGGATTCGTACCTCAAAAAGGAATTCTTTTCTCAGGAACCATAGAATCAAACATTAAATACTCAAACGAAAATATGTCTGATGAGCAAATGGTTAAAGCAGCAGAAATCGCTCAAGCAACAGAATTTATAGAAGGAAAAGAAAATAAATATAAAGATCCTATTGCACAGGGAGGATCAAATGTATCAGGCGGACAGAAACAACGTCTATCAATAGCAAGAGCTATAGCAAAAGATCCAGAGATATTTATATTTGATGATAGTTTTTCAGCTCTAGACTTTAAAACAGATAGTAAGTTAAGAGAAGCTTTAGCAGAAAAAACAGAAAATAAAACAGTAATTATTGTTGCACAAAGAATTAGTACTATTTTAAATGCGGATAAAATAATTGTACTAGAAGAAGGAAAAATAGTAGGACAGGGAACACATGAAGAACTAATGGAAAATAATGAAACATATAAGCAAATAGCTTTATCTCAATTATCAGAAGACGAATTAAACGGGAAAGGAGGAAAATAGATGCCAGGACCAATGGGAGGACCAATGCGTGGTCCAAGTACAACTGAAAAACCTAAAGATTTTAAGAAAACCACAAAAAAACTAATAAACTCATATTTAGCTAAATATAAAATAGCATTAATTGTTGTATTTATATTTGCAATAGGGAGTACTATATTTACAATAGTAGGACCTAAAATATTAGGAAATGCAACAACAGAGATTTTTAATGGAATAATGGGTAAAATATCAGGTGGAAGCGGAATAAATTTTGAGAAAATAGCGCAAATCGCAATTACATTACTTGGATTATATGTGTTAAGTGCAGTATTTTCCTTCATACAAGGTTTTACAATGACAGGAATAGCACAAAAAATCACATATAAATTGCGTAATGATATAGCAGTAAAAATAAATAAACTTCCAATGAACTATTTTGATAAAAGAACCAATGGAGAAGTTTTATCAATTATTACAAATGATATTGATACATTAAGTATGAACTTAAATCAAAGTGTTACTCAAATAATTACATCTGTATGTACAATTATTGGAATTTTAATAATGATGTTTTCAATAAGTTGGCAAATGACTTTAATTTCATTAATAATACTTCCAATAGCAGGAATTGTTGTTAAAAAAATAGTTGGTAAGTCACAAAAATATTTTAATAAACAACAAGACTATTTAGGACACGTAAATGGGCAAGTTGAAGAAATATATGGAGGACTTACAGTAGTAAAAGCTTTTAACGCAGAAAATAAAGTGACAGGAGATTTTGAAAAAGCCAACAATGAACTATATAGAGCTGGTTGGAAAGCACAATTTTTATCTGGACTTATGCATCCAGTAATGAACTTTATATCAAATATAGGATATGTTGGTGTTGCAGTAGCTGGAGGATATTTGGCAATTAATGGAACAATTACAGTAGGAAATATTCAAAGTTTTATACAATATAACAAACAATTTACTCGGGCCAATTAACCAAATAGCTCAAATTTCTAGTATGCTACAAGCAATGGTTGCAGCAGCAGAAAGAGTATTCGAATTTTTAGAGGAACCAGAAGAAGTAAATACAGCTAAAGGAAACATTGATCTGGCTAAATTAGAAGGAAATGTAGAATTCAATCATGTAAAATTTGGATATAACCCAGATAAAATAATTATAAAAGACTTTTGCGCAAAAGTTAAAGAAGGCCAGAAAATTGCAATAGTTGGACCAACAGGAGCTGGAAAAACAACTATGGTAAAACTTCTTATGAGATTTTATGATGTTACAGATGGCGAAATATTAGTAGATGGACATAATATTAAAGACTTTGAAAGAGGTAAACTTCGTCAAATGTTTGGTATGGTACTTCAAGATACATGGTTATTTGGAGGAACTGTAAAAGACAATATAAAATATAGTAAAGAAGATGCAACTGATGATGAAGTAATAGAAGCAGCAAAAGCAGCACATGTTCATCATTATATAAAAACTTTACCAAATGGATATAATTCACTTATAAATGAAGAATCATCAAATATTTCAGCAGGACAAAAACAATTACTTACTATAGCAAGAGTAATTTTAGCAGATCCAAAGATACTAATATTAGATGAGGCAACAAGTTCAATAGATACAAGAACAGAAATACAAATTCAATCTGCAATGGACAATTTAATGAAAGGCAGAACAAGCTTCATCATTGCACATAGATTGTCAACTATAAAAAATGCAGATTTAATATTAGTTATGAATCAGGGAGATATAGTAGAACAAGGAACACATGAAGAATTGCTTGCAAATGGCGGATTTTATGCTGATTTATACAATAGTCAATTTGATGAGGAAGAAGAATAGGCCAATGGGGACGTACCTCTTTGGCTCATTTTTTTAGATAAGTGTGAAATTTAAAATTTGATTTTTATGTTAATATGATATATAATAATATAAATACTCAGTTGCAAGATTCACACTAATTAGTGAGTATTTGATTAAAACATCTTCTTATATTACATTTTTAGGAGGGCAACTTATGTTAGATGGTATTTATGATGTGTTATTGATTGCACAAATGTTTATACCTATCTTAATACTTATCAATTATAACAAGTTAAGTAGAAAGAAGATTATTTATTGGACTATAATAATGGAACTTATATTTGTAAGTAAAATAGTAGTAAAAAACATACTTGAAGAACCAATAATATTGGATATAATTTTTTTAGTGGTATGTTTAGTCATAATGCTGAAAATATTAGAAGAAATAATTCAAGAAAGAAAAGACTCTAAAAATGATGTGAATGAATAACAGTTAAAATAAGAAGCTATTTAGAAAAAGACGAACGGTTACACTGTTCGTCTTTTTCTTTTGAATAATATTAAAAATAAAAGCGTAACTTATTTAATTTACCATTTTATTTTTGCGCAAAAGGTGTACGTCCCCAATTGCTCATTTTAGAGTTCAAAATTCTTTATAGCAAAATCCACATTTTCTTTGCCTTTATCTGATAATTCGATTAATGGAAGCCTTGGACAGCCACAATCAAATCCAATTTTTTTCATAGCATATTTTATAGGGATTGGGTTTACTTCAGAAAATAGTGCATTTATTAATGGAATTGAATATATTTGCGAAGCACAAGCTTTTTGCCAGTTTCCAGTTAAATAATCCATAACCATTTCATGAACAAATTTAGGATAAATATTAGATAAAACTGAGATTACTCCAACTCCTCCTAAAGAAAGAATAGGAACAACTTGATCATCATTTCCAGAATATATAGCAAGTTCGTCTTTACAAAGATTTGCAATTTTTGCTACTTGTGAAATGTTTCCACTTGCTTCTTTTATGGCAACAATATTTGAAATTTTAGATAGTTCTACGCAAGTCTCTGGTTCAATATTAAGTCCAGTTCTACTTGGAACATTGTACAAAATTATAGGTAAATCAACATTACTTGCGATTTGAGAGTGATGAGATATTAAGCCGTTTTTGAGTAGTTTTATTATAATATGGAGTAACAATTAAAAGAGCATCTACTCCAACTTTTTCTGCATATTTAGAAAGTTCAATAACATCTTTTGTATTATTTCCACCAGTTCCTGCAATTATAGGAATTCTTTTATTTGCAACTTTGACACTAAATTCAATAACTGCTTTTTTCTCTTCTAAACTCATTGTAGAAGATTCACCAGTAGTTCCACAAATAATTAAACTATCAGCTCCTTCTAAAATTTGAAATTCAATTAATTTTCTTAAAACTTCAAAATTTATTCCATCATCTGTAAAAGGAGTTACTAATGCAGTTCCACAACCTTTAAAAATAACTTGTTTCATATAATTCACCTCATATAATGTATATGTTAGTAATTATTATATATTAATAAAAAATTAATAAAAAATTAATGATTTATTCAATAAAATGTGATATACTAGCCAAAAATAAAATAAAAAGGAATAATATATGAGCAAAAAAGTAAAAACATTTAAATGTATTTTATTAATATTAGTAATTTTATTATTAATCGGTCTAACGGTATATTTATTTCCAGTAATACAAAAATTATCAACAGTAGAAGGACAACTAAAATTTAAAAGTCATGTGTCTAATATGGGAATCCTTGGAGTTTTAGCTTTATTTGGATTGCAATTTGCACAAATATTTTTAGCAATTCTTCCAGGTGAACCAATTGAAGTTTTAGCAGGTATGTGTTATGGGGGATTTGGAGGTTTTATATTTATTACATTTTCATTACTTATAATAAATACTATTATTTTTTTTGCTGTAAAAAAATATGGAAGAAAATTTGTATATAGTTTTTATGATAAGACAAAAATAGATAAAATTGAGAATAGTAAATTATTTAAAAATCCTAAAAAATTAGAATGGATAATGATAATATTATTCCTAATTCCAGGGACTCCAAAGGATATACTTGTTTACATAGCAGGGCTATTACCAATCAAACCTTTAAGATTTATTTTGATTTCAACTTTTGCAAGATTTCCATCCGTTATATCTTCAACTTTGGCAGGTAGTAATTTAGTAAAAGGAAACTGGAGATTTAGTATAATAATTTATATAATAACTTTTATACTTATTGGAATATTAATATTTATAATAAATAAATTGGACAAGGAAATAATGAACTTTAGGGACGTTCCTTAAAGTTCATTTGAAATTCTTATATATTTTTATAGTAAAAATTCTTTTGATGTGATATAATAATAAAACAATGTTGAACTTTAGGGGAACTTCTTATAGTTCAAAAGAAAAAGTGGGGGCAAAAATTTAATATTTAAGGAGGTTTTTGCATGCCACGAAATGCTAGAAAAGAAGTTTATTCTGATTTTTTTCATGTAATGATACAAGGAATAAACAAAGAATATATATTTAAGAATGAAGTGGAAATAAATACATATTTAAAATATTTAAAAGAAAAAAATATTAATAAAAAATTACAAATAATAGCATATTGTATTATGAACAATCATGCACACTTTTTAATATATACAAAGAATATTATGGAAATATCAAAACTAATGAGTCAAGTTAATACTAAATATGCTATATTTTATAACAAATTAAATAATAGATGTGGATTTGTTTTTAGAAATAGATATAAATCGGAACAAATTTTAACATATTCTCATCTTATAAGTTGCATAAATTATATTCATAACAATCCAGTAAAAGCTAAAATGTGTACATCAAAAGATGAATACAAATATTCTAGCTATAATGAGTATATGAGCAAAGGACATTTATTAAATATTGATGAAGTATTAAAAATATTTAAAGAAAATAATATAAATATTGATAATATATTAAAAGGAAAATGCGAAATGCATAAGTTCATTGAACATGTAGAATATGATAATAAGGAAGATTTAAAAAAATATATACTAGAAGAATTTTATAAGAGGAATAATATTAATGATATAAATGATGTAGTTAATAATAGAAATTATATAAAAGAATTGTCAACTATGATGTATATAGATTATAATTTTACACAGAAGGAAATAGGGGAAATATTAGGTTTGAATAGATTAAAAATACATAGAATATTGCATGAACTTTAAGGAACGTCCCTAAAGTTCAAAAAGGAGAAAATATATGTCTGGATTAGTTTTAATTGATGGAAATAGCATATTAAATAGAGCTTTTTACGGAATAATGGGAAATAAAATGCTTACAACCCCAGATGGAAAATATACAAATGCTGTATATGGCTTTTTAGCAATTTTATTTAAAGTAATAGATGATTTAAAACCAGAATATTTGGCAGTAGCATTTGATTTAAAAGCACCTACAGCAAGACATAAACTATATGAAGGATATAAAGCCACAAGAAAAGGCATGCCTAATGAACTTGCAGAGCAGATGCCAATTGTAAAAGAAATACTAGAACTTATGAATATAACGATAATTGAAAAAGAAGGTTATGAGGCAGATGATATCTTAGGAACTCTTGCAAAAAGAGGAGAAAAAGAAGGACTAGATGTGACAATAGTATCTGGAGATAGGGATACTTTTCAATTAACTAGTAAAAATATTAGTATTAGAATTCCTCATACAAAGGCTGGTAAAACAGAAACTGATACATTTTCTGAAGACGAAATAAAAGAAAAATATGGAGTAAAACCAATTCAATTAATAGAAGTAAAAGGTCTTATGGGAGATACTTCAGATAATATTCCAGGTGTGCCAGGAATCGGCGAAAAGACAGCTCTAGATTTAGTAAAATCTTATGAATCTATTGAAAAATTATATGAAGCAATAGAAAATAAGACAGATACTTTAAAAGAAAAATTAAAACAGAAGTTGATAGAAAATAAGGATTTAGCAATACTATCAAGAACGCTTGGAACAATAAATATAGAAGTCCCACTAGATAGTAAAATAGAAGATTTAAAAGTAAAAGAATGGAATAATGAGAAGGTATTTGAAAAATTTAAAGAGCTTAATTTTAACAGATTTATTGATAGATTTAATTTACAATCAGAACAAAAGGAAAAAGAAGTATCTGATTTATTAAAGATTGAAGAAACATATATAGAAAATGTTTTAGAAATATTGGATAAAGTTAGAGAAAATAAAGAATTTGTATATATATTAGAAAAAGAAAATATCATAGATAATACCAGAATTATTAAGAAAAAAATTAAAGGTATTGGCATATATATTGAAAAAATAAATGTTTCTTATTATATAAAACTAAATGAGGATAATTTTATAAAATATTTTAAAAATATATTTGAAAGTTTAGAAATAAAAAAATATGGTTATGATTTAGCTGAAGATTATGTAATTTTAAAAGAGTTAGGTATTAATTATGAAAATATATATTATGATGTAAAGATTGCTTCTTATGATTTAAACCCAACAAACAGTAACTTTACGATAGAAAATGTATCAAATCAATACTTAAATATTGATTTGAGCGAATATATATCAAAATATGAACAAAACAAAAAAGAAGAAAAACAACTAAATTTATTTCAAACAGAAGAAGAAAATGAAAATAGTAAATATATATATGGATTTAAAGCATATATTATAAAGCAAATAGCAAATAAAACTTTAGAAGAATTAGATAAAGTAAATTCTATAGATTTATTTACAAAAATTGAAATGCCTTTAGTAAAAGTATTAGGTGAAATGCAAGTAAACGGCATGTATGTTGATAAAGAGGAACTAGAAAGTTTTGGAAAAGAATTAAAAGAGCAGATTGAAAAAATAAAAAATCAAATTTATGAGCTATGTGAAGAAGAATTTAATATAAATTCAACTCAGCAATTAGGAGTAATATTATTTGAAAAGCTAGGTTTGCCAGTATATAAGAAAACTAAAACAGGATATTCTACAGATGTAGATATATTAGAAAAACTAAAAAATGATCATCCAGTTATAGAAAAAATATTAGAATACAGAAGTTTAATGAAACTTAATTCAACTTATGTAGAAGGTTTAATACCTTATATAAATGAAAGAACGAATAGAATACATTCATATTTTCATCAAACAATAACTGCAACTGGAAGAATAAGTAGTACAGAACCAAATCTTCAAAATATACCAACTAGAAATGAACTAGGAAAAACTTTAAGAAAAGTATTTAAGCCAGCCGAAGAAAATATTTTTATTGATGCTGATTATTCACAAATAGAATTAAGAGTGCTTGCTCATATTTCAGGAGATGAAAATATGGTAAAAGCATTTAATAATGATGAAGACATTCATAAACAAGCAGCATCAAAAGTATTTGGAGTACCTATGGAAAAAGTTACAAAGGAACAAAGAACTTCTGCAAAAGCAGTTAATTTCGGAATAGTTTATGGTATTAGTGATTTTGGATTGTCAGAACAATTAGGAATAAACAAAAAGCAAGCAAAAAAATATATTGATCAATATCTAGAAAAATATAGCGGAATTAAGAAATTTATGGAGACGATAGTTGAAGATGCAAAAGAAAAAGGATATGTTGAAACATTATTTCATAGGAGAAGATATATACCAGAGCTTACTTCTAATAACTATATGGTAAGGCAATTTGGAGCAAGAGCTGCAATGAATACACCAATTCAAGGAACAGCAGCAGATATTATGAAAATTGCTATGATAAATGTATTTAATAAATTAAAAACAGAAAAGTTAAATGCGAAAATAGTTTTACAAGTACATGATGAACTAATAATAGAATGTAAAATAGAAGAAGCGGAAAAAGTTAAAAGCATACTACAAGAAGAAATGGAAAATGCTATGCAGCTAAAAGTACCTTTAAAAGTAGAAGTATCGGCAGCTAAAAATTGGTATGAGGCAAAAGGTTGAAAAATAATTACAATTTTGACTTCGTCAAATTTCATTTGAAATTTAATATCAACGTACAGAAAGTACGCCTCATAAATTTCAAATTCATTTTCCTAGTCAAAATTTAATTCTTTTCCAACCATATTTGAGATTATATGATTTAGCTAATAGAAAAAGGAGAAATCTAATGACAAAAAAGATAATGTTAGGCTTAATAATTCTCATTATACTATTAGGAATATACTTTATAGGTTTTAAAGTTATGAGAATACAAGACAGAATATTAAAGAAAATATATCCAATAGAATATGCAGAATATGTAGAAAAATATTCTGCAGAAAATGGAATAGATAAATATTTGGTATATGCAATAATAAAAGCAGAAAGTAATTTTAATCCGAATATTGCATCAAATGCTGGAGCAAAGGGACTTATGCAACTTATGGAAGAAACTGCTATAGAAAGGTCAAATGTGATAGAAGAAAGATTAGTTGAAACAGAAGATTTGTATAATCCAGAAACTAATATAAAATTAGGAACATCATATTTTGCATATTTATTAGGATTATATAATAATACAGTTTTGGCATTAACTGCATATAATGCAGGACTTGGAAATGTACAAGAATGGATAAATAGTGGAATTATAAAAAAAGATGGATCTGATATAGAAAATATACCATATAAGGAAACTAATAATTACGTAAGAAAGATTTTGAAAAATTATCAAATGTATCTGAAAATATATGAATAAAAAATAAGACTAATAGGTAAAATTCTTATTAGTCTTATTTGGCAATATTACAAAAATATTACAATTATATTACATTTGTGTAACAATATTGAAATTTGATTATACTTAGAATATAATAGAAACATATAGTGCAAGCTAAATAAAAATATAGTATAAAATTAAAATAACTACTGTATAAACCTTATTTTAGGGGAGGAAAGAACATGGGAGTAGAAAGTTTTGCAGATTATATTTTATCTGAAAAAGATTGGATAAAGAAAATGGAAATTGTATATTATTTGCAAAAAAGAACTGGAATATTTTATGATAATTCAGTTGTATTTAAAACTCTACTTACCAAGTTATTTATAGATAAAGTAGATTTGGAAATAGATAAAAACGAGGTTATAACAGCAAGTTTGCTATGGAGTTGTAAAAAAGAATTAACAGCAAAAGATATTTCAAAAATTCATTCATTTGCAAAAGACGGAGCAGAATTTTTATCTACATTAGGTTTTAGCAATAGATTTTGTAGAATTTGTGAAGGTGTTACTAGATATAGTGGTTTAGAACCAAGAGAAAAGGAAAGCGATATATTAGAACTTACAGATCAATTTGGTGGAATGCTATTAGACAGGCCAGAAAGAATAGCATTTAAGCCAGATGAAGCATTAGTACTACTTGAATATAGAAACTTAAAGGATAAGGATAATAGATATTTAGAAGAATTTAAGGAATTCATAAATAGTATGGAGGAAATAAAGATATGAGTGGATTAGTTGGAAGTATAGCAAGTGCATCAAAAGAATTTAATGAAATTGGAACTAAGAGTACTATTGAAGGAATAAAAATGGCTAATTTTATTGAAGGAAAAATAAGAAATGCTGAAAAAGCAAGAGATGACATAAGAGATGAACAAAATCAAGGAGTAAGCTTTAATACAGCTAATTTAGTAGCAGATATAGAACAAGATATGGAAGATGATAGGGAGAGATAAGTATAATTGCTACATAGACTTAGAAAGAGATACAATAAGTATATTTTTAAACAAAAGATTGGAAATGGTATAGAACCAGTATGCCAATCTTTTGTTTTGAAAATAGAACAAAAATAAAAGAAAAGAGGAAATAAAATGAACGAAATATTTGCAGATTTACACGTACATATAGGAAGAAGTGAGAATGGAAAACCAATTAAGATAACTGCGGCAAGGTCACTTAATTTTGCAAACATTGCAAAAGAATGTGCAGATAGAAAAGGAATAAATGTAGTAGGAATTATAGATTGTGCTTCACCTTATGTTATAGAAGATATAGAAAACTTTTTAAAAACAGGAGAAGCGTACGAGATAGAAGATGGGGGTATTATATACAAAGATAAAGTGTGTATAATTTTAGGAAGTGAAATAGAAACCTCTGAAATAAATGATGAAGGAAAAACTGGAAGTGCGCATAATTTATGTTATTTTCCAAGTTTGAAAGATATAAAAGCATTTTCTAAAGAAATGCAAAATCATATACATAATATTACACTTAGTTCTCAAAGAGCAAATATATCAGCTTATGAATTAGTAGACATTGTAGAAAAATATAATGGAGTGCTAATTCCAGCACATGCATTTACACCACATAAAAGCTTTTATGGAAATTGTACAGATAGATTAAGCAAAATTTTTAAAGAAAAATTTAATAAAATATTTGCAATAGAGCTAGGACTAAGTAGCGATACATATTTAGCAGACGAAATATCAGAGCTTGAGACACGCAGTTTTTTAACAAATTCAGATGCTCATTCACTTCCTAAAATAGCAAGAGAATATAATAAAATGCTTTTAGATGGAATCAGTTTTAAAGAAGTAATAAAAGCATTAAAAAATGAAGATGGAAGAAAAATACTTGCAAATTATGGATTAGATCCAAAGCTTGGAAAATATCATAGAACATTTTGCGAAAAGTGTGGAAAGCCATTAGAAGGAAAAGCACCTATTACAGTTTGCCCAGATTGTGATAGCACAAAAATTACAATGGGAGTTTTTGATAGAATAGAAATAATAAAAGATAAAGAAAAAACAAAAAGCCCAGAATTTAGACCACCATATGTATACCAAATACCACTTACATTTATGCCAGGAGTAGGAGGAAAAACAATAGATAAATTACTTTCTACTTTTGAAACAGAAATGAATATACTTCACAAATTATCAGAAGATGATATAGAAGCAGTAGTTGGAGAAAAAATTGCTAAAAATATAATTGCAGCAAGAGAAGGAAATGTAAAAATACAAGCAGGTGGTGGTGGAGTTTACGGTAAACTAACAGCAGGATGAACTTTGGGGACGTTCCTTAAAGTTCATTTATTAAAGTTTATTGTTATTTGTTATTAAAACATATTATGAACTTTAAGGAACGTCCCCAAAGTTCATTCAAATTAGTTCTAAAAATCATTTTATTGAATAGACATTATGTATAAATAAAATTAAATGTCTAGGAGAGATAAAATGAGAGAAGTACATAAAAGAAAAAAGAGTAGCATTAGAGAATTAATATTAGATAATATTTATGAGAATTTAAAGTCTTATATTATAGTAGCAATTATATTTATTATTGGAATTGTAATAGGAGTTATTTTTATAAATAATGCAAATAATAACCAAGTAGAAGAAATACAAAGTTACATAAACAACTTTATAAATGCATTAAAACAAGATTACTATATAGATAAAATTGAGCTAATGAAAAGTTCAATTGGAGATAACCTTATACTAATTATTAGTATGTGGTTTATAGGTTCAACTGTTATAGGAATACCAATAGTATTAGGAATTGTAGCTTTTAGAGGTTTTTGTATAGGATATACAGTATCTTCGATAATCGGAACACTAGGCACACAAAAAGGCATTCTATTTTTATTTACAACCATCTTTTTACAAAATTTAATTTTTGTTCCTGTAATTTTATGTATGGCTGTAAGTTGTATAAAGCTATATAAATCAATAATGAAGGACAAAAGAAGAGAAAATATAAAAATTGAAATAATAAGGCATACACTTATGTCTATTATGTTGCTTTTAATATTAATAATATCTTCATTAGTTGAGGTGTACATATCTAGTAATTTATTGATGCTTTGTATAAAAATATTTTAAATTTTTGCAAAATATGTTTGCATTTTATGTATAATTATGATATAACATATACATGGTTATGTTAATTTTAATTAGATATTAATAATAAGAAGGGGTAATGACAAAGATGGAAAAACAGATCAAACAATTTTTAGATTTTTTACAAAATGAAAAAAGAGTATCAAATAACACACTACAATCATATAGTAGAGATATTCACCAATATGAGAATTACTTAAGCCAAAATCATATAAATTATGTAAAAGTAGATTGCCAAAAAGTAAATGAATATTTAAAATATTTACAAGACATGGGAAAAAAGAAATCTACAGTATCAAGAAGTTTAGCTTCTATTAGATCTTTTTATCAATACCTAATGAGAATAAAAAAAGTAAAACATGATCCAACTGAAAATATTCAATCACCAAAAGTAGATAAAAGAGTTCCAAGTGTACTTACTTCTGATGAAGTAGAAAAATTATTAAGTCAACCAAAAGATGTTGATTTAAAAGGAACAAGAGATAAAGCTATGCTAGAAGTAGCTTATGCAACAGGAATGAGAGTTACAGAAATAATATCTTTAGATGAAGAAGATGTAAATATAGAAGAAGGATATATTTTCTGTAAATCAGCAAATAAACAAAGAAACATTCCACTTGGTTCTATTTCCATAGCAGCACTTAGAGAATATATGAGAGATGCTAGACCAATAATGATTAGAGATGAAAATGAAAAAGCACTTTTTGTAAATGTAAATGGAAAAAGATTAACAAGACAAGGATTTTGGAAAATTGTTAAATATTATAAAGAGCAAGCTCACATAGATAAAGACATTACTCCACATGTATTAAGACATTCTTTTGCAACACATTTATTGCAAAATGGAGCAGATTTAAAAGCAATTCAAACAATGCTTGGACATTCAGATATTTCATCTACACAAGTATATACTCAATTTCAAGATGCGGGAATAAGAGATATGTATAGAAGAACACACCCAAGAGCATAAGGTGTGCTCTTTTTTTTGCGCAATAGGGACAGACCTTTTCGCCAAAAAAACACCTAAACTATATTAAAAATTGAGTTAATTTAAAATATGTGATATAATTATATCATGTAAAAATTTATCTTAAAGGAGGTCCATTAATATGGAATCCATTATTAACATCCAAGAATTAAAATTAAGATTTTTAAGCTATGCAAATAGCTATTTGACAGGAGATGAATTTGATGATGGCTATATAGTCAAAAGAGATCATACAATTAGAGTGCACGAAATAGCACAAAAAATTGCGCGGGTAGCAAATGTAGACAACCAAACTTTCATGATAATTGAAGCAATTGCTATATTGCATGACATAGGAAGATTTATAGAATGGAAGTTATACAAGTCATATAAACGCAAAAAAGAATTTGATCACGCAAAAGAAGGGGCAAGACTATTGCGGCAAGGACTCATTGAAAAAATGATTCCTCAAACTAGACAGTTTGACGAGTTAATTATCTGTGGAGTAGAACTGCATGGAGATATGGTGCTTCCAGACACTTTGAGTAAACAAGAAAGAGTAATTTTTGAAATTATAAGAGACGCAGACCGTGTAGATATATTCTATCTATGTACTAGAGAGCAATATTTTGAGAGAATGTATGAGCAAGAAATTGGAGGTAGACATTTAACTCCGGATATTAAGAAAAGATATATGCAAGGAGAACCAATCAATCTCTTCGACTTGAAAAGTAAGTTTGACCTTCTTGCACTGAGATGCGGATTAATGAAACAGATTACCACAAAGGCTTCAAAGGAATTTATAGTTAAAAGCAACTTACTCAACAGGATGATAGACTTATTTAAGAAAAAGCTTCCATATTATGATGGGGCAGAGGTTGAGTGGCTTCGAAAAAAGACGATTGGATATTTATTAAAATAATACCATAGATGGCATAGTTTAAAACAAAAAGGGAATTATAATTTAATTCCCTTTTTGTGTTTTAGAATTATCTTTTAATATTAGCGAAAAAACTAAAGAAAGATGTTTACTATCTAAAAATATAATGATATAATGCTACATAAGTATAATAGAAGAATAAAGGAAAGAGAGAAAAGATATGGAATATAGTGATGAATTATTAGAAAATATTAAAATAGATAACATTGAAAATTTAGAAGAAAAGAAACTTGTAGCTAAAAAGGTAGTAGATAAAGTAAAAGATGGACAAGTAATACGGACTTGGTTCTGGTTCTACATCATATTTAGCAGTACTTGCTATAAGTGAAAAAATTAAAAATGAAAATATAAAAATATTAGCCATACCAACTTCTTTAGAGATAAAAATGCTTTGTAGTAAATTAAATATACCAACCACTACATTATTTGAAAAAAAGCCTGATTGGAGCTTTGATGGAGCAGATGAGGTAGATGAGAACAAGTGGCTTATAAAAGGTAGAGGGGGAGCAATGTTTAAAGAAAAATTGAATATTATAAATTCTCCTATTACATATATATTAGTTGATGAAAGCAAAAAAGTAAATAAATTAGGTTCAAAGTTTAAAATTCCAGTAGAGTGTTTTCCAGAAGCAATAAATCACATAAAAAATCAATTAATAGAACTGGGTGGAACAGAAATAGAACTAAGGAAAGCTATTGGAAAAGATGGACCTTGTATTACTGAAAATGGAAATCTAATATTAGATGTTAAATTTCAAAATATTGAGCAAGACTTAGAAAAGAAAATAAAGTCTATTTCAGGAGTAATTGAAAGCGGACTATTTATTAATTATAATGTAGAGATAATAGAATAAATAACAGAAAGGAAAGGTATTTATGTGGGGAGATATAGCAATAGCTTTCTTGTTAGCATTTATAACAGCATTTGTAATAACACCACATACAATGAGATTAGCTAAAAAAGTGGGTGCAATAGATATACCTAATGATAGAAGAGTAAATAAAAAGCCAATGCCAAGACTTCGGAGGATTAGCAGTAATTGCAGGATTTTTTGTTTCAGTATTTTATTTACTAATTACCACGTCTTTAGAAGGAAAGATAAATTTATTAGAAACTGAAAATTATTTCTTGAAGTTAATAGGATTTTTTATAGGA
Organism: uncultured Clostridium sp.; assembly: GCA_946499885.1. Lineage (GTDB taxonomy): Bacteria > Bacillota > Clostridia > TANB77 > CAG-508 > CALXVA01. The sequence goes on along the minus strand of CAMMTN010000001.1, from coordinate 104,252 downwards.
ATAATTATATTAGGAATAATTTGTTATATTGATGATGCAAAAGGAATTCCAAGCTTTGCAAAGCTAGTTGCACAGATTATAGCAGCTATCATAGTAGTAATATGTGGAATTAGGATAGAAGATATTGCAATTCCTTTTTCAGAAGGAAAAGTAGTTATTAATGAAATTTTATCATGCATACTTACTATTTGTTGGATAATAGGAATTACAAATGCTATTAACTTGATTGATGGATTAGATGGTCTATCTTCAGGAGTAACACTAATATCTTGCTTATCACTACTTATGGTATTTTCATTAAATGGTTCACCATTAATAGCTATAATTTTAATTACAGCTCTAGGAGGAGCAATAGTTGGATTTTTACCATTTAATTTTAGCCCAGCTAAAACTTTTATAGGAGACACTGGATCTAATTTTATGGGATTTTCTCTAGCTATAATTTCAATTTTAGGTGTTGCAAAAACATATACTGCATTGGTTTTAATTGCACCTATCATAGTTTTAGGTATGCCAATTTTTGATACACTTTTTGCAATATTTAGAAGAATTATAAAAGGAAAATCAATAAAAGCAGTATTTAGACCAGATAAAGGACACTTACACCATAAATTAATGGCAAAAGGATACTCACAAAAACAAGCAGTTCTTATTATGTATGGAATTACAGCAATATTGGGAATGTTTGCTATAATATTACTAGAAAGTGGAATATGGAAAGCACTTTCATTTGCACTTTTAATAATTGCTATAATTACTATAGGATATAAAGATGTAGCAAAGTTAATGAAAGATGATGTAGATGAAAATATAGATAAAGAAAATATAAGAAAGCAAGATTAAATTTTGGTTTATAATAATCCGTCTCATCTTGATAGCAACGGAACATTTTCTTCCTTCAGGTATTCGAAAGAAAGATTTTAAGTTGCTAAGTGGGACTACATAGAAAAGAATACAAAAGTTTTATAGGTTTTGCTTTAAAAATCTAAATTTACTCATAGTAAGGAATGTGACAAATTTGGAAGAAGAACGCTTAATAAATCCAGAACTTACAGATTTAAATGAAGAAAGATTCGAAAATTCATTAAGACCTAAGACTTTAAATGAATATATTGGACAAGACAAAGTAAAAGAAAACATGAAGGTATATATTGAAGCCGCAAAAAAAAGAGGAGAAGCACTAGATCATGTACTTTTATATGGACCTCCCGGACTTGGAAAGACTACACTTGCAAATATTATATCAAATGAAATGAACTCAAATATAAAAATTACTTCAGGGCCAGCAATAACAAAACCCGGAGATTTAGCAGCATTACTTACTAATTTATCTGAGTTTGATATATTATTTATAGATGAAATACATAGGTTAAATAAAAGTGTTGAAGAAATACTTTATCCAGCTTTGGAAGACTATACATTAGATATAATAATAGGAAAAGGACCAAGCGCAAGATCAATTAGACTAGATTTACCAAAATTTACTCTAATAGGTGCTACAACAAAAGCAGGTTCACTTTCAACACCACTTCGCGACAGATTTGGAATTATACATAGATTAGAATTATACAATACAGAAAATTTAACCACAATAGTAAAAAGATCTGCAAATATTTTGGAGATAAATATAGATAATGAATCAGCTGAAGAAATTGCTAGAAGATCAAGAGGAACTCCAAGAATTGCAAATAGGCTATTAAAAAGAGTAAGAGATTATGCCGCTGTTTTAGGTGATGGCAATATAACACTAAAAATAACTAAAATAGCTTTAAATAAATTAGAAATAGATGATTTGGGATTAGATGAAATTGATAGAAAAATTTTAGAAACGCTAATTATAAAATATAGAGGAAGACCTGTTGGAATTGAAACTATTGCAACTACTTTAGGAGAAGAAGTAGATACAATTGAAGATGTATATGAACCATATTTAATTCAAATAGGGTTTATATCAAGAACAGTAAGAGGAAGAATTGCACTTCCAGCAGCGTACGAACATATTGGAGTAAAGTATGAAGAATAAAATATAAAAGGGAATGTGGAGAAAATTGAAAATAAACAAATCGCTATTAATTATAGTTATAATAATGTGTATAACTTGTTTTACATCATTATATATTTTACAAATTTCAAGCAAATCAATAAACGAAAGTTTATTATTAGCAATCCAAGTAATATTTATAATTACAACTATTATATTTATAGTTATTCAAAATAAAATAATATCAATCAAAGAGATATTACCAGAAAAAGCATTACTTTTAATTATGCCATTATTTTGCTTATTAATCTTGACAACAATACCAGTAGGAAGAGGTCATGATGAAGTAATGCATTGGTATAAAGCTTTTGAAATTTCAGAAGGACAATTAATGACACCAATTGATGAGGAAAATAGAGTATCAATTGCAAAATTACCAAAAGGTGTAGAAAATATAGTAGTAGAAAGAGAAAAAGGAGTATTTAAGTATATAGATAATATTTCATTATTTAATGAAAAAATAGATTATGATGAATCTGTATCAGTAATAAATCAAAATTCTTCAGCATATTGCTTTGTACAATATATACCACATGTTATAGGGATATTTATAGGAAAAGTACTAACACAAAATCAATTAATAATAGCATATATTGCAAGACTTTTTAATATGGTGTTTTGCACAATTATAATGTATTTTGCTATAAAAAAGATACCATTTGGAAAAAACATATTATTAGCTTTATCTATAATACCAATATCGATTGAAGGATTTGCAACTATATCGCCAGATGGTATAACAATTGCCATGTGCGCCATGTTTATATCATATGTTTTTTATGTAGCTTTTGAAAAAAATAAAATGTGCGAAAAAAAGGATATTATAGCCTTAACTATTATAGGGGCAATAGTTTCACTTTGTAAAGTAGTGTATATGCCATTAATTTTTTTGGTACTTATTATTCCAAAAGAAAAATTTCTTTCTAAGAAAGCTTGGATAAAAGCAATTAGTATAATAATAAGTGTTGGAGTTTTGCTAAATTTAATTTGGCTTGTATTTGGAAGTATGACATTACTTAAAACTAATACAAATACTTATTTTGAAACAGATGAAAGTGTTAGTTTTAATAAGTTGATAATTTTATTAACTAACCCAATAGGATATTTACAAAAAATATTTTATACTATTGGAACTAATATTGATGAATACTTTTTATCACTTTTTGGAGGATATTTAGAGTGGAGTGAAATGGTTAGTATACCAATTATGGCATTTATAACATTTGGTTTAATTATTTTAACTAGTTTTATAGAAAAAAATAATAATATAAAAATAGAAAAATATCAAAAAATAGTTATCAGTTTAATAATTATTATAATAACATTACTTATATTTACTAGCATATATATTCAATGGTCAAATATTAATGTTAATTATATTAATGGAATACAAGGAAGATATTTTTTACCAATATTACCACTTATATTAATTTTTATTCCAAAAGTAGAATTAAAAACTAAGTATTCAAATAATGATATAACAAAACTTATTTGTACTTTTAGCTATATGATTCAATTATATACAACTGCAAATATTGTAGCATTACATATATAAAATAAAGGGGAAAACAAATGAATATATTATATTTAATTTCAGTAATAGCACTATTTATAGCAATTATGCTAATAAAGAAAACTAATAAAAAAATAAATTTTATAGGAAGTTTTATAATTACAATAGTAGTATTTATGTGCTACCAAGCAATTATTGCATATTTTATGGATTTAGCAAAAGTTCCAATCACTTTACTTAATGTTAGTATTGTTAATATAGTTGTTACCATAATTTTATGGATAATATTATGTTTTAAAATAAAAGAATTCCAAAAATATACTATAAGAAAGGCCGACATTGTTTTTATTTTTGTTTTACTTATAGTAAATATTCCAATCTTATATAAAGAATTTGGATTTTTACATAATTTTAGATATATATCAACTGATTCTGTTATGCATTGTCAAGCAGCAATGACTTTTGCCAAAAGTGATTTCCTTTTAGATTCAATGACTAATTGGGAAGCGGTTAATCCTACATTTATGATAGGAAGCTATGTGAATGACGGATTACTTATGAAAGCATTTGTAAATTGGATAGGTGAGTTTTCATTATATAAAATATATATGTTTAATGATATTATGTATTATATTATGATTGGGTATATTTTTTATTTACTTATTACATCATCAAAAAGATGTAATACAAAGCTTAAATATATATTAGCATATATTATTTCTATAATATTTATGATAGGGTATCCACTAAATTCTGTAATTACAGGTTTCCATTATTTCACATTAGGAATATTAGAATTTATTACAATTATATATGTAATTAAAACTTTGTATAAAGAAAATAAGATAGTAACTTGTGTTATACTATTTATGCTAAATACAGGAATTATGCTTACATATAATTTACTAGCTCCAATAATTTATCTAGCAGAATTTATGTTTTTTATATATGAAATATTAGATAAAAAAGAAAAAATATTTACAAAAAGCAATTTTGCTATCTTATTAACAGTTTTTATAATCCCTGGGGTAATAGGATTAAGCTTTTTTATACTTCCTAGAATATTTGAAAATATAGTACTTAAAGATCAGCAACAATTATGGATTGATGGATATATTTATATAAATTACTGGTCAAATATAATTTTATTTGTTCCATTTATAATTTATTATATTGTAAAATGTATAAAAAGAAATAAGTTAAATATAGAAACTATAACTTTGCTTAGTATTGTTATTTTTATAGCTATATTGTTAATAGGCGTGCAAATGCGATTTGTGTCAGTTTATTATTTTATGAAACCATATTTTGTACTAAATATGCTAATATTTTGCGTGTTTTTTAAAGCTTTGTGTAATATTATTGATAATGGAAAAAAAGAGAAAATATTTTCAATAGTTTTTATAAGTGCATATACAATATTACTTATTTTAAATTTGTTATTTGTTAAAGTAGATCCTTATGGATTTAAAGATAATAATGAAGGAATTAATAAGTTATTTGATATATACAATTCTAATAAATCAATAATGAATCTTATACAAGAATCTTTTACAGATGACAGAATGGATGCTTTAAGATATATACATGATAATAATTTAATAGAAAATCAAAATTTGCTATATTTAGGTAATTACATAGATAACTTCTTATTTAAGCTATTTTTTACATATGAGAATAGGGAAGGCATAGATAAAAACAATATTACAGAGCATATTGAAAAATGGAATGATGGAGAATATGAATATTTAACAATATTTTATAAAAATTATTTTAAAAAAGCTTATTGTGATAAAGCAGGTCTTGACTTAGAAAACTGTAAAACTATTTTTGAAAGTGAAAATTGTGTAATATATGAATATGAAAAATAAAATGAGAAAGGGAAATTCTGATGAAGAAAAAAATAAATGATATTACATATATAATTATATTTTTAGTATGCTCAATATTATTTGCATTACCTTCAATTATATATATGTTGCAAAATAAAACAGTATATAGATTTGTTTGGCATAGAACATTTCTTTTAAGACAGCCAATATATAATATAGAGCCACTATTAAATGCACTTTTGTTCTTTGTTATATTTTCATTACTATTTTTGTTTTACTTTTTGATTGTTAAAAATAATAAAAAAATATTTAAAAACAAGAAAACAATATTTATATTTATTGGAATAATTGCAATATTATTTATGGTAATAATTCCATATACAAGTTCTGATGTGTATTCATATATAGCAAATGGGTGGTCAGCAGCACATTATAAAGAAAACCCATATTATGTTTCAACTGGAGAAATAGTAGAAAATACAAGACAAAATGAACCAATGTTTAATAAAGTTGCAAGATGTTGGGTATACGAAACAGTTGTATATGGACCAGTATGGACATTAATTTGTACTGGATTATCATCTTTATCATTTGGAAATATAGACATGGCCTTATTTGTTTTTAAATTAGCAAATTTAATTGTACATCTAATTAACTGTGTTTTAATTTATAAAATTACTAAAAAGAATTTTTGGGTATTATTATATGGACTAAATCCATTTATATTATTTGAAGCATTATCAAATACGCATAATGATATATTTGTAATTTTGTTTATTTTACTTGCAATATATTTTGCTTTTAAAAAGAAAAGATTATTTTTAGCAGTAGCTTTTATTGCAATGGCAACTGCTATGAAATATATGGCAATATTAATTTTGCCTTTCATAGTAATATATTGTGTGAAAGAAAAAGATTTAAAAAGTAGAATAAAATATTGTGTGTTATATGGAATTGAATATATTGTAATTATATTTTTATTTTATTTAGTATATTTGAGAGATTTTCAAGTATTAGCAGGCTTATTTATGCAACAAGCAAAATATAATAGATCAATATTTTTCTTGTTATATTATTTCTTAAGAGATAAAAATATGGGAATTGTAACTCTACTACAAAATTTAACTTTTATAGTTTTTGCAATTTATTATATATATGTGGTAGTAAAATTATTATTAGAAAAAGATATAAAATTATACAAAACTATTCAAAAATACCATATTATACTAATGTTCTTTACATTTATAGTAATTACTAACTTTAATGCATGGTATATAATGTGGCTATTCCCAACAATTATGTATTTGAAACCAAAGAGTGTAAATAATATAATACATTTATCATATGCAAGCCAAATTGCAAATCTTTTAGGTTTTGCATTATATAGTGAAGATGAGTCATTAGGTGTACCATATTATATAATAATGATAATATTAACAATAGGTCTAAATATGGTAGCAGAAAAGAAAACATATAAAATAGAAAAGAAGATTAGAACATGATTGGAAAATAATTTAATTATTTTCCAATCAAATTAGTACATTGAGAAAGAAAAGGTGATTTTAAATGAAATTATTAATGCATACATGTTGTGCACCATGCAGTGTCTACTGTATAGATTCTTTAAGAAAAGAAGGAATAGAACCAACTGTATATTGGTATAATCCAAATATTCATCCATATATGGAATATAAGGCAAGACGAGATTGTTTAAAAGAATATACTTCTTCAATTAATGTTAATGCTATATTTGAAGAAGATTATGGGTTAGATGAATTTTGCAGGAATGTAATATGTGATTTACAAAATAGATGTGTAAATTATTGTTACAAAGTTCGTATGGAACAAACAGCAAAGTATGCAAAAGAAAATGGGTATGATACGATTACAACGACTCTTTTAGTAAGTCCATATCAAAAACATGATGAATTAGCAAAAATATGTGAAGAAATTGCAGAAAAATATGGACTAACATTTTTATATAGAGATTTTAGAGTTGGGTTTAGAGAGGGACAAGCAAAAGCAAGAGAAATAGGCTTGTATATGCAGAAATATTGTGGATGTGTGTTTAGTGAGGAAGAGAGGTATAGCAAGCAAATAAAGGAAGAAACTGAATAAAAAAATAAATTTAGGTAATAATTAAATATATATTATATAGAAAGAAGGAATATATATGATTACAGAAGACCTAAATTTATTTTTAGCTAACTTAAATGTATTTTACAGAAAACTCCAAAATTATCACTGGAATATAAAAGGAGAAGACTTTTTTAATACACATGAAAAATTAGAAGAACTTTATGAAAAAATAAACAAGCAAATAGATGAAATAGCAGAACATATATTAATTATTGACGGAGAGCCTTTAGGAACGCTAAAAGATTATTTGCAAATAACACAAATAAAAGAAGCTAATAATGAAAAAATATTTTCTAAAGAAATTTTTGAAAGTATTTTAAAAGATTATTCAATATTAATAGAAAATGCTAATAAAATAAAAGAAGATGCTGATAATGAGAAAAAATATGCAACATCAGCATTAATGGATGAATATCTACTAGACTATGGTAAAAAAACTTGGATGATTAGACAATTGTTAATGAAATAAGAAAATTGGACGTTAATGAAATAAGAAAATTGGACGTTAGCGAAAGCAGAGCTTTCGACGTCCACATGTGCAAAATTGCTTCGCAATTATTGCACGTATCAAAGTAAATTAACCTTGTTGTATAGGAAAAATCGTTAAAAATACTGAAATATCAAATAAAAAGTTGATTTTTCCTATACAATAAAATAAACAATCTCCTATATAGTATAGGAGATATTTTTTGAAAATAAAATATGTAAACTATTGCAAAATGCAAAAAATGTGATATAATAAATAAGCTTATTATAATAAATCATGAAAGGATGAATAATATGAACGTAAAAGTAGAAAATACAGAAAACAAAAATGAAGTAAAATTAACATTTAATGTTGAAGCTGAAAAATTTGAAGAAGCAATGAAAAAGGTATATACAAAAACTGCAAAATATTTTAATATACCTGGATTTAGAAAAGGGAAAGCACCAATGCAATTAGTTGAAAGACAATATGGTTCAGCTATATTTTATGAAGATGCTTTTAATGAACTAGTACCAGAAATATATGATGAAGCAATAAAAGAAAATAAAGTAGAAGCAGTTAGCAAACCAAATATAGATATAGTTCAAATGGAAAAAGGTAAAGAATTAATATTTACAGCAACAGTAGAAACAAAACCAGAAGTTGAACTTGGAAAATATAAAGGTATAGAAATTAAGAAAATTGAATATACTACATCTGACAAAGATATAGAACATGAGTTAGGACATATGGCAGAGAGAAATGCAAGATTAGTTACAATAGAAGATAGAGCTGTAGAAAAAGGAGATATTGTAACAATAGACTTTGAAGGTTCTATAGATGGAGTTAAATTTGAAGGTGGAAAAGCAGAAAACCATGAATTAGAAATAGGAAGCAATACTTTTATACCAGGATTTGAAGATCAAATTATTGGAATGAAAATAGATGAAGAAAAGGATATAAAAGTAAAATTCCCAGATGAATACTTTTCAAAAGATTTAGCAGGAAAAGATGCAGTATTTGCAGTTAAATTACATGAAATAAAGAAAAAAGAATTACCAAAAATGGATGATGAATTTGCTAAAGATGTTAGTGAATTTGACACACTAGAAGAATTAAAGAATAGTATAAAAGAGAAATTAGATACAGAAAATTCTAATAAAGCAAAATACGAAACAGAAGAAGAAGCTATAAAAGCAGTTTGCGATAATACAAAAATAGATATACCTAATGGAATGATTGAAGTAGAAATAGACAATATGATAAAAGATATGGAAAATAGATTATCATACCAAGGTCTAAAATTAAATCAATATCTTCAAATGATGGGTAAGACAGAAGAAAGTATTAGAGGGGACTTTAAAGAACAAGCAGAAAAATCTATAAAATCAAGACTTGTATTAGAAGCAATTGTTAAAGCAGAAAAAATAGAAGTAACTCCTGATGAAGTAGCAGAAAAAATTAAAGAAATGGCAAAACAATATGGAAGAAAAGAAGATGAGCTTCTTGCAAATGAACAACTAAAAGAATACATACAAGATAATTTAAAAACAGAAAAAGCAATAGAATTTATAGTAAAAAATGCTAAAAAGAAATAGTAAATAAATGAAAAAAGTTAGGGGAAAAGTATTTATTAAAAATAAATGATTTACCACTAACTTTTTGTGCCTTATATACTTGACATATTTTAAGTTATAGTATATATATGAGTATATAAATTATTGAAGGAGGAATTTTTAATGGAAAGAAACAGTTTAGTTCCATATGTTATAGAACAAACAGCAAAAGGAGAAAGATCTTATGATATTTTCTCAAGATTATTAAAAGATAGAATTATATTTTTAGGAGAAGATGTAAATCAAACTTCAGCAAGTTTAGTAATTGCTCAATTACTTTTTTTAGAGTCTGAAGATCCAGATAGAGAAATAAGTTTATATATAAATAGCCCAGGCGGTTCTATTACAGATGGAATGGGAATAGTAGATACAATGAATTATATAAAATGTCCAGTTTCAACAATTTGCATAGGAATGGCAGCAAGTATGGGAGCAGTACTTTTAGCATCAGGAGAAAAAGGAAAAAGATTTGCAACACCAAATGCAGAAATATTAATACATCAACCATTAATAGCTGGTGGAGGTCTTTCTGGACAAACAACAGAAATAAAGATACATGCAGACCACATGGTAAAGACTAGAGAAAAATTAAATAGATTATTAAGTGATAGAACAGGTCAAAGTTTAGAAGTAATTGAAAGAGATACAGAAAGAGATAATTATATGACAGCAGAAGAGGCCTTGAAGTATGGTTTGATTGATGGCATTATGGACAAGAGAAAATAAACCGAATGAAACATGGCATCTTGCGTTGTCAAACTTCATAAAAATTTTTTCAACGTGCAAAAGCACGCCTTCAAAAATTTTTATTCATTTTCCTAGCAATATACCATGTTTGCTTCGTTTTAAATGTAAAATTTAGTGATAATATTTTTATGTAAAATAAAGTTTTTAGAGAGGGAAAAATAGAATGTCAAATAATAAGCAAAAAAATGTAAGATGTTCTTTTTGTGGAAAATCACAAGAAGAAGTAGATAGAATTATTGCAGGGCCAGGGGTATATATTTGTAGCGAATGTATAAAAGTTTGCTCAAGTATAGTAGAAGATGATTTATATGATGAAGCTGAAATGACTTATACTTTAAATGAGAAAGAAGAACTTCCAAATCCTGCAGAAATAAAAGAAATATTAGATACTTATGTAATAGGTCAAGAAGAAGCTAAAAAGACGTTAGCTGTTGCTGTATATAACCATTATAAACGTATAAATAGCAAAGAAGATAAAAAAGATGATGATGTAGAACTACAAAAAAGCAATGTTTTGTTATTAGGACCTACTGGATGTGGAAAAACACTTCTTGCGCAAACACTTGCTAAAATATTAAAAGTACCATTTGCAATAGCGGATGCGACAACACTTACAGAAGCAGGATATGTTGGTGAAGATGTTGAAAATATTTTGCTTAAATTAATTCAAGCAGCAGACTATGATGTTGAAAAAGCTCAAAGAGGTATTATTTATATAGATGAAATAGATAAGATTTCTAGAAAATCTGAAAATCCATCTATTACAAGAGATGTAAGCGGAGAAGGTGTTCAACAAGCATTATTAAAAATTGTTGAAGGAACATTAGCAGCAGTTCCACCACAAGGAGGAAGAAAACATCCTCATCAAGAATTTATTCAAATAGATACTTCAAATATATTATTTATTTGTGGCGGTGCTTTTGAAGGCTTAGAAAAAATTGTAAAAGACAGAATTGGTAAAAAATCTATAGGTTTTGGAGCTACAATAGAAAGTAATAAAGATATTGATAAATACAAGGTGTTTGAACAATTATTGCCACAAGACTTATTAAAATTTGGATTAATACCAGAATTTGTAGGTCGTCTTCCTATAATTACAACACTAGAGGAACTTGATAGAAATGCATTGATAGATATAGTTACAAAACCAAAAAATGCATTAGTAAAGCAATACAAAAAATTATTCAAGATGGATAATGTAGAGCTTGAATTTGAACAAGAAGCATTAGGTTTGATAGTAGATAAAGCAATTGAAAGAAAAACTGGTGCTAGGGGTTTAAGATCGATTATAGAAGAAATAATGAGAGATATTATGTTTGAAATACCATCAAATCCTAAAATTGAAAAATGTATTGTTACAAAGGAAACAGTAGCAAATGGTGAACCACCTAAAATTATAATAAATAATAATAGAGAAGTAGCTAAAAAGAATAGTTCTTCTAAAAGAGTAACAACAAAGAAGAATGCAACTACAGCATAGATTTAGATGAACTTTAGGGACGTTCCTTAAAGTTCATTGCATAATCAGAAGAAATAGTATTAGAATGAAATTTTTTGAAAGAACTTTAAGGAACGTCCCTAAAGTTCAGTAGGAGGAATAGCATATGGAAAAATTTTTGAAAAAAGCAGGTTGGACTTCAGTTATAACATCTTTGGTTTTTGCAATAATTGGATTAGTAATGATATATAATCCAGAAACAACAATGATATTTATATCAACTATACTAGGAATATTTTTTATAGTAGTAGGCGTAATAAAAGTAATAAATTATTTCATATCAAAAGGAAATTCAACTTTATTTACGAATGACATTGCTTGGGGATTAATTGCAATAATAATTGGTCTAGTTACAATGGTATATAGTAGTACAATTGAAAGCATATTCAGAATTATGATAGGTGTATGGATTATATACAGCGGATTTACAAGATTTGGGTTATCTTTTAGACTAAAAAATGTAAATGATAAATTATGGGCAATAGTATTATCTTTGGCTGTTTTAATGATTGTAGGAGGATTATATGTTACTTTCTATCCAGGCGCATTAATCGTAACATTAGGAGTAATAATACTTGTATATGCGATAATTGATTTAATAGAAAGTTTTATATTTATGAAAAATGTGAAGGATATATTTTAGAAAAATGTGAACTTTGGGGACGTTCCTTAAAGTTCATTTTTTTAGTTGTTAAAATGAATAGATTTGTAAAACATAATAATTTAAAATGAACTTTAAGGAACGTCCCAAAAGTTCAAAGTTCATTTCTTAAAATTTCATGAAAAAGCTTTTCTTTTTATTTAATATATTATATAATAAATAAGTAATTTTTTTATATAATATTAATATATAAATATTAATAATCAAAGGAGGATTATTATGGATAGAGAAGAAGATGACAAGACAAAAATGTACAAAATAAAAACACCATATAATACAGAAAAAAAGAGTAAAAAAAATACATCAAAGAAAAGTAAAAAGAAAAATAAAGATGGTAAAAAGAAACATTCGAAATTAAAGAAATTTATATTAATCTTTTTCGTAATATGTATACTACTTTGCTTAGCAGGAGTAGGAGTATTTGCAGCTATCTTTTTTAGCGATAAATGGGAAATTACTGAAGATGATTTGGTTATAAAAATGCAAAATTCATCTACTTATGATAATGATGGAGAACTATTACATGACTTAAATGGAGAAGAAAATAGAAAAATAATTCCTTTAGGAGAAATGGGAGAATATATTCCAAAAGCTTATGTAGCAATAGAAGATGAAAGATTTTATGAACATAGTGGTATTGATATAAAAAGAACTGCAGGAGCTATATTTACATACATAACACATGGAGGAAACTCATCATTTGGAGGAAGCACAATCACTCAACAATTAGTAAAAAATCTATTAGAAGATGATGACGATAGCATTGAAAGAAAAATAAGGGAATGGTCTAGAGCATATAAAGTAGAGCAAATGTTATCAAAAAGCCAAATATTAGAATTATACCTAAACGAAATATTTATGGGTGGAACTGTATATGGAGTAGAAAGTGGAGCACAGTATTATTTTAGCAAATCAGCAAAAGAATTAAGCTTAGCAGAATCAGCATTTTTAGCAGGAATAAACAATTCACCAAACTATTATAATCCTTTTGGAGAAGAAGATAAAACAGAAATAATAGAAAATAGAACAAAACTTGTTTTAGGAAAAATGCTTGAGGTAAAAGACCAAAATGGAGTTACATTTATAACGCAAGAAGAATATGATAAAGCAATTGAAGAATTAGAAAATGGTCTAAAATTTAAAGAAGGAAAATTTTCTTCAGATTCAGATTTATCTTTCTTAGAAGTAGAAGCAATAAAACAAGTAATAAATGATTTAACAGAAGAATATGACTTAAACTATGAGGCAGCTAAGGCAAGAGTATATAATAATGGATATAAAATATATACAACACAAGATACAGATATTCAAGAGAGAATGGAAGAAGAGTATTTAAAAGACAAATACATAAAAAAGGCAACAAGCAAAGATGCTGAAGAAGGGGCACATACACAATCAGCAATGGTAATAATAGATCACTCTAATGGGCAAGTTGTAGGCTGTGTAGGAGGGCTTGGAGAAGATTCACCAAGTTATGGCTTAGATAGAGCAACTTCAAAAGAAAGGCAGACAGGTTCATCAATGAAAACACTAGCAGCTATAGCACCAGGACTAGAAAATGCCGTAATTACCGCAGCAACTGTATATGATGACTCAAGAACAGATTTTGGAGGAGGATATTCACCTAACAATTCAACTGGATATAGAGGTTTAATTACAGTTAGAGAAGCTATAAAATGGTCTTCTAATATAGTTAATATAAAAATATTATCAAATGTAGGCACAAGTAATTCAGTTAAATTTTTAAATGAAATAGGAATGACACAGTTAGATGAAAATGATCAAGATTTAACTTTAGCTTTAGGAGGAACATATCATGGAATATCTCCACTTCAAATGGCAGCAGGTTATGCAATGATTGCAAATAAAGGAGAATATATAGAACCTACTTTTTATATTAAGGTAGAAGATGCAAATGGAACTCTTATATTAGAACCAGAACAAGAAACAAAAAGGGTAATGTCTGAGGGAAATGCATATATATTATCTAGTATATTAAAATCTCCAGTATCAGGAGGTACAGCTTATTTATGTGCAATGTCTGGTATGGATGTTGCAGCAAAAACTGGTACAACAAATCAAAGTAAAGATAGATGGCTTTGTGGATTTACACCATATTATGCAGCAGCAACATGGTTTGGATATGATATGCCAGAAAGAGTTTCAATGTCTGGTATGGATAATCCGGCTATGACAATATGGGCGGCAGTGATGAAAGATGTACATGAAGATTTAGATGGGGAAAGATTTGAAAAACCAAAAAATATAGTAACTGCAAAAATATGCATGGATTCAGGAAAAGTAGCAACTAATGAATGTACAAGAACTTATACAGAAGAATTTGTATCTGGTACAGTTCCTGGAAAGTGCGATGGACATAAAAAAGTAGAAATATGTAAGGAAACAGGAAAGCTTGCAACAGAGTATTGTCCTGAGACAGAAGAAAAAACATATTTATCTACTCCAGAAAAAGAAATAAAACCAAATTGGAAGACTAGTGCAGGAAATAAATATGAGGAAATAAAAGATACGTGTGATAAACATACAGAAGCAACTATGTCAGTAACAGTAGTAAATGTTATAGGAAAAACAGAAACAGAAGCAAGGAATCTTTTAAGTGGATTAACTATAACAGTAGTATATGAAAATGATGCAACTAAAACAGATGGGGTAGTATTAACTCAAAGTTTAGCTAATGGAACTAAAGCAAAAAAAGGAGATGCTATTACATTAACAATAAATAAGATTGAACAAGAACCTCCTGTGGAAACAACTAATACAGTTGAACCACCTACAACTAATACAGTAGATACTCCTACAAATGTAGTTGATGGAAATACCACAGTCTAAGAAAATTTAATCTTATTGTATAGAAAAGTTTAATAACGTATTAAAAAAAATTCAAGGAGGAGTAGATGGCAATTAAATTATATAATACATTAACAAAACAAAAAGAAGACTTCGTTCCATTAAATAGGAACGAAGTAAGAATATATTCTTGTGGTCCAACAGTATATAGTTTTGCACATATAGGAAATTTTAGAACATATGTATTTGTAGATAATTTAAGAAGAGTGCTTGAATATAACGGATATACGCTAAAGCATGTAATGAATATAACAGATGTAGGACATTTAGAATCTGACGCAGATGAAGGCGAGGACAAAATGGAAAAAGCAGCAAGAAAAGAGAATAAAAGTCCTTATGAAATAGCTAAGTTTTATGCAGAAGCATTTTTTAACGATATGGATAAGCTAAATATAGAAAGACCAGAAATTATTGCAAAAGCAACAGAGCATATAAGTGATATGCTAGAATTTGCAAAAGAAATAGTAAAAAATGGTTATGGTTATGAAACAAGTACAGCGATATATTTTGATGTTTCAAAACTTGACAAATATCCAGTTCTTTCTAATAGAAATATTGAAGAACAAATTGCAGGAGCAAGAGTTGATGTAGATCCAGAAAAAAGAAATCCTTATGATTTTGCTATTTGGATTAAAGCTCCAGAAAACCATATAAT
The DNA here is from genome assembly GCA_946499885.1 of uncultured Clostridium sp. Lineage (GTDB taxonomy): Bacteria > Bacillota > Clostridia > TANB77 > CAG-508 > CALXVA01. Next base: position 88,216 of record CAMMTN010000001.1, on the reverse strand, counting down.
GAAATGGGAGAGCCCATGGGGATTATCATATCCAGGTTGGCATTTGGAATGTTCTGCTATGTCTAGAAAATATCTAGGAGAAGTGTTTGATATACACACAGGAGGAGTAGACCACATACCAACACACCATGAAAATGAAATAGCACAAAGTAAAGGAGCTTTTGGAAAAATACCTGCAAAAACTTGGATGCATGTAGAATTTTTACAGGTAGATGGCGGAAAAATGTCTAAAAGTTTAGGAAATGTATATACTATAACTCAGTTAGAGGAAAAAGGAATAGAAGCACTAGCATATAAATTATTTTGCTATACAGCACATTATAGAACTAAACTAAATTTTACTTTTGAAGGAGCTATGGCTTCTCAAAAGGCATTAAATAGGTTAAGAGAAAGCTATATTAAACATCTTGATGTAAATGAAGATATAAATGAAAAAATAATAGAAGAATATAAAGAAAAATTTTTAGAAGCAGTAAATGACGATTTAAATCTTCCTTTAGCTATGGGAATAGTTTGGGAGGTTGCTAGAAATGAGAAAAAATCTAAAAAATTTGCAGAATTATTATTAGATTTTGATAGAATATTAGGATTAGACTTAAAAAATTCTAATAGATATTTAGAAAAAAAGATGCAAATTCCTGAAGAAATAGAAGAATTATTAGAAAAAAGAAAAATTGCAAGAGAAGAAAAAAATTGGGCGTTATCTGACGAAATTAGAGATGAGATAAAACAAAAAGGCTATATTGTAAAAGATACAAAAGAAGGAATGATACTCGAAAAAATATAGCGAAGGGAGTACAAAAGTGGAAGAAAAGAAGCTATCATTTTTTAAGAAAATAAGAAAGAGTATATTTGATTTTGATAGTTACCAAGAACTAGCAGCAGAAGGAATAAGTAGAACAATAGTATATATTGTTTTGCTTATACTAATATTTGGAAGTATCATATCAGCAGCGTATACAATAAAGTTTTTACAGATAATAAATGAAGCAAAAACATATATAGAAAATGAAATTTCTGAAATAACTTATGAGGATTATAAAATATCTGTAAGTTTTAATAATGGAGAGAATGCTTATAAAATAGATGCTAATAATTTATTAGCAAGTAAAGTTATAATAGATACTCAGGACTTAGAAGAAGAGCAAATAAATGAATATATTGATGAAATAAAAAATGAAAAAAATGGAATACTAATATTAAAAGATAAGATAATATTAAAAACAACTTTTTCATCAAATACAATGGAATATTCGTATGAAACAATTTCACAAACTTATAATATAAATAATGTAAATAAAACAGAAGTTATAAATATATTATCTAGTAATGAAATGAAAGTATTTACGGTAACATTTTTTATAACTATATTAATATATATGTTTGTAATATATTTTTCAAATATTTTAATTGATATTTTATTATTAGCAATTCTTGCATATATAGTAGCAAGAATTGCAGGACTTAAATTAAAATATAGTGCTATATATAATATAGCAGCATATTCACTAACTTTACCAGTATTTTTAAATATCATATATATAGTAGCAAATATATTTACAGGGTTTAATATCAAATACTTCCAAGTAATGTATTCGGCAGTAGCTTCAATCTACATAATAACAGCAATATTGATGATTAAATCAGATATAATTAAAAAACAGTTAGAACTAAATAAAATAATAGAAGAACAGGAAAAAGTAAGGCAAGAGTTAAAACAAAAAGAAGAGGAAAGAAAAGAAAAAGAAGAACAGGAAAGAAGAGAAAGAGAACGCGAAAAGCAAAAAAAGAAAAAAGAGAAGGAAGAAGAACCTATGAAAGAACCAGAAGGAAATAATGCTTAAGTTAAAATTTGATATAAAGAGAAAGGATTTTATTAATGGACGAAAAACAAAAAAATAATAATGACAAGAAAAAGCAATATATCTTACTTACAGTTTTAGGGATATTAATTATAGTTCTTGCAGGTATAGCATATTTCTTTATAATGAATACAGATAAAGTAGATGATAAAGAACTTGCTTATACACAATTAATAAATGAAATAAATGAAGGAAATATTGAAAAAATAGAAATGACTGTTGGAAGCACCACAGCAAAAATAAAACTAAAAGGTGTAGAAGAAGAAAAAACTACTATAATACCAAGTACACAGGCTTTTGTAGAATTAATTCAACAAAAATTAGAAGATGGAAATGAATTTGAATTTATACAAAAACCAACAAATGTTTTAGTTACAATTTCTACTACTTTATTTTCATTATTGCCAACTTTGCTTTTAGTAGCACTTATTGTATTATTCTTTAAAATGCAAGGTTTGGGAGATAAAGGAAAAGTATATGATAGTGAAACAACTAAGTCAAAAGTAAAATTTGATGATGTAGCAGGATTAGATGAAGAAAAACACGAAATGATAGAAATTGTAGATTTTTTAAAAAATCCTGAAAGATTTAACAAAATGGGAGCAAAAATTCCAAGAGGAGTTTTGCTTTGTGGACAACCAGGTACTGGTAAAACATTAATTGCAAAAGCAATAGCAGGGGAAGCCAATGTTCCATTTATATCAATGAGTGGTTCAGAATTTATAGAAATGTTCGCAGGTCTTGGAGCTTCAAGAGTAAGAAAATTATTTGAAAAAGCAAGAAAAGTGTCACCATGCATAATTTTTATAGATGAAATAGATGCAATAGGCTCAAGAAGAACAAGTAGCAGTGGAGCTGAATCGGAAAATAACCAAACTTTAAATCAATTATTAGTAGAAATGGATGGGTTTGATACAGATGAGACTATAATAGTTTTAGCTGCAACAAATAGACCAGAAATGCTAGATAAAGCATTACTAAGACCTGGCAGATTCGACAGAAGAATAACTATAGGGCTTCCAGATATGAGAGGAAGAGAAGAAATATTAAAAATTCATGCAAAAGGAAAACAATTTGCAGAAGACGTTAACTTAAAGAGCATTGCAGAAGATACAGCAGGATTTACAGGAGCAGAACTTGCAAACATCTTAAACGAAGCTGCTATAATTGCAACAATAAATGAGCATGAGGCAATTAACAATAAAGACATAGAAGATGCAGTTAAGAAAGTTACAGTAGGACTTGAAAAACAAAGCAGAGTAATATCAGAAAAAGACAAAAGACTTACTGCATACCATGAAGCAGGACATGCTATAGTAAGTAGTCAGCTTGAAACACAAAAAGGTGTAAAAGAAGTATCTATTATACCTAGAGGACTTGCAGGAGGATACACAATGTATAAGTCTGATGAAGATAAATACTATATTTCTAAGACAGAAATGGAAGAAAAACTTGTAGCACTACTTGGCGGTAGAGCAGCAGAAAAAATTGTGCTTAACGATATTTCAACAGGTGCAAGCAATGACATAGAAGTAGCAACAGGAATTGCAAAAAATATGATTACAAAATATGGAATGAGTGAGAGCTTAGGACCAATTTCAATAAATACAGAGCAAGACCCATATGAACTTCAAATGTTAGGAGAGAAATTTGGAGATGCAATAGGGGCAGAAGTAAAAATATTGTTAGACAATGCTTACATTACAGCACAAAAATTAATACATGAAAACAGAGATAAATTAGATAGAGTAGCTGAGGCTCTATTAGAAAAAGAAGTAATTTCAGCAGAAGAATTTCAAGAATTATTGGCGCGATAGGGACAGGCCTTTTCGCGCCATTTTTTAATGTTTTTTATAAATATTATACTATGAATGTCACTATAATAAAAATAAGAAGTGGCGCGAAAAGGCCTGTCCCTATCGCGCCAAATAATTAGCATGAATTGTAACAAACTTATTGAGGAAAATGTGAATTTGTGTTATAGTTTATATATATTTGTAGAAGATATAAAAATAATTACTACAGTTATAAATAATAAGAGATAACAGAAATGTATAAAATAAAAGGAGAAATTACAGAATAATAAACTAATTAAAAGGAGAAGAAATATAATGGGAAAGGTATTGAGAATAAGAGAAGTAGGAGATCCTATTTTAAATAAAGTCAGTACAGAAGTAGATATAAAAAATATAAATAATAATGTGTTGGAAATTATAGAAGATTTAAAATCAACACTAGAATTTGGAACAGGACTAGGAATTGCTGCAAATCAAATAGGTGTAAATAAAAGAATTATAGTAGTAGGAGTTAAAAGAGAAAATATAAAATATAATGATGCAGAAGAAATACCATTAACTGCAATGATAAATCCAACTTGGAAGAAGTTATCAGAAGATACAGATATACAATATGAAGGTTGTATGAGTGTCCCTAGCATAAGAGGAAAAGTAGAAAGATACAAAGATATAGAAATAACATATTATAATGAATTTGGTGAAAAAATAGTAAAACAGATTCATGGTTTTTTTGCAAGATTAGTGCAACATGAATGTGATCATTTAGATGGAATTGTATTTCTAGAAAAGGTAAAAGAGCCTAATGGATTTGCAACTAAAGAAAATATTGATAAATATAACTTAAGAAACAAAAAAATGTAATAGGAGGAGTAATGAAAGTACTAAGTTTAACAGAACCATATGCAACTTTGATTAAAGAAGGTAAAAAGAAAATAGAAACAAGAAGTTGGAAAACATCATATAGGGGTGAATTATATATACATGCAAGTAGTACGCATATACCAAGTGTAAGTAAAAATAATAAAGAACTTATGGATTTAGTAAAAGGTAGTTCATTAAATTTTGGAAACATTATTTGTAAATGTAACCTGGTAAATTGCATTGAAATGACTAAAGAATATGTAGAAGATATAGAAAAAAATAATTATCAAGAATATATTTGCGGCGGATATAAAGAAGGCAGATATGCATGGATTTTAGAAAATATTCAAGCATTGGATAAACCAATAAAAGCAAAAGGTCATTTAAGTATTTGGAATTATGAAAATCAGTGAATAGAGGTGCATAAATTTGAAAAAATTAAATGTAATATTAGTATATAATAAAAATGAAGATAAAATACTTATGTGTAAAAGAGCAAAGGAACCATATAAAGGAAAATTTAATCTAGTTGGAGGAAAAGTAGAGCTAAATGAAGATGAACTAAGTGCAGCATATAGAGAATTACAAGAAGAAACTGGAATAACAAACAAAGATATAAAACTTACTCATATTATGAATTTTCAATATAAAATGTCAGATATGGAATTAGAAGTATATAGTGGAAAACTAAATAAAGATGTAAAATTAATAGAAGAAGTAAATAAATTATATTGGATGGATAAAAATGAGAACTTTTTTGATTTAAATAAGTTTGCAGGAGAAGGAAATATTGGTCATATGTTGCAACAAGCAGAAATTTATAAAAATAATTTATTTTAGTGAAGGAGATTATATGGAAGAGATAATAATAGCATCAGGTAATAAAGGAAAAATAGAAGAAGCCAAAGAAATATTAGTGAATTTTAAGATTATACCTATGAATGAATTAGGTATAAATATAGAAGTAGAAGAAGACAAAAATACATTTAAAGGAAATGCTATAAAAAAGGCAGAAACAATAGCAAAAGAACTTAATGGAAAAATGTGTATTGCAGATGATTCAGGGATAGAAATAGAATGTTTAGATGGTTTTCCAGGAGTATTTACAAAAAGATGGCATAAAGGTACAGATAGAGAAAGAAATTTAGCAATAATTGACAAATTAAAAGGCATACCAAAAGAAAAAAGAAAAATAAAGTTTGTAACAGCTATAGCTTTATCTGATGGGAATAATTCAATATGTGTAGAAGGTATCATAAATGGATATGTGTCAGAAACAGTTAGAGGAGAAAATGGATTCGGATTTGATGAAATATTTGAATTGGAAAATGGTAAAACTTTAGCAGAATTAACAAAGAAAGAAAAAAATGAAATAAGTGCGAGAAAGATAGCTTTAGAGAAGTTAAAGCAAGAGTTAACAGGAAAATGCTGTTAGAATGGAATAGGAGTGAAATACATGATATTAAAATTGAGCAATAAGGAACATAGACCTTTAATCAATCAATATAAGAAATGTAAAGGAATAGCATTGGTAGATAAGTATTTGCCAGAGCTAAGTCCTATAAACAAGATGTATGTAATCAATTCATTAGAAGATTGGGAAAAAGTTGAAGAAGAATTTCCTTATGAAATGATGACAGTAAGATGCGATTGCACCAAAGGTATAAATGGAAAATTACCCAATGGGCAAACATTTAAAAGAGATAGGGTTAGAGAATATATTAAAGAAGTAAAATCCGCAGTACCAGATGCTGTAATAATATTAGAAGATATGAAAAAAGGTTCTAATGAAAGAATACATACGCAAGGTGGAATAGGTTTAGATATTAAAATAGGTGATCATATTTATATTGATTATGTTGGACCAGGATTTGATGCAAGAGAACTATGTACTGGAAAGGCTGCCCATGAAACATGGACTATTCCATGGGATGCAGTACCTTTTATGAAAGATAGTGCTATAAAAAAGTATAAAACATCTGAAATATCTCAAAGAGAATATGTGGAAACTGCAAGAGAAAGAATAATATTTTTAATTAATGCATTTCCCGATAGAAAAGAAGAGATTTTTCAAGCAATGCCTAAAAGATATAATGGAATAAGGAGACAATTATTTAGAGATGTAACAGAACAAGTCATATTTCCTTTGTGGTTACAACACGAACAGTTAGCAAGAGACGGGTTAGGAACTTTTGGGGTTGAAATTAATGTGGTAGAAGATGGTACTCTAGTACCAATGGAAATTGATGTACCAGATAGATTCAATGTTAAAGACAAAAATAAAGAAGAACAATTTAGATAGTATAAATAATTCAAATTAAAGGAGAAAGTGTAGTATGCAAGAATATTTTGATGTTTTAAATGAATATGGTGAGTTTACAAATAAAGTTGCTACAAGAGAAGAATGCCATGAAAAAGGTTTATGGCATAGAGCAGTATATGGATTTATATTCAATAAAAATGGAGATGTGCTACTTCAAAAAAGAAGTGCAAACAAAAAATTATGGCCAAATTTATGGGACATTACTGCAGGTGGACATGTTTTAGCTGGAGAATTTGGAGATACAGCATTAGTAAGAGAAATAAAAGAAGAATTAGGAATTGAAGTAGAAAAAAATGATATAAGATATTTAGTAGGATCTACATCTACGAATGTAAAAGGAAATATAATAAATAACCACTTTAATGAGTGTTATATAGTTACAAAAGATATAGATATTACAGATGTAAAATTACAAGTTGAAGAAGTTTCAGCTGTTAAATGGTTTACAAAGCAAGAAATATTAGATAGAATTAATAATAATTTTGATGGAATTACAGATAAAACAGGTCCTTGGAATTTCTTAAAGAAATATTATGAAGTGATGGAAAAATAAATGTAATCAAGATTTGCAAGAAATTGAAGAAAAAGAACCAGGGAATGAAAGATTAAAAAGAAATGTAAAAGCATATTATGATAGATGTTTAGCACCTAGAAAATTTACAGGAATAACAAAACTAGAATTTGAACAATTAAAATAATTAGGATTAGACAAAATTGTATTTGACTGGCAAGCAGTAGAAGAAAAATTAGATAACGAATTAATGGGAAGACAGGGATTAAATACATGTCTAATGGATTCTTTAATAAGAGCAAGCAGAGTAGGATTAAATGTAGATGTACACTTTATTCCAATGAAACCAAATTATAGACAATTTTCCGATATTATTGAATGTTTAGAAATTGCAGGTGTAAGAAGTATAAGTGTATTAAATTTTGTACCACAAGGGAGAGGAAGAGTAAACAAAGAAGAATTGATGCTAAGTTCAGATGAACTACAAGAATTCTCCGAAATATTAAAAGAAGAACAAGAACATTTTAGTGGTAAAATTAGAATAGGAATCCCATTAAATTGTAGAATAGCACATTTATGTACGGCTGAAACTGAAAAACTAGATATAAAATATGACGGGACTATACTTCCATGTCCAGCTTTTAAAGAAATAAACATGGAAACAATGAAAAAATATGGAATTCAATTACATAGTATATATGAGGATTTAGAAAGAGTAGTTGTAAAGGGAGGAAAAAGGACCAAACCATTATGCAAGCAAGTATATGGATTTAGTGGGAACTTAATAGAGTCTGACGAAGCTATATTAAGATAAAATATGATATAATATTTAGTTATAAGAAGTTGAGGGTGGTTAAAATATATGAAGAATGATAGCCAAGAACTAAAAATAGAAAAACTACTTAAATTTTATTTATTAGCTACAGAACTAAAAGATAAAATTAGACAAGGTTGGAAAGTTTGGAACATTAATAGAGAAAGAGTAGAAAGCGTTGCAGAACATATTTATGGTACATGCATTTTAGCAATATCTATTGATTCAGAATTTAAATTAGATATCGATTTATACAAAGTAATAGTAATGATTGTATTACATGAAATAGAAGAAGTTAAAATTGGAGATTTAACTCCATTTGACAAAGTTACTAAAGAAGAAAAAAGAAAATTAGGTAAACAAGCAGTAGAAGAAGTATTAAATACTATTGACAAAAAGGCACAATATATTGAATTAATAGATGAATTTGAAAATATGCAAACAAAGGAATCTATTTTTGCTAAAATGTGTGATAAGTTAGAAGCAGACATACAAAGTAAAATATATTGCGAAGAAAATTGTATAGATATAAATAATAAAGCAAATGCTCACTTGCTAGAAGATAAAAGAATAAAAAGATTATTAGAAAATGGAGAAAAAACAGTATCTGATTTATTTATTGAAAATGATAGACCAATATATACGGAAAAAATATTTGAAAACATAGCAGACTACATAAAGAAAAATAATTTATTAAAAATAAAAGAAAAGCATACATAAAAATGTTATAAAGGAGAGAAAAATTGAAAATAGGTGTAGATTTAGATGGAGTAGTATTTGATTCAGAAAAAGAATTTAGAATATATTCAGAAATATATGATATTATTGAACTAAAACAAAATAGTAAAATAAATAATAAAGAATTAAGATTTCAAGATAGATTTAATTGGACACAAAAAGAAATACAAGGATTTTTAAATAAATACCATAAACCAATAATATTAAAATCAAATTACATGCCTGGAGCAAAAGAGGTATTAAATTTATTAAAGAAAGATGGTCATAGCCTAATAGTAATTACTGCTAGAGGTGGAATGAATAAAGATATAATAAAACTAACAGAAGAAAGATTTAAACAAGATGGAATGGATATATTTGATAAGTATTATTGGGCAACAGAAAATAAACATGAAGTTTGTGAAAAAGAAAATATAGATATTATGATAGATGATTCTTATGAAAAATGTAAAAGCATTTCAAGTTCGAAAATAAAAACAATATACTTAAAAGATGCGGCATCATATGATTTAGAGGAAAATGAATATCTTAAAACTTTATATAATTGGGGAGAGATATATAGATATATAAAGGAGAATGAAATAAAAAAATGACGAATTTATTAATAAAATTATTTATAAAAGATAAAGATAATATAGAAAATCAGAAAGTAAGAGGAAAATATGCAATGCTTTCTAGCATTACAGGAATAGTAGTAAATATACTACTTTCAATATTTAAACTTATGATAGGAATATTTGCAAATTCAATGTCAATCATATCAGATGCATTAAACAATGTCTCAGATGCAGGTTCATCAATAGTTACAATGATAGGTTTTAAAATGTCTCAAAAAAAGGTAGATGCGGAACACCCATGGGGACATGGTAGAATGGAATACATAACAGGATTTTTTGTAGATATCTTAATCATATTAGTTGGATTTGAACTATTACAAAGTTCAATAGATAAAATAATACATCCAGAATTACCTAATATAAGTAATATTACAATTATTCTATTAATAGTAGCAATATTTGCAAAATTGTGGTTGTTTGTATTTTATAGAAAAATTGCAAAAACTATAAACTCAGCAGCAATAAAAGGAACTGCGTATGATAGCATATCCGATTCAATATCAACTTTAGCAGTATTAATTTCGGCATTTGTAGCAAAATTTTTAGAAATTTCAATAGATGGATATGTAAGTTTATTGGTATCAATATTTATTCTATTTACAGGATACAAAGCAATAAAAGAAATAATAGATTTGTTATTAGGACAAAAACCAGATCCAGAATTTGTTAAGCAAATTGAAGAATTTGCTAAGAAATATGAAGCAATAGAAGGAATCCATGACATTATGGTACACGATTATGGACCAGGCAGAAAAATAGTATCATTTCACGCAGAAATACCAGCAAATTCGGACATATGCAGAGCCCATGATGTAATAGATCAAATGGAACAGGATATATTTGAAAAATTCCAGTGTATAACAACAATACATATGGATCCAATAGCTGTTGATGATGAAGAAATAAATGAAATGAAGAAATTTGTAGAAGGTATTGTAAAAGAAATAAATGAAGAATTTTCAATACATGATTTTAGAATGACAGATGGAGGAGAAAGAGTAAATCTTATATTTGACTTAGTAATTACAACTGATAAAAATATTAATGCAGAAGAGGTTATATCTAAAATTCAAGAAGAAATACATAAAAAAAATAATAAATATTATGCAGTAATAAAAGCAGAGTATTCATTTGTTTAATGATTGTCGCGATAGGGACAGGCCTTTTCGCGACAAATAATTTTATATATATGATATGGAAACTAAATTTATTAGTAATAATAAAAATGTCGCAAAAAGGTCTGTCCCTATTGCGACAAAAGGAGAAAAAGAAGATGCTTAGTGTATTAGAAGTAAAAAGAAAATTACCAAAAAATTTTGTAGAAAAGTTATATGAAAGTTACACACCACTTACAGTGGATAAAATATTAGCTGGAATGGCAGGAGATAGAAATACAACATTAAGAGGAAATAATATAAAAAGTAATATTCAAGAAGTAATGAAAAAGTTAAAAGAATATGGAATAAAGTTTGAAAGAGTACCTTGGTATGTTGATGCCTTGGTAATAAAAAATGTAAAGGAAAAGCAAATTCAAGATTTAGAAATGTATAATGATGGAGAGATATATCTACAAAGTTTATCTAGTATGGTGCCTCCACTTGTTTTAAATCCTAAACCTAATGAAAAAGTTTTAGATTTAACAGCTGCGCCAGGTAGTAAAACTACTCAGATGGCAGCAATGATGCAAAACAAGGGCTATATTTTAGCAAATGAGTTAGATGAGCTAAGATGCGAAAGACTAAAATATAATGTGGAAAAACAAGGTGCTACTATTATAGAAGTAAATAATGGTAGAGGAGAAGTAATTGGAAAAAAATATGAAAATTGTTTTGATAAGGTACTTTTAGATGCCCCATGTAGCGGAGAAGGAAGATTTTTAGCAAATGATGCAAAAACATATAGGAATTGGTCAGAAAGAACTGTAAAGGAACTTGCAAAATTGCAAAAAAAATTATTAAAGAGTGCATATCAAGCCTTAAAACCAAGCGGAGAGTTAATTTATTCAACTTGTACTTTGAATAGAGAGGAAAATGAAGAAATCTTAGAATGGGCCCTTTCAGAATTAGAAGGATTAAAACTAGAAAACATTAATCTGGAAATAAAAAATGCAATCAAAGGAATATCTGATAATAAAGAAGTGGAAAAAGCAATAAAAATTTTACCAAGCAAAGATACAGAAGGTTTTTTCGTGGCACGTTTTAAAAAATTGCCATTATAGGTATGCAAAGTTTAGGAGAACGTAAATGCAAGAAAAAGATTATATAAATATAAAAGATGAAAAGATTCCGATAATTATACGAAGTTATAAAAGTTCTAGGTACTTAAAAATGTACTTTAAAGCAGATGTATTATACATTAGCAAGCCTAAATATGTTAGTATGAAAACTACTATGGCATTCATAAAAGAAAATGAAGAATACATATACAAAAAATATAAAACTATAAGTAAAAATAAAGATTTAAAGTCGAAAAAGTGGGAGACTGGAGAAAGTTTTTTCTATAAAGGAGAAAAATATATTATAGAGAGTGAAAATACATTAGAAAATAAAATACAAATAAAGTTTAATGAAGAAAATAAAGTTGTACATTTGTTATATCCATTTAAACTTGGCGAAGCAGAGAGAAAAGCATATATTGACAAAGGTATAAAGAAAATCCTTAAAAATAATACAGAATATTTATTAAAAGAAAAAGTTCCGTATTGGAGCAATGTGACAAACATTCAATATAATGATTTTAAAGTAAGGGATGCCACTAGTAAGTATGGTAGTTGCATTCCTGCTACAAAGGTTATGCACTTTTCTTCAAGACTTATAATGCTTCCGGAAGATAAAATAGATGCAGTAATAGTGCATGAATTATGCCATATAGTATATCCAAATCATAGCAGAGATTTTTACAATTGGGTTAGAAAATATATACCAAATTATGATGATATTAATAAATGGTTAAAGATAAATGGAAAAATAATTATGTTTTAATGAAATTATAAATGTAATATTACTTCAAATTTTTTAGTTTTTATTGCTAAATACAATAAAATGTGATATATTTCTTATTGTTAATAAATAAAAAAGAGAGGGAATGATATTTTGGAAAAATCAAAAGTATATTTTACAGATTTTAGAGCAAGACCAGGATATAATTTATTACAAAAATTAGAAAGATTAATAAAAAAAGCAGGTATAGAAAATATAAATTTTGAAAATAAATATGTTGCAATAAAAATCCATTTTGGGGAACCAGGAAATTTAGCTTATTTAAGACCTAACTATGCTAAAGTAGTAGCTGATGTTGTAAAAGAATTAGGTGGTAAACCATTCTTAACAGATTGCAACACTCTATATGTGGGAGGAAGAAAAAATGCTTTAGACCACATAGATACAGCATATCTAAATGGATTTACACCATTTTCGACAGGATGTAATGTAATAATTGCAGATGGTTTAAAAGGAACTGATGAAGAATATGTTAATATAAATCAAGAATATATAAAAACAGCTAAAATTGGTAGAGCTATTATGGATGCGGACATTATAATTTCACTTAGTCATTTTAAGGGACATGAACAAACAGGCTTCGGTGGGGCAATAAAAAATATTGGAATGGGCTGTGGCTCAAGAGCAGGAAAAATGGAAATGCATAGTGCAGGAAAACCTCATGTAGTACATGATAAATGCAGAATGTGCAAGCAATGCATAAAAATATGTGCTCACTCAGCAATTTCTTATGATGAGCAAGGAAAAGCAAATATAGACCATTCTAAATGTGTTGGCTGTGGAAGATGTATAGGAATATGTAACTTTGATGCAATAAAATCACCAAATGATGAAGCAGTAGATATATTAAATAAAAAAATGGCAGAATATGCGTATGCAGTAGTAAAAGATAGACCACAATTTCATATAAGTTTAATATGTGATGTATCTCCAAACTGTGATTGCCATGCAGAAAATGATGCACCAATTGTTCCAAATATCGGAATGCTTGCTTCTTTTGATATGGTTGCATTGGATAAAGCTTGTGCAGATTTAGTAAATGCACAGACTCCATTTGAAAATAGCCATTTAGGAGAACAAATACAAAATAATGTTAGAGAAAGTGATAATTTCCATATTAACCATCCTGAAACACATTGGGAGAGTCAAATAGAACATGGAGAAAAAATAGGACTTGGAACATCTTCTTATGAGTTGATTAAGCTCTAAATAAAGAGAAAGAAAAAACAGTAAATAGGAGATGCAGATGAATAAAATTAAAAGCATAATCAAAGACAAAAGAAATCGAAAAATCATAATAATATTATTGGCTATATTTACAACAATAGCTTTAAGTCTATCTTTAGATATAGTAAACAATAAAGATATAAAACAAATAACAAGCACAACAAACTATGTTTCTAAAATATTGTTAAAGTTTAATTATTCTTTAGAGTTAAATGTTTCTCAGAGTTTATTTGTTTTTATCTGTTTAATACTATTGCTAAAAAAATGTTTTTTTAGGGATGATATAGAAAATAAAGGCAATAAGATTTACAAGATGATTCTATCAATACTATTTTCTTTCTTTATGGTATTCGGATATAGTTATATGAAAATAAATAGTTGGGATATGATATTTTATAATACATTCCAATTGTTTAAAGCGATAATTAAAGGAATAGGATATTATATAATATTTAGAGCATTAATAAATTATCTGTTTGACATATTGTTTGAAAACATAAAAATAAAAGAGAGCACCAATAAAATATATAACTTTATATTTATAAAGCATTCATTTATAATTCCATTGTTAATTATAATAATCTGTTGGCTACCATACATAATTGCGTATTATCCAGGAACATTATTCCAAGATTCAAGCAATCAAATTAAGCAATATTTTGGATATGATATACCTTCAGATAGTGCTACAGATTCAGTAAATCTAATAGATGAAAATGTTAAAATAACAAACCATCATCCAGTGCTTCATACTGTGATTTTAGGGATGTGTATGCAAGTTGGAAAAGCAGTTGGAAATGATAATATAGGCGTTTTTTGCTATACAATTTTACAAATATTATTTCTTTCAAGCACATTTGCTTATATTATAAACTTTATGAAAAAAATTAAAGTGCCTAACAGTTTAAGAATATTTGCTTTACTAATGTTTGCTTTGTTGCCAATAATACCAATATATGCAATGGAAATAACAAAGGATATACCATTTACATGTTTATTAATTATATATATTATACAATTATATAATTTAATTAAAAATGCAAATAGTGAGAGGTTAAGTATAAAGAAATGCATGAGTTTGATATTAGTAAACATTCTTATAGCATTATTTAGAAATAATGGATTGTATGTTATAATTTTATCATTGCCTTTTGTGACTATAATAGACAAAATAAATAGAAGAAAAATAATAATTATTTCAGTTATTGTTATTGTTATATATGAAGCTTTTACCTCTATTTTGTTACCAAAACTTAAAATACCAGCAGCAAGTGTAAGAGAAGCTTTATCAATACCTTTTCAACAGACAGCAAGATATGTAAAAGAATATGGAGATGAAGTAACAGAAGAAGAAAGGGAAAAAATAGACAAGGTTTTAAAATATGATACATTAGCAGATAGATATAAACCTATAGATGCAGATCCGGTAAAAAACGAATATAATAAAAATGCAACTAAAGAAGATTTAGGAGATTATTTAAAAGTATGGTTTGGCCAATTTTTTAAACATCCTACAACATATATTCAAGCAACAATGAATAATGTTTACGGTTATTTCTATCCAGAATCACAGGTTAGGCAATATACTACAGGGTTTATGATTAATTCTCATAAAGCTATAAATGAAACCGGAGGGTTCAACTATGGATATATTGAAAATTTAAAAGATTTGAGAGAAACAATAACTCAATTAGTAAATTGCATTAAAGTATTACCCTTAACATCATGGATTGTAAATATAGCATTTAATATATGGATTATACTAATTATATTTGTATATTTGCTATATTCAAAGAAATATAGATATATAATATATATTATGCCATTATTGTCAATTGTACTTATGTGTATTGCATCACCAGTTAATGCTTTTTACAGATATGCAATTCCATGTATTTTTACAATGCCATTAACAATAGCTATATTTATTGACATAATAAAGCAAGTAAATAAAGAAAAAGGAGAAGTAAAAAATGAAAAATAAAATAGCAGTTTTAATTCCTTGCTATAATGAGAGTAAAACAATAGAAAAAGTAATAACAGATTATAAAAAAGCTTTACCAGAGGCAGATATTTATGTATACGATAATAATTCTACTGATGAAACAGATGAGATAGCAAGAAATGCAGGGGCGATAGTGAGATATGAAACTAAGCAAGGAAAAGGAAACGTTATAAGATCTATGTTTCGTGAAATAGAAGCAGATTGCTATCTTATGATAGATGGGGATGATACTTATCCAGCAGAAGATGCTAAAAGAATGTGTGACTATGTATTAAATGAAAATGTGGATATGGTTATAGGAGATAGACTTTCTTCTACATATTTTACAGAAAACAAAAGACCATTTCATAATTTCGGAAATAGAATTGTAAGATGGTCAATAAATACTATTTTTAGAAGTAAAATAAATGATATAATGACAGGGTATAGGGCTTTTAGTTATCAATTTGTAAAGTCTTATCCGGTACTTTCAAAAGGATTTGAAATAGAAACAGAAATGACAATTCATGCAATAGATAAAAATTTTACTTTGAAGGAAATTCCTGTTCAGTATAGAGATAGACCAGAAGGAAGTGTGTCTAAATTAAATACTTATAGAGATGGAGCAAAAGTTATAAAAACAATAGCTACATTATTTAAAGAGTACAAGCCAGGATTGTTTTTTAATATAATATCTGTATTAGTTTTTATAATTGCTGCAATATTAGCAATACCAGTATTTATTGAATACATGAAAACAGGATTAGTACCAAGATTTCCTTCACTAATAGTTGCTTGTATTTTATTAGTAATTTCATTATTACTAACTACAACTAGTATAATTTTACAAGTAATTGTAAAGAAAAATAGACAGATGTTTGAAATATTATTAAATCAAATACAGATTTTAAAAAATAAAGAATATAAATAAAATTCAAATCATTATTAAATAGTATAAAAAGGGAGAACATAATGAGCATTTTTTTAGATATAATAAAAGATCATATACAATATGGACAGCAAATTTTTAAATTAGCAAAAGCAGACTTGGTAAAGACATATAGAGGAGCAGCTTTAGGATGGGCATGGGCAATAATTAAGCCTGCAGTTACGATATTTGTATACTGGTTTACATTTCAAATAGGAATAAGAGGAATAGGAAAAGAAGTGGAAGGATTCCCATACTTTTTATGGCTTATTTCAGGTGTTATTCCATGGTTTTATATGAGTGATATAATAACGGGAGGTACTGAATGCATAAGAAAGTACAGCTATTTAGTAACTAAAATGAAATTCCCAATTTCAACAATTCCAACATTTTTTAGTATATCAAAATTTATGGTGCATTTAGCTTTATTGGTAATAATGATACTAATATTTATAATAATGGGATATCCACCAGATATATATTTATTGCAATTACCGATATATATGTTATTAAGTTTTATGTTTTTCACTGTATTTTCATTATTTTCTTCATTGCTTGCATGTATGAGTAAAGATTTTTCAAATCTAGTAAAATCATTAGTAACAGCAGTTTTTTGGTTATCAGGAATAATATGGAATATAAATACATTAAAAGACATACCATGGTTAAAATCATTGTTAAAAATAAACCCTGTAACTTATTTAGTAGAGGGTTATAGAAATTGCTTTATACATAAGACTTGGATTTGGGAATCGCCTAAGACTTTAATAGCTTTTTTAGTAATATTGTTAGCAATGATTTTTGCTGCAATATGGATATATAGAAAACTAAGAAAAGAAATTCCAGATGTATTAAATTAGGAAAGGAAAAATGGAATGGAAAACAAAGATATTGTAATAAAATTTGATCATGTTACAAAAATGTATAAATTGTTTAAAAATGATAAGAAAAGGTTATTATATGTATTTTTTAAGAAAATAAAATATCAAGAAAAAAAAGCAGTAAATGATGTATCTTTTGAGATACATAAGGGAGAATCTGTGGCTCTATTTGGTAAGAATGGAGCTGGAAAATCTACTATTTTAAAAATGATAACGGGAGTTAGTTTCCCAACAGAAGGCAAAATTGAAGTTAAAGGAAGAGTTAGTGCACTATTAGAGCTTACGTCAGGATTCGATCCAGAATTTACAGGTAGGGAGAATATATATTTAAAAGGACAGCTATTGGGACTTAAAGATACAGAAATAAAAGAGTTGGAACAAGAAATAATTGATTTTGCAGAATTAGATGAATATATAGACCAGCCTGTAAGAACTTATTCAAGCGGAATGAAAGCTAGACTGGGATTCTCTATTAACGTTAATATAAGACCAGAAATATTAATAGTAGATGAAGCACTAAGTGTTGGAGATGAAGAATTCAAAAATAAATGTATTAATAAAGTAAATGAAATTGTAAATCAAGAAAATGTTACTCTACTATTTGTTACACATTCAACAGCAATGGCAAAGGAATTTTGCAAGAGAGGAATTTTTATGAAAAAAGGACAAGTTATATATGATGGGGATATAAATGAAACTATAAAGGAGTATGAAAAAACTGTAAAGAAAAAAGAGGTGTAAAAGATGGATAAAACATTAAGCATACTTATGATAATAGAAAACAATACAACATTAAAGGAAGATATGGAAAAATTATCAAATACTAAAATGTTTCATAAAGCAGAAATCCTTTTGTTAGATATTTCTAAAAACAATATTTCAGAAGAAGTGTTTAATGATATTAGTAAGAATTATAATAATATAAAATACTTTAAGTTAGAAGAAGACAATAAATCAAAAGCATACAACAAAGGAATTTTAGAATCCACAGGAGAATATTTAAGTTTCTTAGAGCAAGGAAATTATTATAGTAAAAATGCTTTAAGAACAATTCATAAATATATAAAAAGAGAAAAAGCCAAAATAATAGCTATGAAATCTGTATATGTATCAGAGAACAAAAAACATAAAATATATAATTTATGCCCATTAGAAAATGAGATTATAGATTTAAAATTTGCTCCATGTAAAATAAATTTATCAATAAATTCATATTTTATACATGAAAGACTTTTGGAGAATATAAAATTTGATGAAAGCTTAGAATTTGAAAATGCAAAAATGAAATTTTTATTAGAAATTCTAAATGAATATCCATTATATTATTTAGCAAAGAGAGAAAAAATTTTTTATAACAAAGCAAAAGAAAATGATACTAAACTAAATGAATTGCAATATGATAAGAATTGGTATACTAAATCAATAAAAGAATTTGTATTACCTTTTATACAGGAATTATATAAAAAGGATAAAGACATACCATTATTTATACAAGAAGCTATATTATATTATATTTTTGCAAAATATAATTGTAATTTGAATGAAAAAAATAAATCTGTATTAAATAAAAAGGAAGCAAAAGAATTTTTTGAAAATGTTTCAGAAGTATTAAAATATATAGATACAGAAGTTATAATGTGTAGAAATAAAGAAAATTTATACAGAATACCACGTTGGCTAGCATATCAATTTGTATTATCTAAAAACAATTCTGATACAATAAAAATTGAAGATGGAATAATAAAATTAATAGAAAATAAAAATACATATGAAATAGGAAATATGGAAAATGAGCATATTAATATATATACAATAAACTATGAGAAAGATAAATTAAAAATGGATTTTACTGTTAGCGTACAAGATTTTCTTAAACAAGATAAATTTAACATTAAAGCTAATTATGAAGGTAAAAAATACACTGCCCAAAAAACAAAAATTTATCCATTGCAAAAGTGTTTTGATTTAACTATCTCTAACAAATGTACATTTTCTATATCGATACCAATTCAAAATGTAAAAAAGTCATGCATACAATTTTATCTGGAATATGCAGGAAAAGAAGAATTACTAGAAATAAATTTTGTAAAGATACAAGCTCATCTAACTAAATCTAAATATTCTTATTGGAAATTTAAAGACTTCTATTTGGAATATAGAAAAGGTAAATTAGTAATAGAAGAAAAATCAGCAATAAAAACATTTAAAAAAGAAATTTCATATATGCTTGCAAAATTTATTATTTCTAAAAATAAAGAAAGAATATTAAAATATATAGCATTAAGAATATCGTATTGGTTATATTATCCTATATTGAAAAATAAAAAAATATGGATATATTTTGATAAAATATATAAAGCAGGAGATAATGCAGAGTATTTATATAAATATGCTAGTAAACAAAATGATAATATAAAACACTACTATGTAATAAATAAAGCTAGTAATGATTATAAAAGATTAAAAAAAGAAAAAGCAAATATATTAATTTTTGGATCTAAAAAGTTAAGAATATATAGCTTGTATGCAGAAGTAATTTTAGCTACACATAAAAATGTTATTAGCTTTTTAGGCTTTACAAAGCCAAGCAGAAAATTTTTCCAAGATTTGTTTAATCCTGAAATTGTATGTATTCAACATGGTCTAACAATGCAAGCCATAGCACAACACCAAAATAGATTAGAAGACAATACAAAATTATATATGTGTGCATCAAAATATGAAATAGAAAATTTGAGTAAAGAAATATATGGGTATGATAAGGATAAATTAAAATTAGTTGGACTTGCCAGATTTGATGGATTAATAAATAATGATAAACGACAAATTTTGATTTCACCAACTTGGAGAAAAAATGCAGCAAATACTAGTACAAGAATGGGAAATACAAGAGAATATACAGAAGAATTCAAGAATACAGAGTATTTTAAAATCTTTAATGACTTAATAAATAATAAAAAGTTAATAGATAGAGCTAAAAAAGATAATTACAAAATTATTTTTATGCTACATCCAGTTATAACTGCGCAAGAAAAAGATTTTACAACTAATGATTTTGTAACAATTTTGACTGTAAATAGTGGAATAAGCTATGAACAATTATTAACAGAATCAAGTTTAATGGTAACAGATTATTCAGGAATACAATATGATTTTGCATATATGAGAAAACCAATCATATATTTCCATCCAGATGAATTGCCAGCTCAGTATGAAGATGGAGGAATAAATTATGAAACAATGGGATTTGGCCCAATATGTAAAAAGAGTGAACAACTCGTAGATACGTTATGTAAATATATGAATAATAATTGCGTAACAGAAGAAAAATATATAAAAAGAGCAGATGATTTCTTTGCTTTTAATGATCACAACAATTGTCAAAGAATATATGATGAGGTAAAAAAATATATGGATGAAAGGAAGTAAAAAAATGAATATTGCCATAATTTTTGCAGGTGGAAGCGGGACAAGAATGAAAACACAGGGATTACCAAAACAATTTTTGAAGGTTGAAGGAAAACCAATAATAATAAAAACTTTAGAAAATTTTGAAAGAAATGATAGCATAGATAAAATTTATATTGCATGTAAAGCAGATTGGATAGATTATTTAAAAAGGGAGTTAGAAAATTATAACATAAAAAAAGTTGCCAAAATAGTTGAAGGAGGAGAAACAGGGCAAGATTCTATATATAATGCACTAGCTGCCGCAGGAAAAGAAAATTCTTCAGATTCTATAGTTCTTATACATGACGGAGTAAGACCATTTATTACTCAAGAATTAATTGAACAAAATATAAAAGATGTAAGACACTATGGATCTTCCATAACTTCTACTCCTTGTTTTGAAACAGCTATTGTAAGCAGAGATGGAGAAAATGTTCAAGATGTGCCGAGTAGAGATATAATGTATACTGCACAGGCACCACAATGTTTTTATCTAGGTGATATATTAAAGGTACATGAAAAAGTTAGAAAAACTGAAAATAAATATAATGGGATTGTAGACTCCTGTAATTTAATGAAAAGTAATGGTTATAAAATTCATATTACCATGGGGCCAAGAAATAATATAAAAGTAACAACACCAAGTGATTATTATGTAATTCAAGCATTATATAGATATGAAGAAGATGAATATAAGACAAATAAAGAATTAAATCCTATTATAGAAAAAGATATAGAAGAAATATTAGGCACTAATATAAACTTTAAAAAATTAGAAAATAGTACAGTGTTAATTACTGGAGCAGCAGGAATGTTAGGAACATATATTTTATATACATTAGCTGCATTAAATGACTTAAGATCATATAATATAAAAATCGTAGCATTAGTAAGAAATAGAGATAAGTTAGCACAATATTTCAAAAATAGACCTGATGTATTTATACTAGAACAAGATGTTTGTGATAAAATAAATTATAATGAAAGAGTGGATTATATTATACATGCGGCAAGTCCTGCAAGTCCTAAAATAATGAAAGAAAATCCTGTTGAAACAATTATGGCAAATACAATAGGAACTTTTAACACATTAAAATTTGCAAAAAAGAATAATGTTAAAAGTTATTTATATATTTCATCAAGAGAAGTTTATGGTGAACCATATTCTTGGCAAGAAAAGTTCGATGAAAATACTTATGGATTTATAGATCCATTACTTCCAAGATCATGTTATCCAGAAGGAAAAAGAGCAGCAGAAAATATGTGTATATCTTTTAAAGAACAGTATGGCTTAAATGTAAAAATAGCAAGACCTGCTCATACTTATGGACCTGGTATGTCAATCTATGATGGTAGAGTACAAGCTGACTTTTTAAAAAATGTTGTTAATAATGAAAATATAATAATGAAAAGTACAGGAGAAGCAGTTAGAACTTATACTTATGTAAGAGATGTGGTTTCTGCAATTTTTATGGTATTATTAGATTCAGATAGTGTTGTGTATAATATGGCTGATGAAGATGCGGAAATTACAATAAAAGGACTAGCTGAATTGTTAGCAAGCTTATATCCTGAAAGAAATTTAAAAGTAATTATGGATATAGATGAAGATCAAAAAGGTTGTGCACCATTTAAATTAGGAATTATAGATAGCTCTAAAATTAAAAAAATAGGATGGAAACCAACTATAACATTAGAAGAAGGTTTTAGAAGAACTGTAGCATATATAGAGTCAGAAATTAAAAACGGGAGAAAAGTATAGGTGAATATATGGAAATAGTAGATATTTTTTGGGATAGAATTTATTTAAAAATCATATTTAAAGGAAGTAGCTTAAACAAAAAGAATATATGCTTGCAATCTGCAAAAAAAAGCTACAAATTAGAATTAACTAAATTAGAAGAAGATAAATATATATCCTGTATAAATATTACAAATATAACAGCAGGAAACATGCTAGAAAATGATAATTATAAAATTATTTCAAAAGAAGATAATAATACTTTAGATATAAAAATTACAAATGAGCTAGGATACAAATTAGAACAATTAGATAGAATATATAGATATGGAAGAGATTTTTTTGCATATACTGTTAGCTTTAAAATTAAAGAAAATGAAAATAATGATTTAATTTGTATAATAGAATCTAGATATATGCAAACAAATAAAAAATATAAAAATCTGCAAGTAGGTAATCCAAAAAATAAATTTAGAAAAATAATCATAATATTAGTAAAAAGCATTTTTAAGGATTTATATAAAATATTTTCAATAATGCATAAAAATAAAAAAAATAATATTTTACTAATGTCAGAAACTAGAGCTCCTATTGGCGGAAACCTAAAAGCATTAGATGATAGACTAAAAGAGAGAAAAATAAATGAAAAATATAAAATAAGTTATTCATTTTTTAAAACATTGGAACAAGGAAAAATTTCAATTGTAATAAAATGGTTTAAATTATTATGGGGAATATCTAAGCAAAAGCTAATATTTATAGATGATTATTCACCAATATTTAAGTTTATAGATTTAGATAAAAAAACAAAACTAATTCAACTATGGCATGCAGGAGTAGGATTTAAATCAGTAGGATATGCAAGATTTGGCTTTTCAGGACCAGATCCATATAATAGTTGTCATAGAAAATATGATTATGCAATAGTTGGTGCCGAATCACTAATACCTGTGTATCAAGAAGTATTTGGAATAGATAAGGATAAAATATTACCATATGGGCTTCCAAGATTAGATAACTTTTTAGATGAAAAAAATATTAGTGAAGCAAAAGAAAAAATATATAATAAATATCCAAATTTAGTAAATAAAAAATTAATACTATTTGCTCCTACATTTAGAGGAAGTGGTCAAAAAGATGCATATTATCCTTATGAAAAGATTAATTTAAATAAAATGTTTACTTTATGCCAAAAAGAAAACTATATTTTTGCTATAAAAATGCATCCATTTATAAAAGAAAAAATAAATATTCCACAAGAATATCAAAATTATATTATAGATTTAAGTGATTATAATGATATAAATGAATTATTTTATATAACAGATATTTTGATAACAGATTATTCTTCAAATATATATGATTTTAGTTTACTTAATAAACCGATATTATTTTATACTTTTGATTTAGATATCTATCAATTAACTAATAAAGTACACAGACCAATACGAGAATATGCACCAGGAAAAATATGTATAACTTTTGAAGAACTAGTTAAATCAATATATGAAAGAGAATTTGAAGAAGAAAAGTTAAAAAAATTTAGGGAGGAAAACTTTAGTATAAAATATAAAAAATCAACAGATTTAATTATAGATAACATTATACTAAAAGAAAATAAAAATGGTTAAAAAATTAATAATATATGTAGCAAAATTTATTTATTGTTTTTTTAAATTATTACCAACTAAAAATAAAGTTACAATGATTAGTCGCCAATCAAATGAAAAAACAATAGATTTTGCATTATTAGAAGATAAATTAAATAAAGAGATTAAAACCGTAATATTATGTCATAAGCTAGAAGGCGGAATAAATGCTAGTTTTTTAGAAAAAATTAAATATGTTTTACACTGCCTATCTCAAATGTATCATATAGCAACTTCTAAAGTTATAGTATTAGATTCTTATTGTATACTAATTAGTATTTTAAAACATAAAAAGAGTCTAAAAGTAATTCAAATGTGGCATTCGATGGGAACCATGAAAAAATTTGGTTATCAAATTTTAGATAAGAGTGAAGGCTCAAAAAAAGAAGTAGCAGAATTAATGAAAATGCATAAAAATTATGACTACGTTTTTGCAAGTAGTATGGCATATGCTAAGCAATTAGAAGAAGGCTTTAATTGCGGTATGGATAAAATAAGAATTTATTCTTTGCCAAGAGTAGATTTATTAACTAGCAAAAAATACAAGGAAGAAACTACGAAAAGAATAAAAGAAAAGTATCCTAATATTTTAGAAAAAGAAAATATTGTATACTGTCCAACTTTTAGAAAAAATGAAAAAGAACTAGAAAAAGAAATTTATAGAATTATAAAAAAAATAGATTTTGAAAAATATAATTTTATAATAAAACTTCATCCTTTAAGTAAAATACAAATAAGTGATAATAGAATAATATATGACAAGGAATTTTCTAGTATGGATATGCTATTTGTTGCAAATTATATAATTAGTGATTATAGTTGCATAATATATGAAGCTTCCATATTAAATATTCCAATGTTTTTCTTTGCTTTTGATTTAGAAGAATATTTAGATAATAGAGGTCTTACAATAGATTATAAAAAAGAACTTCCTGGAATTGTAAGTAAAAATTCATCTGATATAATTAATGCAATAGAAAATAAAAACTATGATTTAAATTTAGTATTAGAATTTAGAAAAAAATATGTAACAAATGTAGAAAACTGCACGGAAGAAATAGTTAATTTTATTGAGAAAATAATTAACGAATAGGAGAAAGGGTGAAATTAAAAAGAATAAAAAGTCTGTTTAAATGCTATGGGAATTTTGTATAAAAAAATAATAAAACTTTAGAAATAGAAAGATTTAAAAGCTTTGAAATAACAAAACTTTTAAATCTTTTTATAACTCTTATTTACTTGAACAGTATGATAAAAATTTGAATAAACTTTTTTATACTTATTTTTCTAGTTTGTGATATATTTTTTTGCCTTTTCTTAAAATTGCATAACCTTCTTTAAAATCTTTATCAGATAGAATATAGTTCATATCTGTAATTTTTGTATCATTTAAAGTAATTCCACCTTGATTAATTAAAGTTCTAGCTTGTCCTTTTGAAGGAGCCATACCAGCAGTTATAATTGCATCTAATATAGAAATATTATTATTTACTTTAGAAGTAGGCATGTTTTCCAAAGAACCTTGTCCTTCGAATAATGCTTTTGCAGCTTTTGCAGCTTTTAAAGCTTCTTCTTCACCATGGATTAATTTTGTTATTTCAAATGCAGCTATTTTTTTAGCTTCATTTATTTGTTCGTCTTTTAAACTAGATAATCTATTTACTTCATCCATAGGTAAGAATGTAAGAAGAGATAAAACAGTTTTTACATCTGCGTCATCAATATTTCTCCAGTACTGATAAAATTCATAAGGAGATGTCTTGCTAGCGTCAAGCCACAAAGCACCTTTTTCTGTTTTTCCCATTTTTTTCCCTTCTTTTGTAGTAAGAAGTTTAAAGGTTAATCCGAATGAGTCAGAATGCCCAATTCTTCTTATTAAATCAACTCCGCCTAAAATATTAGACCATTGGTCATTACCACCCATCTGGAGTTTACAACCATAAGTATTATATAAATGGAGGAAATCATATGATTGCATTAACATATATCCAAGTTCAAAGAAAGTTAATCCTCTTTCCATTCTTTGTTTATAGCATTCTGCTGAAAGCATTTTATTTACAGAAAATAGTGAACCAATATCTCTCATAAATTCAACGAAATTTAAACTTAATAACCAGTCTGCATTATTTACTATAATAGCTCCATTATTTCCTTCAAAACTAATAAATTTAGAAAGTTGTTTTTTAAAGCATTCTACATTATGATTAATTTCTTCTCTAGACATCATTCTTCTCATATCAGTTTTTCCTGAAGGATCTCCAATAGTCGCAGTACCACCACCAATTAGAATAATTGGCTTATGACCTGCCTTCTGCATTTGAGAAGCCACCATCATTGATACAAAATGTCCGACATGTAAGCTATCAGCTGTTGGATCAAAACCTATATAAAATGGAATTGAGCTATTATCTAATACATCTTTTATTTCTTCATGAGTTACTTGTTCAATATAGCCTCTTTCCATTAATTCTTCATAAATTTTTGACATATAAATCAATCCTTTCTATTTTTCTTGTAATTCATTATATATTTTATCACATAATATATGTTAATTTCAATTATTTAAAAACAGTTTTATATAATTGAAAAAGTAAAAATCTTTCTAAATTATAGCTTTTCTTTAAAAGCAGATATTAAGTAAAATACGAGATATAGAATTTTATAATTTTTGTAAATATATTCCTTATCATATATTTCTTTTCCTAATGGAGGATTTGTAAATAATCCATCCATCCAAAACTTTAAATAAATATAGTTTCCCTTAATTGCCAGTTCAAATTTTTCAATATTGTATATTTCAATTAAAACTTGTACTATTTTTGCATCTAATAAGTTTTGAGAACAATGTGAATTAGAGGAATAGATATCAAAAATAGAATCTAATTCATCAATATGTATTTGATTAAAATTATTCTTTAAGAAATTTTTTTCATTATTACTTTTAATTACTTGATTAATAGGTAAGCTAAATGTATCATATAATTTTTTTGTTATTTGTTCTTTTTGAATTAAATACAATTCATTATTACAATTTCTTGAAAGCTTAATCTTACCAAATAAACCATTAAAAATTTCTTTGTGTACAATATTTCTATGATTTCTACTTGATTTATATAAGTATTCTGTAACAATTTGGGAAATTTCTATTTCATCGTAATTATATGTACCTTTTATAAGATTTGAAGAACAAAAATTGTTATAATAGTCAAAATCTATTTGCTTAAAATCTTCTTGCTTTATAGATTCATCAGGTAAATATTCTAACGAAGGCAAAAAAGATTTAATTAATCTTTCTATTACATTATTTTTATAAAGTGTGTCATAATTAATTAATTCTTTTCTTTTTGTTAAAGCAATATATACTGGGAAACAAATAGCTACAAAAAAACACCACATAAAAATAGTTTCAGAAGTTTCTTCACCTAAATAATTACGTCCAAAAATAATCGAAAGTACTCCTAGAGATAAAGCTATAAAGACTACAATAAATATAAGCATTTTATTATTTTTTCTTTCATTAATTGCTTTTTTTCTTTGTTCTTCAATTTCATTAAAATAAGTTTGGTTCGCATCTAAAAATTTATTATAAAATTTGTTAAAGTCTTCTTCGATTTTCAACATTATTAACACCTACTTTTAAATTAAATAATCTATATTAATATGCTTATTATACTATTCTAGAAATATTATGTCAAATTTAGTTGACAAAAATAACTAAAATCAATATAATTATTACAGTAAATTTAAGGAGAAAAATATGCAAGATAAGAAAAAATATATTAGAAATTTTAGTATAATAGCACATATTGACCATGGAAAATCAACATTAGCAGATAGATTAATTGAAATGACAGGAGTACTTTCTAGCAGAGAGATGGAAAGTCAAGTATTGGATAATATGGATATAGAACGTGAAAGAGGAATTACAATTAAATCTCAAGCTGTAAAGATGTTATACAAAGCTAAAGATGGTAACGAATATGAGCTTAATTTAATAGATACTCCTGGACATGTGGATTTTAATTATGAAGTGTCAAGAAGCTTAGCAGCATGTGATGGAGCAATATTAGTTGTGGATAGTACACAAGGGGTTGAAGCACAAACCCTTGCAAACGTATATTTAGCAATAGATAATAATTTAGAGATATTACCAGTTATAAATAAAGTAGATTTGCCAAATGCAAGGCCAGATGAAGTGAAAGCAGAAATTGAAGATATAATAGGAATACCTGCACAAGATGCACCATGTATATCTGCCAAAACAGGTCTTAATGTAGATGAAGTTTTAGAAAGAATAGTAACTGACTTACCGGCACCAATAGGAAACGAAAAAGATAACTTGAAATGTTTGATTTTCGACTCAATATATAATGATTATAAAGGTGCTATAGCATATGTAAGAGTAAAAGATGGAACTGTAAAAGTTGGAGATGAAATAATGCTTATGTCTAATAAAAAATCTTTTACAGTTACAGAAGTAGGATACTTTGAACCAGGTTCATATGCTTCAAGTGAAAAATTAGAAGCAGGAGAAGTTGGATATATATGTGCGAGTATAAAGAGTTTATCAGATATTAGAGTCGGAGATACAATTACATTAAAGGATGATCCAGCTAAAGAACCACTTCCAGGATATAAAAAAGTAAATCCAATGGTATATTGCGGAATTTATCCTGTTGATGGTAGCGATTACGAAAATTTAAAAGTGGCATTGGAAAAATTAAAATTAAATGATGCAGCATTAGAATATGAACCAGAGTCTTCAGGAGCATTGGGCTTTGGATTTAGATGTGGATTTTTAGGCTTACTACATTTGGAAATTATTGAAGAAAGACTAGATAGAGAATTTGACTTAAGTCTAATTACAACTTCACCATCAGTTATATATAAAGTACATAAAACAGATGGAGAAGTAATAGAACTATATAATCCAGCAGATTTACCACCAACTTCTGAAGTGTCATATATGGAAGAGCCATTTGTTACGGCTGAGATACTAACTCCAAAAGAATTTGTTGGAAATATAATGGAAATTTGTCAAAATAGACGTGGTATATATGTAGATATGAAATACTTAGATGAAAATAGAGTTACATTAATTTATGAACTTCCATTAAATGAAATTATCTATGATTTCTTTGATCAGTTAAAATCTAGAACAAAGGGATATGCATCATTTGATTATGAATTTAAAGAATATAGAAGGTCTGATTTAGTTAAACTAGATATTCATGTAAATGGGGAGCCAGTAGATGCTCTTTCATTTATAGTTCACAAAGATAATAGTTATGAACGTGGAAGAAAAATGGTAGAAAAGCTAAAGACAGTTATTCCAAGACAATTGTTTATAATTCCAATACAAGCAGTAATCGGAGGTAAGGTTATAGCAAGAGAAACAATTTCAGCAATGAGAAAAGACGTACTTGCTAAATGTTATGGTGGAGACATTACAAGGAAGAAAAAGTTATTAGAAAAACAGAAACGTGGAAAGAAAAAGATGAGACAAATAGGAAATGTAGAAATACCACAGGAAGCTTTTTTGAGTGTTCTTAAGCTCGACGAAGAATAGCCAAAACGAAAGATAATTGTTTTTGGCGTCGTTACACTTCATTAAAAATTTAATCAACGTACACAAAGTACGCCTCATAAATTTTTAACTAGTGTGCCTAGCCAAAAATCAATTCTTTTTCGTTTTGAATGTATGGAATAAAAGTTATATAAAAAATAAACTTCGTCTTGCGTTGTCAAGTTTCACTAAAAAGTTTTCAATGTACACAAAGTGCGCCTCATAAATTTTTAATGAAGTGTGCCTAGCCAAAAAACAATTCTTTTTCGTTTTGAAAGTTATAAAGAGGTTAATTATATGAAAATTTATATAGGTCATTCAAGAAATTATGATTATGAAAGGAAATTGTACAAGCCAATATTAGATTCAGATCTAAGTAAAGAACACGAAATTATATTTCCTCACACTAATAAAAAGTCTTTTAATACAAAAAGTATAATTGAAGATGCAGATTTGTTTATTGCAGAGGTTTCTGCGCAATCTTTAGGACTGGGAATTGAAATAGGGAGAGCAGAACAAATTGGAAAAAAGATTTTATGTATCTACAATAATGAGTATAAGCTTTCGCAAAGTCTAAAATTTGTAAATACAGATATTATAGAATATGAAGATGAAAGAGATATGGTAAAAAAGTTAAAGGTATATATACAAAAAATAAATGATGAAAGGTAATCAGTTATGAATAATAAAAATGAACACAATAATAAATATGAAGACCAAGTTGAAGGTAGAAATGCAGTATTAGAACTTTTAGAATCAGATAGAGATATAAATAAAATATTTATATATGATGGAGAAAAACATGGATCAATAAATAAGATAATTGCTATTGCAAAAGAAAAGAAAGTTATTATAAATGAAATAAGTAAAGCAAAATTAAATCAAATGGCTCAAACAGAAAATAATCAAGGAGTTATTGCAATTGTTCCACCATATAATTATTGTGAAGTAGAGGATATATTAGAAGTGGCTAAAAATAAAAACGAGAAACCATTTATATTAATTTTAGATGGAATAGGGGATCCACATAATTTAGGTTCTATAATAAGAACAGCAGAAACAGCTGGAGTGCATGGAATAATAATACCTAAAAGAAGGGCAGCTACAGTAAATAGTACAGTTAGCAAAGTATCTGCAGGAGCTGTGGAATATATGAAGGTAGCCAGAGTAAACAATATAACAGATACCATAAATTATTTAAAAGAAAATGATGTTTGGGTTTATGGAACTGATATGAACACTGATAAGTATTATTATGAAGAAGACTTTACTTGTGGAATTGCAATAATAATAGGCAGTGAAGGTTTTGGCATGAGTAGACTTGTAAAAGAAAATTGTGATTTTTTAGTAAAAATTCCAATGAAGGGAAAAATTACATCTTTAAATGCTTCGGTATCTGCAGGAATTGTAATGTATGAAGTAGTAAAGCAAAGAAATAAATAACTAAAAGCCATATCTTAATACAGCTAGACAATTTTAATTAAAATTTACAACCTAGCTTAAATTTCATACTATTTGAAAGGAATGAACCATAAATATGAACAAAAAGAATTTATTAATTATTTTTGCAATAATAGTTATTCTTATCGTAATTAGTGTTATAGGAATATTATATTTTACTACAGATATGTTTAAATCTGATGAAGATTTATTTTGGAAGTATTTTGCAAAATCTAGTGATATATCTCAAGTATTACTTGATGACAAATTAATAACGCAGCAAGAATTTAAGCAAAATAATTCATATTTATCAGATGGAAAATTGTCATTAACTATGACTCAAGGAGAAAATAGCGTAAAAAAATTAGATTTAACGACTACTACTAGACATAGTGTAAATGCTAATAGAACACTATCAAATATATCTTTAATGAATGGAGACTTAGATATATTTGATGTTTCATATATAAACAGTAATGATATTTATGCTATAAAGTGCGATGAAGTTACACCAATTTATTTTGGGGTTAGAAATTCTAATTTGCAAGAACTAACAGCAAATTATGGAATAAATACTAATATTGATATTCCAAATATGCTTAGTTTAAGTAAAGTTTTAGATATATTAAACTTGGATGGCAATCAAAAGGAGTATTTACAAAATACATATTTGCCTATTATATTAAAAAGTATTCCTAAAAATCAATATGCTTTGTCAAAACAACAAATTAGCATAGATGATACAATATATGTAACTAATGAATATAAAGTAAAAATAACTAATGACAATATAAAGCAAATATTGTTAGATATGCTAGGTGCTTTAAAATTAGATAATGAAACATTATCTATACTTAGTAATAAGTTTTTTGAGTTGCAGTTAGGAGAAGATTATACAGATATTGAAAATTTAAAAACAAAAATAACAAGAGCTATAGAGAAACTAAATGAAACTGATATACAAAACGACATAAATATATATGTGTACGAAAAAGATGGACAAACCATTGAAACAAAAATAGAAATAACCAATTTATGTACATTTATATATGAAAATACCAATGAAAAGAAGAATATTATAGTAGAATTAAAAAACAATAATGTAAGTAGCAGTAAAGAAAATGATGAAATTATAGATTTGAATAAATATGATGAAAGCATTGAAGAACAATATTCATTAACAAGAATAGAAATAGAAAAAGAAATATCAAATAATAATGTAATTATGACTAAAATTATTCCAAATATGAATTATGAAGAACAAAATATTAGTATACAGATAAATTTGAGTAATATTCAAAATAATTCATTTACTAATTCTATACTAGCAACAATTAATATACCAAATAATGAAAAAAATGAAACAATACAAATTTCATACGATACAAATACAGCAAAGACAAATGAAGTAGAAGAAATAATGGAACTAAATGACTCCAATACTATAATAGCAAATAACTATTCAAAAGATGAGTTTATACCGGTTATACAACAGTGGTATGAATTATTTACAAATAAAGTTAATGAGAAATTAGAAATTTTAGGATTTACAAATTAATAGAAAAGCAAAATTATTTATGAAAGAGTAATTATTAAAATTTAGAAAAGAGGTAAAAATGAAAAAATATTATTTTACATCAGAAAGTGTTACAGAAGGACATCCAGATAAGCTTGCTGATTTAATTTCCGATACTATACTAGATGAATGTTTAAAACAAGATAGAAATTCAAGAGTAGCAGTAGAAACATTTGTATCAGGAAATACTGTTACTATTGCAGGACAAATTACATCAAAAGCTAATTTAGATGTGCAAAATTTAGTAAGAAATACGATAAAAGAAATTGGATATGATAATGAAAAATTAGATATGGATTATAGAACTTGTAAGATAGATGTTAATATCACAAAACAAAGCCCAGATATTGCAATGGGAGTTGATAATGGTGGAGCAGGAGATCAAGGAATTATGTTTGGTTATGCTTCAAATGAAACTAAGAACTATATGCCATATGCTATAGATATGGCTCATAAGCTTTCTAAAAGATTAACAGAGGTAAGAAAGAAAAAAATTATTCCATACTTAAGACCAGATGGAAAGACACAAGTAACAGTGGAATATGAAGATAATAAACCAAAAAGGATAGAAACAATATTAATTTCTACTCAGCATAACGAAAATATAAAGCAAGAAGATTTGAAGAAAGATGTTATAAAAAATGTAATAAATGAAGTTGTACCACAAGACATGATGGACAAGAATACAAAAATATATATAAATCCAACAGGCAGATTTGTAATAGGTGGACCTTTGGGAGATACTGGACTTACTGGAAGAAAAATAATTGTGGATACTTACGGAGGATATGCTAGACATGGTGGAGGAGCTTTTTCAGGAAAAGACGCAAGCAAAGTAGATAGATCAGCTGCATATATGCTTCGTCATATTGCAAAGAATATTGTGGCAAATGGATATGCAGATAAGTGTGAAATACAAGTATCTTATGCAATAGGAATGGAAGATCCTTTGTCAATTTATGTTGATACCTTTGGAACAGGCAAAAAATCAAATGAAGAATTAGTAGAAATCATAAAAAATAAGTTTGACTTAAGCCCAAAAGCAATTATAGATTATTTAGGCTTAAAAGAACCAATTTTTACAAAAACAACTAATTATGGACATTTTGGAAAAGATGAACTTCCATGGGAAAAATTGTCGCGATAGGGACAGGCCTTTTTGCGACAAAAAATCGCTTGATTTTTATGTAAATCTATAGTATAATAAATATAGTTATATTTAATTTATTAGGAGGGTTGTGCCAATATGATGATTTCTGCTAAATGGACTTTTTATCGGAAAAGTATACTGCCAATTATAAGTATACGTGGAGAAAGCAACAATATCAGAGCAGAAAGGTTTTTGGTAGGAACGGCAATAAGTATAATTGATAAGAGCGAAGAATTTAAAGCAAAGTTATATCAAGAAGAACCGGAACAAGTGCAAAATTCTATAATAAGCGTAAGTTTCTCTTTAATTTTTCCCTCAGGAGAAGATATTTTATTGTTTCAAGAATTTCTTAGTGAATTTGGCAAACCTAAATAAAGGAGCAGTTTGATTTCAAACTGCTCCTTATATATAAGACTATTCTTGCTTATCATCATCTTTTCTAGATAATTTTTTATTTATTTCAGTAGTATTTCTGCAAATAACAAGAAGTAATAATGCAAATTCATAAACTAATCTTGCAACAATATTTCCAATTATTAATGTTAGTAAGAAAGCAATAAAACTTGTTCCTATAGAAGCAAAAGATGAAAGTGTTATAAAAATTGCAATTATTAAGTATAATATTTTTAACAATGCTTCCATAAACATTTTTTTAAATGATAGGAAATCATAAAGCCAACCTATAAAACCAGTGAATTTTCCTTCATTTTTTTTGCTTAAGAATAAGAAGTAAACAAGAATACCTCCTACAATAGCTAGAATTAATGAGATAATAATCCATACTGAAGCTCCTACTGCATTAGAAACAGCAGAAGAATTTAGTAGACTATTAGAATTTGAATAATAACTTGATGAATACATAAATAAAACCTCCCTTTTAATAATTTTATATCCAAATAATACCATATCAGACAAAATTCGTCAATAAGCTTATTAAAGTAAATTATTAATGTCTATAAAACTAGTAACTGATATTTAAATATATTCAATAAATTATAAAATAATTCATATAAAACTAAATATTGTAAAAAATATGAAGGACTAATTAAAAGACTAGGTCTTACTCACCTAGTCTTTTTTTGCAATGTTCGAAATACTTTTTGCAATTGCTCTAAATATTATAGCTTATTTTTTATTATATGTCAAATTTTAAATTTTATTTTACAAAAATATAAAAAACATGATATAATATTACCAGTTATTGAAAAGAAAACGTAGACACGTCAATATATTAAATAAGAATGAAGAAAAAAATAATCTTATGAAATTATGTATGATTACAGAAAGGATAAAATTATGAAAATACTTGCAATAGGTGATATAGTAGGCGAAAGTGGCTTAAATAAATTAAATGAAGAATTGCCTAAGATAATAGAAAAAGAAAAAATAGATTTTTGCATAGTAAATGCAGAAAATACATCAGGAGGAATGGGACTTACAATAAAAGATTTCAATTCATTATTAAAAATGAAAATAGATGTTATTACAATGGGAAATCATACTTGGGGAAAAAAGGATATATTTGCCTTTATAACTAATCCTAAATTAATAAGACCAGCAAATTATTCTAAGGGAGTGCCAGGAAAAGGATACTGTATACAAGAATGCAATGGTAAAAAAATAGCTGTTATAAATCTAATAGGAAGAACTGATATGGGAATTCTATCAGAAAATCCTTTTACAGTTGCAGAAGATTTAATAAATAAATTAAAAGAAAAAGTAGATATAATTGTTATTGATTTTCATGCAGAAGCAACCGCAGAAAAAATAGCAATGAAGCATTTTTTAGATGGCAAAATAAATATTATTTTTGGAACACATACACATGTGCAGACAGCAGATGAGGAGATAACTGAAAAAGGTACTGGATATATAACTGATTTAGGAATGACAGGACCAAAAAATTCAGTAATAGGCATGGATGCTAAAGCATCTATAAAAAGATTTGTTACATCACTTCCAGAAAGATATAAATTAGCAGATGGAGAAGCCATTTTAAACGGTTGTGTATTTGAATTAGATGATGATAATTGTAGAACAATAAATATTCATAGAATCAATTATAAATAAATGTCGAAATATGTCGAAAGCACACGATAAGTTTTTCCTATATTTTCCAAAAACTACTAGACAATTTCCAGAAAATGTAATATAAATATAACTGTTGATTAGAACAAATAAAAAATATAGGAGGCAAGGTTGAAAAATAATTGCAACTTTTACGTTGTCAAACATCATTTGAAATTTAATCGACGTACAAAAAGTACGCCTCATAAATTTCAAATTTGTTTTCCTAGTCAAAATTGAATTATTTTCCAACCCAGAGATGTGCCTTAAGGAAGGAATGGTTGTAAAAATGGAAATTTTAAAAATCTCATCAAAATCAAATCCAAATTCAGTAGCAGGAGCTATTGCAGGTTTAGTAAAGGAATCTAACAAAGCAGAAATGCAAGCAATAGGAGCAGGAGCACTTAATCAAGCTGTAAAAGCTGTAGCAATAGCAAGAGGATTTGTAGCACCAGCAGGAGTTGATTTAGTTTGTATACCTGCATTTGCAGAAGTAGAAGTGGAAGGAGAAGATAGAACAGGTATAAAGCTTATTGTAGAATCAAGAAAATAATTAATATAGAAAATAAGAAAATTATTTGATAAATTATAAAGAAAAATATAAGGGGGCACAGTTTTATTTGTGCTTCTTTTTGTTTTAAAAACAGTTGAAAAAAACTAATTTATGTTATATATTTATATAAGCAAATTAAGAAAGGATTTATTTATATGAAATCAAATTTAATTAGGTATATTTTTATTATTTTCGTAGTATTTATAATAGGTTTTGCAATATATAAAATAAATTTCAAAGATACTGATGATAATGAGGTAAATAAAATTACCACAGTTAAAAATACACAAAATGAAGAGTCAATTTTGAATATAGGAATATCAGATTTTGATAATATAAATCCACTAATAACTAATAATCAAGATATAATTAGTTTATCAACTATTATATACGAACCACTAATAAAGATAACAGACGATTATAATATTGAATTAAGATTAGCTAAAGAATGGTCAAAAACTAATGATAAAACATATCTTATTAAGATAAAAGATAATTTAAAATGGGAAGATGGTACATCTGTAACAGGTACAGATGTGAAATTTACAATAGAAAAATTAAAAGAAGGAAAATCTGTATATTCAGATAATGTTAAAAATATTAAATCAGTAGAAATAATAGATGGTAATACTATTAAATTAAACTTAAATAGTGTAGAGGCTTTTTTT
This sequence comes from uncultured Clostridium sp., assembly GCA_946499885.1. GTDB lineage: Bacteria > Bacillota > Clostridia > TANB77 > CAG-508 > CALXVA01. The sequence goes on along the minus strand of CAMMTN010000001.1, from coordinate 50,815 downwards.
GAGTATAATTTAATATTCCCCATTGTTTCTTATGCACAATTTAAAGATGAAGATTTTTACAAATCAAGACTAGCACCAATTTCAACAGGAATGTATAAAGTTATATCTGCAACTACTGAAAAAATCGAGCTTAGCATAAATGAAAATTGGTATAATTCTAATGATGTAGAAAGAAAGATAAGTAAGGTAGTCTTGAATTTCTATGACACAATGGGAGATGCATATAACAGCTTGAAAATTGGAAATATAGATATGTTATGTACGTCAAAAAAAGATACAGAAGAATATATTGGAACTATTCGGCTTTTCTACAAATGATTATAAGGGAAGAGAATTAGATTTTATTAGTTTAAATTGCGAAGATAGTATATTAAAGAATAAAGAAGTAAGACAAGCTATAAATTATGCCATAGATAAAAACAAAATAAATTCTTCAGTGTTTAGTAACAATTATTATGTATCATCTTTTCCAATAGATTATGGAAGTTATTTATATGAAAAAGAAAGTTCTTCAAGTTATAACAAAGAAAAGGCAAAAGAGGTATTAGAAGATGCTGGATGGGAATATAGATATGGATATTGGCGAAAAACTGAAAATTATAATACAAGATATTTAAACTTAAATTTAATTGTTGATAATAGCAATGAAACTAGAGTAAAAGTAGCAGAATTAATAGAAGAACAATTAGAAGATATAGGAATTAATGTATCATTATACAAAGTTTCAAACTCTTCATATAAAAATTACTTGACAAATAAAAATTATGATATGATAATAACAGGAGTAAACAATGGATATAGTCCAGATTTAACATATTTTTTGGGAGAAGATAATATTGCTAATTATGAAAATACTGAAATAACAAATTTATTAAATGAAATAAATAATATTTCAGATACCAATGTGCTAAAAGAAAAATATGATAGAATAATTAAAATTTATGAAGACGAAGTACCTTATATATGTTTATATAGAAATAAAAATAAGGTAGTACATAGTATTAGGCTTACAGGAGAAATAAAACCAAATAATTATACGGTATATTATAATTTTGAGAATTGGTATAGGCAGTAAAAAATTTAAAATAGTTCTTGACAAATAAAAAAAATAGTATATAATACAAACAGTTGTTTATTAAGGAGGAAAAATAAAATGAGTAATCAAAACCCAGAAAAAATGAGAGCGCTAGAAGCAGCTTTAGGACAAATTGAAAAACAATTTGGTAAAGGTTCAGTAATGAAATTAGGAGATTTTGGAGCAATGGAGGTTGAAGCAATACCTACAGGAGCTCTAAGTTTAGATATAGCTTTAGGAATCGGAGGTATTCCTAGAGGAAGAATTGTAGAAATATATGGGCCAGAATCATCTGGTAAAACTACACTTGCACTTCATATGATAGCAGAAGCACAAAAATTAGGTGGAGAAGCAGCTTTTATAGATGCAGAGCATGCATTAGATCCAGTATATTCAAAACATTTAGGAGTAGATATAGATAATTTAATAGTTTCTCAACCAGATACAGGTGAACAAGCACTAGAAATAACTGAAGCATTGGTAAGAAGCGGAGCAATAGATATAATTGTTGTGGACTCAGTAGCAGCTTTAGTTCCAAAAGCAGAAATTGATGGAGATATGGGAGATGCACATGTTGGTTTACAAGCAAGACTTATGTCACAAGCTTTAAGAAAACTAGCAGGCGTAATAAATAAATCAAAGGCAGTTGTAATATTTATAAATCAATTAAGAGAAAAAGTAGGAGTTATGTTTGGAAATCCAGAAACTACAGCAGGTGGTAGAGCTTTAAAATACTATGCTTCTGTAAGATTGGATATTAGAAAAATAGAAAATATTAAGCAAGATGGTGATGTTGTAGGAAATAGAGCAAGAGTAAAAGTTGTAAAAAATAAGGTTGCTCCACCATTTAGAGAGGCTGAATTTGATATAGTATATGGAAAAGGTATTTCTAAAGAAGGAAATATTTTAGATATAGCTGTAAATCTAGACATAATAGAAAAATCTGGCTCATGGTTTAGCTATAATGGTGAAAGAATTGGACAAGGAAGAGAAAATGTTAAAAAATATTTGATGGAAAATCCAGAAGTAACAGCAGAAGTAGAAAAGAAAATTAGAGATAATTTTAATGCTGCTTTTGAAAAAAGTTTAGGTGATGAAGTAACTGACGAGGAAGAAGAGTAAAAATTTTGAAGATAATTGCTTTTGACATTGTTAAACTTGGCTTCAAAAATCCTTTAGATTTATATAAAATACGTCTCCAGATTGTTCTTATTTGCCTAGTTAAAAGTAATTCTTTTTTAGATTAAATAATTAAGAAAGGAACTTTAGATATGTATAATTTAGAAGAAGAGTTGTCAAGACTAGATGAAAGGTCTTCAATTTCAGATATACAATCATATATTAATAAAATGATAGAAGAAAGAGGTTTTGAAAAACAAACCAAACAAGATGTAATGATTTTATTAACAGAAGAAGTAGGAGAATTAGCTAAAGAAGTTAGAAAATCTACAAATATTAAAATTGATATAACTGAATCAAGACAAGAAAATTTGTCTGATGAAATAGCAGATGTTTTTACACACATTTTATCAATGTGCAGAGTAGCAAACATTGATTTGTTAAAGGCTTTTATAGACAAAGAAAACAAAAATTTAAAAAGAACTTGGAAATGAAAAGGAGAAAAAATGCCTACATTAGAAGAACTAGAAGAGTTTGACAAACTAAAAACTAAAGTTTTAAAGTATATTATGTACAAAAAAAGAACAGAGCAAGAAATAAAAAGGAAATTTTTAAATCTAGATAATCAAGATATGCTTAATGATGTAATAGAAAACTTAAAAGAAATAGGATATATTAATGATGAAAACTATATTGAAAGAGCAGTAGCAGAATTTATGAGTTTAAATAATTTATCAATAAAAGAACTTAAATATAAACTAACGTCAAAAGGAATTAAAACAAATGATATGGATAATTACTTTAATAGCCATATTGAAGAATTAGAAGAATATGAGATAAATTCTGCTAAAAATATTATATTAAAAAAACAAAATAATATGGAAGAACAACAATTAATCCAATATCTGCTAAAAAAAGGATATAAAATGGAAAGCGTAAAGGAAGCAATTAATTATATTACACAAGAATAAATATCTGTACTTAGGGAAGGAATGTGCAAGAAAATGCAAAACATATTAACATTAGAAACAAAAAAATACGCTATAAAACTAGAGAACTTTGAAGGTCCTCTAGATTTGTTATGCCATTTAATAGATAAGAATAAAATGGATATTTATGATATTAAATTAAGTGAAATTACAGATCAATACATAGATTACATTAACGATATGGAAAAAATGAATTTAGAGATAACTAGCGAATTTTTGATAATGGCTTCAACATTACTATATTTAAAATCTAAAAATTTATTACCAAATCAAGTAGAAGATGAAAAGGAACTTACAGAGGAAGAATTACTTCAAAGAATAATTGAATATAAAAAATATAAAGAAATAACAAAAAAATTACGCCAGATGTATGAAAACAGCAAAAAGATTATTTGCAAATTACCAGAAGAAATAGAGCTTCCAAAGCAAAAGTTAGAAAAAGAATATAAAAAGGAAATAATTTCACAGATGTATTCCGAAATTATAGAAAAAAATGCATCAAGATTAAATAAAAATGCTAAAAACATAGAAAAAATTGCTATTACAGAAACATATACTGTTGCAGATAAAGTAAAGACCATGTTTAAAGAATTGTTACATTGTAAAAAATTTATATTTAATAATTTATTTTCAAGACAAAAATGTTCCAATCCAGAAATAGTAACGGCTTTTTCAGGATTATTAGAACTTTCAAGAAGAAGCAAAGTTATAACTTCACAAGAAGAACTATTTGGTGACATAACTGTAGAGAAGAAATCAAAATAATATTGTTTAAAAAAGAAAAAAATGGAAAAACTAATATTAGATATATTCTTTTATACAAAAATTAGAAAGGAGTATATATGGTATTAGTTTTCTTTTTTTTAATCATATCAATAATTATAATGCTAATTACGATTTTTCTTATATTTTCAACTATACGACTTGAATTAAAAAATGTACAATTTTCTAATCTAACACAAAATAATAAAAAATATATTATAAAAATCTCATCATATTTATTTAATAAAATTAAATGGTTTTCTTTAAAAATAAATAATAGTAGATTAAAAAAGATGAGTAAAGATCTTCATCTTGAACAAATAGATATAAAGAAAATCGAAAAAGATTTTAAAATATCAGATTTAAAAGAAATAACAAATATTAAACCTAAAGTTTCATATTTGGATTTAGATATAAAAATAGGTATTGAAGATGTAATATTAACAAGTTATATAGTTCCTATTATATGTACAATTTTGGCTGTTATACTACCACATATTATTGGAAAAGATAAGGAAAAATATATTAAATATGATGTATTACCTATGTATCATTCTAAAAATGAGTACGATATAAAATTTAATGCCATATTAGAAATAAAAATAATAAATATTTTAATTTCGGCATATAAGATTTTTAAGTCAAGGAAAAATACTGTAAGAGAAATGAAAACAAATTTTGCTTAAATTATTAAATATTGTATAAATTAAACAAAATTTGTACATATTATCAATAAGAAATTTTAAAGAGACAACGTCTCTAAGGAAAGGAATGTGATAAAAATATGAGCGAACATCCAATAGAAGGTCTTATGCTTACGGCAATGAATAGCATACAGGATATGGTAGATGTAAATACAATTATAGGGGAGCCAATAGAAACAAGTAATAATATGGTAATTATACCAATATCTAAAGTGGGGTTTGGTTTTGCAGCAGGAGGTAGCGAATTTAAGGGAGAAACTCTTGATGAGTACACAAAAAAGGAAAAAGAAGAAGCTATACAATATAGATTGCCATTTGGAGGTGGTTCTGGAGCAGGAGTAAGCATATCTCCAGTTGCATTTTTAGTGGTAAGTCCTAATAATGTAAAATTATTACCTGTTAATCATTCCTCTGCTTTAGACAAGCTAATAGACTATGTGCCAGATTTAATGGAAAAAGCAAATTGTTACTTAAATAAATCTATGCAAAACAAAAAAGAAGAAAAGAAAGAAGAAGCAAGAAGAAATGAAAGAGAACGTAGAGAAGCAAAGGAAACTATAGAAAATTTAACCGAAACAATACAAAGCAAAATTCGTCCGAGAAGGAGTAGACCTCAACATCCAGCAAATCTTAATCAACAACCAGCCTTACCAGTAGATTACGAATATGAATATGATGAAACTGAGGGAAAAGAAAATTATGATGAAGAATAAAATACAATTCTTGACAATTATAAAAATTAAAAATACAATATAAAGCAGTAAAAAACTGCTTTATTTTTATCTAATATGAATCTTTTTTAGATATAATAAATTATATGGATTTATTACATAGATAATTTGATAATAGTATAAAAATTAAATAAGTTTTTTAATAAATTTATATGGAAGGTAGATTTTTTTATGAAAAAACTTAATAAACAGATTTTTTTTGTTATAGTAATATTCATTATACTTATCACATTGGTATTAGCCTATATGACATATATGTTAGACAAAATAGAGGCAAATGCAACTAATAGCATAAAAACAATTGTAAAAAATGATGCAAGTAATTTAAATAAAGAAATAGAAGATCAAAAAGCTATATTAGAGTCAATAACAAATAAAATTATGTCTGATAATACAATTAATAAAGAAGAAATATTTGAAATGTACGAAAAAAGTGATATAACAAGCAAATTTATAAGAATGGCTATTATGTATGAAGATGGAATAACTATAACAAATGATGGGTATCAAGTTGATTATTCAGATGAAAGAGATAATTTCTTTTCCAATAACCAGATTCATGTTTCTGAAAATAGAATTAGTAAAATAGATGGTGAAGAAATTAACATTTATTCTAAGGCTTTAGATGTAGATGGTGAACGAATAGCAATTTTATTAATTGTTACTACAGAATCATATAAAGATATATTTTCAAATAAAATATTTGAAGGTAAAGGTTTTAGCTATATTGTAGATAAAACAGGTGTTATAGTTGTAAATGCAAATAGAGAAATAAAAAATGGTAATTTACTTGAATCTATAGAACAAATATTAAAGAATAATGAAAAGGAAAAGTTTATATCTATTCAGAATACTATAAAAAACAACTTAAAAAATGATATTTCTGGCGAAAATGTACTTGAAACTATATCTGGTAAATATTATATGGTTTATGAGCCTATAGGGGAAAATGAGTGGATTATTTTTACTTTCATTCCATCAAGTGCAATTGCTAGTGAAGCAAATAGAGCACTTCTTACAACATTTATTATATCAATAGTAGTTATACTAGTTTTTGTTTCTATTTGTATTTATATAATAATTATTAATAATAAAAAGCAAAAACAATTATACCAATATGCATATATAGATCCTGTAACAAAAAAAGGAAATGTATATTTCTTTAGAGAAAAGGGACAGGAGATGCTAGAAAAAAATATATCTGATTTGTACATTTTTGTTCTTGATATTAATAAATTTAAAATGATTAATAAAGCTTATGGGTATAAAATAGGAGATAATATTTTATTTGGAATAGGAGAAGAATTACAAAAAATATTTATAGATAAAAATAGTTTGATTTGTAGATATTCTAATGACTTTTTTGCAGTATTATTTGAAAGTAATAAAAATATTGTTAATTTGCTAAATAGTGTAATAAGAAATATAGAAAATTTAAAATTAAATAATAATTTATATAATCTATCTATTAATATTGGGGTATATAAAATAAAAAAAGATGATAAAGACATTATACAAGTATTAGATAAAGCAATTATCGCACATTCTATTTCAAAAGGAGACGTGTTTGATAAATATCACATATATGATGAGAAAATCGAAAAAGAGATAGAGGAAGAAAGTAAAATAGAAAATGAAATAAACAATGCTTTATTAAAAAAAGAATTTAAAGTATATTATCAACCTAAAATATATACCAATACTGAAAAAATATATGGTGCAGAAGCTTTAGTAAGATGGGAGCATAATGGAGAGTTAATACCGCCAAACAAATTTATTCCACTTTTTGAAAAAAATAGATTTATATTAAAATTAGATTTATATATTTTTGAGCAAGTATGCAAAGATATGAAAATGTGCAAAGAAAAATATGGTAAAGAACCAGTTATATCAGTAAATGTATCAAGACAACATTTTATGGAAGAAAATTTCCTAGAAAAGTATGCTATGATAACTGAAAAATATGGTATAAATCCTAACAACATAGATTTAGAAATAACTGAAAGTGCAGCTGTGAATGACGGAATCGATATAATAGAGATAATGAAAAAAATGAAAAAGTTAGGATTCCTGATTTCAATAGATGATTTTGGAACTGGGTATTCATCACTTAGTATGCTTCAAGACATGCCAGCAGATATTATAAAAATTGATAAATCATTTGTAGATAGAATAGAAAAAAAAGAAAAGAACATAGTAGACTACATTTTAAATATTGCAAAAGAATTAAACTTAGAAACAATAGCTGAGGGAGTAGAAACAAAAGAACAAAGAGAATATTTATTAGAAAAAGGTTGTGATATAATTCAAGGGTATTATTATTCAAAACCACTGCCAGTAGATGAATTTGAAAAATATTTTAATAACCAAAAGTAAAAATATAAAATTTGAACACATAGTCATTTATATAGGATTTTTAATTTACACATTGAATAATATAAATGGCACTATGTGTTTTTATTGTATATTAAATAATTTATAATAAAAGCATAGCTATAGAAACAAGTATTCAAAGGATTAAAAGTAGGAGGAAAGATGATGAACAAGAATATTATACAAATTACAGATTTAAAAGATATGTTAAACAAAACAGGTGAAATTTATGGAGATAGACCAGGATATAAAATAAAAGTATCAGAAGGAAAATATAAGACATATACACATAAAGAAATAAGAGATATGATAAATTATTTAGGAACAGCTTTAATTAGTATGGGACTAAAGGGAAAAAGAATCGCTGTCATTGGAGAAAATAGATATGAATGGGAACTTAGCTATATGTCAGTTGTTTGCGGTACTGGAATAGTAGTTCCACTAGATAAATCATTGCCAGCAAATGAATTAGAAGAACTTATAGAAAGATCTGAAGTAGAGGCTATTTTTTACTCTGGAAAATATGAAGAGATTATAGAAAAAATCAAATACAGTGATAAAAACAAATTAAAACATTTAATATCTATGGATTTAGAACACAATATTGAAGGTGTTTATTCTCAAAAAGAATTAATTGAAACAGGGAAGAAATTAGTAGAAGAAGGAAATAGAGAATTTATTGATGCTAAAATAAATCCAGAAGAAATGCAAATTATGTTATTTACTTCAGGAACAACATCCAAATCAAAAGTTGTTGCATTATCACATAGAAATTTAGCATCAAACTTAATGGATTTTTGCTCTGTATTAGATGCAGATTCAAACGACAAAGTATTATCATTCTTACCATTACATCACGTATTTGAATGTACTGTTGGAATGTTATTCTCTTTATACTTAGGTGCAGAAAGAGCTTTTTGTGAAGGTTTAAGACATATTATGCAAAACTTAAATGAATACCAAATAACATTTGCTTCATTTGTACCAGCTATATACGAAAATATGCATAAAAATATTATAAAAGCATTAGAAAAAGAGGGAAAACTTGAAACAGTAAGAAAATTAATGGAAGAAAACAAAGACAAAAGTATGGCTGAAAAAAGAGAAATATTCAAAGACATTAATAAATTATTCGGGGGGAATATTCGTTTATTCTTAAGCGGAGCAGCTGCATTAGATAAAGATGTAGAAGAGGATTTTAGAGCTTGGGGAATAAACTTATGCCAAGGATATGGACTAACAGAAACATCTCCAGTAATTGCTGTTGAAACGAATGAAAACTTTAGAGTTGGATCTATAGGAAAAGCTCTACCACACGTACAAGCAAAATTAGAAGATGTAGACGCAGACGGAATGGGAGAACTTGTTGTAAAAGGACCAAATATAATGATTGAATACTACGGTAATGAAGAAGCTACAAAAGAATCTTTAAAAGATGGATGGTTCTATACAGGAGATTTAGCTAAAATAGATGAAGATGGCTATATATTTATTTGCGGAAGAAAGAAAAGTGTAATTGTTCTAAAAAACGGAAAGAATATATTCCCAGAAGAAATGGAAACATTAGTTAATAAAATAGAAGGGGTAAAAGAATCTTTTATATTTGGAAAACAACAATCTGACGATAAAGAAGATATAAAAATAAATGTCAAAATTATATTTGACAGAGAAATTATGAAAGAAGCTTACAAAGTAGAGACTGACGAAGAAATACATAAGGTATTAGCTGATAAGATAAAAGATATTAATCAAATAATGCCAAAATACAAAGCTATTAGAGGAATGATTATTTCAGAAGAACCATTAATAAAGACAACAACAAATAAAATAAAAAGACAAGCAAATTTAGAATTAATTAATAAATAAGGATATTTGGTTAAATAAATGTAAAAAATGAAAGTTAGTAGTTGTAAAATTACTAGCTTTTTGTTATGATATACGTATATTGAATTTAAAGGAACATTAATTATTATGAATATACAAAAACCGCAAAAAATATTATTTGAGATAAATAATATAGAAAAACTACAAAATTTAGAGAAAGAAATAAATGAAGTTGATGGAAAAATAGAAAATAAGATAATTGAGCATCAGAATTTAGAAAATATTGAAATTTATGATTTCGAATTTAAAGTAGTTAAATTTAGCAAGTGCAATATCATAAATAGCAAATTAGAAAAAATAACTTTTATGGATGTGATATTTGATAATTGCAACTTTTCAAATACTTCTTTTCAGGCATCAACATTTATTAGGTGTGAATTTATAAACTGTAAATTATCAGGTTGCGACTTTACAGAAACCATACAAAACAATGTAATTTATAAAGAAACAAATGCAGGATATAGTAATTTTTCATTGTCAGGGCTAAATAATATTTTATTTGATAATACAATATTAAGGAATGCGTATTTTCAAGAAGATGTTTTTAAAAATGTATACTTCGAAAAAGCAGACTTAGTACAAACTCAATTTTTTAAAACAAATTTAAAAAGCATTGATTTATCAAATTCTTTTATTGATGGAATAGTAATTTCCTTAGAAGATATAAAAGGAGCAATTATAAATGAATACCAAGCAATTAATTTAATTAGTTTGTTGGGAGTGAAGATAAAAGAATAATATGGTTGCAAAATTTGGAAAAATCTGCTATTATGTAAATATATGAAATATAAAAAGGAGAGGTTCTAAATGAAGTTAGATAAAGAAAATACAAGACAAATTATAAAAATTCTTGTTATTGCTATAGTTCTTTTTATTGCTTTATTAAACATACAAGTTGTATGGGGAGGCATCAAATACTTTTTAGACATTATTTCACCATTTATATGGGGGCTTGCAATAGCATTTGTGCTAAATATTTTTATGACTATTTATGAAAACAAAATATTTATATCGAGAAAAAATAAAAACAATTCTAAAAGAGTAACTCAAAAAAATAATAAAAAAACTAATAATTTAAAAAGGACAGCATCAATAATATTATCAATTATAACAATCATGGCTGTTATAACAATAATACTAATATTAATAATTCCACAATTTTTTGAAGTAATAAAAAATTTAATAAGCAATATACCTAATTTTTTAGAAGATACTAAAAATTTTGCAATAGATATTACTAAGAGAATACCAGAGGTTAATAATTTTATACAAAGTATACAAATAAATACAGACACCATAAAAACAAGCCTTATGGATATATCAAAAAATGTTCTAGATATTACAATAACACAAGCTTCGAACTTAGTATCGACAATATTTAATTTTATTATAGCAGTAGTATTTGCAGTATATATTCTAGCTAATAAAGAAGGATTAAAAGTACAAGCTAAAAAATTTATTTATGCTCGTATGGATAAAGATAAAGCGGATTATATATTAAAAGTAAGTAGACTTGCGAGAGATTCATTTAGAAGCTTTTTAACAGGTCAAGCAAAAGAAGCTATTATATTAGGTTCACTATGTGCTTTAGGAATGTTTGTTTTAGGAATTCCTTATGCTGGTCCAATTGGAGCCTTAACAGCAATAACTGCGTTTGTTCCAATAGTAGGAGCTTTTATATCAGGTTTTATTGGTGCAGTATTAATAGTAGCTGTAGATCCAATAAAAGCAATCATATTTCTAATATTTATCATAGTACTACAACAAGTAGAAGGAAATTTAATATATCCACATGTTGTAGGAAAAAATATTGGACTTCCAAGTATATGGGTATTAGTTGCAATAACTATTGGAGGAAGCTTATTTGGAATTATGGGAATGATAGTAGGGCTTCCAGTTGTTTCAATTATTTATGCCATAGTTTCAGAAAATACTAATAAAAAATTAAAAGAAAAAAATTTAGAAAATGAGTATTAGGTTATTAAAAAGATATAATGATAAATGGTGATTAGAGATTATCATTATATCTTTTTTTATTTACGATAAATATTTAAAAAACTATAAAGAAATTTAAACTTTTTTATCTTCTTTTTTATCTAATATAGTATAAAGAAAAAACAGAAAGGAAAAGCTTGAAAAATAATTACAATTTTGGCGGTGTCAAACTGCATTTGAAATTTAATCAACGTACAAATAGTACGTCTCATAAATTTCAAACTTGTTTTCCTAGCCAAAATTTAATTCTTTTCCAACCAGATTTGTACATTAGGAAGGATTGATAGTATATATGAAGAAAAAAAGAAAACTAAGAAAAGATAGAGTTATATCAACAGTTATACCATTAGTAATAATTATTATATTGGGAGGAATTATTGGTAATAAGATGACTCACAAGGAAGATAAGAAGGAAAATGTGACAAATAACATAGATCAAGTAACCAATCAAGAACAAAGTAATATTGTAAATAATTTAAACCAAATAAATTCAAAAAATGAGATAATAGAAGAGAACAATGATATACATGAAGAGAAAAAAGAAGAAAACAACGATATAGAAGAAGAGAAAAAAGAAGAAACAACAATTAATAAAAGTACTAATGTCAAATTTGATGAAACAGTTGCTTTTATTGGAGATTCTAGAACACAAGGTTTTATAATGTATAATGGATTAAAAGATGTTCAAGACTATTCTTATGTAGGATTAATGGTGGATACAGCAGTTTCTAAGAAATTTGTTAAAACTAGTAATGGGGAAAAGATAACCTTACTAGAAGATATGAAGGGAAAAAATATAAAAAGAGTGTATATAATGTTAGGAGTAAATGAATTAGGCTGGTCATATCCACAAGTATTTAAGTCAAAATACAAAGAACTGATTAAAGAAATAAAAAAAATAAAACCTGATACTCAAATATATATACAATCTATAATTCCAGTAACAAAATCAAGAGATAAGTCAGATAAGTATTTTAATAACACTAGAATAGAACAATATAACAAATTAGTAAAAGAAGTTGCATTAGAGGAAAATGTAGAATATTTAGATGTACAATCAGTTTTAGTAAATAGTGAAGGATATTTACCAGAGGAAACAAGTCCTGATGGAATTCATATAGGAAAAAGCTATTGTGAGAAGTGGTTAAAGTATTTGAAGAATAATTCGTAAAAATATATTGATATATATCGTATTTTTAGTTAGAATATAAAAGGAAAGGGTTGTGATAAGAATGAATAAAAAAATTTTAGCAATAGTTATTTTAGTGATAATATTAGTAATAGTAGGAGTAATATTTTGGAGTAATAGTAAAAATAAAAATATACAAATAAATATAGATGAATTGGCAGATAAAATTGTTACAAGTGGAGCTTTTGAAGATGAGTTAATCAAAGCTGATTCGGAAATGGTAATAAAAGACTATGGTTTTACTAATGATGAAATAAAAGAATTAGTTTCATATCAAGGAAGTGGAGCAACGAGCGAAGAAATAGTTATTTTTCAAGTAAATGATAAAAGCAATTTAAATACTGTTAAGGAAAAAATAAATACAAGAATAGATGAAAGAAAAGAAGCTTTTGCAAGCTATTTGCCAAAAGAAGTATTTAAAATAGAAAATAATGTATTAAAAATACAAGGGAATTATGTAATATTATGCATATCAAATGATGCAAAAAAGGTAAGTGATGTAATAAATAATTATATAAAGGAATGAGAAATAAATGTCACATGTAGCTCGTGAAATACTGGTAGAATATATAAAAGAAAATCAAAACAAATTATATAAAATAGCGTATACGTATACAAAAAATCAAGACTTGGCATTAGATATAGTGCAAGAAGCTGTAACAAAAGCTTTAGAAAATATACATAAGTTAAAACAAGAAGAATTCGTAAAAACATGGTTTTACAGAATTCTTATAAACGAGGCTTTGCAAACTGTAAAGAAAAATAAAAAAATAATAGAATATGAATTAGTGGAAAACGAAACAAGTACACAAAATAATGAGGATAATATAGTTGAAAATATAGATATATATAATAGAATAGAAAATTTGAATGATAAACTAAAGACAGTTATAATATTAAGATTTTTTGAAAATTTAAAAATAGAAGAAATAGCTGTTATAACTAATACAAACACTAATACAGTAAAGTCTAGGTTATACAAAGGACTAAATGAAATTAAAAAAGATTATGAGAGGAGAAAAGTATAGATTATGAGTATACTGAAAAAGTGTAAAAAAATATATGATTCAATAGAGATTCCTGATGAATTGGAATATGTGGTAAATAGAGCGATTCATCAGAAAGATATTGTTCATAAAAGAAGTAATATTACTTCTTTTATGAAAGGAGCTACAGTAGCTTTAGCTACAACATTTGCTTTATTTATAGTATTGTTAAATACTAACGAAACTTTTGCAAAATCTATGGAAGAAATTCCAGTAATTAGTAATTTAGCAAAAGTATTTACAGTAAGAGAATATAAAGAAGAAACTGATACAGAGTTAATAGAAGCAAGAGTACCTGCAATTCAAAATACAGGAAATACAGAATTAGAAAATAGAATAAATAATGAAATTTCTACAAAAATAAATAATGTGTTAGACGAAGCAAAACAAAGAGCAAAAGAATATCAAGAAGCCGTAGTTGCAACAGGGGGAAATCTAGATGATTACAGACCAATGCTAATAGATGTAAATTATGAAATAACTTATCAAGATGATAACCTAATATCTTTCATAATAACAAAATTTGAAAGTTTGGCTTCGGCATATACTGAGCAATATTTTTACAACATCAATATACAAACTGGAGAGGAACTGGATTTAAAAGATGTACTGGGAGAAAATTATAAAGAGATAGTTGATAAAGAAGTTACAAAGCAAATAGAGGAAAGAAAAAAAGCAGATGAAAATAATATATATTTTGAGAAGAACGAAGGTGGATTTTCTGGAATAGAAAATGAATATCAAGATTTTTATATTGATGAAAACAAGAAGGTTACAGTAGTATTTCAAAAATATGAAATAGCTCCTGGCTATATGGGAATACAAAATTTTGAAATTCCAAATGATATTTTAGTGTAGTTAAACAAAAGGAGAAACAAAATGGTATTTAGCAGTGTAGTATTTTTATACATTTTTTTGCCAATAATGTTACTTATATATTTCATAGTACCAAGAAAACTAAAAAACCTAGTAATGATTATAGCAAGTTTTATATTCTTTGCTTGGGGAGAAATTAGATATATTCCAATAATGTTACTTTTAGCGGTGATGGATTTTTGGTGTGGAAATAAAATAAACAAATATTGGGAAGATAAAAAGAAAAAACGAATATATTTATGGATTGATGTTGGAGTAAATTTATTAATTTTATTTTTCTTCAAGTATGCGGACTTTATAATTTCCAGCATAAATGGAGTAACTGGGCTTAATATTCCTCTATTAAATATACCTCTACCTATAGGGGTATCATTTAATACTTTTCAATCATTATCATATATAATTGATGTATATAGAGGGACTGTTGTATGTGAAAAGAGTTTCTATAATTATTTAACATATACAACATTATTCCCTCAAATTATTGCAGGACCTATAGTAAGATATGAAACAGTTGATGAAGAATTGGTTGATAAAAAAATTAGCTTAGACAATTTTTCTTTGGGAATGAGAAGATTTATTGTAGGACTTGGAAAGAAAGTATTAATTGCAAATAATGTAGGTGCATTGTGGAATGTAATAGAAACAGGAGCTTATGGCGAAATGACAGTTCTTTTGTCGTGGATTGGGATAATATCATTTGCACTTCAAATATACTTTGACTTTAGCGGATATTCAGACATGGCAATTGGACTCGCAAAAATATTTGGTATGGACTTTGATGAAAACTTTAACTATCCATATATAAGTAAAAGCATAACAGAGTTTTGGAGAAGATGGCATATAACATTAAGTAGTTGGTTTAGAGATTATATCTATATACCACTTGGAGGGAACAGAAAAGGATTTCCAAAACAAATTAGAAATATTTTGATAGTATGGGCATTAACGGGTGCTTGGCATGGGGCATCATGGAACTTTGTACTATGGGGAGTTTATTTTGGAGTAATATTAATAATAGAGAAACTCTTCATGCTAAAAGTATTAGAAAAAATACCAAAAATATTTGGACATATATATACCATATTGCTTGTGCTAATAAGCTGGGTAATATTTGCATTCGAAGACTTAGGTAAGATTGGAACATATTTAGGCACAATGTTTAATTTAAATGGAGTAAACTTTGCAAATCCAGAGGCAATATATTATTTGAAAAATTATATAATAATTATTATTGTGGGGATTATTTGTAGCATACCATTTACGAAATTAAGAGAGAAATTTATAAATAATACAAATAACAAGAAAAGAGAAATTATATTTGGAACAATAAGAAGCATTGCTTGTGTATTAATTGTAATAGTATGTACAGCAAGCTTAGTAAACAATAGCTTTAATCCATTCTTATATTTTAGATTTTAAATTAAGCCAATGGGGACGTACTTATTTGGCTGAAAAAATAATATTTTAAAATAAAATTATAAACTACAATAAAATGAGCCAAATAAGTACGTCCCCATTGGCTTAATTTAAAAGAGGAGAAGATGATGAAGAACAAAATATTTTTTGCAATATTTATGACTGTTTGGGTTGTAATTGTGATAATAAATTTTATATGGCCAAAGCAAGTTTTTTCAGAAGAAGAAAATAGAATGCTTGCAACTATTCCTAGATTTTCTTTTGAAAGTTTTGTAAATGGTGATTATTTAAATGGTGTGAATGATTATATAAATGACCATTTTGCATTTAGAAATTTCTATCTAAAACTTAATTCTTGGTGGGAAATAGATGTAATGGGCAAGAAAGAAAATAATGGAGTGTATATAGGTAAAGATGGATATTTATTTGAAAAGTTTGAATATAATGATAAGGAAAAAGAAAATGCAAATACTAATGCAAAGATAATATCAGATTTTGCAAACAAAATGAAAGAACAAAATATACCTACATATTTTGTTCTAGTACCAAATTCTATTTATATAAACAGAGATAAACTTCCAAACAACGTGGAAGTACCAAATCAAGAAGAAATTATTAATCAAATTTATAGCAAAACAGAAAATACAAATAATATAAATGTTATAGAAAGCTTAAAAACAGAAAACAAGAATAAGCAGTTGTATTTTAAAACCGATCACCATATAAATAGTGACGGAGCATATATAATATATAGGGAATATTGTAAAGTTGCAAATATAACAATAAAGGAAATAGACAACTTTAATAGAGTTACTGTCTCAAATGATTTTTTAGGAACATTTGACTCGAAAGCACAATTATTAAATCAGCAACCAGATGAGTTATTTGTATATAAAAATGAAAATAATACAAATATTAAAGAAGCAATATATGATAAACAAACTACAAATAGTATTTTTAATGAAGAATATTTAAAAGGAAAGGACAAATATTCATATTTCTTAAATGGAAATAACAGTAGAGCAATTATAAAAACAAATGTAAATAATGATAAGAAATTGCTCGTTATAAAGGATTCTTATGCACATATAATGTCACAGTTCTTATGCCAAGATTATAGTGAAGTTCATTTCTTAGATCCTAGATATACTAATTTCGATTATGTAGAATATGCAAAAGAAAATGGAATTACAGATGTACTATTTTTATATAATGTTTCAACTTTTGTGCAAGATACAAATTTAAAGAAAATAAAATAAGACAAAAATGCACTTTGACAACAGTTTAACAAAGGTATATAATATGTTTCTACACTATAAAGTGTAAAAAAATGTGAAGGGAGCAATCTAAATGCAATGCAACAGACAGCAAAGGCGGTCAAAGGCAAAAAACATCAAAGGTTTACTATTTGATTATGGAACTCGTGTTCCATACGACAATGTGAGCCCAAAGGCTGCAAAGTCTAATGAAGGGCACAGAAAACCAAAAAAGGTAAGGAATAAGACATAACAACAAATAGCATTTTGATTGATGAAAGAGAGGAAGCGGTGCTTTCTCTCCTTCTAATACAAGAAAAATATCAAGAATTTGATTATATAAAATTGTAATATTGAGTTGTTACTGTTCAGTTCTAGTAATAATTTCATACTTATTAATATTTCTACTAGTTGCTACGAACGGCATTGTACTTTTCTTTCGAATACTTGGAGATAGAAAATGTACATTGCCGACTAAGATGCGACGGATGTATTTATATTTGTTTTTACGCTGAACAGTAACATTAAGTTACTAATTATTAAATTTTATTTTAAATTTATATTTACATTTTAAATAATTATATATATAATTATTTAAAATATGAATAAAAAATAAAAATTGACAAAAGATATGAAAAATAGGGAGGAACATTATGGATAAAAAGTATGTATATTTATTTAAAGAAGGAAATGCTTCAATGCGTGAATTACTTGGAGGAAAAGGTGCAAATTTGGCGGAAATGACAAATTTAGGTCTTCCGATTCCACAAGGATTTACAATAACAACAGAGGCTTGTATTGAATATTATGATAATGACGAAACTGTATCAGATACAGTAAAATCGCAAATTTTTAATAGTTTAAGAGAACTTGAAAATATTACTGGTAAAAAGTTTGGAAATTCAGAAAATCCACTTCTTGTTTCCGTTCGTTCAGGAGCAAGAGCATCAATGCCTGGAATGATGGATACAATTTTAAACTTGGGTTTAAATCAAGAAGTTGTAGAAGCAATGGCAAAGAAGAATGAAAGATTTGCTTACGATAGTTATAGAAGATTTATTCAAATGTTTAGTGATGTTGTAATGGAAATACCAAAAACACTATTCGAAGAAGAAATTGACAAAATGAAACAAAAAAGAGGAGTTAAATTAGATACTGAGCTTACAGCAGAAGACTTAAAGGAATTAGTAGAAGCATTTAAAGGAATATATTTAAAAGAGCATGGTTCAGAGTTTCCAATAAATCCAGAAGAACAATTAATTGAAGCTGTTACTGCTGTATTTAGATCATGGAATAACCCAAGAGCTATAACATATAGACGCTTAAATGATATACCAAGTAGTTGGGGAACAGCAGTTAATGTTCAAGAGATGGTATTTGGAAATATGGGAGAAGATTGCGGAACAGGTGTTGCATTTTCTCGTAATCCAGCAACAGGTGAAAATAAAATATTTGGTGAATACTTAATGAATGCACAAGGTGAAGATGTTGTTGCAGGAATTCGTACACCACTTCCAATAGAAACTTTAAAAGAAACTGATATGGAAGCATATCAAGATTTTGTAATGTATGCTACAATGATTGAAAAACATTATAAAGATATGCAAGATATGGAATTTACAATAGAAAATGGAAAACTATATTTCCTTCAAACAAGAAATGGAAAAAGAACAGCAACTGCAGCACTTCAAATTGCAGTTGATTTAGTAAATGAAGGAATGATAACAGAAAAAGAAGCTGTTTTAAGAGTTGAACCAAATCAATTAGACCAGTTATTGCATCCAAATTTTGACCAAGAAAAATTAAAAGAAGCAAAAGTAATTGCAAAAGGTTTAGCAGCATCTCCAGGAGCTGCAACAGGAAAAGTTGTATTTACAGCTGAAGATGCACTAGAAAAATATAATAATGGAGAAAAGGATTTAATATTAGTAAGGCTTGAAACATCTCCAGAAGATATAGATGGAATGACAGTATGTCATGGTATTCTTACAGTTAGAGGTGGAATGACTTCACATGCAGCAGTTGTAGCACGTGGAATGGGAACTTGTTGTGTTTCAGGATGTTCAGATATAGTTGTAAATGAAGAAGAAAGAACCTTCACCGTAAATGGTAACACATACCATGAAGGAGATTGGATTTCACTAGATGGAACAACTGGAAATGTATATGGAGAAAAAATAGACACAGTTGAAGCAACTGTTTCAGGAAACTTTGCAAAATTTATGGAATGGGCTGATAGATATAGACAAATGGAAGTAAGAACAAATGCTGATACTCCAAAAGATGCAAAACAAGCATATGAGTTTGGAGCGCAAGGAATAGGTTTATGTAGAACAGAGCATATGTTCTTCGCTCCAGAAAGAATTGCAGCAATAAGAGAAATGATAGTATCTAAAACAAAAGAGCAAAGAGAAAAAGCTTTAGAAAAAATACTTCCAATGCAAAGAGGAGATTTTGAAGGCTTGTTTAGAGAAATGAAAGGTCTTCCAGTAACTATAAGATTACTAGATCCACCTCTTCATGAGTTCTTACCACATACAGATGAAGAAATAGAAGCTTTAGCAAAAGATATGAATATGACATTTGAGGAACTTAAAAATGTAGTTACAAATTTACATGAATTTAACCCAATGATGGGACATAGAGGATGTAGATTAGATGTAACATATCCTGAAATTGGAGTAATGCAAACCAAAGCAATCATAGGAGCTGCTATAAATGTAAAAAAAGAAGGAATAGATGTTAAACCAGAAATAATGATACCACTTGTTGGGGATTATAAAGAGCTTGTATATGTAAAAAATATAATTACAAAAACAGCTAACGAAATGTTAGAACAAGAAAATATTGATTTAAAATATATGGTTGGAACTATGATAGAAATTCCAAGAGCTGCATTAATAGCAGATAAAATTGCAAAAGAAGCTGAGTTTTTCTCATTTGGTACAAATGATTTAACACAAATGACATTTGGATTTAGCCGTGATGATGCGGGAAAATTCTTAGGAGAATATTATACTAAGAACATCTACGATTTTGATCCATTTGCAAGAGTGGATGAAGAAGGAGTTGGACAATTAGTAGAAATGGCTTCAAAATTAGGAAGACAAACAAGACCAGATATAGAGCTTGGAATATGTGGAGAGCATGGAGGAAATCCGGCATCAGTAGAATACTGCCATAGAATTGGATTAACTTATGTATCTTGCTCACCATTTAGAGTTCCAATAGCACGCTTAGCAGCAGCACAAGCAGCAATAAAATATCCAAGATAAAACATTTAACACAGTAATGGCTCGATGAACTTTAGGGACGTTCCTTAAAGTTCTTTTTCTTGTCTAATTTTATATAAAATGTAAAAAATTTCATAAATAAAAAATAAAAAACAGAAAAGAATAAAAATAGAATAATTTAAATTTAGGAGGTCAAAATGAAAAAAATAATAAATTTAATAATTATTTTATTTTTAGCTTTTGCAATGTTACTAATCTTGCCAAATATTTGTAAAGCAGCAACAGCAACTAATGAGGAAACTTTAAATAATGCTATTCAAAGTGCAGAATCAGGTAGCACCATAGAAATTCAAAATAACATTACAATAACTAAACCAATAACTGTAACAAAAGAACTTACAATAGATGGTAATGGATATACAATAGCAGGTTCAACAGAGTGGACATCTACATCAGGAAATCAAACAATGTTTACAGCATCATCTTCAAATGCTAAATTAACATTAAAAGACATTGATTTAAATAATGGACCAAAATATGGAGTTCAAGCTTATGAAGCTGGAAAAGTTATTTTAAATAATGTTGGTATTACTGGTTTTAGATATGGAGGAATTTTAGTAAATGGAGGATATGTTGAGATAATTGATTTACATTTGGGCTACAACGGTACTGTGGCAAATAATGGTATAGAAATAGATCAAGGAACATCAGTAAAAAATACTCCTACATTAGTAATGAATGGTACTTTAACATCTGATTCTACTGAAAATGTAATACGTCCTGCTGAAAATGGTTATCTTACAGAATTTATAATTTCAAATACAGAAAGTACAGTAAATAAAGTTGTAATAGCAGGTGATAAAGTTGTTTTAACAGATGAAAATGATAAAGTTATTTCTGAAACTATAATACCAGAAAAAGTAACACCAAATGTAGATGAATCTGCTAAAAAAGTAATTATAACATTAATTCAAGGTGAAAAAACTAATAGAATAACTGTTAACGAAGGTGAAACTATAACTAAAGAACTATTAGATGAATATATTACTATAGAAGATGGATATGAAGTAGTAGGATATTTTACAGATAAAGATTATAAAAATGAATTTGATTTTAAAACAAAATTAGATAAAGATATAATAATATATGTAAAAATAGAAAAAATAGAAGAAACAGTACCTGAAACAAAGCCAGAACCAGAAAAAGATGATGTACCAAAAACAGGAGTAGAAAGTTATTTTAGTTTAGCTATTCTTTCAATAATAATTTCAACAGCAGGAATTATATATATAAGAAAAAAGAATTTAAAATAAGAATAATGAATCAAAAGAATAGACAATTGTAGTCTATTTTTTTGAGTTATAAAAGATATATTATCTATATATGTAAATTATAAGATTTGATGGAGAAATACATGAAAGGAAAATCTAGAAATTTAAGAAATAATATAATTTATTGCATTTTAATAATTATTATTATTTTATCTTGTATATATCTTGTAAAATATTTAGTAATTCAGAAAGAAGCAAAAGATGAAAGTGAATTATTAAATGATATTGATATAATGGAAAATAATATAGAACCAAACAAAAATGAAAATACAATAGCTATAAGTGAAGAAACAGAGAGAATGATTAAAATAAAAAAGTTACAAGAGGAAAATTCAGATATTGTAGGATGGATTGAAATAGAAGGAACAAATATAAACTATCCTGTATTACAAGGTAAAGATGATGAATATTATTTAACACATAATTATAAAAAGGAAAAATCAGAGAAGGGTTCTATATTTTTAAGTAAAGACTATGATTTAAAACTTCCAAGTGATAATTTGCTCATATATGGTCATAATTTAGTAAGCGGACAAATGTTTAATAATCTATTAAAATATAAAGATAAGGAATTTTATGAAAAACATCCTAGCATTAGATTTACAACAGAAAAGGAAGATTTAAAATTTGAAATTCTTTCAGCTTTTTATTCAAAAGTTTTTTCGAAATCAGAAGAAAATGTATTTAGGTATTATAATTTTGTAACTGCAAAATCAGAAAAAGATTATAATAATTTTATAGAAAATGCAAAAAAAGCATCCTTATATGATACAAATAAAGAAGTAAAATATGGAGATAGGTTAATTACTTTAGTTACATGTTCTTATCATGTAGAAGATGGAAGATTTGTGGTGATTGGAGTCGTATATTAATAAAAATTAAAATAAAAGTACTTGACAAATACAAACAAACGTTCTAAAATAATTATAAATAAAAAATAGGATGTGATATTAATGGAAGAAAAAAACAATAATATCGTACTAATAAATGAAAAAGTAAATGTAGTAAAATATGAAATAGAAAATATTACAAATTTAATTTATACAATTAGAGGAAAACAAGTAATGTTAGATAGTGATGTAGCTATGTTATATCACTATCCAACTAAACGTATAAATGAAACAGTAAGAAGAAACATTGAGAGATTTCCGGAAAATTTTTGCTTTAAATTGAATGAAAGTGAAGCAGAAAACTTGAGGTCGCAAATTGCGACCTCAAGTTTGGAAAAAGAAAACTATGGAGGCAGAAGATATTTACCATATGTATTTACAGAACAAGGAATAGCAATGCTTTCAGGCTTATTAAAGAATGATATAGCGATTCAAGTAAGTATTAATATAATGAATGCTTTTGTTGAAATGAGAAAATTTATAGCAACAAATGGATCAGTATTTAAAAGATTAACAAACATAGAATATAAAATATTAGAGCAAAATAAAATGTTAACAGAACATGAAAAGAAATTCGAAAAAGTTTTTGATGAACTTCAAAAAAATGAAAAAATAGAATTCAAACAAAGCATATTTTTTGATGGACAAATTTTTGATGCATATAGTTTAATTATAGATATTATAAAGAGAGCAAAACAAAAAATTTTAATTATAGATAATTACATAGATGATAATATTTTGAAAATGTTGTCAAAGAAAAATAAAAATGTAGAAGTAGTAATATTAACAACACAGAATAGCAATATAAGAAAATTGGATATTCAAAAATTTAATAAGCAATACCCAGTATTAAAATTAGCATATACCAATAAATTCCATGATAGATTTATAGTAATAGATAATAAAGAGTTATATCATATAGGAGCATCTTTAAAAGATTTAGGAAAGAAATGCTTTGCTATTTCTAAGATAGAAGACAACGAATATATAGAAAAAATAGTTAATTATAATTGAAATGAGTAAGGAAATATGTTAATATATTAATATATTACATTTTTAAAACTTCCTGTTCTAATTTAAGAGCAGTTTATATAAAGACAGCTTGTTTACACTTATTTTAGAAAGCCAATTGGCAAGGAGGAATGACTTGTGGTAGAGAAAAAAATTGTTGTTACATGCGACAAGTGTGGCTCAACAGATGTAAAAACGAAAGAAGAATATTATAACCGTCGATATCGCAGGGTAAAAGATGCAGCAACATTAGACAGAGAATATCTTTCCTTAAAATCAGTAGATATCAAATTGGTTTGTCATTGTAACAAGTGTGGCAAAGATTTTGAAGAATACTTGGGTAGCGAAGAATATGAGTTGTTTCCTGGCGAAATCGAAGTATAACTGAAATAAAAGAAGAAGGAATTGTTTTTATTTTCATTCCTTCTTCTTTTGTATGGTTAAATTTCAATCTTAGGCTGATACTTTTCAAGCCACATATTTACTTGACAAAGATATGCCATAAGTTGTGGACCTGTCATGAGTTGACCAAACCAAGGTCTAGTAAATGCTTTTCCTTCTGTTTCTAATATTTGCATAATATAATCTCTATTAAGTAAATTATTTATAGGAGCATTTTTATCTTCCATTATTTTGCTAAGCATTTGTTTTACAGCTTTTAAATAAGTTGGGTTCCATGTTTTAGGGTATGGACTCTTTTTTCTATCCACTATTTCATCAGGTAATTTATCTTTCATAATATAACGTAATAATCCTTTTTCTCTACCATTTAAAGCTTTTATTTCCCAAGGTATATTCCATACATATTCTGCTAAGCGGTAATCACAAAATGGAACTCTTATTTCAAATCCGTTATACATTCCCATTCTATCTGATCTATCTAAAAGTGTTTGCATAAACCAGTTTAGTGTTAAATGAGATATTTTTCTTTTTTCAGCAGTTTCTTTCGAATCAGTATCTAATATTTCTACATTATCCAAACTTTCGTTATACCTATAATCTATATACTCTTTTAAATTAATTTTTTTGCTTATTTCGGGCCTAAGCAAAGTTTGCCTTTCGTTAATTGCAATTGACCAAGGAAAAGTACCACTATTTAAAGCATCTTCACGGAAGAACCAAGGATAACCACCAAATATCTCATCAGCACATTCTCCTGTTAAAGTAACTGTAGCTTCTGGTTTTACATTTTTGCAAAATAGTAAAAGCGAAGAATCCACATCTGCCATTCCAGGAAAATCTCTTGCAATCATTGCATCTTCTAAAGCCTTTGCAAGTTCAGGAGTATCAAGCATTACAGTATGATGATTTGTATTTAATTTAGCTTGCATTAAATTTATATAGTAGTTATCAGAGTTTGGTTGAAAGTCAGTTTTTTGGAAATTCTTATCATTGTCTATATAATCAACCGAATAAGTGTCTAAAGTAGGTAAATTGTTATCTTTACAATGATCAGCAGCATATAGAGTGATTATACTAGAATCAAGTCCTCCTGATAAGAAAGTACATAATGGGACATCTGATGCAAGTTGACTTTTAATAGCATCTTCTAAAAGATATTGTACTTTATCACATGTTTGCTCAAAACTATCTTCATGTGGTTTACTTTTTAATTTCCAATATCTCTTTATATGAATTCCGCTTTTATTGTATACCATATAATTTGCAGGTTTTAGCTCATAAATATTTTTAAAAGCAGTTATTCCATTTGTATGGGCAGGACCAATTCCGAACAATTCACTAATTCCTTGTTCATCTAATATAGGCTCTATGCCAGGGTATTTAAGTAAGGCCTTTACTTCTGATGCAAATACTAAAGTATTATTAAAAATTGTATAGAATAATGGCTTTACGCCAAAATGATCACGTGCTAAAAATAAACTTTGATTATTTTCATCCCATATAGCAAAAGCGAAAATTCCATTTAATTTATGAACAACCTCTTCTTTATATAAAATATAGGACTTTAAGAGAACTTCTGTATCACAATATCCTTCAAGAAGAATATTGTTTTGTTTCAAATTTTCCTTAAGTTCCTTAGTATTATATATTTGACCATTATATGCAATAACATATTTATTTCCATTATAATTAAATGTCATTGGTTGTTTACCACCATCTGGATCTATTACAACTAATCGCCTATGACCTAAAAGAGCATGATCACTTATATAATATCCACATTCATCTGGACCTCTTTTCTTTAGTGTTTCATTCATTGAAATTAAAACATCTTTTTTAGAATTCAAATTTTCTTTAAGGTTAACACAACAAACAAAACCACACATACTCAATCAATTCCTTTCACAAATCTATAAATAATATATGAATATTATAAGAAAAACGTAACTACTATTGACAAACATAAAAAAAATTAGTATAATCTTATAGTATCAATTAAGAGAAAGTATACAAATTTATACAATAGATAATGTTCAAGGGAGGGAATAAAAATGGCACAACCAAAAAGAAGATGGTCAAAAGCAAGAACAGGTTTAAAAAGATCAACTTGGAAATTAGAAAAACAAAATTTAGTTGAATGTTCACATTGTCATGAATTAATTAGACAACATACAGTATGTCCAACATGTGGATACTATGATGGAAAAGAAGTAGTTGCTAAAAAAGAAAACTAATATATAATAAAGTAGAGTGAGGAATAACAGATATATATAGGATAAATCTATATTATTTAGTTGTTCTTTATTTTTTATTACATAGGAAATGAGTATACAACAAGGTTAATTATCTTTTTTCTAAAAACTTTAAATTAACAGTAAAATTACACATAAAGGACATAAAAGTGTTGTATAAATATATACGAAGGGAGTTGATATGCCATAGAAAATTTAGTAGTTAAAGAAGATGAAAAACTGCAGGAAGATATGGAATATAAGAGACTTACACTTATGTATACAGCAGCGCTAAAACAATTAGAGACAAAAATAGAAATAATAAATAACGAATTTAAAACACTTCATAAATACAATCCAATTGAACACGTAAGTAGTAGGATTAAAAGTAAGCAAAGTATAAATAACAAATTGAAAAAGAAAGGCTTAGAGCCTACATATGAAAATTTAGTAAAAACGATTAATGATGTGGCAGGAATACGTATAATCTGTTCCTTTATACCAGATATATATAAATTAGTGGAAATGCTAGAAAATATGCAAGATATAACTGTTATAAAAAAGAAGGATTATGTTGCAAAGCCAAAAGAAAGTGGATACTCTAGTTATCATCTTATAGTATCTGTACCTGTAAGTTTATCTATTGGAACTGTTGGAGTTAAAGTGGAAATTCAGATTAGGACAATGGCTATGGACTTTTGGGCAAGTTTAGAACATAAAATTAAGTACAAATATGAAAAAGAAATACCAAAAGGAGTTCGTAAAGAACTAAAAGAATGTGCTAAAATGACACAAAAATTAGATAGAAGAATGTCTCATCTGGGTAGAAATCTAATGGAAGAGGAAAAGCAAATTATTAAGGAAATAACAACAGAATATTCAACAGTTTATGCTGGCCTTATGATTAGTGATAAAGTAGAAATGCAAAGTATATAGTATAAAGTTAGAAGCGGATTTTAGCTCCGCTTCTATTTAGCGTAAATAATATTAGCTAAAAGCAATACATAGAATGGAGTAAAAATGAAAAATTTAATTATTGACTCTAGAATAAGAGAAGAAGAATATAAATATTTAAGTAATTATTTTAATGTTATTAAATTACCATTATCAGATGATGTATATGAAGAGATATCAGGGCATAGCGATATATTTTATTGTAAAATTAATAATCAAATTGTAGTAGCTCCAAATGCAAAAATATTAGAAAAAAGTTTTAAATTAGGTAAAATAAAAGTAGAAAAAGAATATCCTTTAGATGTACTGTATAATGCATGTCAAATTGGAAATATAGTAATAGGAAGCAAATATTTGGATGAAAGTATAATAACAGATATAGTAGTAAAACAAGGATATGTAAAATGTTCTATTGCAGTAACAAGCGATAAATCTTGCATTACTACAGATAAAAAAATAGCAGAAGTGCTAAATAAAAATAATATAGATGCTTTGTATATAGAAGAAAATAATATTAAATTACTAAAAAAGGATAAAACCATCTCTAATATGCATGGATTTATAGGAGGAGCAAGTTTAGTTTTTGACGATAAATTTGTATTATTTGGAGATATTAATATGCTTAAAAATAAAGATAAGATTCTAGAACATATTTATAAATATAACTTAGAGTTAGTCCACTTTAAAGGATTAGACGTATATGACTATGGCGGAGGAATAGTGTTTTAAAAATACATAATTCAACATATATAAACATTTTTCATACTATATAAAAAGGAGGAAAATGTTTATGTGTAATAAGTGTACATGTGCATGCAAAAAAATAAAATGTATGGCACTGTTTTCTTTGATTTTTCTAATAATTGCTTTAATAATATTTATAACAATTAATAATCCAGTAAATCAAGAGAAGAATATATTAGTTGCTATTGCAAAATCTCGGAGATAATACTGGAACAGGAGATGTTATAATTAATTTTAGTGAAAATCAAATTGTAGAAGGAAATGCTATTTCACATGATCCAGGTTCAAGTGAAATAAAGATAAATGAGGATGGCATATATCAAGTATCATACCAATTGGATGGAAATACTACAACATCAGGCAGATTTAATTTTAATGCAATTTTAGTAATTAATAATATACCGCAATTTGATACTTTAAATGAGGGAGCAGTAATTGTAGAAGATATAATTAATAATAGATATACTCTAACAAGTACAGTTATATTAAGATTAACTTCAGGAGATATATTACAATTAGAGGGTCTATCTCAAGAAAATATAACTTATCCAAATGCAAGAATTGATATAGAAAAAATAGGATAATTTTGGCTATTATAAAATATGAAAGTATATAAATAGCTATTTGGCTATATCAGCAAAAATACACCATAAAAATCTTAAAAAAAGTATTGCAAAAATCAAAAAACTAGTATATGATAAATATATACTTAAAGAATAAAGATAAAAAGTAACCAAAGCATAACAAAATAAAAAGTTATATTAACAAAAGTTTAAAAGGGACTTTTTGTTTTTGAAATTTAGACGCAATAATAAAGATAGAAGTCTACTACAAAAATTATTAATAAAATAACAAAAAAATGAACATAATAAAAAGAAAAATATAAAAATAAAAACAAATGAAAGAAAGGATGAAATAATGAAGAGTAATTTAAATAATTTTCAAAAAACTCTAATTAAAGGAAAAGGAATAACTCTAATTGCACTTGTCATAACCATAGTCATCTTAATAATCTTAGCAACAGTAACAATAAATGCAGTATTGGGAGAAAATGGGTTAATAAGTAAAGCTCAGC
The DNA here is from genome assembly GCA_946499885.1 of uncultured Clostridium sp. Classification (GTDB taxonomy): domain Bacteria; phylum Bacillota; class Clostridia; order TANB77; family CAG-508; genus CALXVA01. The sequence continues at coordinate 21,526 of CAMMTN010000001.1, read as the reverse complement.
AAGCTAAAGAAATACAAGAACAGGCTATAAGAAATGAAGAAGAAGGAATGAATACTTTGCTTGGAGAGTTTGCAGAAGCAATGGGAGAATTGGCAGTTGCACCAAAATTATCGGATGGAATGGTACCAGTAAAATGGAATGGCAGCAATTGGGTAAAAACAACAGCAGAAGATAAAGAATGGTACAATTATGGAAATAAGCAATGGGCAAATGTAGTATTAACACCAACAAGTGGAGAAAAAGAAGGAAAAGATGCAACAGGAGAAACAGATGTATTTAATGAAGACGGAACATTAAATGAAGATTCAGCATATAGCATGCTAGTATGGATACCAAGATATGCATATCAAATAACAAGTGGATATCATCAAAGTGGAGCAGAAATAAATCCAAGTGATGCAACAACAGGAGCAGGAAATATAAATATAGTATTTATAGACACAGAAAATAAAAAACAATGCAGGAACAAAGAGATATAGTGAAATATATCCAAGCTATGAAACAGGAACAGGAATGTACGGAGTAGCAGAAGAAGGATGTGAAGCAGGATATGTAGTACACCCAGCATTTAACTTTGGAGAAGAGAAACTAGCAGGATTTTGGGTAGGAAAATATGAAACAAGTAATACAAATTGTACACAAGAAGCAAGTACAGGAGAAACAGAATACACAGGAAATGAAATTATAACAATAAAAGCAGGAGTAACAAGTTGGAGAAATATAACAGTAAGTGACATATTCACAGCATGTACAGAGTTAAATAGAGAAGGAAACCCATACGGTTTAAAAACAAGTGATACAGAAGTTGATCCACATATGATGAAAAATACAGAATGGGGAGCAGTAGCATATTTAAGTCAAAATACAACATATGGAAAAGGAAGCGAAGTATGGAAAAACAATAGCAGTGACTATATTACAGGGAATGGAGGAAATAGTGTAAATGCAAGTCCAGCAAGTAGAGTAACAAATGAATATAACACAAGTAATGGAATGCAAGCAAGTACAACAGGAAATATTTGGGGAATATATGATATGAGTGGTGGAGCTAGTGAATATGTAGCAGCATATGTAAATAATGAAAATTCTTACTTAACTACTTATGGAGAAAAACTAGTAAATGCAAATGAAAAATATAAGGATGTATATCAAGCAACAAGTACATCAGGAACTGATAGTCAGTTAGACAATTATAATTTGTCAACACCAATAAAAGGGAAATATGGAGAGGCTGTCTATGAAACATCAAATGGATATACTGGTTCAAAAGCATGGTATTCAGATGGTTCGAATTTTCCATATTCTGACAAACCATTTTTTACGCGTGGAGGCCCTTATAATAATATTTCTGCTTCAGGTTTATTTAATTTGTACATCATTGATGGCTTTTTCAACGGAGCAGGATCGTTTCGTGTGGTTCTTACTGTAATGTAATATATTTAATTTTATTAAGGCTATCGGTAGTAAATGACAATAGAAAAGTAGTATTTTAAAATTATAAAAATACTACTTTTTTAACACTCTCATAAATAGAGGAGGTGCTTATTGATTAATATTTGCTATACAAAAAGAGAGTTGAATTATATTTTTATTAATCATTGCCAAAAAGCAATATTAGATATAAAATATATACAGTTAGGAAGTGATAGTATTAAAACAAAAAATAAAATAGGAGATAACGAAATTCCAAAATCTGTTTTGAAAATGAAAAAGGATAAAGAGAAAAGAGAAAAAGAAGAAGTCAAGAATAATGTTAGCAAAACAGAACAAAGAAAATTAAAAAAAGAAGAGAAAAAAGCGCGTAGAAAAAAGTTAAGAAGAAAAATATTATTTATATTAATATTACTTATTTTAATTTGTGTAGGTGTCGTTTTAGGTGTGTCTGCGTATACATGGAAAAATATAACTAAAGATATGTTTGCAAATAAAAATTCTGTTGTATTAGATGTAGAAGGAAATACCATAGCAACACTTGGATCTGAACAAAAAAAGATGACTATTCCAATAGAAAAAATGCCTGAAAATTTGGTTAATGCCTATGTATCTATTGAAGATGAGAGATTTTATTCTCACCATGGTGTAGATATAAAAAGAACGGGAGGCGCAATACTTTCATATATTACTCATTTTGGAAATTCATCCTATGGAGGAAGTACAATAACACAGCAGTTAGTAAAAAATTTAACTGGAGATAGCACAGATAGTATTACTCGTAAAGTAAAAGAATGGTGGAAAGCATTTTTGCTTGAAAGTTACTTTAGCAAAGAAGAAATCTTAGAGATGTATTTGAATGTAATTTATGTAGGTCCTAATATATACGGAGTACAGACAGGTGCTAAGTATTATTTTAACAAAGATATTTCAGATTTATCTCTTGCCCAATGTGCATACTTAGCAGGTATAAACAATTCACCTAATTCGTACAATCCATTTACTGAAGATGATAATATAGATTTGATAAATAAAAGGACAAGTACTGTTTTAAATAAAATGCTAGAATTAGGGAAAATAACTGAAAAAGAGTATAATGAAGCATTAAAAGAAATAGAAAAAGGTTTGAATTTTGAAAAAGGAAAAATAAAAACCGAAAATCCTATATATTCGTATCATACGGATGCATTAATATCTCAAGTAATATCCGATATTTCAAAAAAGAAAGATATATCCGAAACATTTGCAACTAACTACTTATATATGTCAGGACTTACTATCCATAGTACACAAAATTCTGACATACAAGATGAAGTAGAAAAAGAATTTTTAAAAAAACAATATCTACTTACATCGAAAGACGGAGAAACTACATCTCAAGCAGCAATGGTTATAATTGACCATAAAACAGGTAATGTGCTTGCTTGCACAGGAGGACTAGGAGAAAAAGAATATTTTAGAGGGTTAAATCGAGCAACTCAAAGTGAAAGACAAACAGGGTCTTCTATAAAACCATTAGCTGTATTAGTACCAGGAATTGATAAAAAGATATTTACAGGTGCAACAATATATGAAGATAAACAAAAAGTTTTTGATAATGAATATAAACCTGGAAACAATGATGGATATTTAGGTAATATAACTGTAAGAAGAGCTCTAGAATCTTCTCAAAATATTCCATTTGTAGAAATGATGGAACAAATTACTCCAAAAACTTCCATAGAATATTTAGAAAAAATAGGAATAAGTTCGCTGACTGAAAAAGACAAAAACTTAGCTTTAGCATTAGGTGGTTTAGACAATGGAATAACTCCTTTAGAGATGGCAGGAGCATATGCTACAATAGCTAATGATGGAGACTATATTGAACCTACATTTTATACTAGTATAACAAATAACGAAGGCAAAATAGTGTTTAAAGCTAAACAAGAAACAAGAAAAGTTTTTTCAGAGCAAGTTGCCTATGTTATAAAAGAATTATTAAAACAGCCGGTGGAAGGAGCCTATGGTACAGCAACATATTGTAGAATATCAGGAATAGATGTAGCTGCAAAAACTGGTACAACAGATGAAAATTATGATAAATGGTTATGTGGATTTACTCCATATTATACTGCAGTAACTTGGTTCGGTTTTGATCAAAATGAATCTATATACTATAACAATCAAAACCCAGCAGGAATAATTTGGGCAAATGTTATGAGAAGAGTGCATAGTGGATTGGAAAAAGAAAGTTTTGAAATGCCAAGCAAGATAGCAGTAACTACAATATGTGCCGATACAGGTAAAGTTGCTAGAACAGGCTGCAAAAATACATATATAGAATATTTCTTATGGGGTACTGTCCCAGAAGAATGTACAAAGCACTCTGGAGATAAAGCTAAGACTAATAATGAGAGTAAAGGCGATTCATCAGAAGTATATGTAGATAAGGATGAAGATTTGAAATTAAATCCAGATGATGAAGCGGAAAACAAAGTAAACAATAATATAATAGAAAATACTGAGATAATTGTAAACGAAGTTATTAATGAAGATATAACAAATATGGTAGATGATACTATTGTTAATGAAATAGAAGAAGACAATAATATTATAGAAAACGAAGTAATAGAAACTCCGCCTCAAGAAGAAAATGTTATTATGACAAATAATGTAAGTAATGAGATAGAGAGTAATGTGACTTAATAATTATAAAAATTTTGTAAAATAATCTACACAAAAGTAAAAAAATATGATAATATATAGAAAATGAAGTATAAAATAAAAAGGAGGAATTATCGATGTCAGGACATAGCAAATGGCATAATATTCAAGCAAAAAAAGGAAAAGCAGATGCCGCAAGAGGAAAAATATTTACTAAATTAGGTAGAGAATTATTAATAGCAGTAAAACAGGGAGGTCCTGATCCGGCTGGTAATTCTAAACTTAAAGATGTAATAGCAAAATGTAAGGCAAACAATATGCCAAACGATACAATAAATAATGCAATAAAAAAAGCATCTGGTGCAGGAAGTAATGAAAACTATGAGGAGATTACATATGAAGGATATGGAACAAATGGTGTTGCAGTTATTGTAGAAGCAAGTACAGATAATAAAAATAGGACAGCAGCAGATGTGAGACATGCTTTTGATAAAGCAGGTGGAAATTTAGGAACATCAGGTTGTGTATCATATTTATTTTCTAAGAAAGGAGTAATAGTTATTGACAGAACTACGACAAATTTATCAGAAGATGATATGATGATACTAGCATTGGACAATGGAGCAGAAGATTTTGAGGCTACAGATGAATGTTACGAAATTACAACTACTCCAGAAGATTTTGCAAATGTAAGAGAAGCTTTAGAACAAAATGGTTTAGAATTTTTAGAGGCAGAAGTTCAAATGGTTCCATCTACATACATTAAATTAGATGAAAAAGATGGAGAAAAAATGCAAAGATTAATAGACAACTTAGAAGATTTAGACGATGTAATGAATGTATATCATAACTGGGAAGAATAATTAAATATTGTTGGTAAAGCAGAATTTGTAAGACAGATATTTATAAATTCTGCTTTTTACAAATAATCAAGGAGGAAGTTTAAATGAAGAAAAAAACATTACTAATAGTTATTATATCTATAATAATTGTATTACTAATAGCAGGAGGAGTGTTTGCATATTTATTTTTAGCAACAGATATGTTTAAAACAGATAAAGAATTATTTGCAAAATATACAGCTTCAATGATAAGTGATAAATCCGATTCGGATGCGATAACTATCCTAGAAAATTACTTTAACAAAAAACAAAATACAGCATACGCTAATAAAGGTGAGTTTTCAGCCTACATTCAAAATTTAGAGAATAATACAGATGAATCAATACAAACTATAATAAATGCAATTAATATTGCTAATAATACAAATATAACTTTTAATGGTAAAATAGATAATACTAATAAGCAAGTAGAAGAAAATATACAAATAAATTATACAGATACTGTAAATTTTCCATTTACATATAAGCAAGATGGCGATATATATGGAATAAAAATAGATTCAATTACTCCAAATTATGTTGCAATAGAAAATAATAATTTAAAAGAATTATTCCGAAAATTAGGTGCAACTGATGTAAGTCAAATTCCAGATAGAATAGAACCTCAAGAAATAGAATCTATAAAATTTACAGATGAAGAAAAAGCACATTTACTTAATGTATACGTTCAACCTATATTTAATGGAATATCAGAAGAGAAATTCAGTAAAATTGAAAATACGGATGGTTCTATAAATTATAATCTAACATTAACAAAACAAGAACTAAAAAATATTTTAATTCAAACTTTACAAACATTAAGTACAGACACAATGATGATTAATAAGATAAACAACATTATTGTAGAAGTTTATCAAGACGAAACAATGAATATTTCTTCCGAAGATATACAAGGATTAATCGATAACTTAAGCGAAACAACTACAGATGATAGTAATATTACAATAAGTGTAAATAGAAAAGCAGACAGTACAAATAAAATTAGTATTAGTTCAGAAGGTACAACTCTTGAATTTACAAAGACTCAAACAAAATCAAATATTTCATATAATCTTGATATGAGTGGGACAAATGAAAATAATATTTCTGTACAGATAGCATTTTCAGGTTTAGATACAAATATTATAACAGAAAATTATTCTGTTGCTATAGATATTACAGGAGAAATGGCTGGAAGTATAAATTTAGAGTATTCATTTAATAACACGGTTACATTTGACAATTCAATTACAATAGATGCAATACCTCAAGCAACTACAGCAGTGCTTAATAATTATCCAGTAGAACAAGTACAACCATTTATAGAACAACTAGGAATGGCAATAGAACAACTTAATTCAAATCAAATGACTCAAATAGGATACCCAAGAGATATGGTAAATCCTATGGTGATGTGGTTTACAGCACCAAGTATATTACGACAATTAGAGTTATTTGATAGAGCCCAAGAAACTCAAAATATAATGGAAGAGGCTGATAAAGAATTTGATGAATTTACAGCTAATTCACAAGTATTTATAGACGAAGTGCTTGCTAATAGTGTAAATGAAATTTAAATATTTAAATTTGATAATTAAAATATAAGTGAAAATGTTATTAGATATTTCAAAATGAATATATACCTAATCTTCTAGCACGAAATTTTATATAATGCATTAGCTTGTAAAAAAATTGAAAATAAAATAAAAATAGTTCTAAAATAAAAAGATACAGCATATATATTTAATATATATGTTGTATCTTTTTATGGAGAGAATCAAATGATAAATAGTGTAAAAGAAGTATTAGAATATTTTCCATATAATATTCAAAATAAAATAATTGAATATGGAAATAAATTAGATGTCCTTGAAGAAATAAGAGTACGTGCTAATCGAAACGTTTTACTAAAAATAGGACAAGATGAATTTAAAGTAGACTATATAATAAATACTAACGAAATATTAGACATACTACAACGAATTTGTGATAATTCAATATATACATACCAAAATCAAATTTGCAATGGATTTATTACTATTAAAGGTCGGGCATAGAGTTCGGAATTACAGGAAATGTAGTTGTAAAAGATGGACAAATTATTAATATTTCATATATTTATAGTCTGAATTTTAGAATATCAAAGCAAATAATTGGTTGTAGTGAAGTAATATTACCATACATATTAAACTTAAAACAAAATACAATATACAATACAGTTATTCTTTCTCCACCTCGGTAGAGGGAAAACCACTATTTTAAGAGATTGCATAAGGAACTTAAGTAATGGAATTAGTAAATATAATTTTAAAGGCATTAATGTTGGAGTTGTTGATGAAAGAGGAGAAATTGCATCAATGTATAAAGGAATTCCACAAAATGATTTAGGGGAGCGAACTGATATACTTGATAATATTTCAAAAGATATTGGAATGAAAATGCTAATTCGTTCAATGAATCCTAAAGTTATTGCAGCAGATGAAATAGGAACTAAAGAAGATTTAGAAGCTATAAATTATGGTGTAACATCCGGAGTTAATGGTATTTTTACAGCTCATGGAGGAAATTTAGAAGATATAACATTAAATCCAATACTTAGTAAATTATATGATTTAAAAATAATAGAAAAAGTAATCTTAATTGAAGAAAATAGAGATGTTAGGGTGATTTATAGTAAATAAAAAAATTTTTATAACATGCAATTATTTCCGTCGCATCTCAATCGGCGATGGACATTTTCTTCCTCCATGTATTCGGAAGAAAAGTGCATCGCCTGCGTGCGACTAGTTAAAAATAATAAAGTATATAAATTTTTAGTAAAAATAGAAAAAAGGGGGAATACAAATGTTTTTTGTTAAAATTTTTATTTTATTTTTAATATTTTATTCAAGCCTAAAGGTTGGCAAAATTATAGCAAAAAAGTATTACAATAGAGTTACAGAGCTAAAAGAAATGAAAAATGCGCTAAATATGTTTTTAACTAAAATCAGATTTACTTATGAGTCTGTTCCAGAAAGTTTTAATGAGATAGGAAATAATATAAAAGGAAAAATTGGAGAAATCTTTAAAACCGCTTCTAATAAGATGAAAAATATGTCAGCAGGAGATGCTTGGGAAGAAACAATAGAAAAATCAGATACAAGTTTAACTGATGAAGATAAAAATATAATTAAAAATTTAGGAAGAATGCTAGGAAAGACCGATTTAGAAGGACAAGTTAGTGAAATAAAATTGGTACAGAATTTTTTGAATACTCAAATTGATATTGCTGAAAAAGAAAAACAAAAAAATGAAAAGTTATATAAGACATTAGGAGGAGTAATTGGGTTAGCAATTGTTATTATACTTGTTTAAAGAAAGGGATTGAAACTATGAATATAGATTTATTATTTAAAATTGCAGCAATAGGAATTTTGGTAGCAGTTCTTCATCAGGTTTTAGTAAGAGCTGGAAGAGAAGATCAAGCTATGATGACTACTTTAGCTGGTTTAGTAATTGTACTTACTTTAGTTATCAAAGAAATTAGTACATTGTTTGATTCAGTAAGAACAATGTTTGGACTATAAAAATAAAAATTAAGCCAATGGGGACGTACACCTTTGGCTTAGTATATAAAATTAATATTTATAAATAAATTGAAAATACATTTAGCGCGATTAGATAGCAAAAAACGAGCCAAAGATGTACGTCCCCATTGGCTTAATTTTTGAAAGGAAAACGTATGGATGTTATAAAAATAATTGGAATTGGCTTAATATCTTTAATAATAATTATTATAGTTCGTCAATATAAACCAGAGTTTACTTTATACATATCTCTTTTAGCAGGAGCATTAATTTTATTATTTATAATTGGCAAGATTGAAGGAATAATAGATTTACTAACAACATTATCTAATAAAACAGCTATAAATAATGAATTTTTAACATTGCTTATAAAAATTACAGGAATTGCATTTTTAACTGAATTTGCAGTAAGTATTTGCAAGGATACTGGAGAATCTGCAATAGCAAGTAAAATAGATATGGGCGGAAAGGTTATTATAGTTTCTATGTCTATTCCTATAATTTCTAGTTTACTTGAAACTGTAGTAGAAATATTGCCATAAAAATAGAAAGGTAATCAAATGAAAAAGATAATTATTATTTTGTTGTTACTGATAATATTTATTCCAAATATAGTTTGTGCAGAAAATGAAACAGTAAGTGAAGAAAGTATAATTGAATCACAGCAAGAAACTTTAGGTATTAATTCTTTTATTAAAGAAGCAGATAAGTATACTAAGAATATATATGAAGATATTGATATGAGTGATTTATTTACTTCTGCAATATCAGGAAATATTGATAATGAAACTATTATAAAAAGTATTTTAGATAGTTTAGGTGGAGAGGTATTAGATGCTATAACTATTTTAGTAAGTATTATGGTTATTATAGTAATACATAGTATTTTAAAAAGTTTAAGTGATGGATTGGAGAATAAAGGAGTAGCTCAAATTACATATTATGTACAGTATATTCTTATAGTAACACTTATAATGACAAATTTTGTACAGATATTAGATATAGTAAAAGATTCTATACAAAGCTTAGTTGGATTTATGAATTCATTAATTCCTATTATGATAACTCTTATGATAACAACAGGAAGTATTGCTTCAGCAAATTTAATACAACCAATTATATTATTTTTAATTACTTTCATAGGTAATTTTTTAATAGGAATAATTATTCCATTGGTCTTAGTATCAACTGCGCTGGGGGTAGTTTCTAAGATATCAGATAGAATTCAGATAGATAAAATATCTAAATTTTTCAAAACAAGTGTTGTTTGGATATTAGGAGTAATACTTACTGTATTTGTAGGAGTATTATCAATAGAAGGAACGTTAAGTAGTAGTGTTGATGGGATTACAGCAAAAACAGCAAAAGCAGCAGTATCTAGTTTTATCCCAGTAGTAGGAAAAATTTTAGGCGATGCAGTAGATACTGTTATAGGGTGTAGCTCAATACTAAAAAATGCAACAGGGATAGTTGGAATAATTGTATTAATAGGAATTGCTATTATTCCTATAATAAAGCTTACAATTTTAATGGCTATATATTATTTAGGAGCTGCATTTTGTCAGCCGATAGCAGATAGTAAGATAATAAATTTGCTAGACCAAATGGGAGATACTTTTAAAACCCTTTTAGGAATAATGTGCGCAATATCAGTTATGTTTATTATTGGAACTACATTGATTATAAACATATCTAATAGTGGAATGATGTATAGGTGATGCCAATGGGGACGTACACCTTTGGCAGATTATATTAAGTTAATTTTGTATTAAAAATATGCCAAAGGTGTACGTCCCCATTGGCATAATAAAAGGAGGGATATATATAATAAATTGGATTAGCTCTTGGGCAGGAGGAATAATTATTGCAGTTGTTATTGGCACAATTATAGAAATGTTGCTTCCTGAAGGTAATTCAAAAAAATATATAAAAGTAGTTATTGGAATATATGTCCTTTTTACTATAATATCTCCAATTATCACTAAATTTACAGGTAGAGAAATTGAGGTATCTGATATATTAGATTTAAGTCAATATGTAGAAGAAATGGAGGAAAATACAAAAATACAAAATATTATACAAAGTGATAATGAAAACAATATTAAAAGTATTTATTTAGATGGAATAAAAAGTGATATGAAAGAAAAGTTAAAATCAAAAGGATATAATGTAAATAGTATGGATGTAAATATTTCCAATGACAATAATTACAAGATTTTAAGTATCACATTAAATGTAACGAAACTTGAGAAAAACGAAGATGAAGAAGATATTATAACCCAAAATGAAATAGAGCTTGTTGAAAGTGTAAATAAGGTAGAAGTTAGTATAGGAAAAAAAGAAAACAGTACAAATGATAGCAAAGAAGCAGCACGGTGAAACTAATATATCAAACAGTGAAAAGAGTGAGTTAAAAGAATATTTAAGTGATACATATGAAGTAGATAAAGACAATATAAAAATAAATTAAAACAGTTTAAATGAAGGGAGGGAAGTATAGTGCTTAAAGATAAATTGCAAAATTTTTTAATAAAAAAGGAGAATGAACCAAACAAAAAGAAGATAGAAAATTTAGTAGTTTTTGTTATTTTATTAATAATAACTATTATAGTAATTAATGTTATTTGGAATGGAGAAGATAATAAAAATGATGAGGTAAAAACAGATTCTAATAAAAAACTAGCTCAAACTGTAGAAACTGAAAATGAAGAATTGGAGATAGAAAATAAAGATGGTTTAATTTCAGATTTAGAAAATATATTATCTAAAATAAATGGAGTAGGAGAAGTAAAAGTAATGATTACATATTCTGAAACAAGTAAAATAGTACCAGTGTATAATGAAGATAGTACTGAGGAAATAACAGAAGAAGAAGATGCACAAGGCGGAACTAGAAAAGTTACACAAACTGATAATAAAAAAGAAGTGATTTATGAAGAAAAAGATGGAGAAAAAACATTAATAACACAAAGTATAGTAAGTCCAAAAATAGAAGGAGCAATAATAACTGCAAAAGGAGCAAATAACTCAACTGTTAAAACTAATATTATACAGGCAGTAGAAGCGGTGACAGGGCTTGCAACACATAAAATACAAGTATTTGAAATGTCGGATTAGGGACAAATAGGAGGTTATATGAAAGTTTTTAAGAAAAATCAAATTGTTGTTTTTGTAATTGGCCTTATGATTATAGCAGCAGGTTATTTAAATTTTACTAATAATGCTTCTTTAGAAGCAGGAGCAATTGCAGATTCGGAAGAAATTGCAGGTATTGGAGATGCGAAATTAGTAAGTGCAAATGCACAAGAAGGAAATGCAAATGTAGTATCTGATAAGGAAAATAATGAATTAACTAATGAAGAATATTTAGATGGTAATATAGAAGAAACTAATATGAAAAATAGTATTATTGAAGAAAAACAAGAAGCAAAGGTTCAAGAAGATAGTAACCTTGAAACAAGTACTACAATTACATCAGATGAATACTTTACTAATTCTAGGTTAGAAAGAAATACTATGTATTCACAGCAAATAGAAAATTATCAAGATATACTAAGCAATACTAATGTTAGTGAAGCACAAAAGAAAATTGCACAAGAAGAAATAACAAAGATTAGTAATGAACAAAATGCTATAATGATAGCAGAAAATTTAATTAAAACTAAAGGAATAGAAGATTTAATGATATTTGTAAATAACGAAAGCATAAATGTTATTGTAAAAGGTGATGAACCAACAAAAGAAGAAATAGCACAAATACAAAATATTATTACAAGAGAGTTAAATGCAGACATAGCAGATATACATATAATGAATAAAGTTTGAAAAAATTGTAAATTTGTGTTATAATATTAAATAGTTGGCAGTAATAAACTCTTTTTAGTAATTAATAGAAGGAGGAAATGAATTATGTTAAAGGAAGAAGAACTGGTCTATATGTCTGGCGAAATGGCTGAAAAAGGTGACTGCGAAAATCTCCGGAAGCTACTAAAAAAAGGAGTAAGTTCCAGGGTAAAGGATTATGCTATTCGTTGGGCATCACAAACAGGAAAGAAGGAAGCGGTTTCTATTCTACTTGAGGAAGGAGCTAATCCAAATGCAGGCTTGATATTTGCAGTAGCGTATAATCAACCTGAAATACTGCAACAGCTAATTAAGGCAGGAGCTGATGTAAATTTATATGACGCAGAAGCAGTGAAATGGGCTATAAAAAGAGGATATGCTGGAATTTTAAAAATATTGTTTGATGCAGGTGCCAAGCCAAACAAGCATGACGCATTGAAACTGGCCAAAAAATACGGAGATAAAGATATTATAGAACTTATTGAAGAAAATTTGGCATAAGACAAAACTGAGGGGAATTCCCCTCAGTTTTTTTGTAAAAATACAACTTTTTAGTTGTATTTTTTGTGCATTTTGGTATAATAGTATATGTAAATTTTAAACTGATGAAAGGATGATAAAAGAATGATAAAAAAAGTAGCAATACTTGCTAACGGTGGAGATGTTTCAGGATTTAATGCAGTTATAAGAGCTATTATAAAAACTGCTGAAAATAAAAATATAGAGTGTTATGGATTTATAGATGGTTATAGAGGTTTATTAAAAAATGATATTATAAGATTAGGGACAAGTTCTAGTGGCAATGCAGTTGGTATCTTGCCAAAAGGTGGATCAATAATAGGTTCATCTACAAATGCAAATGTATTTAATTATCCAGTAGAAGAAAATGGAGAAATAGTATATAAAGATTTATCAGATATATGTGTAGAGAATATTAAAAAAAATGAAATAGATTGTTTATTTACTCTAGGTGGAGATGGAACTCAAAAATCTGCAAGAGATTTATCTTTAAAAGGAATTAATGTTATAGGAGTTCCAAAAACCATAGATAATGATGTTGCATGTACTGAAATAACATTTGGATATAATACTGCTGTTTCTGTTGCAGCAGAAGCAGTTGATAGATTACATTCAACAGGAGAAACACATCATAGAATAATGGTATTAGAAGTAATGGGAAGATATTCAGGTTGGATTGCACTAGAATCTGCAATTGCAGGAGGAGCAGATGTTGCATTAATTCCAGAAATACCATTTGATATAAATAGTGCTGCAAGAAAAATAATAAATAGAAAAAATAGAGGAAAGTCATTCAGCGTAGTAGTTGTTGCAGAAGGAGCAAAACCAAAAGACGGAGAAATGGAAATAAAAAATGTAAGACATAATGGTTCAGGTGTTGATAATACAAAATTGGGAGGAATAGGAGAAAAAGTCGCTAAACAATTAGAAGAATTAACAGGTTTAGAAGCAAGATGCACAGTACTTGGATATATGCAAAGAGGCGGTACACCAACTGCTTTTGATAGAGTTTTATCAACAAAATATGGATATAAAGCTATGGAACTTGCATTAGAAGGTAAATTTAATGTGTTAACAGTTATAAAAAATGGTAAATTAAATAGTGTTCCATTAGAAGATGTAGTTGGAAACAATAAAACAATTGGAGCAGTATCTGGAAATACTCCAGAAAGTAATTTAAGAAAGATAACAATGGATGATGAACTTGTTAAGACCGCAAGGGCAATAGGTATTAACCTAGGAGACTAAAAGTTAAAAAATAATTTAATTTTAGCTTCGTTAAATTTCATTTCGAAAATCCTCAGCGTACATCAAGTACGCTTCCGGTTTTCTCATTCATTTGCCTAGCTAAAATGTAAATTCTTTTTTAACTTACTATATGTTTTTTATTGCATATAAAATAAGAAAGATACTAAATATTGGAAAAATTGAAAGGAGAATTTATGGTAGATTTTAAGAACATAATATCACAAGAATTAGCAAAAGTTACAAATATTGAAACAATTGAACAATATATAGAAATTCCATCAAATAAAGATATGGGAGATTACTCACTTCCTTGTTTTAAACTTGCTAAAGAGCTAAAAAAAGCACCACAAATAATAGCAAATGAAATAAAAGAAAAGATAAATATAGATGAAGAAGTAATAGAAAAAGTTCAAGTCGTAAATGGATATCTAAATTTTTTTATTAATTCTAAAGCTATCATAAACACTGTATTTGAAGAAATTGAAGCAAAAAAAGAACAATTTGGAAGTAGTACAATTGGAAATGGTAAAAACATTGTAATAGATTATTCATCACCAAATATTGCAAAGCCTTTTCATATAGGACATTTGCGTTCTACAGTTATAGGAGGAGCGTTATATAAAATTTATAAATTTTTAGGATATAATGTTACAGGAATTAACCATTTAGGAGATTATGGTACACAATTTGGTAAGTTAATTGAAGGATATAAAAGATGGGGAAAAGAATATAATATTGAAGAAAATCCTATTGATGAACTTACAAAAATATATGTGCGAATAAATAATCTATGCAAAGAAGATGAGAGTGTATTAGAAGAATGTAGAAATAATTTTAAAAAACTCGAAGATGGAGATGAATATTGCACTAAATTATGGGAGAAGTTTAGAAGCTTAAGCTTAAAAGAATTCCAAAAAGTGTATGATTTATTAGATGTAAATTTTGACTCATTAAATGGTGAGGCCTTCTATTCTGATAAAATGGGTGAAGTTGTAAATCTTCTAGAGAAAAGTGGAAAACTAGTAGAGTCTGAAGGTGCAAGAGTTATAAATTTAGAAGAAAAGCAAATGCCACCATGTTTAATTGAAAAAACAAATGGCTCTACTACATATGCTACGCGTGATTTAGCAGCAATTCTTTATAGAGCAAGAACTTATGATTTTGACAAAGCAATATATGTAACGTCTTATGAGCAAATTTTGCATTTTAAACAAGTTTTTGAAGTGGCAAAACTATTAGGGCTAGATGAAAAATATACAAATAATTTAGTACATGTTCCTTTTGGAATGGTTATGCTAAAAACTGGTAAAATGTCTACTCGTGAAGGAAATATAATAAAACTAGAAGAGCTTTTAAATGAAGCAATATCAAGAGCAAGCAAAATAATAGAAGAAAAAAACCCAGATTTAAAAAATAAAGATGAAGTAGCTAAAAGAGTAGGTATAGGTGCTGTTATATTTAATGATTTATATAATAGTAGAATTAAAGATGAAATATTTGATTGGGATACAATGCTTAACTTTAATGGAGAGACTGGTCCATACTTACAATACATGTATGTTCGTACAAACAGTGTACTTTCTAAAGCAGAAAAAGTAGAAAAAATTTCAAATATAGATACTTCAGTATTAGAAGATGAATCAAGCATAAATTTAATCAAAGAAATTTATTTCTTTGGTGATATAATAAAACAGGCAGCTATAAAAGATGAGCCATATATCATCTCAAGATATCTAATAAATATTGCTAAGCTTTTTAGTACATTTTATAATGAAAATAAAATAATTATAGAAGACAAAAAGGTTAAAAATGCTAGAGTATATGTAACATATTGCACAAATTTAGTTTTAAAAATAGGAGCTAAACTCTTAGGAATTAAAATGCCAGAAAAAATGTAAAAAAGGATATAGAAAAAATATGAATGAAGTAGTAGATATAGAAAGAAAAATAGAAAATGTAGATATAAAAAAAGAAGAAAAAGCTAAAGAAAAAAACAAAAAGAAATTTACTATATTTGGATTTACAATTATAAGATTACTTGCATATTTTATAATATATAGTATAATAGGATTTGTAATTGAAACAATATTTGGTTTATTAACTAAAGGAGTCATAGAAAGTAGAAAAAGCTTTTTATACGGCCCATTTTGTGGAATCTATGGCTTAGGTGCTGTAGTTATGATTGTTGGACTTCAAAAATTCAAGAAAAACAATTATACTTTGTTTATAGGCGGATTTATAATAGGTTCTATAATTGAATATGTTATAAGTTTAGTGGGGGAATTAATATTTAATATTAAATGGTGGGATTATTCAAATATGCCATTTAATATTAACGGCAGAATATGTGTTTGGTATTCTTTCTTTTGGGGCTTACTTGCAATTTATTTAATGAGTCATGTTAATCCAAAAGTAGATAAATTTATAGAAAAGATACCTAAGAACATATTGAAAAATACAACAATAATTTTAACAATATTTTTATTCTTTGATTTTTTACTTACTTGTTTTGCTTTAAAAATGTTTTATGTAAGACTAGTAAATAATTATGATTTAGATATAAAAGGAGTAGATAGATACATAGTAAAATATACTGAATTATATGAAAAGCCAGGTATAAAGAAATTTGTAGATACACATTTTTCAGATGAAAAGATGATGAAAACATTTCCTAATATAAAAGTTACACAAAAAGATGGAAATATTATATGGATTTGTGATATACTAACTAACATACAACCATATTATTTTAGAATTTTTACACCTAGGAGATAATAAGGTTGATTAAAAAAATTACATTGACCAAATGAGATTAATATTAATAAAAATATAAATAACACTACTAAATTATTTTAGTAGAAAAATTGGAGGTTAATTATGAGAAAATATTTCGGAACAGATGGAATTAGAAGGATTGCTAATACTGAGTTATCACCAGAATTAGTTTACAGAGTTGCAAAAGCAGGGGCATATGTTTTATCTAAGCATACAGAACATACACCTACTATATTAATAGGAAGGGATACTCGTATTTCTGGAACACTAATAGAAAGTGCCATGATAGCAGGATTTTTAAGCTATGGAGCTAATGTAAAAGTGTTAGGAGTTATTCCAACACCAGGAGTAGCATATTTAACTAAAAAACTAAAAGCAGATGCAAGTGTTGTTATATCAGCATCACATAATACATATGAATTTAACGGAGTTAAATATTTTAGCAATAAAGGAATGAAAATTCCAGATGAATTAGAAGAAGAAATTGAAGAAGTAATGGATTCAGGAAAATTAAACGATTTTTCAGCAGTCAATGACAAAATAGGAGTGTCAGAAATAAGAACAGATTTACTTGATGAATACGTATATTTCTTTAGAAAAAACTTTGAAGAGGATTTTGAAAAAATAGAAATGCCAGAAGATTTTGCTGTAGCGATAGATACTGCAAATGGTGCAACTTCTGTTGTGGCAGAAAAAGTTTTTACAGCCCTAGGGATAAAACATTATATTTTAAATAATACTCCAAATGGAACAAATATAAATGATAATTGCGGATCTACTCATCTAGATGTACTTAAAAAATATGTTGTAGAAAATAAATGCAATTTAGGAATTGCTTATGATGGAGATGGAGATAGATGTTTGGCTATTGATGAAAAAGGAAATGAAATCGATGGAGATATACTTCTAGCAGTTATTTCTAATTATATGAAAGAAAAAGGAACTTTAAAAAAAGATACTTTAGTTGCAACAGTAATGAGTAATTTAGGACTTAAAAAATATGCAGAAGAAAATAATATAAATTTTGAAGCAACAAAAGTAGGAGATAGATATGTACTTGAAAAAATGCTAAAAGAAGGATATAACCTAGGAGGAGAGCAATCAGGACATATTATAATGCTTGATTACAACCCAACTGGAGATGGAATTTTAACATCTTTAATGCTTACTAAAATAATTTTAGAAAAAAAAGTTGCAGCTTCAAAAATTTGTGATATAATACGAATATATCCTCAAGTTTTAATTAATGCAAAAGTATCAAGTGATAAAAAATATGACTATGAAAATGATGAAGAAATAAAACTTGAAATAGAAAAATTAGAAAAAGAATTTTCAGGAAATGGTAGAGTTTTAATTAGACCATCAGGAACAGAACCACTAGTAAGAGTAATGATAGAAGGTACAGATAAAGACTATATTAAAACAAAAGCAGAAAACCTTGCAAAATTAATTGAAGAAAAATTAAATTAGATAAGGGGGATAAATATGCCAATGATAAATTTTACAGATCCATTAACATTGTTAATAGCAGTTATATTATATGTTTTAGTTGTATTACTTGCAAAGGAAACTAAAAAAAGTGCCATAGTAGCAGTTATGTTATTTGCATTTGTAGCATTATTAGTTATTCATACTATAATGTATATTACAGGAAGTGACTTAACTCATGAAGTATTATCAAGCTTAATTTATACTGTTATTTTTGACTTGATATTTGTTTTGATTTCATTTGTTGCTTATTTATGGATAGATGATATTGAAGCTAAGTTAAAAAAGAAAAAAAGTATAGATGATAGTTTAAATTGGTTTTGGGGAAAAGTTTAAGGTTGAAAAATAATTATATTTTATGACAAAGTATAAAAGCAAACAATATATTAAAGGGAGGAATATATTATGCCAAAAAATATATTAATAGGAGGAGCATGGCCTTATGCTAATAGTGATTTACATTTAGGACATATTGCAGGACTTATTTCAGGAGATGTGCTTGCAAGGTATTTTAGACTACTTGGAAATAATGTAATGTTTGTTTCTGGTACAGATTGCCATGGAACACCAATCACCCAAAGAGCAAAAAAAGAAAATAAGAGCCCAAAAGAAATTGCTCAGTATTACCACAATAGAGATAAGGAAACTTTAGAAAAGTTTGATTTTTCTTATGATTTATATACAAATACAGATACAGAATTTCATAAACAAGAAGTTATGAAAATGTTTAGAAAAATGTATGATAACGGATATATATACGAAAAAATAGAACCACAAGCTTTCTGTGAAAAATGTGGTAAATTCTTATCAGATAGAGAAATACAAATAACTTGTCCAAAATGTGGACAAGAGACCAAAGCAGAACAGTGTGACAATTGCCAGTATGTTCCAACAATAGAAGATATGAATGATGGAACATGCCTAGATTGTGGTTCAAAAACAGTTCTTAAGGATAATAAAAATTTATATCTAGCTTTGTCAAAATTTCAAAATGATATTGAAAAATATTTACAGGAAAACAATTCTTTATGGAGATTAAATGCAAAAAATGAAACAGCAAAATACTTAAAACAAGGTTTAGTAGATAGAGCAGTAACAAGAGATTTAGACTGGGGAGTAGATATTCCAGTTGAGAACTATGAAAATAAAAAAATGTATGTATGGATAGAAGCAGTTTTAGGATATATTACTGCAACTATGAAAAAATGTGAAGAAATAGGTACAAATTGGGAAGAATTTTGGAAAGAAGAGTATAAGCCTGTCATATACATGGTGCATGGAAAAGATAATATAGTATTCCATAGCATAATATTTAACGCACTTCTTATAGCAATGAAAGAAAATTATCATTTAGTAAATACAATAGTTTCATCTGAATATTTAAATATAAATGATGAAAAAATATCAAAAAGTAAAGGAAATGGTATTCCTGCAATAGAATTAGTAGAAAAATATGGAGTAGATAGTTTACGTTTTCACTTAATAAATAACGGACCAGAAAAGAAGGATTCTAACTTTACAGAAGAAGCACTAATTGCTACAAATAATGGTGAACTTCTAAACAAATTTGGAAATTTAGTAAATAGAACTCTAAAATTTAAAGAATTAGATGAAGTGCCAAATGGAAAACTAGATGAAGATATAAAAAAGAAAATAGAAGAAACGTATAAGATAGTTGGCGAAAATATAGAAAAATTAGAATTTAAAGAAGCATCAAGTAAAGCTATGGAACTAGTAGAAATAGCAAATAAATATTATGATGAGCAAAAACCTTGGGTTCAAAAGAAAGAAAATATAGAAGAATTTAACAATACTATTTATACATGTGCGGTAATTATTGCAAATCTTTCTAATATATTTGAACCATTCATGCCAAATGCATGTAAAAAAATACGTAAATATTTGAATATAGAAAACAAAACTTGGAACTTAATTAAGCCACAAATTGGTTTAAAACTAGAAAACATTGAGCCATTGTTTAGTAGAATGTAGAGAACTGTATTTATAAAAAACAGAACGTAATATCTAAAAAATATTGTTTATATATTGCGTTCTGTTTTTTTAAATCAACAAATTAACTTTTTGTAACATTTCTGTAATATTTTTGTAACAAAAATGTAATAATAAAGGTATAACAAAACAGTTGAAAAATGAGTTATCAAATGATATACTTTTAGCATAAGAAATAAAGATATTATTAATTTTTGAAAGGAAGGTAAAACACATGAAAAACAAAACAAAAACATTTTTAACAATTTTTTTAATCATTTTGGCAACTATGATTATAATGCCAAACGTATCAAATGCAGCACTTCAAGCAAATGGAGGTACCCCTGCAACAAAAACAATAGACCAATGGATGCTCCAAATTAGACAAATGCAATCAGCAGGAGGAACATTAGGGTTAACAGACACAATAAATGAAACAGGACTAAAAAGTGAAAACACAAACCTAGATATTCACATGGAAAAAAATACAGAATTTGGTGCAATGGCAATTCTTTCAGCATCTAGTTATGGAAAGCCAGACAAAGTAAATACAGGTGAAACAACAACAGGAAACAAAACAGGTGTAGTAATTAACTTAAATAAAGAATGGGTAGCAGCAGGAACTATATCTAGTACCACAACTTATAGGCAAGCTGTAGGAAGATATAAAAATGCTTATACAACAACGTACACTGCAAAAGTTGGTGATGCAATAAACGAAACTAATGGTTGGCATGGTAGCAGTGCTTTTTGGTTGGCCAACGATAACTACAGTGGACTTCTTCGCAGTTATTCAGGTAGTTTATTCTCGTATTATGGCCTCGGCAGCAACCTCGGCTACGATGCCCACTATACTAGGCCTTGGGCTAGTCGTGCCTGCGTGGTTGTTGGCTCTGGACTTTAATAAGCGTTTTGCTTCTTGGTTCTTGTTGTAGGCGTCAATTTTAAATTAGGGATTATGCTGAAACAGTGCTTCTACGTGGTTGGACTACGATAACGGCAGTGGACTTCTTCGCAGTTATTCAGGTAGTTTTTTCTCGTATTATGGCTGCGGCAGCTACAACGGCGATGCCCACTATGCTAGACCTTGGGCTAGTCGTGCCTGCGTGGTTGTTGGCTCTGGACTTTAATAAGCGTTTT